>JAIOHM010000028.1 GCA_019912965.1 Anaerolineae bacterium
TTTATGAACCAGGCTGCTGCTCCGGCAAGCACTGGATTCCGGCAGTAGGACTTCGGGTAGAAGCGTCGGCAATGGACTTCTACCCGAAACGCGACCCTCAGGGAAGTGCTGATCTAACGCCCCAGGTTTAATTTGCGCGGATAACTCGTCAGAACGTCGATCCCACTTTCAGTCACGACGACATTATCTTCGATACGAACGCCGCCCATACCTGGAATATAGATTCCTGGCTCGATGGTGAAGACCATTCCCGGTTCCAGCAAATCTTCAACGCCTGCCGCAATTTGGGGAACCGGTTCATGGGTATCCAATCCCAGGCCATGCCCGGTGCGGTGGATGAAGTATTCTCCATAACCCGCATTCGTGATGACGTCCCGCGCCGCCTTATCGACCGCGCCCATTGGCACGCCCGGCCCACCCGCTTTGATCGCCGCTTCATTGGCTGCCCGCACCGTGTCATAAATCTTCTGCATTTCAGCCGTCGGCGTCCCAATGCAGAACGTCCGCGTAATATCCGCCGGATAGCCCTCGTAGCGCCCGCCGAAATCCACCAGCAGGAATTCGTCGCGCTGCAAAGCCCGTTCGCTAATCATGCCGTGCGGAAGCGCGCTGTTCGGCCCGGTTTGGATGAGTGGCTCAAAAGCGTTGCCTTCGCTGCCCAATGCCCCCAAATCCTCCGAAAGCCGTGTAGCAATCGCCCGTTCGGTCATTCCCGGCTCAACCCACGTCAGCATTTTGTCCAGCGCCGCCTCGCTGATGCGAATCGCCTTCCGCATCGCCTCGACTTCATCCGGTGTTTTTCGCGCCATAATAGCGATGATTTCCCGTTCCAGCGCGCTAATCTGCATGGTCGGGTCAACCTTCTGGAATTCCAGCCATTCAGTCACCCGCATCGTCAAACCATCCACACCCAACCGTTTCCCACGCAGACCGAGTTCCTCCACCGCCTGACGGAACGCCTCAGCATAGCCATCGGTATCCGACCACGCGAACGCCCGCCCTTCCAAATCCGGTCGCTGGTGCAGTTTAGTGACTTCCAGTTCCGGGATGATGATCGAAAAGTGACCATCCGGCGTAAAAATCGCAATTGTCGGACGCTCGGAAAGATGGAATTGTAACCCCGTGAAATAATACAAATTCGAGCCGGGAACGAGCACAATCGCGTCCGCCCCTTGAATCGCCCGTAATTTTGCCTGTCGCGCTGCGTAATCAATCTGCATGGTTTTTTCCTCCTGATGTGGCGAAAAGAATACCGTGCTGCGCCCACCTGAGCAATTAAGATGGTGCTATGAATTTTCTCTCTGTGAAACTCTATGTCCTCTGTGGTTCAATCTCTTCTCTTTTTCTCTTCCCGCTTGGCGTCTTGGCGGTTAAATGTATTGTTTTACAATCCCCACCAACTGCCGCGCCCGATGCTGGAAAGTATGTTCCTTCAGCACCCGTTCCCGCGCCGCCTGTCCCATCGCCAAGCGTTCCGCTTCATGCCCCAGCAGATACTTGTAGCGGTCAATGGCTTCTTCCTGTGAATGCACCACGAATAATTCTTTCCCCGGCTCGAACCACGTTTCGATGCCTTCATACGGATTCGCCACAATGCAGCAGCCCATCGCGCTCAACTCGAACGGGCGCGACGACGACGACGCGAACACGCTGGCATGTGCCCGCCGCGTAATGCACAAATTGATTTTGCTCCGGCAGGCATATTCCCGCAACTTGCTAAAGCTCAGATAGGGCAGCAGTTCCGTCCGTCCCAGATCGCCTAATTTCGTCCCGCGCACAGCAAAGCGCGACTCCGGCATGGTGTTCGATGGTGCAGCGATCATGTCCGCCACCCACTGCTGGCGATACTCCCGCCCATGCCCATAAAACATCACGTCGATGTCCTGCGCCGGAACATCAACAGGGCTAAAAACCTCTGGGTCTGCGCCATAAAACACGGTATGCACGGCCTTCGCGCCCAACGCTTTCAGCGCATCCTCACCGCCTTTGCTGTTGCTGATGACCGCTGCGTATTCGCCGGGGTCTGCGCCCTGATAAATCCGAAAGCCGGACGCGAATCCGCTCATGCTCGGCAGGCTGGCGGGTACATCGCCGTCATAATAAAAAACGGGTTTTCCATGCTTCCGCTGAATTTCTGCCGCCACCCCGATCAGGTGATTTAACGGCGCGGTCAGCACCAGCACCGCATCAATATCCGGTTGTTTGATCAATATCCGGTCGAGATGCTTCAGCCACAACGGGGTAATAAACGTCTGCACTGCGCGGCGAATCAGCTTATCACTCGCGCTTTCATCATCATTGGTTATGGGTTGTTGGTTATGGGTTTTGAGTTCTTGCTGATTGCTAACTGGCAACTGTACAGGTGGCTTTTCGCCAACGATTTTCCGCGCTACATCCCGTACCGCTTTGAACGCATCCCCCTGCCATTTAGCGGGATTCGCCTCCGCCCGCCACCACAGCGATTCGAGGGCTGGCCCTTGATAGGGCGTAGCGACCACATCTACCCCGATTTCATACAGGGCTTTCATCAACTGCCACCATGCGGGTGTGGCGCTAAACGGCTGAGCCAGATCAAGCGATGCACAAACGACGAGTAGTTTCATAGTGAGTAACGAGTAATGAGTAATGAGTAATGAGTAATGAGTAATGAATATGGTAGCGGGCAGCGTGGAGAGATGCAATCGGGGAATTTGATGGCCAAGCATTGAAGAATTATGCGGTATTTTCGTAGGGGCATGATGCATCATGCCCACAAGTTAAAGCTCTACACACCTACTGAAAGTTGAAAAGGTAATTCCAGTTTATTATCTGGACTGATGAGCCGTTGAGCATTCAGAATCTCAATAGCCAAAGGACGCCCATCCACATCGAAATCAACGATCATCCCCGGTGCAACTTCGTCGCTCTCATCAGGTTTTCCATCGCGGAGTTTGATAACCAACACATCCACACTGGGATCGTATTGAATTTGCATGATGATTACTCCTGCCAATACTTTTTCACTTTGGATGTTTTGTAAACAGTAATGACAATCCGAACATTGAGTTCATCACGGAAAGCCACCCGAATAAGATAAGTCTTGCCATCTTCAATCACACGAGACTGCGCGATGGAAGGCACATCAGTTTCTTCAATAAGCTGGTCTGGCGATAAAGCAACGGCAATAGCCTGATCCTGGCTCACATCTCGATAGGCTAACTGTTTTTTCGCATGATCAGTAAGCTGAACTTCCATACTCAAGTTGCCAGTTTACTTTAAAGATATGTCAGTGATTATAGCATGGGTAGCAATCGGGTAAGCATCACCCCATGATCGGCGATCATTTCGGGTGAGCCATCGGGCAAATCGACCCAGTAGAATCGGAACACATGGCGAAACATCGTAGAATCAACATCCGGTTCATCACTCGGAAATCGTTCGCCCCAATCCCATCTTTCCGGCGTTTCCTGTTCGCAGATCACCTGATAAAAATAACGGTGATGGATTTCCTCCCTGCCGAAGTCGGCCATGTCCCGCCGCTGTTCGCCCAGAAATGCGCCTAATCGCAGCGCTGTCAGTCCGGTTTCTTCGTGGGCTTCGCGCAGCACTGCATCTTCCGGCGATTCACCCGGCTCAATCGTCCCGGCAGGCACTTGAATCCCGGCTTCCGGTGCATGAGGATGTTCAAACACCAACAGTCGTTTGCCCCGTGTGACATACGCAAATGCCTTCCGCTTTTCAATCACGCAAATCCCCTTTTGCTGCTAATGTTCATTGTATCCTTTTTCTCCAAACCGATGTCCCAAAATTTTGCTCCTGACCAATTTTGAACAAGTGCAGCTTTTCATTCGTTAGAGGGAGTAGAAAGGATGGATGAGGGTGCAAGACCAGCAAGAGATCGACCTGCTCCGGCAGGCGCAAAACGGCGATATGGAGGCCTTCGGTGAACTACAATCGCTGCTGGATTCACCTATCCGGCGGTTCGTGTGGCGGTTGATTGGCACCCACGATGCAGAAGATGACATCGTGCAGGACTCGCTGATTGCGCTGTACCTGAACCTTGACCGTATTTCACCGCCGGAAAATTTGCGTCCTTATCTGTTCCGTATCGTCCGCAACCGCTGCTACGATCTGCTCCGTAAACGACGGCGCTTCGAGCATCTGTCGCTGGATGAAGAACCTGTCGAGGCGTGGGTTTCGTTACATACCGATGATGGGAATGGGCCGGAAGAAATGACCGACTGGTTGATGCTGCATCTGGAAGTACAACAGGCCATCAACAAACTGCCGGAACTTCAACGCCAAACGCTCATTCTGTATTCGCAGGAAAATCTGGCATACAACGAAATCGCGGAAGTTATGAATTGTAGCATTGGCACGGTGAAATCACGGTTGTTTTATGCCAAAAAGACGCTGCGCCAGTTTATCAGTCCCGAAACGTTAAAAATCCTTGAGACTGAGTTCAAGTCAGGAGAAGAAAATCGTGAAGCACTACCAGCATGAAACAGCCGAAATTGCTCATCGTCAGGCACAGTTGATGCGTGAAGCGGAAGTTGACCGGATGCTACAGGCACAACAGATTTACCAGCCCGGTTTGGCGGCGCGTGTTTTGACGAACGTGGGTGAATGGATGATCGCAGGCGGAACGCGGCTAAAACTGCGGTATAAGGCGCATACAAATCAACCACAGAGACACAGCGGTTATGCAAAGGCGTAATGAGAGCGATCAGCGCACGATAGCATCAGATGTGTGGGCGTGTGAATGCCCTTAATGAATAACGGATGAAACGGGCTGAAGGCAAACAGACCTACAGCTATAAGCGAAGGAATAAGGAAAGACGATCATGGCAATGAGTGACGAAACACGGCGGGGGCTGCGACAGTTCCTGCCCCCACTGAAGACGCTGGCGGGTACAGTGCAGCGCGCTTACGAAACCGAGGTTTATCAGGGCACAGGCGAGATGGCCGTCAAAAGCTATCGCCACCTGCATGAACGCATCACTGGACTGTTCCCGGAAGACACCTACATCTCCGAGGCACTGGCGCTGGACATCCCGGCGGAAGCCGACGAAGCGGCCAAAGTCGGGCAGGTGCATCTGGCAGTCAGCCAGCTTGTACCCTATCTGGAAGGGATGCTGCGGGCTGAACAACCCAGTGGTGACCGGGGTGATTTTGAGGACATCAAAGATTTGGGGCGGGAACTCCGCGACCGGGTACTGGCAACCGTGCGGGATAACCTGCGTAAAACAATGGACATTGATATTGATGTCGATCTGCCGAAAGGCTTCATCTATAACAGTGACGATAAGGGTAAAAAGAAACGGCGCATCGTCATCACCTCGGCTGAAGCCGGAATGCGGGACGCCGACATGCAAGGGGTCAACCTCAGTGGACAAAACCTGAGCGGCAGCGATATGAGCGCAGCCAATTTGAGCGAGGCACGGCTGAACCAGACTAACTTGCAGGGCTCAATCCTTTCAGAGGCGAACTTGCAGGATGCCGAATTGGTGGGGGCTGATCTTTCCGGGGCGGTACTGATGGCCGCGAATTTTCAGGATGCCAATCTAAATCAGGCTAATTTGCAGGGCGCGCAGATGATGGACACCAATTTGCAGGATGCTCAACTGGTGGGCGCTAACCTGACTGGTGCGAATCTGAATTCGGTTAACGCCCAGGATACGGTCTTCAACCAGTCCAATATGCAAGGCGTGAATCTGTCGGATGCCAATTTGCAGGATGCTCAACTGGTGGATGTGAATCTGACCGGGGCGAACCTGAATTCGATCAGCGCTCAGGATGCAGACTTCACCGAATCCAATCTAGAAGGGGCTAATCTTTCGGATGCAAATCTGGAAGACGCCACATTCGAGCGGGCAAATTTGCGTGGCGCGAACCTGACTTCGGCAAATTTACAGGATGCTCAATTGGAAGGTGCTGATTTCGCCGGGGCAGACTTGATGGATATCGATTTGTCTGAAGCGCATATGGATGAAGCGATTCTGACGAACGCGAATCTCACAAATGCGAATTTGCGCGAGACGAATCTGGAACGGGCGGATCTGTCGAACGCCAATCTTCAGGATGCGAATATGCGTGATTGCCAGCTTGAGAGTGCGAAACTGATCGGCGCGAAACTGATCAGCGCCAATCTGCGTGACGCCAACCTGCGGAATGCCAATCTGCGCGACGCTGATCTGCGGGATGCAAACTTCCGGGACGCTGACCTGAGCGGCGCTACCATGCCGGACGGCAGCAAGTATCAACCGGGGATGGATTTATCGCAGTTCGGTGCGAGTGGCAAGCCATCCCGTTAAGTTAAATGGCTAAAAGGGTTTGTCCGGTGGGCAAACCCTTTTTATTTGTCGGGGAAAATGTCTTTAACGGCCAGTTTGAAACCGGGGAGAACATCCCCGCCATCCAGAATGCCTTCAACATCAAAAAGCTGCATCGGCTTGCCGGGGGCATAAATTTCAACCTCTTTGGACTCCGGGTAAATCACCCAAACCAGTGTGCCAGCCGCAAGATAGTTGGTGACTTTGGTTCGCAGTTTTCGCTCGGAATCAGTCGGGGAAACAATTTCAACAGCTAAATCCGGCGGGTTGGGATTGTACCCTTCATGAACCAATTCAGGCTGACGGGTTTTGGAGATAAAGGCGACATCCGGCGCATATCGTTCGCCGGAAACCCAATATCCCCCGGCCTCCCCGGTAACATGCCCCTGTATGTTACTATGTTTCAAAAAGTGCTTGAAATAATAACTGACTTCAGATGCAAGCGAAGATGAATATGGATTTGAAGGCACTTCGACAATCTCCCCGCCAATAAATTCCAATACCTTGTCGGCGTTTTCCGGCAGTAGAGCGAGCGTATCAAATTCTTCAACCGTCAGTTTGTGCCGTAGCAGCATACCTACCTCCTGATCTAATCTGATTATAGCTTATCCTGCTGGCACGGCGCGGGCGAAGTAGAGGAGCAGTTGTTTTTCCGGGGCAACGTTATAGGGACTGGCAAACGGGCCTTCGAGCATAAACCGCGTTTGAAGCAGTGCCAATGTAGCTCCATCATCGGGTTCGAGAAAGAAAGCATGGTTCAGAGTGGGTGGCAGTCCGCTGAGATAAGTGCTATCGATGGTGTTGAGGGCACGGGCTGAGACGGTGAATCCATCAGCCAGAAAGCCGAGGACACCACTGAGATAGGCATCGGTTGAGGCATAATCACTGAAGACGTGTACCTGTGTGCCCGATGGAAGTGCCGCCGCGCGAAACATGGCATCTTCATTATCATAGAACGGACGAATCTGGCGGTTATAGGTTTCCAGATGGGGGCCGAAGTAATAGATAACCTGCGCCACGCCGAAGAACATGCCAATGCTCCCCAGCAATAATGCTCTGGCCCAATTGGGATAACGGGTGGGCAGCAGCAAAATCAGTACAGTTCGCACACCCACCGCAATGATGATGACCAGTGCCGGAAAAGCCACCACGTAACGGGCAGAAATCGCGCTTTCAGTCATCAGAATATTGCCCGCCGAAGTGAGCATTAGCCAGATTAGCAGCACAAATCCCGGTGAGCGCCAGCGCCATACCAGCACGACCGCCCCCAGCAGCAAAAACGGCACCAATGGCGTCAGGACAAGCGCCTGTTCCCCGCCATAATACTGTCCGGTTTCCGGTTGATGAACATACACAAGGAACGGGCGCAGAAGCGATTGTTCCAGCGTTTGCGGCTGACCAACTGCCTGCACCTTCAACCAGTAGGAACCACCTAAACCCACCGTGTTGAAGCGGGCAACCAGTGGATGATCCCAGGCAATCAGAGTGGTATAGATGGGTAGCGCAACTAAAAAGGCGACGAGAAAAAATATCAGGTATGAGGCGTAAGCGGTTTTAGGTACTGAGGAAACAGTTCCGCGTTTTGCGTTTCGGGTGCTCACTTCAATTGGCTGAAAGCTGAAAGCTGACGGCTGATGGCTTCTCCGGCGGGTGACGAGGGCGTAAATCAGCCACAGCACAGCCAGCGGCGGATACAGGAGTCGTCCGCCTTCATAAAAATACTGTGTCAGGCCGAGGGCTGCTCCAGCCAGCGCAAAATCCAGACGGCGACCTGTCCGCAAACCGCGCCCAAGAAAAGCCAGCATCAATGTGCCAACCAGCGGATCAGCAATGTTGTTAAGTCCGATTCGGCTGAAATGCAGATGCGGCGGGAAAGTCGCCAGCAGTAACGCCGCCAGCAGCGCAATCGGGCGATCAAACAGATTTTTCGCCAGCAGATAAATGGCTGGAATGCCGAGCGTACCCAGAATCACGCTGGGCAGGCGCAGCGCTTCCAGACCGCGCCCAAGGGCTTGTACTGCAAGGCTCTGCCAGTAGGGATATAACCAGGGAAAGGCAGTGATACTGCTGAAGGGTTCCAGCAGACGGAAACCGGGTGTACCGGGGAGCAGCGACATCACGGCTGTCGAAAAATGTACCTCATCCACGAATTTATGCACCGCCGTGCCAAGTTCCCACAGACGCAGAACAAAAGCCAAAATGGTGATAATGACCAGTAACACCGGATAAAAGTACTGAGTGCTGAGTACTGAGTATTGAGATTTAGGTTCTGAGTGGGTTTTTGACCGCTGGATGAGGCCAAAACCGAGCGTAAGCGCCATAATACTGATGATGCACACGGCGAATTGAGCGTGAAGTGAGAGGGTCATCAACGCCGGGATATGTAGAAACTGGCCGTTGTTTTCAATCAGGATGGCAAGGCAGATAAGGCCGCCCAGAATGAGCAGAAGACAAAGGACTATGTTTCGAATGCTGAGTTTTGATTGAGCACCATTTTTTTGCTGATGGCTGACGGTTGATGACTGTCCGCTGACGGCTAAGGGCTGACGGCTCAAATGCATTGCAAAGAACAGACAGATGCTCCCAAGCCCCATCAATCCGGGGGTGTAAATGAGCCATTCTCCCTTTGGCGATGGGGTGAAAAAATAAGCCGCGAACGCCATAAACAGGCAGGCAAGACCAGTCAACAGGCGGGCAGCATGGCGGCGGGTCAGCAACCGGAAAAAACGCATGGATGGCCTTTACTGCTGTTGTTGAGAATGCGGTGCGCGGTACAACACCAATTGATACTCAATGGCGAGGTTGTAGGGGCTAAGTTCGGGCGGCAGGAGTTGGAAATGTCTTTGCAATTTCGCCAGCGTTTCCGCATCGTTCTGCTCGATGAAGAACGCATAGTCGTTACCAGCCGGTAAATCATTCAGAAATGCAGCATCAATTTCATTCGGGTGACGCGATTGCAATATCAAATTCATATCGAAAAACTCGTGCCAGATGCCGAGGTTGTAGAACCATATAGCATATGGGGCAACGATATAAACATGTGTCCCCGGCGGAAATTCCCGTGCGCGGAAAAGGGCATCTTCAAAATCAGTGGTACGCCGGAACTGGCGGTCAAAAATTGGCATATGATCGCCGAAATAATAAACAAACTGCCCACCGACCATCACTGTCAGCAGCAGGATTATCGCCCGCTGGCGCAGTCTGGGGCGGGATTCTTCCGGCCAGATCAACGGCAGCACATGGCGCAATCCGATCGCCATCAACAATACCACCGCCGGAAATGCCACCACATAACGCGGCGTCCAGGCACTATCCCGAATAAATACATTGCCAAGTGATGTTGCCAACAGCCATATCAGCAGTGGCAGCGCCCCCAACAAGCGCCAGCGCCAGAGCAGCACGGCCAAACCCAGTAAAAATGTTGGAACAAAATAACGCAGTACAATGGGCTGATAACCACCATAGAACCAGCTAAAGTCGGATACTCCGGTATACATCAAAAATGGATGGGCAAAACGCTGGTAAACCTTATCCGGTGTAACCAGATTATTGACCGTGTTGTTCAGTTCAGTGGGGGTAATGCCTTCCTGATTCATACGGGGAATAAAGGATGCTTTGGCAGCAAACAGCGTGTAATAAAATGGTGCGGCAATCAACACCGCTACCAGCAAACCGAAAGCTGCATGACGCAAATCCGCCCGCCCCCGTTTCAGCAGCAGCCAGCCGATAATGAATGAAACAATCAGCAGCGGTGGATACAGCAGACGCCCGCCCTCGTAAAAATACTGGGTCAGGCCAAGCATCGCGCCTGCCAGTACATAATCGCTGCGGCGTTCATTCTTCAAACCCCGGAACAGGAAAGCCAATGCCAGTGTTCCCAAAAATGGATCAACAATATTGTTCAGGGCAAGGCGGCTGAAATGCACATGTGGCGGGAAGGTTGTCAATAACAGGGCGGCAATTATGGCTGTGCGACGATCAAACAGCGTTCGCGCCAGAAAATAGATGGCTGGTACGGTTAGCACGCCGACTATAATGCTGGGCAGCCGGAGCGCCCCCAAACCTGCACCGAATACCCCAACACTTCCGGCCTGTACAATCGGATAAAACCACGTAAAAGCTGTGACTTCGGCAAATGGCGTCAGAATCCGGGTAAACGGGTCAGCCCATAGATGAGCCACTGCACCTGCATAATGAATTTCATCCACAAAGCGATGAACCAGTGTCTCTAGACCAATCGTGCGCGGGAAGAAAGCCAGCGTCATCAACCCGACCAGCAGCAGTGCTTCTTGTCTGGTGACTCGTGGCAAACGCCATTCCCAGCCACCGAACCCGATCACCAGCAGCAGAATGCCCAGCAATAACAAACCCAACTGCACCAGATAATGAGCCTGCAACCCCAGCCCCAACAAGCCCCCATTAACTTCCGCCAGCACCACGAGCGCAACCAATCCAGGCACTACCATTCGGCGACGAATCGCGGCAGGTGCATGGGTAATTGCACGGGCGGGAATGGCAAAAACCGGAATGGCAGGACGGTTGAACAGCATGGCTGCCCCCATCAGCACGATTCCGATCAGCAGCCATTGTAAAGCGGTGCGCGGCAGCGATTGGCTAACAACCGCCTGATAGAATTGGAAAGCCGAATAAGCCATTCCAAGTATCGCCAACGCCATGCAAACCGAAGCCAATCCGGTGCGGCGGCGCACACCCCGGCGGAAATCCAGAAAGATGGTGACGCCCTCTTGAACAGTCGCTACCACACTGCGTATCGAATGTTCACTGGCGTCTGGGGCGCTCCAGCCTGCAAAAACCAGCGAACCGACCAGCAGCAGAACAAACACTGGCGCGGAAACCAGCGTCGATTGGCTTTGCAATGCGATCAAGCCCAGAGCAGCGACAACCGTAACACCAATGAAGGCAAACAGGCGTAGTAACGCATTAAGCGGGCTGGATGATAAGGAACGAACACCGGATTCGGGATTAGCGATTTTTGGGGCTAAATTCTCAACTTTGGGTTCTATGCGGATAGCTTCCAGATCAGATGTTGGAATGGCATCTGATAACGGATTATGGGTATCAAGTTGCTCATGGCTGATCATTGGCAGATTAGTTGTTGGTTGTTGGCTGCCCGACAACCGTTGACGGCGGGTAATAAAGGCAACCAGACCACCGCCAGCCAGCAGCAAGCCAGTCAGCGCCAGCCAGCGGGCGCGCAGTGTAGACGGGGGTAAAGCGTTCATTACTCTAGCCTAGCACAGACTTTGCACGGCGGGCAACCGACCAAAGTACGAAAAGCGGGCGCTTTCCAAACGCCAGATAAACGATGCACGATACTGCCGAAAGCAGCGTCAGCAATCCGCCTGTCATCAGCAGTGGTGGGCGATAGACGAATACAATCTGCAATCGATCATCACCGGGCGGCAGTTCGACCGATACCTGCCCGCCGAAGGATTGAACCGGGACAGGCTGCCCATTAATTTCGGCCTGCCAGCCGGGATAGGCGCGCTCCTGTGCGGTCAATAACATATTGGAAGCACGGGGCTGGGTTACCACTGCGATAATCTGGTCAGGGGCAGGATTGAGCGATGTGATGGGTGTAACTGTACCCGGCGGAAAACTGTCCAGATCGAAAAAATCGCCGTAAAACGGAATCGGAATTTGCAGTGCCAAAGGCGTCGGAATGCTATCGGCAGGAAGGGTATAAGCATAAGACAAGGCTTTAGGATTACGATACAGGCAGGGCAGACCAATCTCGCTGTAGCGGCTTTCCATCACCGGTTCATAACCCGGCAGGGATACCAGATAATTACGCGCCAGATCATCATTCCAGATCAACAAATATTCCGGCAGCGAATAGGCAAGATTCGCTTCAAAATCGCCGGGAATCCCGTTCATCTCGAAATCGGCCTGAATGTCCCACGTCCGCACCCGATACCGCAGCAGCGACCGGATGATCTTGTATTCCCCTTGCCAGACCGTCAACTGGCGATCAGGATTTTGAAGGCGAAATCGTTCCAGACAGTTATTCATGGTTGGCTCCAGCGGACGCAGCACCCCAAACTGGCTGGCATCCCACTGTGCCATCGAATCAGCCGCAGCAAATCCGCCCGCCAGAAACAGCAGTACAACCGCCCATTTTTTCCCCCATGCGCGAACTGGATTCAGCGATGGCTTCTGGAAATACAGCCAGATTTGGTCAGCACGCAAGGCGATCAGTAGGGCCAACCAGAACGCCCCCACCCCCAGCGCCCGACCTACGAAACGCCACTGCCCCAAAAGCGAAATATTTTGGTACAACCAGATGAACAATGGCTGCCCGCCCGCGCCCCATAACGTCGCCAACACAAATAAGATTAGCGCCAGCCACCACAACCGCGTATGATGTCCGAATCGCAACCGATAGGGCGGCAGGATGAGCAGCAAACCCACAAACCACAATGGGGCAACAAAGCTGAAGTAAAATTCATCCACCTTGTAAAGTGAAAGATCAAACGGAAATGGGTCAAGCGGATTTTGAAGATGGACAATCTGATAACGATCCGGGTTGATATACAGTGGGAGAATGTTTTCCCACAGCGGAACGACAAATCCGGCTTCAATTTCCGGCGGATGTTTGCCAATACGCTCAAAATTAACGATCAGGGGCAGCAGCGTTACAGCACTAAGCACCAACACCAACCCACCCGCCAGCAGCAAACGCCCTATCGCACCCCAATCAATAATGTGTTTACCAGTTCTCACAAGGTAAATCAGCGCCACCAGACCTGCACCCACGACCGTTGGCAGCACATACCACAAATTTCCGGCGAAGTACAACAGCATCACTGAAACAGCCAGCAGTGGCACAGGCCAGCGTTTACCCCGCACACGTAAAACAGCCAGTGTGCTGCCAATCACCCAGGGAATATAAGCCTGACTGACGCCGAGTTGAAAATAGCCTGTGTTCAGCATGGCGTGCATGTTGCCTTTGCCGATCAGCAGTAGTCCCAACAGCAAACGCCCGAATAGGCTCAGTCCCAGCATATGCCCCAAAAACCAGCCGCCTAAACCCGCGATGCAGGCTGTCAAAACAATGCTCACCCGTATTCCGGACTCGCCACCCAGCAGCAGGCTCGGCACAGAACTAAAGGGATTGAAGATAAATGCAAAGGGATTTTCGAGCAGCGGTTCGCCCGCTTCGAACAAAGGCTGCCACAACGGAATGCGTCCGTGCTGCTGCAAACCATCGTGCGCGGCGTAGGCCGGACTGGTCAGCCATTCCGCTTCGCCGCCGGAGTACAGATAGGTTGGGTCAGCCGTGATGAAGTAGCGTGCAGCTACCAGCGACACTACCAGTACCAGCCCAATTTCGACAACAGGCAGCAAGTAGCGAATGACGGATGATGAGCGATGAGCATTGAGTTCCGAAGGCTCAAGGTCATCCGGGGGCTGCTGAATAGTGGCTAATGATGGTTGGCTAATGGCTAACGGCTGTGGGCGGGTAACAGATCGCCGCCGTAACGCCAGCATCACCAATCCGCCAGCGGCTACCAGCAAACCAAGCAGCGCCAGCCAACGGGTTTTTACACCCTTCACCCCACACCCTCCTCCGCTTCCGGGCGCGGACGCAGTGGACGGCGGAGAATAGACAAGCCGAATAACATGTAGAGAATGGTGAAAATGGATGTGATGATCGTAATCCATCCGCTCACCAGCAGCAGCGGTGGACGATACTCAAAATAGATTTGCAGCGGTTCATCGCCCAGCGGCAGTTCAACGGCAAGCTGTCCGGCGAAAGATTCCAGTCGTGCAGGCTGACCATTAATTTCCACTCGCCAGCCGGGATAGGTTCGTTCCTGCACCGTAAAAATCATGCGTGTAGTGCGTGGCTCGGTCAGCACCGCCGCAATCTGGTCGGGTGTGCGATTCGTTCGAATATCCGTCAGGCTATCGGGCGGAAAGTTGGTACGCAGATAGATATTTTCTGGCGATGGAATCAGTAAATGAGCAATAGGCAGCGGGAGGGTATAGGCATATGGCAGTGCAGCTGGATTACGATACAGGCACGGGCCTAAACGGTTTTCCTTCGGGCTATTTGGCACGGGACGGTAGCCAAAGTTGATGAAGATTTTGTCGTCCGGGAAGGTGCGTGCCAGCGCATATTCCGGCAGCGAACGTTTCAGGTCAATCTCCGGGTTGCCGATGGTATTGGGGAACGGCAGAATTGCGTAATCTGCCTGAATATCCCATGTACGGACGTTGTTCTTTTGCAACGTCACAATATCCATGTAGTAGTTCTGCCAGAGCGAAACTGGTTGACCATCGTTCAGCTTACTGGCGACGGTAACGCAGCGATCAAAGAACGGGTTAATCGGGTTGATGCTGTTGGATAACATGCCATCCTTCCACTGAGCATTCACCTGATAAGCTGCGACCGCTACAGCCACCGACAGGCCAACAACAGCAAACGGCGGCAGATATTTTTGCAGACGCGGTTTCAAACCCAGTGCTGCCCAATCTGTTCGCAGCAGATACACACTCAAGGCATCCACACGCATAGCGACCAGAACAGCGACCCAGAACGCCCCTACCCCAAAAGCCCGTCCGACGAAACGCCACTGTGCCAGAACAGGGACATTTTGATACAGCCATAAAAATAGTGGATTGCCGCCCGCTCCCCACACAGTCGCAAAAATCAGCAGCACAAATCCCAGTGCCCAGAACCGCCGCGCCTTGCCGGGGCGATACAACGGAATCAGCGCGATGAGTGCCAGCATCCAGCCCGGTACAACAAAGCTGTAGAAAAATTCATCGTATCGTTCGATGGTCGGCACTTCAATATGCGCCGTGCTGGGGAAATAAACAACCAATTTCTGACGCGGATCAGGGTTAAAATACAGCGGAACGGCATCTTCCCAGAACAGCGGCAGCACCCAACCCGCCGCCTTCTCCGGTGGATGGTTGCCGATGCGGTGAAAATTGGCAACAATCGGAATCAGTTCAACCGCGCTCAACCCGGCTGCCAACACACCCGCCAGCGCCAGCCGCCGCAGTGCGCTCCAATCGATCCCGTTCCCGACAAAACAATAAACCAGTGCAATCACCGCGCCACCAACTACTGTAGGCAGCAGATACCATAAGTTGCCTGCGAACAGCAGCAGCGTGACCGAAACGGCCAGCAGGGGTATCGGCCAACGTTTGCCGGGTAAACGCAGCACAGCAATCACACCACCTGTCACCCAGGGAATATAGGCTTGACTGAGGCCTAACTGGTAAAATCCCGTGTTCACCATGGCGTGCATGTTGCCTTTGCCAATCAGCAACAATGCCAGCAGCAGCCGTCCCCAAATGCCCAGTCCCAACACCCGTCCCATGAACCAGCCGCCAACACCTGCCAGCGCCGCCGCGATGACGATGCTGTACATCACCCCTTGTGCGCCGCCAAACAGTAACCCCGGCACACCACTAAAGGGATTCAAGATAAATGAAAATGGATTTTCGACCAGCGGTTCGCCAAACTCGAACAACGGCTGCCACAAGGGAATCCGCCCGTATAAGCGCAGACCATCATGCGCGGCATACACGGTGCTGGTCAACCATTCGGCTTCGTTGCCAGAATATTGCAGCGGCGGTTGTGCAGCACTAAAGCGGCTGGTCGCCCATAGTGCAACGGCAATTACCAGCAGGATTTCAGCAGCAGAGCGATGAAGGGGTAATGGCTCAATCGCTGCCCAATCTGCCCGAAAAAATCCTTTCACCCAACTCAAAACACTGCGCGGTGCAAGCAGTACATCCAGTTTCAGGTAGCGGGCGACAATTC
>JAIOHM010000029.1 GCA_019912965.1 Anaerolineae bacterium
GTTTGAGTTCATTGAGGTGTTCTACAATCGTCAGCGCTTGCACTCGTCTCTGGGCTACCGCAGCCCACTGACATTTGAAACCGCTCATTTATCCTGAGGGTGTCTCTTATTCATCCTCCACCAAAACGGGTCAAGTCCAGACATCCTGAATCGTAGTAATTCGCACCTTACAGCAAAATAACGAATATGTAAGGTTCTCTACATTATAAGGAACGTGGTAGTATTAGAGGGCTTAAGAAATCAATATGGGACTAATGCATGAGTGCAATCTACGCCATAGGGGATATTCACGGGCATTACGAAAAGTTAGTCAAACTGCTATGTGGGGCAGGGCTGATTAATGAACAGGTGAAGTGGTCAGGCAGCAGTAAGACACTATGTTTTATGGGGGATTTTGTAGATCGTGGCCCGGATGGGGTCGGCACGGTTGAACTGGTGATGCGTCTTCAGTCGGAAGCGGCTGAGGTGGGTGGTCGGGTGCTGGCAGTGATGGGCAACCATGATCTATACATTCCAATGGTGCAGCAATATCCTGATGCCGTCACTGAACAGGGATTCGCTTTCCGATCGGTGTGGTTGCGGAACGGTGGGCTCATATCTGATCTGGAAGATTTCACAACAGAACAAATTCATTGGCTTGCAAATCTTCCCGTCATGTTGTTGGTGGGGGATAAGTTGATTATCCACGCGGACTCGCTGCTCTACACCAATTATGGTAAGACTGTTGACGAGGTTAATCAGGCAGTCGCAACCCTGTTTGCCGAGTCAGATTTACCGGGTATTGGACAATTGATGAAGCGGTTCGCGACGCGCGAAGCCTTTCTGGACTCGGAACAGGGGGTACGGATCGCCGCTGATTTTTTAGCGACTTATGGTGGATCACAAATTATTCACGGTCACACACCTATCACCACCATTACCGGACAGCCATCTAGCGAAATCACAGAGCCGTTGGTTTATGCCAATGGATTATGTGTGAATATCGACGGCGGGATGTATATGGGCGGTTCGGGGTTTGTCCACATCATAAGATCGTAATGTGTTAAAATCGGATAATCCGTTCAATGCACTATTTTGTGAGTGATGATCGCCTCTGCGCTTCCTGCACAACCAACCACCTTTATTGGTCGGGCAGACGAAATGGCCGAAATTGTCCGTTTACTTGCTGATCCAGCCTGTCGGTTGTTGACGCTGGTTGGCCCCGGCGGAATTGGCAAAACCCGCCTGGCGCTGGAAGTGGCCGGAAAACTGGACTTCCCTGACGGCGCACATTTTGTTTCCCTCCAACCCCTCTCCGCCCCGGATTTTATCATTTCGGCGGTAGGCGGTGCTGTCGATTTTCAGTTTTATTCAGGCGGCAATCCACTGGAACAGCTCACATATTATCTGCGGGATAAATCGCTGCTGCTGATTGTCGATAATCTCGAACATCTGTTGGATGGTGTCGATGTTCTGAGCGATTTGCTGGCAGATGCACCGGGGTTGAAAGTGCTGGCGACCTCACGCGAGGCGTTAAATCTTCAAGAAGAATGGTTATACAGCATCTCCGGCATGGCGTTTCCGGCTACAGCGGACGTGCAGGATAGGGAAGCATATCCGGCGGTTCGTCTATTCGTGCAGAATGCCCGTCGTTTGCGCCCGGATTTTGCGCTTGAACATGAGATCGTCGGGGTTGTTCGGGTATGCGCGTTGGTCGAGGGGATGCCGCTGGCATTGGAACTGGCGGCTTCATGGGTGCGGACGTTGAACTGTGCCGAAATTGCCGATGAGATTACCCAGAGTTTGGATATTCTGGAAACGCCCGTCCGCAATGTTCCGCTGCGTCATCGCAGTATGCGGGCGGTGCTGGAACAATCCTGGAAACTGCTCTCATCCGCTGAACAGGAAACCTTTGCCCGGTTGTCGGTTTTCCGGGGTGGCTTTAATCGTGCGGCGGCTGAGGCGGTGGCAGGGGCTTCGCTGCGGATGCTGTCTACGCTAGTCAATAAATCGCTGCTGCGCCGGGATGTGGATGGTCGTTATGATATTCACGAACTGCTGCGGCAGTACGGGGAAGAACAGCTCCGCGCTGCGCCCCAAAACTGGATAGAAGCGCATGATCGTCATGCGGCCTGCTTTGCCGAATTTATGGGTGGGCAGTGGTTTGAGCTGCGTTCTGCGCGTCAGCAAGAATCAGTAGCCGTGATTGAAGCTGAGATCGAAAATGTGCGAACAGCGTGGTTGTATGCGGCGAACGAACATAAACTGACCAATCTTTATCAGGCCGCCAATGCCATGTGGAGCTTCCATATGCTCACATTCCATGAAAAAGATGGTCTGGAATTGTTCCACCGTGCGGTAGAGGCTGTGCGTCCGATTGCAGCAGATGATGAATCGCGGCGCGTGCTGGGTAAATTGTTAATTCACTACGGTTCGCTGCTGGACGAAAAATACGAAAAAGAAGATGCCAAAGCTGCGCTGGATGAAGGGCTGGTTTTGCTGCAAGCCTGTGGCTCGCCGGAAGAATTGGTTATCGGGCGGAACTCGCTGCTGCACCACTACATCAGCCGTTTTGGGTGGCTGGTGCCGCCGGATGCTGATCCCGCCCGTTGGATTGAACCTGATCGCTTGGCGCAAGAAAATCTGCGTATGGCGCGGGAAGTCGGTCATGCTTGGTTGATAGCCGAATGTCAGTATGCTTTGGCTTTGCTGCGCTTTGTTCAAGATGATTTAACCGAGGCGCGGCAAATTGGCGAAGAAGCCTTGCAGGTCGCCGAACGCAGCGGGGATGCAGCCTTGATTGGCGCTGTCGCTGGCTCATTCCTCGGACGGGTGCTGGAGAAGTTGGGCGATTATACGAGGTCGAAACAGATGCGGCTCTACAGCAATCGCGTGTTAGAGCAAGCCGGGTATTGGATGCCAATCGGCTGGAATTATCAGGGGCTTGGTTACATTGCTTTTCTGGAAAAACAGTACGCCGAAGCCCAACGCGCCTATCAGCAGAGCTTACGGGTCTACATGAACCTGTATGGTCATCCACATCGTTATGGTCAGATGAGTCAGGCATTGGTGAACGTTGGCAAATTATGGGCTGTTCAGGGGCGAATCCATGATGCCGTCGCGTTGCTGATAGCTGTTACAATCAATCCGCGCAGCACAGTTGAGGCACGCATTTGGGCAGAGGAGGAATTGACCCGGTTCCGCGCCGAACTTGCGCCGGAGGTGTATATCACCGCATCTGAACACGCCAAGACGCTGGACATTGAAGCTACGGCTCAAGCATTTATCAACCAGCCTGTAGACGACCAACTCCCGAATGTTCTTCCCGATGGTCTAACCGCGCGTGAGGTCGAAATTTTGCATTTGGTCGCGGCAGGGCGCTCCAATCGTGAAATTGCGGAAGCACTGATTTTCTCGGTTGGAACTGTTAAATGGTATATCAACCAGATTTACAGCAAACTCGGGGTTGGCAGCCGTACACAGGCTGTTGCTCGCGCTCGTGAACTCCATCTTCTCACGTAGCGGTTCCTCTGTTTACCTGATTATCCTAAAATTCCCAACCCCCTAACCTACCTTTCGATAGGTGATTGTCGCCCGGTTTGGCGCGTATCGTAAGGCTGTAAATGATGTTGAGGAGGTTGTGAACCATGATGAACATGATTGATCCAAACATTGCCAAAGCGGCTTTGAAGCAGATTGCCGAAGATCAACTGTCGTACAGCGAAACGGATGCCCTTCCAGATGACCAACCCAGGCAGCCCGGATTCTTCGCCCGTTTGCTGCGCCGTGCATCCTATGTATCGTCGCCCGTGCAGTTCACGTCGGAAGTCCGCCAGCCCGCCCAGGAAACCGGCTAGTGAAGGGAAAAAGAAAGCGCCTCGGAAATGTAGCTTCCGGGGCGCTTTTATTTATGGGAAAGCGGGAAGGATTAATCCCCGGGTGTTGCCTGTATATCCGGGCTGATGCCCCGCAAAGGATTCTCGGAAGTTGGCTGTACACCAGCGATTTCGTAAACGCGGCTGCCATCCACCACTTCAGTATTCAGCAGTTCCTGAGCCAATGCATCCAGTTTTTCGCGATTTTCACGCAGCAGCTTGACCGTATGGGTGTGAGCCTCGTCCACAATGCGTCGAACTTCAGCATCAATGCGGGCAGCCGTTTCTTCGCTGTAGCTGCGCCCCTGTGAGAGTGAATAGCCCAGGAATGGTTGGCGTTCATTGTCGCCAAAGTTCAGCGGGCCAAGCGCATCACTCATGCCGAACTCTGATACCATCCGTCGTGCCATATCGGTTACACGCTTCAGGTCGTTGGAAGCGCCAGTGGTGATTTGCCCAATTGCGACTTCTTCTGCCGCACGTCCGCCCAACAGCATCCACATCCGGGTGATCAGGTATTCGCGTGAGTAATTGCGACGGTCATCGTCAGGCATAGAGGCAGTAACACCAAGCGCCTGCCCACGCGGAACAATGGTCACTTTGAATACCGGGTCTGCGCCGGGTGTCAATGCGCCAACCATTGCGTGGCCGGCTTCATGATAGGCCACGACCCGTCTTTCTTCCTGATTGGAAAGGGGTGGGCTTTCCGTACCCAACACGATGCGGTCGAAGGCATCCAGAAAATCGCGCTGGCTGATCTTCTTGACACCACGCCGTGCGGCAGTCAAGGCAGCTTCATTTGCCAGATTTGCGAGGTCTGCACCAGAAAAGCCGATAGTGGCTTTTGATATTGCTTCCAGATCAATGTTGCTGTCCAAAGGCTTGCCCTGAGTATGAATCCGCAAGATATTCAGGCGTCCGGCTCTGTCTGCCAACCCAACCGTCACCTGACGATCAAAACGTCCGGGGCGCAGCAATGCCGGGTCAAGTACATCCGGGCGGTTGGTTGCTGCCATGACGATCACACTTTCGTTCTGATCGAATCCGTCCATCTCCGCCAGCATCTGATTAAGCGTTTGTTCACGTTCGTCATTGCCGCCGCCTAAACCCGCGCCACGCTGCCGACCTACGGCGTCGATTTCGTCAATGAATACGATACTGGGGGCGGCGTCCTTTGCCTTTTTGAACAAGTCTCGCACCCGGCTTGCGCCTACACCAACGAACATTTCCACGAATTCCGAGGCAGCAATGCTGAAAAAAGCAACATTAGCTTCGCCTGCCACCGCCCGCGCCAGCAGGGTTTTACCCGTTCCGGGGGGGCCAATCAGCAGTACACCGCGCGGGATTCGTGCGCCCAGTGCGATGTATTTATCCGGTTCTTTCAGGAAGTCTACAATTTCCACCAGTTCGGATTTGGCTGCATCCTGCCCGGCCACATCCGCGAATGTCACCTGCGGACGTTCGATGGTGTATTCGCGCGCTTGCGTTCGCCCAAAGCCAAATACATTGCCCATTTGCCCCTGTGCCCGTCGTGCCGACCATAGGAAAAAGCCTAACAGCAGCAGCAGCGGCGCGAAGTTCAGCAAAAAGACCAGAATGGCGGAAGGTTCCGAAAACTGCGAAACCACCATCACATCTTTTTCATCCAGCAGCGGTGCGAGTTCCGGGTCGCTGAAAGGCAGCAGGGTGGTCGTGAAGGCGCGCACATTCTGCTGTTGAGTGCCCTGTTGCAGTAGTGGAGAACCATCAGGTGGATACAGGCGCGATGATTTAAGAACCCCGCGAGCCACATTTTCCTGAAAGGTCACTTGTGCTACATTATCCGCCGCAATTTGGTCGCGGAAGAAATCATATGAAATTTGCACCGTCTGTTCGCCTGTCGCTTCGCTCAACATGCTTGGCAGGCGAAAGAAGGCCCATCCGAGCAGCGCAATCCACAGCACCGGCCACACCCAACGGGGGATGCGAAACTGCGGGCCAGGAGGCGGAGTCGGTTTTTTATCGTCTGAGTTACCAGGAGGTTGCACGTTTTTACCCTAATTTCTGTTCATCAGCATGATGAGAATAACAGAACCAACGGCGGATTGCACACAAATGCGCCGTGATATTGCTTTAAGCATACGAATCGAGTGTTAGAAGTGTATGAGCGCGGTATCATATCCATATCATTTCCTGCTGCAAAACCCCGGAAAATGGGGGTGTTTGCGTTGAGAGGGAGTCAGTTGCGTTTGTTGATGCTGTGTTATATGCTGGTTCTTATCGTAAAGATTATTTCGCCCCGGAAAGCAGCATGACCAGCGACGTTCACGAACAACCCCTTACCCCGGATGATGTGACTATTGCTTCCGCTTCGCGCCTGCGCCCAGCGGATATGCCCGAAGCGGTTGCCTCGCGTGATAGTGCGCCCTGGCTGGTGCGGCAGGCGCTTGACCATCCAGAAACCCTTTCGGTGGAATTGGCCGCGCGCTTTCCCGGTCTACCCCTAATGACGGTTATTCGCCTGCGAGAAGTGGACGCCAAAACGGGACGTGGACTGGCTGTCCTGACCAGTTCGGATGGGGTAGCCGCCATGCGAATCGAATTGGATTCGGCTTCGCAGTTGCTCGAATTCACTTTTAGCTATGGCGGAATGCTGGCGCTGCGCTTCCAGATCGACGGCTTAAGTGTTAAAGATCGCGCCAACTTTCTGGAACGAATGCAGTTAGATGGCGATCATTCAGCCTATCTTTGGGGTGAGGTACGGTGGATGCACGATTACCTGATTGGGGTTTCACGCCGTCAGGGGGCAAATCAGTTCATCAACCTCTATGCTTTCTCGCGTCACAATACCGAGGCAGCCGTGCGCCTCAAGCCGGATATATGTAGTCAACTGCTGAACTGGCTGGCCGACCATTGGAAAGAAGAAGAGACAACCAAAGAACAACCGTCTATAACGGGCTGGTAATCACCTGTTCTACGAAATGAGTTTCCACTTTTCCCATAGGGTCAAAACTTCGCGCCATAATGATTCAGTCTATTGGCATTAAATCCGTTGCTTTTAACCCATCTCTTTGCCACAATCGTTATATCTCCTATTTGAATGATCGCCCTTAGTCTGATCTGTACGGTGATGGCTGGTGGCTGAAAGCTAAATATGAATCGTCTCCAACACGAAACCAGCCCTTACCTCCGCCAACACGCCGAAAATCCGGTTGATTGGTATCCTTGGGGTGACGAAGCCTTTACCCGTGCCAAAGCGGAAGATAAGCCGATTTTGTTGAGCATCGGTTACAGCGCTTGCCACTGGTGTCACGTCATGGCGCATGAGAGCTTTGAGCATGGGCCAACCGCAACGATCATGAACGAATTGTTCGTAAGCGTCAAAGTGGATCGTGAAGAACGCCCCGATGTAGACGATATTTATATGCAGGCGGTCATCGCCCTGACCGGACACGGCGGTTGGCCGATGACGGTATTCCTCACCCCGGATGGACGCCCATTTTATGGTGGCACCTACTTTCCGGTCGAACCGCGTCATGGGATGCCAGCTTTCCGGCAAATTCTGGTTGGTGTGGCCGATGCCTATAAATCCCGGCGCGATCAGGTCGAACAGGCTGCATCCAATTTGACCGAAGGCCTGAAGCGTGATGTCCTCGGAATCGGTGGCAGTCAGACTGATCTGAATGCTGATTTATTGAATGTGGCTTACAAACGCATGGGGCAGGAATTTGACGCGGCTAATGGTGGTTTTAGCGGTGCCCCCAAGTTCCCACAGCCCATGAATCTGGACTTCCTGCTCCGCGCCTATGCTCGAACGGGCGATAAACAGCCATTAGCACAGGTTTTGCTTACACTCCGCAAGATGGCACGCGGCGGCATTTACGATCAGGTCGGCGGCGGTTTCCATCGCTATAGCGTGGATGCCATCTGGCTCGTCCCGCACTTCGAGAAAATGCTATACGATAATGCCCAACTCTCCCGTATCTATCTTCACGCCTATCAGATTACGGGAGACGATTTTTTCAAAACCATCGCTGCCGAAATTTACGATTACATCCTGCGTGAGATGACCGCCCCTGAAGGTGCTTTTTACAGCACAACTGATGCTGACAGTGAAGGCGAGGAGGGCAAGTTCTTCGTCTGGAGCAAAGATGAACTTGAATCGCTTCTGGGTGAAAATGCGCGGGTTGCCATTGAATATTGGGGTATTTCCTCGCGCGGCAACTTCGAGGGACACAATATTCTGCACGTTCCCAATGAGGACGAAATCTCGGCGGCGCGGCTGAATTTATCTGTCAGCGAGTTGCACACGAAGTTGAATGCCATCAAAGATAAACTGTATGCTGTTCGAACTCAGCGTGTACATCCCGGTTTGGATGACAAAATTCTCACCGCATGGAATGGCATGATGCTGGCGAGTTTGGCAGAAGCAGCGCGTATATTGAATCGCCCCGATTATCGCGCGGCTGCGGTGAAAAATGCTGACTTCCTGCTCACAGCAATGCGTACCCCGGATGGTCGCCTCTATCGCACGCACAAAGACGGCAAAAGCAAAATCAACGCCTATCTGGAAGATTACGCTAATCTGATTGATGGCTTGCTCGAACTGTATCAGACCACCTTTGATGAACGCTGGTTTATCGAGGCGCATCGTCTTGCCGACCATGTACTGGATCATTTTGCGGCGGAAGATGGCGGCTTTTTTGATACCAGCGACGACCATGAATCGCTCATCACCCGTCCGCGCAATATGCAGGATAACGCTACGCCTTCTGGTAATTCGATGATGGCACGCCAGTTGGTTCGTCTGTTGGCCTACACTGGCGACTCCCGATATGACGAATCCGCCCGCCGTGCGCTGGCGCTGCTGACCGAAGCGATGCGTCAGGTGCCGGGCGCATTTGGCGAAGCCTTAAGCGCTGTGGATATGCTGGTAGCGGGATTGGCGGAAGTTGCCATTGTTGGCAAACCGGACGATGCAGCTACAATTGCCTTGCTGGATGTAGTGCGGAAACCCTATCGCCCGAATGTGATTCAGGCTTTAACACCTGTTGATATAAAAGAAGAGTCGCCTATCCCGTTATTAAGCTACCGCACCCAACGCAACGATCAGCCGACCGTTTATGTCTGCCGCCATTTTGCCTGCGCCAATCCGGTTAATACAGCCGATGCAGTGCGTGAATTGCTCAAAGGTTCTGATCTTGCATAACTTGGCGTCTTGGCGGTTCAAATGACTTCGGAGCAAACCCCCCAGGAATACTTCCACCTTATCCTGCTCACAGTGGTTGGGCAGGCTTTCACAGCGGCTGGGTATGTGCTGGAAGATGATCCTGTGCGCTGGGCAGGCGGGATGTTTCGTTTCGCCAAATCGTTGGATTCTGACTTGAATGCATTCATCGAATTTCAACTTTTAGCCTATGTCGAAACCCAGTGGGCATCCCGACAGCCATCCCGCTTCCGTATCACACTGACCCGCACAGATCAATCAGTCCCTGCCTTACCCAGTTTGCACTCAAATTATGCCCGCCGTGATCTGAGTGCATTGGTAGTGGAGGATTTCGGTGTGGCGATTTTGCCTTCTGCTGCACACTGGTGGGTTTTTTCCAATACTGACGAATTGGGCAAAGCATTAGCCGAAGCTGGACATCTGGTTATCGGTTATGGAATGCCGTGGTTAAGCGGTGATTTAATCCCACCGTTGGATTAGCGTTGGGTAAAAGTCATTGACTCTCGCCCTGCCCACCGCCATAATCCCCCTATGATGCAAATAAGTTTTCAGTTTTCAGCCTTCAGTTCTCAGTTTTGGAAACCTCTGCGAACCGCTGTGTTCTCTGTAATTTTGCGGTTGGTTTTCTCTCTCTTTTTACTCTCATCCTGCAATCTGGGTGAGCAACCTGCTGTGATTTACGTCACTGCCACATTTGAACCCGCTACTGCCGGGCCAACGCTGCCTCCCACCGAAACACCACTGCCAACCATTCCACCAACACCAACCGTTCCGCCAGAAGTAGCCCTGCAAATTGCCGATCAGTATTTGACCAACGGCTATTTTGAAAATGCTGTTGCCACTTATCAAATCGTGCTGACTAATGCACCATCGCCGGATATCGCCGCCTCGGCAGCTTTCGGTTTGGGGCGCGCTGCCCTGCGCGAGGGGTTATTTGCCGATGCGGTTAATTCCCTGACCGATTTTATCAATCGTTACCCAACCGATGGACGTGCAGTACGGGCATATTTTTTGCGCGGCGATGCCTATATGGGGTTATCACAGTGGGCAGCGGCGCTGGCGGATTTTCAATATTACCTCCAACAGCGTCCCGGTTTGGTGGATAGCTACGCATGGGAACGCATTGCGGATGCTCAAGTCGCGCTGGGGCAGTTGGATGAAGCTCTGCTAAGTTATAAAGCGGCGGCGGATGCTGGGCGTACCCTCGTCCCCGAACTCGCATTGCGCGAAAAAGTTGCTCAGGTAAACGTCACCGCTGGTCAACCGCAGGAAGCCTTGAATCAGTACACCGCGATTTTAGCTGTCGCTCAAAATGCACCCTACCGTGCCCTTATCGAGTTCCGCGCTGCCCAAACCCTGATTGACACAGGCGACACCGAAAATGGTCTGGCACGTATGGAAAAGATTCTCAGCACTTACCCGGAAACATCTCAGGCCTATGACGCCATGCAAATCCTGCTTGCTGCCGAACGTGAGGTGGATGATTATGCGCGGGGGCGTATCAGCTTCTTTTACGGCGATTATCAGGATTCAATCGAAGCCTTGACGCGCTACTCAACCCAGAACACATTGGCAAATATCCCGGCGGAACTGCATCTGCTTTTGGGACGTGCTTACCGGGAAATCGGCAATGGGGCGGCAGCGAATGTCGCTTTTCAAACGGTGATTGACCAGTATCCTACCGACCCGGCTTTTGGGCAGGCATTGTTGGAGCAGGGGCGGACGAAATTTCTGGCAACGGATATTGATGGGGCGATAGAGCAGTATCTCAGCATTGGTGATAACTACGACTATCTGCCTGAAGCGGCAGAGGCGTTGTGGCGTGCGGGCTATCTCTACGGCACCAATGAAAACCCTACTGAGTCGCGTGCGGTTTTTGAACGGCTGGCAGCAGCTTATCCGGATACCGAACAGGCGCGTAGCGGACTTTTTCTGGCAGCATCGGCTGCTTATAACCTGAATGATCTTGCCGGAGCAGAACGGCTCTACGCCCGGTTGGCTACCACCACAACAGGTGAAGATCAGGCGGCAGCTTATCTTTGGGTCGGTCGGCTGGCGCAAGGACGTGGCGACTCGCGCACGGCTGAAGAAGCCTTCAAACTCGCGGCAAGTGCCGCGCCCGACACCTACTTTAGTGCCCGTGCTGCCGATATTCTCGCGGGCCGCGACTCATTTGCCCGTCCAACAACCTTCAAATTTGAGTTTGATGAAGCCGCGCAGCGTGCCGAAGCCGAAGCTTGGTTGCGGCAAACCTTTAGCCTGACTCAGGAAGGTGATCTCTGGCCTCTCACCCCCAATTTACAAACCGATGCGCGATTGATTCGTGGCAATGAATTGTGGGCGGTGGGTGCCAATGCGGCAGCGGAAGTTGAATTTGGCGACATTATCGAAGCCTACCAGAACGACGGGTTGGCTTCCTATCAGTTAGCCATTTTCCTGCGGGGTATTGGTGCTTATCAGCCCTCGGTGCTGGCTGGGGCGAACGTTATCCGTGCTGCCGGGGTTCCTACGTTGGATGCACCACCTTACATCGCCCGGATGCGTTATCCCGCCTATTATCTGGATGTTGTGCTGAATGTCGCGCAGCGCCGGAATATAGACCCCCTCCTGCTGTTTTCCTTGATTCGTCACGAGAGTCTGTTTGATACTTATGCTACCGCTGCCGCCGGTGAGAAGGGCTTGACGCAGGTTGTCCCGGCAACGGCACAGTACATAGCCGACGAATTACAATGGCCGGATTATCAGCATAGTGATCTGTTTCGGCCTTATGCCGGAATCGAGTTTGGGGCTTTTTATCTGGAAGAGCAGCTTCGGCGTTTTGATGAAAACGTACAGGCCGCTTTAGCAGGATATAACGCTGGGCCGGGGCGCGCCATCACGTGGCTGGAACTTTCGGGTGACGACCCTGACCAGTTCATGACCACCATCACAATTGAAAGCACCCGCATCTACGTGCAGCGCATCTATGGATTTTACAGTATCTATCGGGCTTTGTACGGGGCAGGGTAGAAATCTATACATAACAGGGACATAGCCTATGCCATGTCCCTGCTAAAGATTTTCATTTAAATAAAGAGTTCTAGGCAACCTGATCGGTCTGCCCCAACATCATGCGGACTTTTGCCACCAGATCGTGGTGCAAAATCGGCTTGGGCAGATAATCATTTGCCCCCGCCTCAATCCCGCGCATAATGCTTTCAGCGTCACCGCGTGCAGAAAGAATCAGGATCGGTGTCCCGCCCGTGTCTTGCCGTGTACGAATGACCCGGCATAATTCAATGCCATCCATCCCCGGCATCATCACGTCCAGGATAATCATGTCTGGCGTATTCTGATCGAGAATCGCCAGCGCAGATTTAGCGTCCTTTGCCTTCAGAACGCCGAAACCGCCCCGTTCAAGCATAATTCCAATCAGCGTCAATGCACCGATTTCGTCGTCTACGACTAGAATATGCTTTTTCATGAAAACCTCCGAAGGGTTAGTTTACCAGGCGCAACAGCCTGTAAGGGATGTCCAACCAACTGCCAAAGAAACAACGAAAGATTAAGATAGCGTGTCATAACCAATCACTTTTTTATTGTACCACTATGTGTTACCCGTACGCAACACGAGTCCCTTGAGCTTTTCCCCACATGTATATAGCAGTCAGCATAACGAAATAAATCTATTTATGTCAACACTTATTATTGTACGCGGATTTTGAATTCGCGCGACAATTAAGTTTCCCCATCTGTAGCGGATTTTAACATGCTATGGACATATGAACAAGCAGTCAGGGTTTGAGGTTCGTCATTGAACCTTACAAAAAACAAGTCTAGTGGGTATAACCGTTCATCAGCCTAAAATTTGAAACTTGTTTGCTGGTTTTGCGTATAGATGAACAGGATGCACCTACTCTTTGAAGGAGGGATCAATGCGCCCGGAAGCAGCCATTATGGTTGAAGGTATTTCCAAGAATTATGGGACATTTCGTGCAGTTGACGATCTGACTTTTGATGTTCGGCGCGGCGAAATTTTTGCCATGCTGGGGCCGAATGGCTCTGGCAAAACCACCACCATGCGAATGATTCTGGATATTTTGAAGCCAGATACAGGCCGTATCGCGGTGTTAGGCGGCCCGCTGACCGATGCCACCAAAGATCGCATTGGCTATCTGCCAGAGGAGCGCGGTTTATACCGCAGTGTCCGCGTGCTGGAAATGATGGTCTATATGGCGACGCTCAAAGGTGTGAGCAATTCAGAAGCCCATAAACGCAGTCTTGCAATGCTCGAACGCTTGGAATTAGCCGAACACAGCAAGAAAAAAATCAGCGAACTCAGCAAAGGGATGCAGCAAAAAATTCAGTTCGCGGTCACCGTGCTGCATAACCCCGAACTCATCATCATTGATGAACCCTTTTCCGGCCTTGATCCGGTGAACTCACTGGCGCTCAAAGACCTGCTGTTCGAGTTTAAGGGGCGGGGTGGCACAATCGTCATGAGTACCCATCAGATGTCGCAGGTTGAAGAAATGTGCGACCGCCTGTTGATGATTAACAACGGGCAGCAAAAACTCTACGGCCCGGTCAATGACATCCGCAATCAGTACGCTCTTCATGCCATCATCGTTCAAGGGCAGGGAAATTGGGCTGCATTACCCGGCGTCGAACGGGTTGAACTGGCGGAAAATGGACATCCTTCCGCTACGTTGTATCTTAAACCGGGTGTAACCACTGGAAACGTGTTAGCCGCCATCGCCGCCGCGCCGGATACCGATATCGAACGTTTTGAACTGGCCGTGCCCAGCCTGAACGACATCTTCATCCGCGTGGTGGAGGACAGCAAATCATGAACAAGTTGCTGCTGATTGCGCGGCGCGAATACCTGTTTAATCTGCGCCGTCCGGCATTCCTGTTCGCCGTCTTTGGCGTCCCTGTGTTCACCTTTTTCATGTGGTTTGTCATCTTCGCCGTTGTCGGAAACAGCGAAACCGATGTTGACCGTCTCGGAACAATTGGTTATGTCGATCTCTCAGGTGTGCTGACCGATCCGGTTCTGCCGGAGGAACTCACTATCCCGCTGCAAGCCTACCCGGATGATGCCTCCGCCCGCGCCGCGTTGGATGCCAAAACCATTGGCGCATACTTCCTCCTGCCGGAGGACTACTTGCAGACGGGTGTGGTACAAACCTATAGCTATGATGGCATTCCAGAAGTCTTTGAAGATCAGGTTGAAGCCTTGATGCTTGCCAACCTCAGCCGCGAAGTGCAATCTGATGTTCCATTGGAACGCATTCAAGACCCGGTAGAAATGACCATCCGTGCCGAGGACAGTGGGCGCATTATCACCGAGGCCAACATCCCGATTCTCATCTTTCTGCCGATGATTTTCGCATTGGTCTTTATGATGTCCTCCGGTGTGACCAGCGGCTTTTTGATGAACGGCGTGGTTGAGGAAAAAACCAACCGCATTGTCGAAATTCTCATCACCAGCGTCACACCGCTGCAACTGCTCGTTGGCAAAATTCTCGGCTTGGGCTTGCTTGGCTTAACGCAATTGGTCGTTTGGGGTATCGCGGGTTTTGTGCTCTTTAATGTGGGGCAGTCAACTCCGGTGCTGAACGGACTTTCCTTCCCGGCTGATCTGATGATTTTGTTTGTCGTCTACTTCATCCTCAGCTATTTCCTGCTGGCGAGTCTGCTGGCGGGCATCGGCGCAGTTACCGATTCGGAACAGGAAAGTCGGCAGGTTTCCAGCATCATTTCGCTGCTGTTCGTCATCCCGTTCTTTTTCATCGTGACTTTCATCGAAGACCCGAATGGCCCGCTGCCCGTAGCCCTAACGCTGATCCCCGTAACCGCCCCCATGACCGCCTTATTGCGGGCGGGTTTTGGCGCAATCCCTGCTTGGCAGTTGATCCTTAGCTTGCTGATTTTGCTGGTCACGACCATTGTGGTGGTATGGGCGTCGGCAAAGATTTTCCGTTGGGGCTTACTGCTTTACGGAAAGCGCATCGGCCCGCGTGAACTCTGGCGCGTGATTCGTCAATCGCCCCCGGCAGCCACCGTTGCCACACAGGAGCAAACCTCATGATGCGTCACACCCTTCAGGTATTTTTCTACGAACTCAGGCGCAACTTCCGCCGCAAGGGTTTTCTGTTCATGACCTTCGGCATTCCGATAATTGCACTGGTGCTGCTCATCGGCTACCGTGCCATTAACGATGCCAATGCCCGTAATCAGGCCGAAAATCCGCCGCCGGATGATGTAGCAGTGCAGGAAGAAGATGGCCCATCGTTTGATGGTGTCAAACACGCGGGTTACATCGACCTTTCCGGCATGTTTGCCGACCCCGGCGATACCGCTGATTTTCTAACCTCCTACCCGGATGAACCCGCCGCCAAAGCGGCACTCGACGCAGGCGAGATAGATGTTTATTACATCATCGCCGCTGATTATCTGGAAACCGGGGATGTCACGCTGGTTGTGCCGCGTTTTTCGCTCAACCTCGCAACCTCCGCGCCTATCCGCCAGTTGGTACTGAGCCATCTTGCGGCGGAGATGAATCCCGATTTGTTCGTGCGGTTGCTCAATCCCGTATCGCTTCAGCAGATCAACCTCCAGCGCGACGCCACCGGGCAAACCCAAACCAATTTTGGCACGGATTTTGTCGTCGTATATCTGTTCGCCATCGTCCTGATGCTCGGTGTCTTCACCACCAACGGCTACTTGATGCAAACCGTCATCGAGGAAAAAGAGACTCGCCTGATCGAAATTCTCATCTCCTCGATGCAGCCAACCGCGCTGCTGGCGGGCAAGATTTTGGCGCTCGGAGTCTTGGGGATTATGCAGATTGGCGTTTGGTTGGTGGGGATTTTGCTGCTGGCACAGGTCGCGGCGGGCAGCACCGCGTTGGGAGCCATCGCCGCGCTCTCGCTTGAACCCGGTCAAATTCTGGTGCTGGTGCTGTACTTCATCTTCGGCTATCTGTTTTTTGCCGGGGCATATGGCATGGTCAGCGCCATCTCCAATTCGATGCAGGAAGGCCCACAGTACGCGGTCATCTTCACCCTTCCGGCGGTGATTCCGCTGTACTTCATCAGCCTGTTCACTACCACACCGGATGCGCCGCTGGTCGTATTTCTGAGTTTGTTCCCGGTGACATCACCATTGGCGATGATCATGCGCGTTACCATCACCACCGTTCCCGCGGAGCAGATCATCCTTAGTTTGGTGCTGTTAGCTGCGCTCGATGTTCTGCTCATCTGGATGGCCGGACGCCTGTTCCGTGTGCAAACGCTCCTCGCGGGCAAAGTGCCGAAACTCCGCGACCTCCCCAAACTCCTGCGCGGATAGGACATGTGCTGTAGGGGCGACCGGCCCGGTCGCCCTCCAAAAATCGCGCTGCCTTCAAATTCAGATTTTTCTCGTAGGGGCGTAACATGTTACGCCCATCTGTTTTGAACATGCGCCAAAGAGTGTAACTTTCAAAATGAGTTCAATCTTTCCCAGCGCCTTGAGTGTGCTTGATTTTCGCTAATGGATAACCGAAATAGAATGCGCCTGAGGTAGGGGCGGACTAAGCGCAGCGCATGTCCGCCCGCGAGAAAAACAATCGACTGCATTTGTTTTGGCTTACCCATAAGATTGCTTTAGCCTCCATCGCTCACTTGCCGATTCCCCCTCTTACCGTCATACTTATGCCTATATACAATATCCTGATGCAACCCTGCCGAATGCCGAATCATGCCCCATTTCTTCATCAGTTACGCCAAAAAAGACACCCGTGAATTGGCGCTTGCATTGAATGAATCCCTTAATGCCCTGTCAGATGTAACCGCGTGGGTCGATAAGTCTTTGCGCGCCGGACGCAGTTGGGAACTGGAAATTCAGCGCGAAATTGACCGCTGCGACTACATGATTGTCCTCTACTCGCCAGACATCAACCGTCATCAGCGCGGCGAAGATGAAAGCTACATGCTGACTGAGATCAGCTATGCCAAATACACCTGCAAAAAACTGATTATTCCGGTGATGGCCCAAAAAACCACACCTCCCATATCGTTGACTACTGCTCACTATATCGACTTCACCCTGCCCGGATTAACCCTTGCCGATTTGGTGACTGCTATTGTTGATGAAATAAGTATCACATTATTTCCCAAAGCATCTGATCCGTTGGTCGAGGCCACTGCCCGCGCCCTCGCTGTCTTGACTGAACCTTTCGCGTGGATGTCTGTTCCTACGGGCAGAGTCACCATGGTCGACGATTACGAAGATGCCTACTTTGGGAAAAAAGGTGAGTCTCAAGTTTTTGAAGTTCCTGCTTTTGCCCTAGCCAAATATCCCATCACTAATGCCCAATTTGAGCGTTTCATTGCTGATAATGGCTATACCACGCAGGCTTTTTGGACAGCGGAAGGCTGGAAATTGAAACAAGAAAAGGATTGGAAACAACCCCGTTATTGGGGCGATTCTCAGTGGAATCAACCCGATTGTCCGGTTGTTGGTGTATCGTGGTTTGAAGCGGATGCCTTTTGTGTGTGGCTGAGTCGCAGAACCGGTGATAATATCCACCTGCCGACCGAGCAGATGTGGCGGCGTGCTGCGGGGGGCGATAAAGGATTGGCTTATCCTTGGGGAAATGAATGGGACGGTGAACGCTGCAATAATCGCGTTAGCCCGTTTGCTAGTGACCGAACCTCACCTGTAACGCAGTATGAAGGAAAAGGCGATAGTCCTTTTGGGATTATTGATATGAGTGGTAACGTTTGGGAATGGTGTTTGACCGACTACAATACAGGAAATCAATATAGTAATAAAATTGCTAATAGACGGGTGTTGTGTGGCGGCGCATGGAACTTCAATGATTCCATATATTTCCGCGCCGTTTACCGCGTCGGGCGCAATCCTGACGACTGGAATGTCTATGTCGGTCTTCGCCCTGCTCGCTCTTAGTTCTCGTCTCTTGGTTTTCTGACTTGCCTCAACTAAATGCCCACACTTATCCTCTCACCGAGATATACGCCCGACTCAACTCAACTCTGGCAGGCTGCACTGCGTGCCAACTGGTCAACACCGCGTTTGCAATCGCATCGTGCACCAGATGAATTAAAAGGGCAGGAGGTCGTTTTATACGGAGAGGGCTTATTTGTCACCATCATCGCTGAACAACTTGAAATTGCCTTATTGGAATCCCCACTCGATTGGCTGCCCAATTTACCGCTACCTTATCGACTGCGGGAAATTAACCTTTCAACCCTAAAATATGCCCGTTCAATAACCCATCCTGCTTTCATCAAACCCACTGCCGATAAAACCTTTGATGCTAAAGTGTATGCCAACGGCGCAGAACTGCCATCCGCCGAATTTTTTGACGATGATACGCCTGTTTTGATTGCTGAACCTGTTGAATGGGAACTTGAATTTCGGTTTTTTATTTCGGATCGGAAGGTGCAAACGTTTTCGCTGTATTCTCGGCATGGCGAAGTGGTTACTGACAATGCATCAGACTCCGAGTCTGATGAAGCCTTACACTTTATCGAACAGATATTGACTGATGAAACTGTGCCAATCGCGCCGGGAATTGTATTGGACATCGGCAAAATCGTAAATCGTGGCTGGGCTGTCGTTGAATCCAATCCAGCGTGGGCATCCGGTATCTATGCCTGTAACCCTGACAAGGTACTCAAAGTCCTGGCAAAATCCTGTATCCAACAATCGCATCTTTCAGAAACCGATCTCAAATGGGTCATCCAGCGCATCTAAGCCCACAACCAGTAGCACCACACTAAACGGTGGAGATCTATTCTTAGCGCCAAAGCTTTTTCCTTATTGCAGCAGTTATCGTTCGCACTTTGAACGCAAGCCATTTTTTGAATCTGAATCGTGCGGGTGCGGACTCCCTCCTCGTGTGCGGGGAGGGTTGGGGAGGGGTAAATTGATCTCTACCACTTAATGCCTCCCACACCCTCACAAATTAGGGCTTACTTTTACTGAACAAATATTCTATACTACTCATCATGAATGACTCTACTTTTTCCTCCTCGCTGTCTTACCCTAAAAATAACCCCTCTGCGAACCTCCGCGTTCTCCGCGCCTCTGCGGTGAATCTCTTCTCTTCTCACTTGGCAGCGCATTTTGCAATTGCAGCGCCAACCTCCCGTGCAGCCGCTATACACCGCCAATACAGCGACAGCGGCGACAATCCCCTTCGCAGGCGCTGCACACTACGGCGCTCCCCGTCTCAACCGCCGACACCGCCGCCATTGCAACGCCTCCCTCCCTCGTTCCCGCCGACAACCCCTACGGCAATTGTGCATTTTGCGAATCTTTTGCACAATTAAGTCCTTAACTCGCCACTCGTTACTTCTTCTCTCAGTACCCAGCACTTTGTACTTGCTTTTAACTCGTCCCTCATCCCTCATTACTATAAACAAAAACCCCTCTCCATTTGGAGAGGGGCAGGGGTGAGGTTTCTTAAAAGCTGATGGCTAAAAGCTCCCAGCTACCCCTTCGCCCACGTAATCATCCCCGGCAGGAATGAGGTGTGCAGATAGGCGTGATAGGGCAGTACCCGCACCGAGAAACCCCGTTCCCCGCTGCTGTCCATCGTGATCTTCCCGGTAAACGTACACGTTCCGTTTCCATCGACCCCGCTGGAAATCATATCAATGGCTTCCCCATCATCCCCAATGTAGCCCTGCGTCGTCAGGTTGCCGTAATAAAGCTGAACCCGAACATCCTTCGGCGTAAGCTGCCCCAGATCAACCTGTGCCTTCACCTCAACATCCGAGCCAACCTTGATCTGGTTTTTGGAGATGTCCACATTCCGAATTTGAACGTGCTTCCACGCCTTTTCCAGCTTATCGCGCCAGCTTGCGAACGCCAGCCCTTCTTCCATCTTCCCGCTGGTCATCGCCAGTGTGTTCTTGTAGCTCGGCACATAGAACATATCCGTATATTCCTGTACCATCCGCCGCGTGTTGAAGACAGGGGAAAGCGTCTGCATCGAATGTTTGACCTTCGCAATCCACTCGCGCGGTAAACCATCCCGCTTACGATCATAAAACATGGGAACGATATCCTGTTCCAGCACGTTATAAATCGCTTCGCTTTCGATGAAATTCTGGTGTTCGGACTCGTTTTCGGGATATTCCTCCCCGTTGCCGATAGCCCAACCCACCTCCGCGCTGTAGGCTTCCGCCCACCAGCCGTCGAGGATGCTGCAATTGAGTCCACCGTTATAAATCACCTTCATTCCGCTGGTGCCGCTGGCTTCCTTCGGGCGCTGTGGTGTATTCAGCCACACATCCACCCCCTGAACCAGATGCCGCGCCATGTTCATATCGTAGTTTTCGAGGAAAACAATCGAATGGCGCAGTTCCGCGTCGCGCGCCGCGTTCACGATATACCGGATCAGGTCTTTACCGCCCGTATCGTGCGGGTGTGCCTTCCCTGCGAAGATGAACTGTACTGGTTGTTCCGGGTTATTCAGCAGCCGCTTTAAGCGGTCAAGATCGCGGAACAGCAGGGTAGCCCGCTTGTAAGTGGCGAACCGCCGCGCAAACCCGATGGTCAGTGCATCCGGGTTCAGCACTTCATCGGCTTCCTCAATCGCGCTCTGTGAACCACCGCGATGCTCCAACTGCTTACGCAACCGTCCGCGTGTAAATGCCACTAACCGTTCCCGTCGGCGTTCGTGCGTCCGCCACAATTCCGCATCCGGGATGTTATGGATGTGCTCCCAGATTTCCGGGCGCGATTCTTCATCCCGCCATGAGGGGTCAAGATAACGGTCGAGCAGAGTCCCCATCTCCCGGCTGATCCACGTTTGAACATGAATGCCGTTGGTGATCGAGGAAATCGGTATTTCACGCTGGGGGACATTGGGGTAAACCCACTGCCACAACCGCCGGGAAACATCCCCATGCAGCTTGGCTACGCCGTTCGATCCAGCCGAGAGCTTCAGCGCCAGAACAGCCATCGAGAATAACTCGTAGGTACCCATGTTCTCGCGCCCCAGATCAAGGAATTGGTCGCGCGAAAGGCCGAGGCTGCGGTAGTAATCCGTGAAATGCTCATCGATGAGATCGAAGCCAAAGCGTTCCAACCCGGCGGGGACAGGGGTGTGCGTGGTAAAAATGTTGCTGGCTGCCGAAATTTGAGCAGCTTGCTGGAAGTTTAATCCCTTTTCGGTCATCAATTGGTGTGTTCGTTCCAACGCCAGGAAAGCCGAATGCCCTTCATTCATATGGCAGATAGACGGGCGTAATCCCAAAGCATCCAGCAAACGAATACCCCCAATACCCATCAGAATTTCCTGCCGAATGCGAGTGCGTCGATCACCTCCATACAAACGGTCGGTCAGATTGCGATCTTCCTCGCGCGTATTTTCCGGAACATTGGAGTCCAGCAGGAATAATGGAACACGACCCACCTGTGCCTTCCACACCACTGCATAAAGTTCCCGCCCCGGCATGGGTACGGAAATCTTGAGGGGAGTACCATCTGCATTCCGCTGTAATGTAACAGGCTGATTGAAGTAATCATTGATAGGGTAGAGTTCCTGCTGGTAGCCATCAGCATTCAAATACTGCTGGAAGTAACCTTCCTGATACAGCAAACCAACCGCCACCAACGGCAAACCAAGATCGCTAGCGCTTTTCAGGTGGTCGCCGCTGAGTACGCCCAGACCACCCGAATAATTCTGCAAACACTCTGTTATGCCAAACTCCATTGAGAAGTAAGCAATGATTGGCTTCTTTAAATCGCCATAGTGAGTTTCATACCATGTGCTGGTTTTACCCATGTATTTGTCGAATGATTCACAAACACTTTGAAGATGGGCCATAAATGCAGCGTCTTCGCATACTGCTTCCAGCCGTTCCTGACTGATGCTGCCCAGCACCAGAACCGGGTTGTGTCCGGTTTTTTCCCAAAGATCACGATCCAGGCGGCGAAACAGCGTCACCGTTTCATGATCCCATGCCCAACGCAGGTTATACGCCAATTCTTGTAAACGGCGCAGGGGTTCCGGCAAGTTGGGGATAACATTAATCCTTGCAACAGGTTTGACCATTCAGTAAAACTCCTGATGTTTTCAGACCAAATTGCGGAATTTTTAGATTCCGTCTCCGCAAGCATAGCGCGATTCAATAAAAATTAGCAAGATACAGAAAAAACAAGGAATTATAAAAAATAGTTGTGAAATAAGCCTGTTTTCTTGAAAATTCCTATGCTACAATGTGCATAACGGAAGTTTTTCACAAACTTGTGTGAAAACAAGGGAGGCATCATGATGCTGAACAAACAATATCTGAAAACAAAACCGGTCTGCAAAGTGACGTTTACTTTGCCAGAACAGATTAAGGCCGAGAACGCTTACCTGGTTGGAGATTTCAACAATTGGGATGAAAAGTCAACGCCAATGAAGCGCGTGAAGAAAAACGCACAATTTACGGTGATACTTGAACTGGAAAAAGGGCGTGAATATCAGTTCCGCTACTTGGTGAACGGCACAGACTGGCATAATGATTGGAATGCCGATAAGTATGTTCCGAACCCATTCAGCGGTGACAACTCGGTTGTTACAACCTAGTTGAAATTGATGCGGGGAGATTTTGAACATCTCCCCTTATTTCAAAAGGCCCGTGACTTATCAAGTCGGGTCTTTTTGTTGTCAGGTGAATAGCTTTAACTCGAATTCCCGAACGGCTTCATGCAGCATATCAGCGCCGTTAATGGGGTTGAAAGCTGATGTTACTACAGCCAAATCGGATGGTAATCGATCATTCAGGTCGCGTCCGGTAGCCTCCTGTGCTAAGGATAGCGCAGTGGCAGCACAAGCAATTGCGTAGCGCGGTTGGCGACCATCAATCTGATTATCCGTAAAGGTATAGCTGTTGTACATGCGTTGTGTCAGCCGCTCGGCCTGAAAAAGTAGTTTCAAGGGTTCGCGTTGAGCGGGTTTCATCGCGGGAATATGGTCGGCTATGAATTCATCAGGTGTTTGACCCGCGAACAATGCAGGCAAATATTGATTACGTAAATCCCAAGGGTCAACCCCAAAAGGTGTGACCAAATCTTCATAAACCCGGTCAACGTCGCTGGCAGCATTATCCAGCGCACGACGTAGTGCACCTTTCCAGGTTGTATCTTGGGTTGTATTGGAAAAACCTGTTGCCCATTGGATTAGCCCACGTTGATCGCCCCAACTGCTACGCTCCTCAATATGAATTGTGTGAGTGGCTTTGCTGGCGAGAAAATACTGATCGAGGGTAACAACCTGATACCCGGCGCTGATGGCTTCATGTGTTACTAGCCAGTGCAAGAACTGTTCTTCACCTGCGTAGTGATGGCCGAATGTTTCACCTGCTGTTGCCAGGAGTAAAAGCTGTCCAGCACTCTTACGGGCGGGTGCCAGGGCTTGATGTGCCCAGTGTGCCGCCCCACCTAACGTGTGTATTTTGAAAGAAATTTCGGCGGATAGAGCATCGTGTCGGGCGAATACAGCGATACTCTTGCCATTCGGTAATTCGACTTTGTAAGGCCCAGCGTCACCATTGATGGGCAAATCGTGCAACTGTTTGCCGGTGAGCAGAGTGTATTGGATACCTGCTTCGGCTAGCATCATCAGTGTTTCGCTATCGACAGCCATTTCAGGCAGAAAAAAGCCGAGGGGTTTACGGCCAAAGTGTCGTTCAAAAGCCGCGATTCCCCATAAAATTTGTGTTCGGCGGTCACGGCGTCGGGCCAAGGGCAAGATAATGTGATTATAGGCAGTTGCCAGGGCATTTCCTGCTGGCGGATGCGTGGCGATGGCGGTTTTATCAGCTGCAACGATGGTGTTATAAGTATCGTTTGCGTTTTGTTCCAGCCACTTCATTAAGCCTTCGCTGAAGCTGAAACTGATATGCTGAAAGTTACCAATTTCTGCATTCGGACGATAAGATGTTTCATGAATGCGTTCATTCCAATTTCGGTATGGTGCGGCCTCTATTTCATCGCCGATAGTTCCATCCAGCGGGTTGCCTCGCGGCGGTTGGCTGAAGTGCCCATGAACGCATAAGGCGCTGCGCTCGATTTTTGACACGATGAACAACTCCTTAATGCACTTACTTTTTGGCGTTATAACCGATGTGCGTGCTGTTCGGAACTGATTTGTTGGTGTAGCTGGCGAAGTCCTCTAAGCGTAAATCTGTACCCAATACACAACTATGACCAACCGAATAACTGGCTGGAACATGGGTGTTTTTGCCGACACAGGTGATGCCGAGTTCGCCCATATCCTGAATCTTGCCTACACGAGCGTTATGACCGATGACCACAATTTTGTCCAGAATGCAGCGTTCGACTACTGCACCTGCTTCTATGTAAGTGTCGGTCAGGACGATTGACTCACGGACAACCGCATTGGGGCCAACATAAACGCCGGGCGAAAGTATCGAATTTTCCACTAATGCCCCTTCGGATATGACGGAACCATCCGTAATCATACTGTTTTTGACAGTCGCTCCGGTATGGATGTGAACCGGTGGACGTTCTTCGCTAAGGGTGTGGATAACCCAGGTACGGTCATTCAGATTGAGGGAAGGTGGCGAACCGAGCAAATCCATATGGGCTTCCCAGTAAGCATCAATTGTTCCTACATCAATCCAATAACCACCATATGGGTAGGCGAAAACCCTCATTCCCTCAATGACCATACGCGGAATGATGTCTTTGCCGAAGTCGTGGTTTGACCCCTTGCGCTTTTGATCTTCGTGAAGCAACTGCTCCATCACCGCATAATTGAAGATATACACACCCATACTGGCAAGGTTACTAGGTGGGTTAGCTGGCTTTTCCACGAATTCGCGCACTGCGAAATCTTCATCTACATCGAGAATGCCATAACGACTGGCTTCATCCATAGGAACCCGGATGGTGCAGATAGTTGCATCAGCTTTTTTATCGCGGTGGAATTGCAACAGCACATCATAGTCCATCTCATAGATGTGATCACCAGAGAGGATGAGCACATAATCCGGGCGTCCGCGCCGAACAAAATTGATGTTCTGGGCTACTGCGTCGGCTGTACCTGCGTACCAATCGGTATCAGCACGGCCTTTATAAGGCTGAAGAATCTGAACGCCGCCTGTGAATGAGCGGTCTAAATCCCAGGGACGGCCTCGGCCAATATGATCATTCAAGCTGTGCGGACGATACTGCGTCAGAATCAGGACATCAAAAATATTGGAGTTCACGCAGTTGCTTAAAGTAAAGTCAATAATTCGGTATTTTCCGGCAAAGGGTACAGCCGGTTTTGCACGCTTAGCTGTCAGGGTTGCCAGACGGGTGCCTTCACCGCCCGCGAGGATGACTGCTTTGATTTTCATTTTGCGAACTCTCCTCTACGTTTAAAAATAGCTTTCTGATAAATGTCTATGTATTTTTGGGCACTTTTATCCCAACTTAAATCCACTTCCATCGCGCGTTTTTGCATCCGCTGCCAAGCCTTCGGCTGATTGGCATAGGTGGACAGCGTCCAACGCAATGTGCCCAACACCGCACTTGGCTGTTCCCACTGGAAGACGAATCCTGTTCCTTGATCTGCCAAGCCGTTGTCATAATTTTCAACGGTATCCGCTAGCCCGCCTGTCTCGCGCACAAGAGGTAGAGAGCCATAACGCATGGCGATCATCTGCCCAATGCCGCAAGGTTCATAATGGCTAGGCATTAAGAAAATATCGGAACCTGCATAGATGCGTTGAGCGATAGCAGCGTTATAACCTTGATAGACTTTTGCTTTCCACCAGAAATCTTTGCCCAGTCGCCAGAATTCGTAATCCAGTTTGGGATCCCCCGAACCGAGCGCAATCAACTGCACTTCGCTATCTGCTAGTAAAAGGCGTAAGGCAGGCAGCGCCAGATCGAATCCTTTTTGCTCTACAAGGCGACTGACAATACCGATGACCGGAATGTTATCACGTACTTCTAATCCTGCATCCAGTTGTAGCTGGCGTTTATTGGGCAGGCGTTTTTCAGCAAAGTTTTCGATGTTGTAATTAGAAACCAGCAAAGGATCAGTTTCGGGATTCCAGAGTTCAGTATCCAACCCGTTGAGAATGCCATGGAGATCATTGATGCGGGTACGGATGAGGCCATCCAGCCCATAACCCATGTATGGGTATTGAATCTCAGTGGCGTAACGTGGGCTGACGGTTGAGACAATATCCGAGTAGACAATAGCCGTTGCGAGCAGATTATCGCTTAAGCCACGATACACAAGATCGGGATGATTGCGCCCAGGAATGCCCAGTTCCCACAGCCAACCGCCAACATGATCACCCTGATAGGCTAAATTATGGATACTCAATACGGATGCCACATTTGCCCATACTGGATCGTTCCGGCTTTCGTTCAGAAGAAAAGGGACCAGCCCTGTGTGCCAGTCGTTGACATGGAATACATCTGGAAACCATGCCTCCCGCCCGCGTAGTTCCCAAGCTACTGCCATGGCTACCTGATTGAAAAACAGGAAACGGGGCACATCCCAATCCCAAGTGGTGTAAGTTGTCCGATCATCCCCAAAAAACGGCCAACCACGCACTAGATAGAAAGGGATACCATCGTAGACGGTTTTAAAGACGTAGACATCGGTTGTCCCGGTGCGGCGGGTAAATTCAAACGAGAAGGCGGGTTCAATATGATATTTTTCGGCGTCTATGAAACCATAATACGGGATAATAACACGGGCATCCACACCTAACCGTCGCAAAGCAGTGGGTAGCGACCCAACTACATCGGCCATTCCACCCACTTTGGCAAATGGGGCGGCTTCGGCACTCGTAAAAAGAACGTTGATACTCAAGAAACTAATCCCATCTGTTAAAAACTAAACGGTAAACGGCTCATAAACAGCCGATTGCAAGACTTTTCAGATTTGTGCAAACCAGCGATAGTCAATATCCGGGAAGATTTTGTCCAATTCCCAAAACTCGGCAGCTCGTTCATAATCTGGCATGTTGTTTTCAAGGCTGACTACCAATCGATTAAATCGCTCAAGATGCTGACTAAATCGCTGAATGGCATATTCTCGTGCCTGCCCGGTCGTCACCAGAAAAGGCCAATCCGAACTTTGCAGCAACAAGAGTTCACGCGCGGCCTGATTCAACACAAGTTTTTCGTTTTCTGCTGGGTTTGGGAAACGGGCAACCAGTTTTTCCATGCGCTGTTCTGACTCATATATTGGTTCCCACATCCAATGGGTATCGGCATTGTCCCAAGTGAAATGAGTTCCATTGCTTCCCCACGAACTTTCTGGAACATGCAGTACTTCGGTGGGTGGGTGTCGTTCAAGGTAGCTGCTGGCTGTTGTTAATTCAATGTCTTTGTTACCAGCTAGGTGGCGCAGGACTTTTCCGAGCCAATGGACGCCTTCGAACCACCAATGCCCAAACAATTCAGTGTCATAGCTAGATGCAATTAACCCGAATTCACCAGTCTTGTGGTGATAGTCGCGCAGCAAATCGCCGACCAGATGCGCGAAATGCTCGGCGTGCTGGTCACTTTTGGCCGCAGCCCATTCAGGGTAATAGTAGTCTTTTTCGCCCAGATCGACGCCCACACCTGTAACACGCCAGTAATGCAGTCCACTGGTTCCCGCACGTCTGTGGAATTCACGGTAATCAAAATCACCCGGATAACCAAGATGGGCACTCCATACCTGTGATCCAGTTTCAGCGTTGCGTCCAATGACAGCCACACCTGAATGTTGTTCTGCACCCAATCCAGCGGCTGTTTCACTGACATAATAAGATTTGAAAGTGGTAGCTGGTCGTTCCGGGGTAATTGCAACCGGACTGGCTGGGACAACATAACGGCGTTTCACATAGCCATAAGGCCCGATAACATCACCTGCTGCCATACCAACAGGCTGTCCCCCTGTAATAGCGTGGGTTTCGGTGAAAAATACCTTCAGGTTATTTTGTGCCAGAAAACTTTCCAAGCCGGCACGTTTGTGTCCCGATTCGGTAATATAAGCTGGTCGGTAAGCACATTCAGGTAACCAGAAACCTGAAGCTGGACGATGGAACATACGTTGGTAGCTGTGCAATCCAGCCTGAAGTTGTGCATTAATTGAGCTATCGCTTCTTATGAGTGGTAAGTAGGCATGAGTTCCTACACTGGCAATAATTTCGATAAAGCCTTCGTCCTGCAAAAGCCGAAATGCACCAATGATGTCCCGATTAAAGCGCTTGAGGAAACTTTCTTTGACGTTTTTAAACCAATTTTTGTACCACTTGGCCATTTGTTGCAGGTGTTTATCAGCGGTTTCTGGTGCTTCAAAATACGCCATATCTTCTTGGGCGGCCTGAATGCGATTATCAAGATATTGGTCAAGATGATTTAGCACATCAGCATCAGTTAACTGTTCGGCCAGCGTGGGGGTGATGCCTAACGTCAGGCGAAAAGGTATCCCTTCTTCTTTAAGGTCGTATAAAGTTTGTAATAAAGGAATATAGGTTTCAGTAGCCGCTTCATGAATCCATTCTTCGCCGTGCGGCCACCGTCCCGCCAGCCGTGCGTAGGGGAGGTGGCTGTGCAGGACGAAGGTAAATGCGCCTAAAGCACCCACAAATTGTTACTCCTGTGCCTTGTGTAATCACAAATCATCCGGGATTGTAACGATTCGTAGTGTGCGGGCGCAAATTAAGCGGTTATGACTGGAAGAACCATTGTGAATACACTGCCCTGCCCGACTTCACTACGAACACTGAGATAGCCACTATGCGATTCGGCAACCGTTCGGGCGACGAAAAGCCCCTGACCAAGACCTCGCGGATCGAGCAGTTTACCATTGCTGGTGCGGGGTTCACCTCGATAGAAGCGATCAAAAATGTGGGGCAAGTCTTTGGGAGAGATTCCTACACCTGTATCAATAACTTGCAGTGTGACCTGATTTTCGCCACTGAGGCTGGCAGTGATGATAATATGACCACCTGCTTCGGTGTAACGGATACTATTCTGAACCAAATGCCCTAGCGCCCAACGGAGGCGTTCATCATCACCTGTAACCTGTAATCGTTCCGTATCGCGCGCCATCACGGCAATATCCAGTTGTCCGCGTTTAACTTCCGGGGTCATGCCATTGACGACATTCCAGATCAACGACTCCAGATTCACTGTGTCACGGCGAATTGTAAATGCGGTGGCACTCATTTCTGAAATGTCCAGCAGTTCAACAATCATACGATCGAGAATATCGACGTTTCGGCTAAGGGTTTCCAGAAATTTTCGATTAGGTGGACGATCGGTGGGTTGCCCCATAATCACATCGCTCATCCCCTTGATGACGGCCATTGGGGTGCGAAGTTCATGGGAAATAGCAGTGGCGAATTGATCTTTCAGGCGTTCGGCCAACGCGTCGCGGGTAACATCACGCAGGACGATCATTGTGCCAAGACGTTTACCGTTGCTATCGGCCACCGCTGCCACTTGAGCGCCGACGATCATGTTATTGACTTGAATCCGAGAAGGTTCGCCTAATGGTGCCAGTTCAGACTCAACCGTAGTGATGTCTCGATAAGCGTTAAACAGGCTGCCAAGTTCGCTATCCCACAAATCTTTGCGACTGCCAATGAGCTTGCGGGCGGCAGCGTTGACCAGCATTATACGGCCTTGCATGTCCTGCATGATGATGCCTTCATCAATGCTGGCAAGAATGCCATTTAGCCGTTCAATTTCCATGTCGCGGCGCTTTAATGCATGCTGAAGTTGTTTGGATTGGTCGGGGGCGGGTTGTTCTGGTTGGCTAGGTTGGACTCCGGAACGCTGACGCAGACCATTATAGATGCGGCTGAACAATTGAGAGGTGGCAACCCCTAGCTGGTTGACGCGGCTGAGTGCGCCGCTAAGTTCCTGTGCGTCGCTGTTCATTGTCCTTCGCCCTGCTTTGTCACTTGCTTGGTTTGAATAATGTGATTGAGTTGGGTGCGCAGTTCTTCAAAGTTAGGCAGCGGCTTATTGATTATCTCGTCTACCCCATCGGTTTCCATGATTGCTTTGCGTTCGTCCGCACTCAGGCTGTAAGCAGTCATGAGGGCAATGGGGATGTGCTTGAAGTTTGAAATAGTCCGCATCCGGCGGGCAACATCAGTTCCCTTTTTACCCGGCATCCGGATATCCATGAGGATAAATTCTGGTATTTGACCATTATAGCCGCTGGACTCAACCTCATCCAGCCAATCCCAAACTTTCTGACCGCTTTCAAATGTCACGGCGGTATGCCCCCAGACCTGACACATTGTTGCCATCAAATTCAGAATGTCGGCTTCATCTTCCGCGATCAGCCAGATCAATATCCCCTCCAACGTTGGGAAACAGCCAACGACTTCTTTTCAAGTATACCTATAAACCAATAGTTGTGCCTGAATGGTCTTTTCAGTTTGCAGGATTCGTGTAAGAAAAATATAGTTATAATGGTGGAATGCGGTTAGCTTTTGGGGCGACAAGGAGCCTACTTTGTCAACATGGATGGTAGTTGAGGATGAGCCAGATATTTATGAAATGCTTCTGGCGATGTTTGAGATGTGGGGAATTGAAGGCGTGGCATTCGTTGATGGCGAAGAAGCCGCAGCCTGGATTGAGGATGTAAATACCGGACGTTTCCAGGGGGAACTGCCAGAGCTTGCACTACTGGATATACGTCTGCCAGGGAATGTGAGTGGTGTTGAAGTCGGTGAACATCTGCGGAAGAGTCCCAAACTGGGGCAGGTTGCTATTGTCTTTGCAACGGCTTATAAGCTGAGTGCGGATGATGAAAAGAGCGTGGTTGCACGGGCGGATGCTGACCGATTGATGTACAAGCCATTGCCGAAGTTTAATGAGTTGCAGCGCATTCTGGAAGAAGTAATTGCCAAACGGCGAGCGAAAACTTCTCAATCGAAATCATAAATAGCTACAGTAAAGCGAGATGCCCAATATGGATAATGTCGCTCCAGTGCGCGCGTTGAACCGTCGGTCAACACAACTTCTGCAAATCGGATTTGTGGTACTAGCGGTGGGTGTTTTTTTGGCTATTGTTGGATTGCTGCTGGTAAGTATCCCTTTGATTCCGACGCAGCACTCATTGTTTGTCCCTTACGATTTGTTTTTCAAGTTCGTTTTTTTTCTTGGGTTAATTGTGGTCGTAGCAGGAATTGCACTGGCATTTCGGGCGGTTACACGACGCAAAGAGAACGATCTTGCACTGTTGACCGGCGAGATAATGGGGCAAAGCGGGTACTTCGATGGTCGATATAGCTTCATTCGCAATATTAACCGACCGGGGTTGGGCTATATTGATGCGGTGCTTGTTGGCCCACCTGGGGCACTGGTGTTTCGCATTGTGGATAATGTTGGAGTATTTGCTAATGAAGGCGGAAACTGGCTGAAACAGAATGCCAACGGCGAGTGGATTCCTTTCCAGATTAATCCGACAAAAGAAGCAGTTGACGATATTCAAGCCCTCCGACAGTATCTTGTTCGGGAAAAACTGAATGAGATTCCTGTATTTGGAATCATTGTTTTCACGGCGGAAATCCACGATTCCAGTGTGGCCGAAAAAGACCCAGTGGTACCGATCAGCCATTTATCTGATCTGGTGCAGATTTTAGGTCAGCAATATCTTGTGAAGCAAGATCGTATTCCTCAGCAGGTGGTTACCGAATTGCGTCGTCTGTTGTTGGACGACTAGCTGATATGGCTGCTGATCTGCTGTTAGCACCCGTTGGTGCGGGAAAAACCGAGCACATCCTAAAACTGCTAATTGACCTAAAGGTTAGTCCGGCCGGGGTATTTGCGCCTGTTTGGGTACTACTGCCGGGCAGTCGTCAGGAAGATGATTTTCGTCAGCGATTGATTGATCATGCTGCTGGACGCCCCATCTTTTTCAACATTACTTTCTTTAGCTTTTACACCCTGTATGCCCACTTGCTGGATATTGCTGGGATTCCACAACGGGAAGTGGATAACACAGTTCGTTTACGGCTGCTGCGTTACATTCTGGATGATTTGAAACGCGGTCAACAACTCCAGGTTTTTGACCAAATTGCTGATAAACCGGGATTTGTGCGTATTGTGGCGGACTTTATCTACGAACTGAAGCAAAATGTTGTCAAACCTGAAGATTTTAGTGCGGCTGCCGAACGTGGCAGTCCCAAAGATCGTGATTTGGCACGGATATACAGTGCTTATCAAAAGATTTTGCTGGATAAAGATTTGGTTGATCGGGAGGGTGAAGGCTGGCTGGCGCTGACGGAAGTTGAAAGTAAACCACGACTTGGCAGCAATATTGCTCTGTTGATCGCAGATGGGTTCGACCAATTTAATCCACTGCAAGCTCAATTACTGTCACTACTGGCAACCCGTGCCCAACATACGCTAGTCACGCTACCAATTGTGCCCGGACGGGAAACGACTGTTGGACGGCGATTTAGAGAGTCGATCCAACGGTTACAAGGTAGCGGTGTATTCAATGTCAAGTGGATGGATGCTGTTTCAAATGAGCGGCGTCACTCGGCCTTGCGGCATCTCAGTGAGCACAGTTTTCACTTAGGTGCGGCGGCGTGTGAGTCTGGGGGCTGTCTAACGCTGATTGAAGCACCTGATCCTGCTCAAGAAGTGAGTGCAGTGATGCGCCAGGTGAAACGACTGCTGCTTACTGGCTGCCAACCGGACGATATTTTGGTCGCCGTGCGGGATTGGGAACGCTACGGGGCACATTTGGCGTCAAACGCACGGTTGTATGGCTTGCCTGTTGCCCTGCATTATGGCGAAAAATTGGTAAATAATCCAACAATCATTGCCCTGCTAAATCTGCTGGATGTGGCGGCAAATGATTTTCGGCGGCGCGATTTGATTGATGTGCTGCGATCCCCTTATTTTGCGGTGGAGGGTTTAGCCAGTGAGTGGGTTGATAAGCTGGAACGAGTGAGTCGCGCACATCTGATAATTGGTGGGCGGAATTTTTGGCTGGAATCGCTTGATCTTGCGGCTGTTGAAACTCAAGATGATGAAGGTGAACGTCAGGAAGCGTTACTTACTCTAGCTGAAGCTGATTATCTGAAGCATAAACTGATACATTTTTTTGAGGCTATAACCCCGGTTGAGCAGGGGAGAACATCCGACTATATCGACTGGTTAGAAACTCTAATTGGTTCTGATCGGGAAGCTGAAGCGGATGAGCAGTCGAATCAGAATGTCTATTCCCTCCATATGATTCACCAGATTCGGGCGACAGCCGAAGATGAAGCTATTGAAGCCCGCGATTTGCTGGCGATGCGTGAGTTCAAGAATTTGCTGCGGGGTCTATACACAGCACAAAATTTATTTATGGCTTTAGGTTTACGTCAGGATGCACCTACTCGTTGGATTGATTTTATCAGCGATTTGCAGGCTGCGCTGGGTACGGCATCGATTAAACAGGGCGTGAATCGCACTGGCCAGGTGCTGGTGACGACTGTGGCGGATGCGCGTGGTCTGCCTCACAAACATGTTTTTATCCCCGGATTATCAGAAGGCATCTTCCCTGCTCCGATACCAGAAGATCCCCTTTATCTGGACAGCGAGCGGCAGGCACTTACTGCTAAAGGTATTCCTCTGGAAACACAAGCGGAACGGGCGGCGGACGAGGGTTTATTTTATGAATTAATTAACCTGGGGCGCGAGACGCTGACTCTTTCACGGCCAACCATGCAGAATGGTGTGTTCTGGTCGGAGAGCCATTTGTGGCGGGCAGTGCATGTCTTGTTCAGTGATTCCGAAACGATTATTGGGGAAAATGAAATTCGCCTTGGTCGTGTGGTAGCACCTGAACAGGTTGCTTCGGTTGGGGAAGCGTCGTTGGTGGTTGCACAGGGTATGAGCCAATCAATACTTAAACCTGATGTGATTGGTTTATACAACTGGTTGGTGACAGCACAACCTGTTTATTGGGGGCATATTCGTAAGGCGCGGCAGATCGAATTGGGGCGGATGTTAAATCGCCGTTTTGATGCTTACTCCGGGGTTTTGGCGGCGGCATTTTCGCGCGATCATGCGGCGGAAGCGTTGGGGGCTGGTCATGTGTGGAGTGCCAGCCAATTTAATGATTATGGGCAGTGCGGTTTCCGGTTTTTTGCCAAGCGGTTGCTCAAGCTGGAAAAGATCGAAGAACCTGAAGCAGGTATGAATGCTGCCCAATTGGGTACCCTAAATCACAAAATTCTGGAAGATACCTATCGCCGTTTACACGATGATGGGGTAACGATTACACCCGATTATATGGAGCAGGCGGTAACAATTTTGCGAATGGTGGCGACTGAGGTGTTGGCGGATGCACCGCGCCATTTTGGCTTTCGGGCGTCGGGGCTTTGGGAGCAAGAGAAAACAACGCTGTTGCGTAAACTGGAAACCATTGTTCGGTTAGACTTTTCCGAAGATAGTCCAATTAATCAGAAATTTACCAGTGTTCCACGCCGACCTTATCTGCTGGAAACACCCTTTGACGCGGATTCAGATCAACCTGTTCTGCTGCCAATCAATTCGGAAATCGGGGGGATACGGGTCACAGGTTATATTGACCGGATTGATCGTCAGGGCGACCGAGTGATTTTGATTGACTATAAAACCGGGAGCAAAACGATTCCGACGAAGGAGATGCAGCGTGGGCGTAATTTCCAGATGATGCTGTATTTGCGCGTCGGGGAATATCTGCTGGCGAATATAGATGAGCCGGATGCTCCCAAGACTATAGGTGGTGGTCTGTTCTGGCATCTACGGAATGGGAAAGTCAGCGGCGCAATCCAGATGGATAAACCAGAGGATCAGGAAGCGTTGGACGAGGCATTAAATCATCTGAGCCAGCATATTGCACGGGGCAGGGAAGGGGATTTTGCAGCACAGCCGAATAAAACAGGTGGCGGTGCATGTTCACATTATTGCGAGTTCAATCAGTTCTGCCGCGTGAGCATTATGCGGCGTTCCCGACAAGGGCAGCGGTAGATGGAAAGGACAGAAGCCCAACGGATTGCCATTGAGCAGCACGACCAAAATCTGATCGTGGTGGCGGGTGCTGGATCGGGCAAGACCTATGTGCTGGTGGAACGCTATCTGGGTTTATTAGACGCAAACCGCGATTGGCCGTTGAATGCGCTGGTGGCGATTACCTTCACCAAAAAAGCGGCACAGGAAATGCGTGATCGGGTGCGGCAGGCTCTGGAAAAGCGTTATGCAACTGCCCTCGATTCGGTCGAGCGAGATTTATGGGCAGGCCGTATTGCTGCGATGCAAAGCGCCCGGATTGATACCATTCACGGCTTATGCGCCTCGATCTTACGTGCTAACGCGGCAGAAGCGGATGTTGATCCTCAATTTGAAGTGCTGGATGAAATCCAAGCCTATAGTTTTCTTGATGACACCATTGATGGTGTGTTACAGGCTGTGGTGACGGAAAATGATCCGGCGGTGCGCTTGCTGACTGAGTATGAAGTCAGTGCCGTGCGGCAGGCACTTATCGATTTCGCGATGGTGAATGTGCCCGATATTGCGGCTGATCTGATGCAATTCTGGCGTAAACAATGGGAAAAGATAGCAAAAGATGCTGTTTCCCGACTGATTGAGCAATCGGATTTTCAAGCGGCAGCGCATTGGTCGCCGGGGGTATGGCCGAACGACGACGATAAGTTGATGGCGATCTGGAAGGGCTGCCGGGAATCGCTGGATGTACTTCAGCGGCGGCAAGATAATTTGGATTTATGCCTCGAAGCATTGCAAACTTTAGTCACTACCATCAAATTGACGGGCGGCAGTGCCAAAAATTGGGGGGATAAAGAAACGCTCGATGTTGCCAAGAATGCACTGCGAACGATTCGGGAGTTTGCCAGTGCAACGCAAATACTGATTGGTGAAACACCGGGTGAACGCGATGAGCAGGCGGCAGAACTCTTGCCTCTGTGGGTGAGTTTAATTCGGCGAGCACAGATGGCTTACCAGCAGGCTAAGGCAGCGGCAAGCTATCTGGATTTTGATGATCTGGAACATAAAACATGCAAACTGCTGGCAGAATATCCAGCAGCTCAAGCACGGTATCAAGATGCTGAGTTCAAACATCTTCTAGTAGATGAATTTCAGGATACCAACAGTGCTCAATGGGAAATTGTGCGTGGGCTGGCGGATTTGAATCAGGCTGGCAGCTTGTTTGTTGTAGGCGACCCCAAGCAGTCCATCTATGCATTTCGTGGGGCAGATGTCAGTGTGTTTGACCATGTGCGCGGGAAAATTCTGGAAGCGGGTGGTGGTGCGGTGGCGCTGGCGCGGTCTTTCCGCACACATCACAGCCTTGTTGAAAGTTTCAATTCGGTCTTCCAGCAAATCCTGCTGCGTGATTTGGGAAGCCCTGTGCGCGATTATGAAGTGGAATTGGGCGAACCGATGCAGGCAACACGCGAAGCTGCACCTTCTGAATCGTTGCCGCTGGAATTTTTATTTATCCGACGGGATGGGCTCGATGAGGAAGATGACGATGCCGAAACCCGTCGTCGATGGGAAGCCTATGAAATTGCCCAACGGCTACGTCACATTGTCGAGAACGAGAAACGGGCGATTTACGACAAGAAATTGCAAGGACATCGAGAAATCGGTTTTGGTGATATAACACTGCTGTTCCAGTCCACCAGTCATATCACGGTGTATGAAGATGTGTTCAAGGCGGCGGGACTGCCTTTTGTGACGATTGCGGGACGGGGATATTACAGCCGTCAGGAAGTCTGGGATTTGCTGAACCTGCTGACGGCACTGCATAACCCGGCGGATAATCTTTCGCTGGCGACGACTCTGCGTTCGCCTTTATTTGGGTTGAGCGATGATGCTTTGCTGGCACTGCGGGTTCGGCGGGATGTAGAGGGTAAAAGACTTCTGCTCTGGGATGCTCTGGACGATACCGAAAATGTGCCAGAGGCGGAAATCCCCAAAATTATTTTCGCGCGTGAGTGTCTTCGTAAACTACATAGACGGGCAGGACGGGTGACGATTTCCGAACTGTTGCACGCGGCGCTTGACCAGACAGGGTATTTAGCGACATTAACTGGACTGCCAGATGGGGCGCGGCGGCGGGGAAATGTGGAAAAGCTGCTGGATAAAGCTGAGATCAGTGGACAGGTTACATTGGGGGCGTTCTCCCAGTATTTACGGGATTTGAGCAGCCGGGAAGTGCGTGAGGGTGAGGCTTTAACTGAGGCTGATGAAGCAGTGAAGTTGATGACAGTTCATGCCAGCAAGGGATTAGAGTTCCCTCTGGTCGTGCTGGCTGATGTGGGATGGAGCCGTAATCGACGGGAAACCGCCCCAGTTATTCTTGACCCAGCCTATGGATTAGCGTGCAGGGTGTATGACCCGATTGAAGATAAAACTGTGGGTACCTATGCTTATCAGCAGGCAGCACACCTACAAGAGATGCGGGAACTGGCGGAACGCAAGCGGTTACTCTATGTGGCGATGACGCGGGCACAGGATTATGTACTCATCAGTGGACAACTTCCCCTTAAGGATGGAAAGTGGAAAGCCAATACCTGGTTGGGTTGGCTTTGGACTGCGCTGGATTTTGACAGCGAACCTTTTGAGTCAGGGTTGAATATTCGTCATTATGACTGGGGACAGGCTGCCATATCGATTCCCACGCAGATGCCCTCCGATGAGGCATTTATACTCAGTGAAATGGGTAAAAACACCATAGGCTGGGATCAGGAAGCTGTTCGAGAAGGCCGACCGTTACCGGGTGAAACGGTTGCCCCGTTACTAGTCCAAAGTGTACAGGTTGAACGTGGAAAACGCGCGCGCCACCTGACGGCTACCCAGATTGCTGATTTGGGCACTGCCCCTTATGTACCCCATTTTGCGGGACGCTTCCGCCGGAGTGTGCTGCACGAAGCCCCAGAATTTATTGAGCAGATCAGCCAACGAGAACCCGAACAGGTTTCCCGGCGGATTATTGGCGAAATTGTGCATCGCGTTTTGGGCATATGGAATTTTGTAGTTACCGATGCCAGCCTGAGAGCATATGCCTGGGAACAGGGGGTTGTGGACGATGGAAGACAAAAATTTGCCGTACAAGAAGCTCGAAAACTGCTCCACCTAACCCTGAACAGCAGCCTTTATGAGTTGATTGAGTCCGCCCAACAGGTGTTCCGCGAACTGCCCTTTATTTATAAGACAGATAAACGCATTATTCATGGTGTCTTGGACGTGCTGTTACAGCGTGAGGATGGTTCATGGGTGGTGGTGGATTATAAGACAAGTTACGTAGAAGGTGGGCAGCGCGACCGAAATTTGGTGATTGAGCACGCCCGACGTTATCATCTGCAGGTGGGTGTTTATGCGGCGGCTGTTCGGGCACAATTGAACGAAACTGTGATACCGGATGTTTATATTCATTACATCCGATACGGTCAAACCGTTCTGGTGCCAACTGATGATTGGATGTACGCATTGGCACAACTCGAAAATACCATCGGTGATTTATTGGATATTGAGTAATATGGCGATCATTCAACGGTTTACCACACAACTGCCCATCTGGGCACGCTCTGACCATCCCCTGCTGCGTTATGAATTAGGACGTGCCAATCGTACTTCTCGCAGAACAAGATATTTACGCATCGCAGGATTAGCGGCGGTGATCGTTCTATTGTTCTGGGCAGGGTATGCAATTGCGACTGGATTTTTTCAGAACGCGCCGGGTCAAAATCTGACCGAGATTGCGATGGCGATTGTATTCTGGCCGACGCTGGCGTTGCAGGTGATTATGCAGGTGGCCGCGCTAACGCTAACGGTCAATACGGTCAGTGAACAGAAACGCCGCCAAACCTGGGATAGCCTGCGGGCGACGCAGGATGGGGCAGGGCTTACACTGCGGGCACGCTGGGTGACGGTCTATTATCGGTTGCTGCCTTTGCTGGTGGTGACGGTGGTGATTCGGGTGGGGCTTATTATTGGCATTCTGATTGATTTGACGGCTTTTCAGGGACGTTATATTGATCTGCTGCTGAATAATGTGGTGCCGGAGGTTTCGCCGATTGTGGGAGCGCTGCTGCTGGCGTTTCTGATGACAGCCAGTTTGTTGCTTCCGTTTACCAGCGTAGGGTTTGACTCGGCTATCGGTTTGCTGGTATCCGTAACGGTACAGCAGCGGGTCTACAGCGTGATGACCCAGATTATTGTAGTGGGCATTCGTTTGTTGATTCTGGTGACTTTGATGGTAGGGGCAACCCAGTTTGTTCGCGGATCATTTCAGGTGAGCGATGGTGCAGCCTGGTTGCTGATGGGTGGGTTCTCTGCATTGGGTGATTGGGGTTTGTCCTTTCTGCATCTAGGGTTTTATAGCGAAGTTTGGGCAACCATCCCTTATGCTGTGTTTTTAGGAATTGGTTTACTGCTGTTCGCAATGGCACAGTCGGCGTTGAGCGAAGGAATTCTGGCATTTGCTATCCACAGGGCGGAACGAAGTGGGTGAATGTAGCGTCTTATCGTAGACTGTGCGTCAGTTATTAGATTAGTGAGCGCATAACCGAGGTGAAAAAATTCGCCTATACTGTTTATTGAAAGTAGCGCGTAACAAGGGGGCTTGATTATGAAATATCTGAAGCGGGCAACTTTGGTGACCGGGTTATTGCTGGCATTGAGTTTGCTGGTTTTGCCTGTGCGCCAGACGTTTGCTCAGGAGGACTCGGTACTTGCTGCCGAGCATGATGCCACTGTTCTGGTTAAGTGGATGCAACTGCTTTATGACCGGGTAGAAGCGGAGAAAATTTCGGCTCCAGCGGCTTCGCGGTTGTATGCTTATGCTGGAGTGACGGCGTATCAATCGGTGCTGCCCGGTATGCCAGAGGGCATTTCGATGAGTGGACAGTTGAATGCTCTGGACACGATTCCTTACCCTGAAGAAGAAGGTGTTTATGATTGGCCGTCTTCGGCTAACGCGGCGTTGGCAACCGTGATTGCGGGATTGTTCCCGGAAGAGGCAGCCGATACACAGCGGGCAGTTGAGGCACTCCGCAGCAGCCAATCCAATTCCCGCGCAGGGGATGTGGGCGAAGATGTAGTTGCCCGTTCGGAAGCATATGGCGAAATCGTGGCACAGGCGATCCTGGATTGGGTGGCGATTGATAACTTCGCGGAAACGCGGGAAATGACGTTTGAAATTCCCGGCGGTGATCCATCGCTCTGGGTTCTAACGGCTGACGGGATGAGACCCGTTGAACCCTACTGGGGGCAAATCCGTCCGTTCGCGCTATATTACGCGGATGCGTGTGCGGTTGAGCCGAATATGCCCTTCAGCACCGAAGAAGATTCGGCATTTTATGCCCAAGCACTGGAAGTGAAAACGACAGGCGATAACCTGACGAATGAAGAGAAAGACACTGCGCGGTTCTGGGTGGACACACCGGGGGAGACAGGGACACCTGCCGGACACTGGGTGCTGGTTGAAAACCAGATGGTTGACCATCTAGGACTGAAACTTGACCGCGCCTCTATGATGTATGGTTTAGTGGGGGTATCGCTGGGCGATTCGTTCATTTCGGCGTGGTCATTGAAGTATCAAGTTAATCTCCTGCGTCCAGTGACTTATATTCAGGAATACATTGACCCGAACTGGCAGCCATTCATTGCTTCGCCGGGTTTCCCGGAATATCCTTCGGGGCATTCGGTGGTTTCCGGCGCGGCGGCAGAAGTCTTGACGGGCATGTTTGGAACGGTAGCGTTTACCGATCAGTCAGGTCGTCGGCGTGGGTTTGAACCCCGGTCATTCACTTCGTTTGAGGCAGCAGCCAACCAAGCGGCGATTTCACGACTGTATGGCGGTATTCACTATCGTTCGGCTATTGAGAACGGGCTGCGGCAGGGACGGTGCATCGGACAGCAAGTGTTGAATTATGTACTGCTGCGTTCCGTGCCGCAGGGGGAATAGCGACTCGCTATTGGCGATTAGCTGATACTAAGAGAAATCTTCGAGGGAGCGTGGTTCTTGACACGCTCCTTTTATGTTTATAAGGCTTTGGCGGAGATGATGAAGCTGGCGGTGGCCGCGTTGGTTGCCAGCGGAACATCGTGGACGTTGCAGATGCGGAGCAAGCCCTGAATATCCGGGTCGTGCGGGTTGGCAGTGAGGGGGTCTACGAAGAAAAAGACGGCTTCGATTCTACCCTCGGCGACCTGCGCGGCAATTTGAGCATCACCACCCATTGGGCCGGAGAGCATTTGCTGAACATCCAGTTTACACTTCTCTCGCAAAAGCTGACCGGTGGTTCGGGTGGCGACTAATTCGTAGCGCTGAAGCACATCACGATGCGCCATCGCAAAGGCGACCATATCGGCTTTCTTGCCATCGTGGGCAACAAGGGCGAGGGTTTTGCGTTCGTCAGGCATAGGTTTTCCTTAAGCCATAAGCGGTTTGCGATTAGCTTAAGCCAGAAAGGCGTCGGGCGCAATTATATTCCGAAGCGATTGTGCGGGGGGATATTCAATTCACTGACCCTCATCAGGCGTTTGAGGCGATTGTTCATCCGGATGGCTTCGAGGTAATAGGCTTCTAGCTGCTCCATGATGACGCTCCAGGGACGCTGCTCGGCGCGCTGGCGGGCGCTCTGTGCCATCTGTTTTCGCAGTTCGGGATTATCGCGGAGGGTGCGGGCGGCGGCGGCAAAGGCTTCTGGTTCGTCTGCACAAATGTAACCTGTTACCCCATGTTCGACGAGATCAATCACACCGCCCTGATTGATAACCACTGAGGGCAAACCAGAGGCGAGGGCTTCCTGCACTACCTGACCAAAAGTTTCGCACGTACCTGTGAACATGAATACATCGGCGCTGGCGTAGGCACTGGCGAGATCACTCCCATACAGATAGCCCATAAAATGTGTGCCCGTTCCGGCGAAAAGATTTTCCATTTCGTCGCGTAGCGCACCATCACCTATGATGGTTAGGGCAACTCCCGGTGTTTGCGCGACTTCTAATAACAGATCAACCCGCTTTTCATTGGCTATTCGTCCAACATAGATGCACAGGAGCGAATCCGGGTCACGGCCATTGAGCAGTCGATCACGCCAAGATGATGAAAGGCAGTTTGGGTGAAAACGTTGGCTGTCGACACCACGCACCCAACGGCGCAGACGCCGATAACCCCCTTCGCGCAGATGGTTCAGGGTGTAACTGGAAGGGACAAGCGTCAGGTGGCAACCGTTGTGGATATAACGCAGCCAACTGGCAAGGGGCTGTGAGAACAGATTGAGGCCGTAATGGGTTGCATAGTTGGGGAGGTCGGTCTGGTAATTGGCGATGACCGGGATGCTATGCCAGCGCCCGTACATCATGCCACTGACGGAGAGCAGGGCGGGGCTGAACATATGAATCAGATCGGGTTTGAATTCATCCAGATAGGCGTTAATGGCCGGACTGGGCAGGGCGATACGGGTTTCCGGTGCAGCAGGAAAGCCGAGCGATGGCAGCGGAATAACACGGGTTGAGCCGATGCATGGGGGGGCAGTATCCGGGGCAAAAACCAGTACCTCGCGTCCAGTTTCCTGAAGGTAACGCAGGGTGAGGTAAGCTGTTTTTGAAACCCCATCTATTTTGGGGAGGAATGCCTCGGCAAAAATGGCGACCCGTTTTACCGGGGCGAGTGACGCATTCGTGAAATCTGGCTGGAAAGCAAACTCAGCCCCGAATACTTGTTCAACTTTCTGCGGATCGAACCGGGTGAGAGCTTCAAATAATCGGTGATTGGCCATGATGCTCCCTCGGCAGCGGTCTGCCCACTTGCCAGTGCAGCGCGGAAATCGTCGGCAGTGCGCCCATGAAAGCGCGTGATACCCGCACCAATGGCATTGAGGGTATGCGCATCACTGTTGCCGACTACCGGGAGGGGTACATGACTGCCAATACGCCGCGCCAACCGATTATTACCGGGAGTCAATGTCCCCGCATTGTAGACTTCAATTGCGTCTACTCCCCATTGTATTAACACTTCGGGATGGCGTAAGTAACGCAGGACGTAAGTTCCGTTGATGAGGGGTTCGCCGGGATGTGCCAGAATAGCGAAGCCGCCCTGTTCATGAATCGCGGCGACGGTTTCAGCTATCGACATGCGTTTGGGAATGGGTTGGGTAATCCACAGACCGACGACATGCCCGCCGCGCGCGGTGACTTCCATACCGGGGATAATATCGAAAGGGTAGTGATTACGCTGCTCATAAGCCCACAGACTGGCATCCAGCACATCGTGATCGGTGATGGCGATGACGTTCAGATCACCCCGGTGGGCAACACGCTCCAAAACCTGAGCAGCGGTTGCGAGGCCATCGCTGGCGCGGGTGTGCATGTGAACATCGGCACGACCAGTGAGTTGAGTCATTGACACGAAACCCTTTCTATTCTTCAAGGCACGAAAATAATTCGAGACCCCAAAATGAACGCCGAAAGACGATTTGCTTATCATACACCGGAATTGCTAAGACGATTATAAAGCCGGGCTAAATGTTATCTATGATCCTTGATGCGCATGAATACTCCCCTTGCTGTACAATTTGAGTATGCGCCCTGTGTTACGGCTGATCCGACGATACGGTTTATTTATCCCCGCGCTGGCGCTGATGGCGCTGGTGGTGGGGGGCTTGGCATATCTGGCGATAACGATTGGAACACAACAGGATTCCGTTCGGGTTATTGGCACATCTATTGTTATCAGTCCTTTGCCACCGATTGGGACGCCGATTGCGCGATTCGCGGGAGTCGATCCAGCAATTATCCCTTATTTGGAGGGTGGGCAACCGCGATTTGGGGTGAATGCGCTGGAGGTTCTGGGGCAAGGGATTCCACCTGTGGGGGCGTTTCTGCCGCGCGCGGGCAACGCACAATTTAAATTGGTTGAGCCGACTGCGATGCCGACGCCTTTGTATTATCCGACTTCACCACCGTTACCCTATCCGACTTCGCCGCCTGTTCCGACGGCTGCTGGCCCGATTATCCCGACGCTTTCGGCAGAAATGGCCGCGACAATTCAGGCGTTTGGCGGGAATGTAACTCCGATTGGACTGCCTTATATGGGCGCTGAATGCCCACCGAGTGGGCTACCTGTTGAAGGGCTTTTAACCCAGCGGTTTCATGGTTATCACAGCGGGATTGATCTGGGTGTGCCTTCCGGTTCGCCAGTTTATGCCACACAGAGTGGGATTGTGACGTGGGCCGACTGGAATACATTCGGCTATGGGAATCTGGTGATTATCCAAAGCGGGCGATTTATTACCTATTACGCGCATTTGACTTCGCCCAATGTTCTGCTTGGTGATGTGGTCGGGAAGAACAGCATTATCGGGTGGAGTGGAAGCACCGGGAACAGCAGCGGGCCACATGTGCATTACGAAACGCGGATTGATGATATTCCGGTTGATCCGCTGACATTTGAGGCGCGCGGGTTGGGGACATGCTAGGGGTAGAAAGTACTGCGTACTGTGGGCTGAGTACCAGGTAAAGTTAAGATTAAGTAATGCGGTATGAGTACAAAGTACTGAGAAAAATTATAGGTTCGCGTGGATTTTTGAGGGTGAAATCATTAATGATGCTCCATTAGGGGCTGGCTGAGAGGGTTAGGGAGGGGGAAGCGATGGCGACTCCGGTGAAAAAGACGCGATTTATTTCGCTGCGGTGGCGGTTTACCGTGCCACTGTTTGCGGTGATTCTGACTGCGGCAATGGTCGGATCGTATTTCCTGGGGGCGCGAGTCAGCGGGACGATGGATACCCCACAGGTCAATTTGCTTCTGCAAAGCAGTCGTGCGATCAACCAGCGGGCGGCAGAACTTTATGCTCAAACGCGAACTGAGGCGCAGCGATTGGCGTTTACGCAGGGCGTGGCTGATGCATTGGGTGAGGGCGATGCTGATAGGCTGCTCGAACTGGTTGATGCTCAGGTGCGTTTATCGCGTTTAGATGCGGTGACGCTGGTGAACCGCCGCGGTGCCGAAGTGTTGAGCCTGCTGCGGACGGAAACAGCAGATGGAAGTGATTACGCAGTGAACAGTGGGACTCTGCTGGATGACCAACCGTTAATTGAGGCCGGGATGGCGGGCGAGGCTACCGGGATTTCGCGGACGAACGAGGGATATATGGTGTTCGTCAGCGTTCCGGTTGATGGTGAGGGGGCGGCGCTGGTGGGGTGGCGATTGGGGAGCCTTCTCGAATCGCTGAAGGGCAGCGGACTCACAGAGGTTGCGCTGTACGGGGAATTCGGCACTCTCTTGCAAACTACACTAGCGGCTGACGCGATCCTACCAGATTTGCAGGTTGGGCAGGAAGTTTTTAAGCAGGCGTTGGCGCTGGGCGGAGCGCAGGTTCCGGTTCAAAGTATGCAGCTCAATGGTAAGGCGTATCAGGGTGCATATTTCCCTTTCCAGTTCGGGTCAGAAACATTGGGTGTCATCGGAGCATTTGCGGCAGACAATATTCCATTAGTGACGGCGGTTGGACGCCAGTTTACGGGGTTGATGATGGCAGCAGTTGCGGGTGCGGTGGTGATTGGGGCGTTTTTGATTCTGCAACTGGTGATCGTCCGGCGGGTGACGCGGGTAACACGGGTAGCACATGAACTGACAACGGGTAATTCGACCGCACGGACGAATATGCAGCCCGCCGACGAGATTGGGAAGATGGGGCAGGCGCTTGACCAGTACGCGAATTATGTACAGGAACGGCAGGACTCACTGCGCCAATCACTACGCCGCCAGCGCCGGGAAACCGAGCATCTCACAGCGGTTTTGGAATCGCTGCCGGATGGAATCATCGTGCAGGATGTGGATGGGCGGGTGGTGATGATGAACGAACAGGCGAAAACCCTGCTCGGTTCACAGCGCAACTTCCGCAATGCGGCGTTTCATGACCTAACGACGACGGTCACGGATGGGTTAGGGCCAGCGATTGCGCCGGGGATTTATTCGTTGGGCGATCCGCAGCGGGTGGAACTGGATGGCAAGATGTTGAGCGCACAGGCAGCCGCCGTGATGAATATGGCTGATGTGCGGGTGGGGACGGTGGTGGTGCTGCGGGATGTGACTCTGGATGTGCGGCGGCAGCGGCTTCAGGAACGGGTGCTGCACCAGATGGAACAGCAGGTGCAAAAACCGCTGGCAGAACAGGCCGAAGCTGCGCGGCAGGCTTTGAGTACAGTCGCTAAGGAACTGACACGGCAGGCGGTGACACTGCAAAAGCTGGTGGTCGAGATGCGGGACTTGAATATGCCGGACGCGCCGGAAAGCCGGGAAGGGCAGCGGGCACTGCATTTGGATACGCTGATTTGGGCGGTGGCAAACGAGTGGCGCCAAGTGGCCGCGGCGAATAATCTGACGCTGGATGTAGGCATCGCGCAGAAGGGATTGTATGTGCTGGGCGATGAACGGCGCTTGCGGTGGGCAATTGGGAATCTGGTGGATAACGCGGTGAAATACACACCTCCGGGTGGGAAGCTGATGCTGGAAATTCAGGGCGAGAGCAACGGGCGGGCACAACTGCGCGTTCGGGATAACGGGGTTGGAATCGCACCTGAAGAACTCACGCAGGTTTTTACACGATTTTACCGGGGTATTCCAACCACACAGGCGGGACGGGTCATCAGTGCGCCGGGGACGGGTCAGGGTTTGACGATTGCCAAGCAGATTATCGAAGGGCACGGTGGGTCGATCCAGATTAAGAGCAAGGTGGGGGTTGGGACGGCGGTTTACTTTATGCTGCCGCTGACTGCGGCGGTGAGTATGACTTTACCGCACTTGCAGATGGATATGGAAGGGGAGACGGTGCGGCTGGAGACGGAGGAGATGTAGCTTTTAGCTGTCAGTTATCAGTTGATAGTTGACAGTTTCCAGAAAAGACAAGATGGATTTGCGGCGATTGCGATTGCGAAAAGGGTTTGCGCGCAAATGTCGCAAATGTCGTCAATGTCACACACGGGTTTTGCGACATTTTATGTCGTCGTTGTCGTCGTTGTCGGTGAGTGGTTTTTAGTTCTTGGTTATTGGGAAATGACAATTGGTTGAGGGGAAGTGGCGGCGATGGCGGCGGCGGCGCGGTGGCGGAAGTGGGTTTCGCCGCCATATTAGTTGTCAGTTCACCGTTATCGGTTTTCAGTCAAATGCTGTTTTCTTATCGGGTCGGCGTCTGTGGTTTGAGGTTTGGGTTATTAGTTGATTCACAACGTGCGAAAGATTCTGCAAATTCTGCAAATGCAGCACTGGTTTTTTGTGCAATTTGCGAATCTTTGTAGTGGTGCAAAGGCGCAATATATTGCACCCCTACAGGATATTGTAGAACAAAAGGACTAGGAAAGCAAGTTCGAGTCTGGTTTGGAATCCATAGGCAAAGGGCAGTGCTTAGAGAGGTGAGAAAGCGGGGCGTCCATCTCGGTCGCCCCGCTTGCTTTACTGGAGGGTTTTGAGATAGGCGACGAGGTTATTGATTTGTTCTTCGGTGAAGATGTCGCCGTAGGTTTGCGGCATCAGGCCATCCACGAAACCTTCGACCACATAATCGCCGGGGTGGAGGATGGAGTTATGCAGGTATTCGTCGGCGGTTTGACCCGCGACACGGGTTTCGGCACGTACCGCTACATTGAGCAGGCCGGGGCCGATGAGCATGTCTTCGCGGTCAAAGTAGTGGCAGGTGGCACAGGCGAAATTGACCTCACCACGCACTTCGTTAAAGAGTTCGCGGCCTGCTTCCACATCGCCGGCACCAGATGCGGCTGGGGCTACGGTGGGTGGGGGCAGGGTTGGCGCGGCTGTGGGCGGTTCGGTGGGCGCTGCCGTTGGTGGAACAGGGGTTACAGTCGGCGGCAGTTCAGTCGATGTAGCGGTTGGTGGCAATGGTGTGGCCGTTGGCGCGATCTGGGTTTGATATTCGGATGTGACGAGGAGCGCGGCCTCTGTGCCCTGTGCCTGTTCTGACCAAACGGGTGTGGCAACCGTGCCACAGGCGGCCAGCAAAAGCACAGCAACGGGTAAGGCAAGGCGATATACGCGATTCATAAACCTATTTCCTCTGCGGTTGTTATTGTGAGGATTTTAACAAAGTGGCGGAAGTATAGCATATCGCCTTTCGCCCTGCAATTATGGGGAACGCTGTGCAAGGCCGCGCATGATTTGAGCGGCGTTTTCGGTCAAAGGTGCGCCATGACCGAAACATACTACAGCAGGATTCAATTCGGATACCTTTTTGAGCGAGCGTGTATTCTCCGTCATGTCGCAGGTTAGGCTGCTGATAGGCAGGCGAATCCAATTACCGAAACGCATGAGAATATCACCCAAAAAGATGAGGCGTTTTTCCGGCTGCCAGAAGGCGATATGCCCGGGAGCATGACCGGGTGTTGCAATCACCAGCAAACCGCCGAGGACTTCCGGCAGCGTATTACCATCATTGACTTCACGGTCAACCAGTGTGGGTTTGAGGGTCATGCTGGGCGGACGCAACCCCAAACGCGCGATGCCGACAGCTTTATCCGGCGTGACACGCGGAATGGGAATCTGACCTTCGATCACAGGACGTTCAGCAGATGAGGCGATGACCTGTGCGCCAGTCGCGGCTTTCAATTCTGGCAAGCTGCCGATATGGTCGGGATGGGCGTGGGTGATGAGGATGCGTTTGACATCAGCAGGCTGCCGCCCCATCGCCCGAATCTGGTCAAGAATTTTGCGACCAGAAGGAGCAATACTGGTGTCAATCAAGGTGAGGCCGTCCGGGTCTTCAATCAAGTAGACCCGGCCAGCCAGGAGTCCGGTGAAGGTATGAACGCCGGGGATAATCGTCCGCATCTTTAGAATCCGGTGGTTTCCGGGCGGCGATAGTGAACCAAACGCTGGAGGGCTTTGAGTTCATACGGCCAATCATAGTATTCAAGGCGGTAACGCCAGCCACTTAAGGCGCGGAGGGCGCTGCGCCACTGGCCTTGCAAGCGCATGTCGGTGACAGTGGGGTAGTAGGCATTGATGACCGATTCAAAATTGCGGACACGGCGGCGCACATTGTCTTTAAACCACGGCGTACCGGGGTCGCGGCGCATGGAGAATTTCGCCCATTCAGGGCTGGCCCATTCATCCAGCGATTCCGGGAAGCGGAAGCCGAGCTTGGTGGCTTCGTCCAGCAAAATGCTGCCTTCCTGCGGAACGGGGGTGTAGATATAGAGGACGAGTTCGGTGGCCGGGTTAATCGTTTTAATTTTGCGAATGAAGGCGATGGTGCTTTCGATATCTTCGCGCGGGTCGGGTGGGTTGCCGAGGACGAAGGACAATTCCGGCACGATGCCGTAGTGCTTCATGCGTTCGACCAATGCGAGGGTTTGGGCTATGCCGGATTTGCCGCCCTTGTTCATCTGTTTGAGGGTTTCATCCGAGCCGGATTCCGCGCCCATGAACAGCATTTTTGCGCCGCTGCGTTTCATCTTTTCCCATGTGTCGTCGGTATAGCTCATGAGGGTATCGACGCGGCCTAATGCCCACCAGTTAATGCCTTTGCCTGCAATGCGTTCGGCAAATTCGGCGGTGCGGTCTTCACGCACGAAGAAATCCATATCGTGAAATTCAAGGCCATTGATTTGCCATTTATCGTGCAGGTGATTGACGATGCCTGCAACCCGTTCGGCACTTTCCGGCAGCCAACGGCGATTGCTCAGGGCGACAACCGCGCAGAAATTGCAGGCAAATGGACAGCCGAAAGAGGTGTTGTGATTCAGGACGCGCGTACCGAGGTAGCTGTTCCCGACATATTTGGATACGTCGATTTTGTCGTAAGGGAACCAGGGCAGGTTATCCATGTGGACATTGGGGCCGCGCGGGTTGGAAATGATCGTGCCGTTTTCCTTGTAGCTGAGGGCTGGAACATCCGCCAGCGAACCGCCGTTATGGACGGTATCAACCAGACGACGGAAGGGCGCTTCACCTTGACCGCCGATGGTGTAATCGATGTAGTCGCTGTTCAGAACGCTTTGATAGTGCTGGGTGGGGAAGTAGCCGCCCCACAAAATCTTGAGGTCGGGCAGCGCGGCTTTGACCTGCCGACAAACCGGAACGGCCTGCCGCAATTGTGGGCCGGGCATACAGGTGACGGCGAGTAGTTTAGCTTTAGTGGCTTTGGCACGTTCGATGATCTGGGCAGCCGGATCGTCTACCAGATTGCCATCAATAAATTCGATGTCGTAGTCGGCAGCAATGACGGCTGAAACCGCCAGAATCGATAAGGGAAGACGCTGCTTCCCTTTGCTGGTCGAGACAGGATTATAAAACAGAACCGTGTGGCGCATACAATAACCTCAACCAATCAGCACAATTTCGTTTAACGGGATTTAATCAATACACCCAAATTGGAAGTTTTGGATTGCAGGGGCGTAACATGTTACGCCCCTACAGATGATTTCCATTTGGGTGTATTTTGACAGATTGAGGGATTCAAGGCAAATCGGGGATTTTAGCGCACCCCTAACAAGACCTCGACTGTCAGTTGGTCAAGTTGTTCGTAGGGCAAACCACGTGCGCCTAATGCAGTCCGGTCGAAGGTTTCTGCTTTTAGCTGCGCAACCTTCTCGCGGCTGTAGCCTCCGCTGAGATAGTGATGTGAACCATCGTCGGTGTTGATTTCCGCCAGCAAGGCTTGAATTTCCGGGTCAGCGTTGAATTGGGCGGCTTTTTCTCTCAAGATCAAGTAAGTCCGCATACAACCGCGCGCGAAGTTTTTGACGCCTTCGTAGTCTTCGGTGCGGTAGGCGTGGGCGTCGAAATGGCGGCTGCCGGAATAACCGACATCTTCCAAGAATTTCACCAGATAAAAGGCCTGCTTGAGCATGACCGAGCCGAAGCGGAAGTCCTGATCGTAACGCCCAAAAAGCTGATCGTTCAGGTCGATGTGGAACAGTTTGCCCGCGTCCCATGCCTGTGCGACCGCATGGGTGAAGTTCAGACCTGCCATGTGTTCGTGAGCGACTTCAGGATTGACGCCGACCATTTCGGGATGGTCTAGGGTGGCGATGAAACCGAGCATCGCGCCGACGGTGGGTAAATAAATATCACTGCGGGGTTCGTTGGGTTTGGGTTCAAGGGCGAATTTCAGATCATAGCCTTGATCGACAGCATATTCGCAGAAGAAATTCAGGGCTTCGCGGAAGCGTTTGCCGGAGTCCAGCGGGCTTTTGCTGGAATCGGTTTCTGTGCCTTCACGTCCGCCCCAGAAGACATACACTTTCGCGCCGAGTTCGACACCGAGGTCGATGGAGTTGAGGGTTTTCTGCATGGCGTAGGCACGGACTTTGGGGTCGTTGCTGGTGAATGCGCCATCTTTAAAAGCCGCATCGGTGAACAGATTGGTGGTCGCCATTGGGACGACGAGGCCGGTATCTGACAGTGCCTTTTTGAAATCGGCCACAATGCGGTCACGTTCAGCGGGAGTGGCATCAATCGGCACAAGGTCATTATCGTGAAAGTTGACGCCCCATGCGCCAACTTCCGCCAGCAGATGGACAATTTCAACGGGTGAAATTGGGCCGCGAACCGGGCCACCGAACGGGTCACGCCCGATGTTGCCGACTGTCCACAGACCAAAAGTAAAACGATCTTCAGAGCGAGGCTGATAACTCATTTTATCTCCATTATAAAGTTGGGTCATAAACGCGGAAATTTCCGCTAATTTGAAGCAGCGCCATCATATACAGCAGACCATCATAATAGCGGTAACGACCCGAAGGAATGGGAGTCTCCCAAAAAGCCTTCACAAATTCGCTAACGGTGGGGGTGCTGGCGACGAGACTGGCGACAGCGTTGGTGGCAATAAGGCCAGTAGCGCGGTGCTGTGGATTGGCGGGTGTGCCATCTACTTCGAATCGGCTGGTGTAGGCATTGATGCCCTGCTGGTAGAAGAAATTCAGCCAGCGATCACTTTGTTCAACCTGCCATTCGTCGGCAGCGAACCACGAATAGTCCAGTGCAATGTTCATGATGCAGCGCCATGCGTCGGCATAAAAGAATTCGCCATAATCCCCCCAACGCCGGGGTTCACCGGTAAATTCGGCATAGTTAGGCATTAATCCGGTTTCGGGATGGGCAGTCAGTTTCCAGAATTCGCGGCTGATGGCAGCGGCTTCGCTCCAATATTCCTGGTCTTTCTCTGCCCAACGTGCCCAGAGTTCGTAATATTGCGGTGTGTGATAGGAAGGATCAGTGAATTGGCTAACCTGGCCTAACGTCGGCACGAAAACAACCATTTTGGTTTCTTCGTCAAATATGTTGGTGGCAATTCCGCCGCCGTTATCGCTCTTGTGCAGCATGGTGTGGAGGATGGCATTGGCTTCGGCTTCGTAGTTGAAAATGCCTTCGCCATTTCCCCAACGGGCAGCCGCGAAAAACAACGCGGTTGTGAACCAGATTTCGCCATCGGAAGCGGGGTTGGCATCGATTTTTGTACCGTCTGGTTGGGTATGCCATGCGAAGTAGCCACTGTATGCCCCTTCGGACTGGTACATGTAGGTTTTCGTCCACTTCCACATGCGGTCAAACTCGGCTTGTTTGTCGAGCTGGACGGCGATCATTAGGCCATAAGACATGCCTTCGCTGCGAACATCGTTGTTGTTCACATCCAGCACATAGGCCATGTCGTCGCCTACGGGGTAATACACCCGCTGGGTATTATCATCACCGTAGAAAAGCTGATTCCACGTTTCGTCAATGCGGGCTTGAATTTCGGCTTCTGTCCAGCCTTGTTCCAGCAGGACATTGCGATAGTTCCCGGTGAAAAATGCGCCTTGTGATTCAGATTGGGCAGCAGCCGGAGCAACCATAGCCAGTAAACCGATCAGTAAAATTACAATTCGTTTGAACATTTAACTCACCTCAACGGGCGTTATGAAAACGCGCTGGACGGGCGTGGTCGTTCCGGTGATTTCAAATGTGCCTTGCAGGTGAATATCGGCGGACGAACTGCCGAGCATGACTTCGACTGTGCCGGGTTCGACGACCAGCCGATTATCATGTGCGAGAAAGGCCTGATGATTGACGGGCAGATAGAATGTAACCGTGCGGGTTTCCCCCGGCTGCAAGTGAAGGCGTTTAAAACCTTTCAATTCCATCAGTGGGCGGGTGATGTAGGGGACGCGCTGATGGGTATATAACTGCACCACTTCGTCGCCCGCACGTTGACCTCTGTTGGTTATGTCGAGTTGAACAGCGACTGATTCGCCAGCCTGTACCTGTGCTTGGCTGAAACGGAGATTGCTGAACTGAAATTGGGTATAGCTCAGACCATAGCCAAAAGGATACTGTGGTTTGACGCTGGTTTCGACATAATCGGTTTTCCAATAGGAACGCCCGCCGGAAGGTCGATGGCTGTAAAAAACCGGGATTTGACCGACGGTACGTGGAAAACTCATCGGCAGTTTGCCGCCGGGGTTGACATCCCCGAACAGGACATCGGCAATGGCGTTTGCACCTTCTTCCGACGGGAACCAGCATTCGAGAATGGCTGGAACCGAGTCGGCCATCCAGTTGAGGGTAACGGGTCTGCCGTTGACCAGCACCAACACAATGGGTGTGCCTGTTTCGTAAATGGCTTTTACAAGCTCCTGTTGAACACCGGGCAGATCAAGAACAGCGCGGTCGCGGGCTTCGCCGCTGGTGCAGTTATCGGTTAGCCCGGCTTTATCGCCCACGACGACGATGGCAACCTGTGCGCGTTTAGCGGTTTCGACCGCTTCGGCAAAGCCTTCAGTTGAAGTATCCAACACATCGCAGCCGTGCGCGTAACGAACGACCGTATCCGGACTGACAGCATTTTTGACCGCTTGCAGAACGCTGATGGCATGGATGAAATCTTCGCTTGAGCCATTAGCAGCATCTGGAACAGGCATGTTGAATACATTGTTCTGATGCTTCATTTCGGCCAGCGTTTCCATGTGCGCGGGATAGGCATAATCCCCGAACAGATTGCGGATGCTATCGGCATTCGGGCCGATGACAGCAATCGAGCGCAGGTTTTTATCCAATGGCAGCAGGTTATTCTCGTTTTTCAGCAACACAATCGACTGCTGGGCAATCTGACGGGCGACCTGCCGCTGCGCGGGTGTATCGAAGCTCACTTTTCCGGCATCAACATAGGGATTTTCAAACAATCCCAACGTAAATTTTTGGGTCAAGAGGCGCTTTAATGCCTGGTCGATCAGGTCGATTGAAATCTTGCCCGCCTCAACTGCTTCCAGCAGCGGCGCACCGAAGGAATCCGTGAAGGGCAGTTCAACATCCATGCCCGCTTCGAGGGTGATTCGGGCAGCATCGGCTTTGTCGGCGGCGATGTGGTGATAGGTGAACAGTTGGGTGATGGCGAAATAGTCGGAAACAACTGTGCCATCAAACCCCCACTCGCCACGTAAAATATCGGTCAGCAGTTCTTTGGATGCGCCACAGGGGATGCCATCTATTTCATGATAGCCGTTCATCATGGAGGCTAATCCAGCTTCGCGGACGGCAGCTTCAAAGGGGTAGAGGTAAACTTCGTGCAGTTCGCGGGGCATCAAGTGGGGCGGTGCCCAATTCATGCCCCCCTCGGACATGCCATAGCCGACGAAGTGTTTACCAGTGGCGATGACGCCTTCGTTCAAATCCTTGCCTTGCAGACCACGCACGTAGGCGATGCCCATCTGGGCGACCAAGAAGGGGTCTTCGCCATAGGTTTCTTCGGTGCGTCCCCAACGTGGATCACGGGTTATATCCAGCACGGGGGCTAAAGCATGGTGCCCGCCAACAGAACGCATCTGGATGCGGATGATGTCCGCTAATATCTCGTTCCATTCGGGTACCCACGTGCTGGCGACACCGATGGCCTGTGGAAAGACGGTTGCACCGCGTGCCATATAACCACTGCAACATTCCTCATGAACGACAGCGGGGATGCCAAGACGGGTATTTTCGACTAAAAATTTCTGGATGGTGTTGGCGAGTTCGGCGCTTTCGTGGGGCTTGACATGACTAGCGCCACCCATGCGGGTGATATGCCCGATGCCATTGGCCAGTATTTGTTTGCTTTTCTCCAACGAGAAGGTCAGTCCGTCCAGCACTTCATATACCCAATGGCTTCCCAATTGGGCAATCTTTTCTTGCAGAGTCATCTCGGCTATCAATGCATTGACCCGTTCCTCGATGGGCACGGTCGCATCCATATACGGTCGCGTTGTTGTCGTCATAAGAGACTTTCCATCTGTTTTTGAGAAAACTGATAAACGTATTAACCTTTGAGTTCGCCACCGGTCAAACCGGTCACAATATATTTTTCAGCCAGCATGTAGAACAGTACCGCCGGGATGATGAGCAGTGTGACATAAGCCATGACCCGCGACCAATCGGTACCGAACTGACCCTGAAATTGGCTGATGCCCAGCGGTAAAGGCCACAGCGTTTGATCGTTCAAGACCAGCAGCGGCAGGAAATATTCGTTCCAACTGGCGATGACTTGCAGTACAGCAACCGCTGTTAATGCAGGGCGGGCGAGTGGCAGCAAAATGTGAATAAAGAAATCGAAGGTGGTGCAACCATCAATGTAGGCGGCATCTTCCAGTTCGCGCGGGACGCTGATGAAAAAGCCGCGCAAAATCACGACGCTGCCGGGGAGGCCAAAAGCAACCAATGGCAAGATCACCCCAAAGAGATTGTTTATCAATCCAAGCTGGCGTACCTGAATGAAAATCGGCAGAATGGCGATGACTATCGGGAACAGAAGCCCTATCGACAGGATATTGAAAAGCAGACCCCGTCCCCGAAAGTTGACCCGGCTGAAAATAAAAGCCAGCATACTGGCAAGCGAGACGTTTAGTATCGTCACCCCGGACGTAATCAACAGGCTATTTCGCAAGGATATCCAGAAGGCCGGAGACTCCAGGATGCCCTGATAATTTTGCCATTGGATTCCGTTGATCGGCAGGCCAAATGGGGTGGTTTGAAATTCGCCCGTCGTCCGTATGCTGCCGAGAACCGTGGTTACAATCGGCCCGATAACGATCAGGCAAACGACGATCAGAATGGCGTATTTCAGTCCGCCGAAAACAGAAAATTGTTGTTGTTTCTGGTTTATCATCAGGTTCGCCTTTCAGCTTTGATCCAGAGCATAGTCGTGCCGGAGAATGATGCGCTGATACCCTAGTGAGAAAACCAGCGTGATGGCAAACAGCACCACCGCTACCGCGCTGCCATAGCCCAATGAAAAACGCTGAATGCCAAACTTATACAGGTAGGTGGCAATCAGTTCGCTGCCATTGACTGGCCCGCCTTCGGTCATAATCCAGACGATGGCGAACTGCTGGAATGAACCCAGAACGGATAGAAAAACACTGAGCCTTATTGTGCTTCCCATCATAGGAAGCGTGACATATCGCAGCACCTTCGCTTCGGTCGCACCATCAACGCGGGCAGCGTCTTCCAGATCAGCAGGAATAGCTTGTAAACCTGCCATGTATAAGATCATATGGAAGCCGAAGTATTTCCACGTGATGACCGCGAAAATACCAATCAGTACGGTATCGCGACTGGCGAGTAACCCCATCCGTTCGTACCCCGGAATAAATGTCCCCAGAACCATGTTCAGGAGTCCCTCGTCGGGATGCAAAACGTAGCGCCACATGATGGCGGTGATGATTTCAGAAAAGACATAGGGCAGGAAGAGAATGATTCGAAACAGCCTTTTTCCATGTGTTTTTCCGCGTCCCACCATGAGGGCTAAACCTAGCGCCAATGGAAGCTGGATGAGCACTGACAGCAGCATGAGGACGAAACTGTGTAAGAGTGCTGACTGAAATATGGAATGATTTAACAGACGGGTGTAGTTGCCAAGTTCTTTGTAGTCGGTCAGCGGGCCGAGTCCATTCCAGTCAAACAGACTGAAGTAGAAGGACTGTGGAATCGGGATCAGCACAAAGAGGCCAAAAACGATCATCCCCGGCAGCAGGAACAACAAAATCAGCAGGGCTTTGTTCCATTGGCGGCGCTGTTTATCTCTGGCGGTTTGTTCGTAAGACGAAGGCAAAACTCGAAATTTTATGGCAGACATGAAAGTATCTCTTTGGTAACTTAATCGGGAATACTTTTTACACTGCAAATGGAAGATGTAGAGATTATATGAGGAGCAGATTGATCTCTACATCTTCCACAGCACTGCTATGAATTATTCGAGTTCAAACGAGGCGGATTCCTCGACTGCCTGTGCTGCTTCTTCAGCAGTTGCGACACCTGCAAACAGGGTTTCTACCGCATCATTGACTGCCGCACCGACTGCCGGGGGCAGGAATTGATCGTAGTACAGTTGGAAGTAGGGCGCGTTGTTACGGGCTTCCACGATGGCGCTGGTGATGGGATTATCTTCATACACATCTTCGACGCCATTCACTACCGGTGTGAGGAAGAATGATCCTGCACGCTGGCTTTCAGCACTGGTCAGGAAGCGGAGGAAATCAACGGTTTCATCCGGTGCATTGGCACCGACCGCGAAGCCATCGCCGCCGCCCATGACATCATCCGAGTTGCCTGCGCCACCATCGACCATCGGGAATGGGAACCAACCGAGGTCGTCACCAATACCTTCGCCGCTTTCACTGTTGCCTGCCTGAACTGCAGGCGACCACTGGCCCATCAGTTCCATCGCGGCCTCGCCATTGCCCATGACTGTTTCCTGGTCACCATAGCCCAGACCGAGGAAGCCTTCGGGGAAGGGTTCAAGCGCGATCAACTGCTGGAGATATTCGCCTGCCTGAACGAACGGTTCGTCGGCAAATGAACCTTCGCGGTTATAAGCCTTGAGGAAGGCATCCTGACCACCCGCACGGATTGCCAGATAGACCCACCAGAAATGTCCGGGCCATTTTTCCAGTTCGCCCAGTGCCACCGGGGTGATTCCGGCATCTTTCAGGGTCTGAACAGCGGCAAGGAATTCGTCCCAAGTCGCTGGTGGATTTTCCGGGTCTAGCCCAGCCTGTGTGAACAGCGCTTTATTGTAGAACATGCCAACCGCGCCCCATGTGTACGGAGCACCGTAGTATTCGCCGTTCTGGCCGTAGAGTTCCAAGGCTGCCTTGGCTGCAAATGAGTCCTTCCATTCGCCTTCCAGTTCAGCGGAGATGTCGCGCACGAGGCCTGCATCGGCAAATTCCCACAGAACGCCGCCGCCCCAGCTCTGGAACAAGTCCGGCGGATCGTTACCCTGCATGACGGTGGTCAAACGGGGTTTGTAGTCGGCATTTGCCAGAATGGTGATTTCGATGGTGACATGAGGATTGGCTGCTGTGTAGGCATCCGCGAGTTCCTGCCAGTAAGCGGCTTCGTTTTCAATGGTGCTGATATGCCACCATTGAATGGTCACCGGGTCTTGGGCGAGGGCAGGGGCACTAAATGCCAACATGAGGATGAGTAATACGAAAATTAATACTGATCTTTTATACATCGGACTTATATCTCCCTTGAATGTATCTTTGCGAACCGAGACGTGTGTCCTATACGTGCTTTTGATGGTTTTGGTTGTTTTGCTCTCCCTTCAATAATCGAAATATGGTTATAGAATGACGGCGGTTATGTCACTGGAACGCGGCCTGTCGATTCTCGAATAATTAATTCAGTTGGTAACTCACGCCGGGTTGTCAGCACGGTTCGTTCATGCAGCAGTGTGACCAGTATGTCCAGCGCGGTTTCGCCCATTGCGGCTAATGGCTGTCGCACGGTCGTTAGTGGCGGATGGGTTTGGGAAGCCATGTCGATGTCGTCGAAACCCACCAGTGAAATATCGTGCCCGATGATCAGCCCTACATCTTTGGCGGCGTCCATTGCGCCTAGTGCCATGATGTCGTTGGAAGCAACAATTGCGGTCGGCGGTTCTGGGAGTTGTAAAAACGCTTGTGTATTTAGAAATCCTGAGGCCTGTAAAAAATCGCCTTCACGTATTAATTCCTGATCAATTGGCAAACCAACTTCCGCCAATCCATCCCGATAGCCTTGCAAACGATCATGCGAACAAACGATGTCCATACGTCCGGTGATGAAACCAATCCGGCGGTGACCGAGTGCCAGCAAATGGCGCATAGCATCCAGCACACCCTTACGATTGGTAGCCGTAACACTGGGTTCGTCACCTGTGTTACTGTGGTGATCGATGATGACGTAAGGCAGGTCATGCTGTTTCAAATCGTCAACAATGACCTCGTAATCGTGCGGGACAACCAACAGGACTCCATCGACCTGGCTGCTGCTTAAGATCGAGAGGTAATGGCTGGTGCGCTGAATGTTGCTGACCGCGCCCTGTGTATAGAGCATCAGGCCATAATTCAGCCGTTCAGCCGCGCCAGAAACCCCTCGCAGAATCTCGCCCATGTAGGTGGTCGTAATATCCGGCACCAGCAGCGCGACCAGCTTAGAACCGACCGGGCGCAGGTTTGGACCGGAGTTGGGCACATAGCCGGTCTGCTCGATCACTTCCAGAATGCGCTGGCGGGTTTTTTCTGAAACCCCCGGTTGACCATTGATCACGCGCGAAACGCTCATTTTGGAAACCTGCGCGATTTCAGCTACATCGGCAATGGTTACGTTCGAGTTACCCATAAGTTCTCCTACAACGTTATCCAACGTTACAGGTAACGTTGAGTGTATCTTAACGTGCGATAATGAGCTTGTCAAGCAATTCACATCTGCATGATAGAAGATGGAATTATTCGGTGCAATTGGGTTTTTGGTTAAGGTAGATCAAAAGAAAGTTTTGTTATAAGGGGTGAATGCCGCAGAATCTTGCTTGGCACGGGCAGTGGGTGGTGTTATCGTCAACATCCGCGCAGTAGGAGCCGTAAATTATGACCTCGGTCGGTATTGTCGGAATTGGAACTTTTTTCCCCAAAGCGGTCGAAACTGCCCACGACCTCGCCAGCCGCACGAACATCCCCGAAGCTGTGTTACGGGAAAAGATGGGCATTCGCCGGCGGCATGTCGCTTCTGACGCAGAAACCGTCACGATGATGGCGAGCGAGGCGGCGCGGAAAGCCTTATCCCAAGCGGGTGTTCCTCCCGAAAAAATCAATCTGGTGATTTCACACGGCAGCGAGCATAAAGACCATCTGGTATGGAATGCCGCCGCTAAAGTGCAGCATAATATTGGCGCGGCGAATGCTTACGCTTTCGAGATTTATGCATTGTGCGCGGGCGCGCCGATTGCGATGACGACGGCGCGGGGCATGATGCTGGCTGACCCGAACCTCGAATATGTGTTGTTGGCAGCGGGCAGCCGTGAAAATGACCTGATTAATTTTCAAAATGAGCGTTCGCGCTTTATGTTCAACTTCGGGGCAGGGGCGGGCGCGATGCTGCTCCAACGGGACGCAACCCAAAATCTGATTTTGGGATCGTCGGCTTTCACGGATGGAAGCCTTTCGGAAAGTGTGATTTTGACCGAAGCAGCGATTGGCGATGGTGCTCCTGTTGTTGGGGAACTGCGCGGACGCTTGGATGTCACTGATGGCGAATATATGGCGCAGCGATTGGGTGAGTCATCGCTAGGCAACTTTGGGCGCGTCATCCGCGAGGCGGTTGAGCGCGGTGGGGCATCGCTGGCCGATGTGCGCTTTTTGGGCATCACCCATATGAAGCGTTCGTTTTATCTGCAAATTTTGGAAAGCATCGGTTTGACGCCGGAACAGTCGGTTTATCTGGAAGATTACGGGCATGTGCAAAGCGTCGATCAGGTGCTTACGGTTGAGCTTGGTCTGGCGCAGGGGAAAATTAAGCCGGGTGATTTGATCGTGTTGGCTGGTGCTGGCACGGGCTACACATGGAGCGCGGCAGCGGTGCGCTGGGGGTAGGAAATGTTTACCCCTTCTCAACCCTCCCCGCACGCGAGGAGGGAGCAAAAGCAGTCTTCGGCTAAAGTGTTGTAAACACTCAGCTAGAAAACTTAAACGATAACGGTTCTGAATGTGAATAAATTTTTAAGGTTATCAAAAGATGATTCTTGCTTCAGATTGGATAACGTTCCACGCTGATCGGACGCCGGAAAAGCTGGCGATGGTCGACCAGATGACCGGACGGCGGTTTACGTATGCTGAGTTTAATGATCGCAGCGCCCGATTAGCGGGTTATCTGCGCGAGGTTTGGGGCGTCCAAGCGGGCGACCGGGTGGCGATTCTGGCGAAAAATTCGACGGATTACTTCGAGGTCGAGTTTGCCTGCATCAAACTCGGCGCGCTGATGCTGCCGCTGAACTGGCGGTTGGCTGAACCGGAACTGCTGTTTATCCTCAACGATGCTTCTCCAAAGGGTCTAATCTATGACGCGGAATTCGCGGGGCGGATTCCCGGTTTAGTTTCTTCACCCCTTCAGTATTATTTGAGGCTGGATTATCACTTAACCCCACCCCCCGACCCCCTCCCCGTACCGGAGAGGGGGAGCAATGCAGCATCCCATAATTGGGAGGACGAGCGTTCTCCTATTCAAAACCATCCTTCTTATGAGGACGCAATTGCCGCGACACAAACCCGCGTCGTGATGAATTCACAAACCACGCACGATACGCCACTGACGATTATGTACACCGCTGGGACGACCGGGCATCCCAAAGGGGTCATCATCACGCATGGGATGACACTGTGGAACGCGGTCAACATCAGCACGCCTTCGGGTTTGAACTGCGACAGTGTGCATTATGTGGTACTGCCAACCTTTCATACGGGTGGCTTGAATCTGTACGCCAATCCTGTTTTGCATCTGGGCGGGACGAACATCATCGCGCGGCAGTTTGATGCTGAACTCACGCTGCAAACGCTCAATGACCCGGATCAGAATGTCACGCACTTTTTCGGCGTACCGTCGGTGTATTTATTTCTCAGCCAGCATCCCGATTTTGATAAGGCTGATCTGAGCCGGATTCGCTCATGGGGATGCGGCGGTGCGCCGATGCCTGTGAGCGTATTAGAGCAGTATGCCAAACGGGACATTATCATTCAGCTTGGGTTCGGGATGACGGAAACCAGCCCGACAGTCTTTTTGATTGACCGACGGCGGGCGCTGAAGAAACCAACCTCGGTGGGTAAGCCGCTGCTGCATACGCGCGTTCGGGTGGTGGATGACCAATTTCAGGATGTAAAACCGGGTGAAGTGGGCGAGGTGATTATCAGCGGGCCTAACATCACACCGGGATACTGGCAGCGACCGGACGCGAACGCTGACAGCTTTACGGTCGATGCACATGACAATCGTTGGCTGCATTCCGGCGACGCGGGCACGGTGGATGAGGAAGGTTGCATTTACATCGTTGACCGCTACAAAGATATGTACATCAGCGGCGGCGAAAATGTGTATCCCGCTGAAGTTGAGCAGGTGATTTATCAGATTCCGGCAGTTGCAGAAGCGGCGGTGATCGGCGTGCCGGATGAAAAATGGGGTGAATGCGGCATGGCGATTGTGGTCATCAAACCGGGGCAGACCCTTAACCCGGATGAAGTCATCGCCCACTGCGCCAAAAATCTCGCCAAGTTCAAAGTGCCCAAAACGGTCGCGTTTATTGATGTTCTGCCGCGCAATGTGGCCGGGAAGGTGCTCAAGCGCGAGCTGCGTACCACATTTATCAGCACGGAAAAATCGTAAAATCTTTTTGAGGAGTTTTCAAAAATGCCTATTCCAACTTTACCGGGTGTTACCGCCCAAACCGTGACCACTTCCCGCCTGACGACGCGCGTTTTGTTCAGCGGTGCGGAGGGTGGGACACCTGTGCTGTTTCTACATGGCAACGCTTCCTCGGCTACGTTCTGGGAAGAAACGATGTTGGCTTTGCCCACTGGCTACCGCGCAATTGCGCCTGACCAACGCGGGTATGGAGATGCTGACCGTAACAAAAAAATTGACGCGACACGGGGTATGCGCGATTTGGCGGATGACGCTATTGCTCTGCTCGATCATTTAGGCATTCAGCAGGCGCATGTGGTGGGACATTCGGCGGGTGGTTCGGTCATCTGGTGCATATTGATGGATTATGCCGACCGGATTAAGACGGTTACATTGGCTTGTCCCGGTTCGCCGTATGGGTTCGGCGGGACGAAAGATGTAGATGGAACGCTGTGTTATGCGGATGGGGCAGGTTCGGGCGGCGGAATCGTCAATCCGGCATTTGCCAAAGCGATTGCCGATGGTGACCGGAGTGCGGATAATCCACAAGCCTCACCGCGCATTGTGATGAACAGCTTTTACTTCAAACCACCGTTCATTCCGAAGCGGGAAGAAGATTTGCTGTCCTCGGTGCTTTCGGAACACATTGGCGATAAAGAATATCCGGGTGATTCAAAACCGTCCGCTAATTGGCCGATGGCTGCCCCCGGCGTGTTCGGGCCAGCTAACGGTTTGTCACCGCTGTATGTAGGTGATGTCAGCCGTTTGCACAGCATCAACCCCAAACCGCCGATTTTGTGGATTCGCGGCAGCCACGACCAGATTGTGAGCGATAATTCGCTGTTTGATATGGGAACGTTGGGCGCGTTGGGAGCAGTTCCCGGTTGGCCGGGTGCGGATGTATATCCGCCGCAGCCGATGGTTGGGCAGACCCGCGCCGTGCTGGAAAAGTACAAAAATGCGGGCGGTTCATACAAGGAAGTAGTGATCGAAGAAACCGGGCATTCACCCTACATCGAGAAGCCTGAAGAATTTAATCAGCATTTCCACACCCATCTCCTACAGAAATAAACGCTGATCTTCGCATAGACAAGGGGCTTCATGCCCCTTTTTAATTGCCCTTCACAAAAGAAAAAAAGCCAAGTCCAATAGAAAAGCATACATTCTTTCGCGTTTGCGGTAATCGTCCAAATGCCCGCATACAATGTTTACAAACAAGAAAAAGACTTATGTCCAAAACGCTTTTTGATGGTGGCTTCGATCAACTTGATCATGCCATTTTAAAAGAACTACAACATGATGGTCGGATTAGTGTGGCAGACCTCGCTCGTAAAATACATCTTTCGCCACCTGCTGTCCACCAACGCATCAAACGGCTGGAACGCGAAGGCGTCATCCGGCAGTATGTGGCGCTGCTTGACCGGAAAGCGGCGGGTTATGACCTGCTGTGTTTCATTCGGGTGAGCATTCAGCCGCATACCAAAGCACAGATGAACGAATTCCAGACGGCGATGCAGGAGTTAAATGCTGTGCTGGAGTGTTACCACACAGCGGGCAGTTATGATCTGCTGCTGAAAGTGGCGGTTCGTACCCATCACGATCTGGAACAGTTCATCAGCGAACATCTGATGACCATTTCAGGGGTCGAACGGATTGAAACCAGCCTTGTGCTGAACGAAATGAAATCAACAACTGCATTGAAGCTGAAATAGAACCTTATTTAGCGGGACGATTTTATGTATATCGGTGATTATTTAGGGCGTCGGGCGCTGTACTCTCCAGATGAACTGGCGATTGTTGATGCGGGCAAGACGCCGCACCGCACCTTTACCTACAGCGAACTGAACAATCGCGCCAACCGTCTGGCGAACTGGCTGCGCGATGGCGCTGGAATCCAAAAGGGCGACCGGGTGGCTGTGCTGGCGCATGACGGCGTGGAATATCTGGATGTGTTCTTCGCCTGCGGAAAACTAGGCGCGATTTTAAGCGGCATGAACTGGCGTCTGCACTGGCGCGAACTGCTGGGACTGATTGAAAAAACCACCCCAAAAGTTCTGATTTATTCCGACGAATTTAAAGGTGCTGTTGAAAAGATTGCCGAAAATACCGATGTGATTGCCCATTATTTGCACATCGAAGGGCAGGGCATCCCCAACAGCCGCTACTACGAAAAAACCCTCAGCGATTCGGTGCTGCGTCCGGTGACGACTGAAAACCTTACCGAAGAAGATATTGCCTGCTTGATTTTTACAGGCGGCACAACCGGACTTCCCAAAGCCGCACAGATCAGTCACCGGATGATCGGCTGGAATGCGCTGAACACTATCATTCACGACCTGCAACATGGCGATGTCACCGTCAATACCTTTCCGCTGTTCCATACAGGCGGCTTATTGGTTTATACCATGCCGATGCTGATCCTCGGCGGAACGGTGGTGCTGACGCGGCGGTTTGATGCTGAACAGGTGCTTTCGCTGCTCGAAGAATACGCGGCGACGGTGTACGCGGGCGTGCCGACCATGTACCAGATGTTGACGACTGCGCCCAATTGGAAGCGAACAGACCTGAGCAATTTGCGTTTCTGCACCAGCGGTGGCGCGCCTTTGCCCATCAGCCTTGTTGAGCAGTTCCAGCGGGAAAAAGGGGTGCAGTTCAAACAGGGATTCGGCATGTCGGAATTTGGCCCCGGCGTGTTCGCGCTGGCGCAGGAAGATGCCATCCGCAAGGCAGGCAGCATTGGCAGACCGAATTTCTTTGTGGATGCCCGCATTGTCGATGAGCAGAATCAACCGCTGCCGCCGGGACAGGTGGGCGAATTGGTGCTGCGTGGCCCTTCCATGTGTTCAGGTTATTTCAATGATGCCCAAGCCAGTGCTGCGGTAGTAGACCTTGATGGCTGGTTTCATACGGGCGATTTGGCCGTGATGGATGAGCATCAATACTTCACGATTGTTGACCGCAAAAAAGATATGTTTATCAGCGGCGGGGAGAACATTTACCCCAACGAAATCGAGCAGGTGCTCTATAAGCATCCAGCAGTGGAATTATGTGCGGTGGTTGGGATACCCGATCCTAAGTGGGGCGAAATCGGTAAGGCGTTTGTGGTACGGCGGGCAGGGATGAACGTCGCCGAAGCTGAACTGATGGGGCATTTGCAGCATTATCTGGCGGGTTATAAAGTGCCGCGCATGATTGAATTCCGGGATGAACTGCCCATTTCGGCAGCCGGGAAAATTTTGAAACGTGAACTGATTGGCAGTTCACAACCAACTGAGTAGGTAAACGGCGGGCATCCAAAGATGCAAGCCGATTTTCCGAGAAAGAATACCGTTTTTGTTCAAATTTGGAGGAAATATGCAACGCAAATCGTTATTAGTTCTTTTGGTCGCTCTGGTGGCACTGGTTGCTTTAGGCAGCGTTTCGGCACAGGATGGCGAACCGCTTAAGATTGGTTTGCTGGTGGATGAATCTGGCCCGTTGACCATTTATGGTTATGAGTTGGAGTACGGCTTTAAACTTGGTTTGCTGTATGCGGCTGGCGTCAACCCAGCGGATTTCAGCAGTGTGGATGAAGCGCTGGCGGCTGTAACCGTTGCGGGTCGTCCGGTTGAGGTTGTTGTGCGTGATAATGGCAGCAATGCGGATACCGCTTCCAGCCAAGCGCGCGAACTGATTGAGCAAGAAGGTGTTGAAATTCTGGTCGGCGCACCGAGTTCGGGCGTGATGACCGGTGTGCAGCAGGTCGCCGTCGACTCGGATGTGATTCTATTTGCTGCTCCGGCTGCGAATCCGGCGATCACGGGTGCGAACTTTAATGTGAATACCTTCCGCATCTGCCGCAACACCAATCAGGATTTCCTGGCGTTTGCCCCCTATGCGACACAGGAACTCGGCACGAATTTCGTCATTCTGGCAATTGATAATGACTTCGGACGCGGTTCGGCTGCCGCTGCTGTGAACGTGCTTGCCAGCGCCGGAATCACTTTCGGCTCCGAGCCGATTTATGCGCCGCTGGAAACCACCGATTTCACCCCATTCTTGCAGCAGGTGTTGGACTCCGGCGCGGATGCAGTATTGCCAATCTGGGCAGGTGACAGCTCAGTCACGCTGTTCCAGCAGATTGCCGAACTCAATGTGCAAGATCAGATGGCAGTGGTGGCGGCGTTCAATTCCAACGACATTGTAAAGGTGAGCGACCCCAGCACTATTGGCAATGTTTCGTGGATTGTCTACCACTACAGCTTCCCCCAAAACCCGGTTAACGACTGGATGGTGGAGCAGCACAAAGCAGTTTATAACGATGTTCCCGATCTGTTCACGGAATGCAGCTTCGCAACCGCACAGGCATTGGTGGCAGCAGTCGAGGCAACCGGGGGTGATACCCTGCCGGAAAGCATGATCCCAGTGCTGGAAGGGTTTGTCTTTGAAGGGCCAAAAGGTACATATGCCATCCGCCCATCTGACCATCAGGCACTTGTCCCGATGTATATCGCCAAGTTGGCGAATCTGGACGATCCCGATCAGAATTACTATGAACTGCTGGCGGAAGTGCCCGCTAATCAGATTATCCCGCCCGTTTTACTACCAGAAGGATTGGCAGACCGTGTGGCGATGGACGCCGATTTCCTGACCTCGCTCATGGAGATGGTGCCGGAAGCTACACCTTCGAGCTAATATTCTAATCCTTGTTGGACAGGGGTTTTGTAGGGGTGCAACATGTTGCACCCCTACAAAATCAACATTTACTGAATCTTTAGATGGGTTCTAAAAGTCTATTGATTTGCGAAAGATCGTTTTTTGATGACTGACATTATTTTAGAAGCGCAGCACCTTCGCAAAGAATTCGGCGGTCTGGTGGCGGTAGACGATGTAAGCCTGCGGATTGAACGCGGTACCACCCATTCGATCATCGGGCCGAACGGCGCGGGTAAAACCACGTTCTTCAATCTGCTTACGGGAAAATACCGCCCAACGCGTGGCAGGGTAATTTTCAAGGGCAGCGATGTTACCCACCTGCCTGTGCATAAACGGGCGCACAGCGGCATGGGGCGCTCGTTCCAGATTACTAACCTGTTTCCCAATCTCAGCGTACTGGAAAATGTCCGGTTAGCCGCGCAAGCATTGGGGCGCGATAACTTCCAGTTTTTGCGCCGTGCCGAGTCGTTTACTGTTTATCAGAAGCGGGCGCTGGAAATGTTGGAAGTGGTAGGCTTGGGCGAAATGGCCGGGCAGCCCGCCAACGCGCTGCCGCATGGTGGCAAACGCAAACTGGAGTTAGCAATCATTTTGGCTGCCGACCCGGATTTACTACTGCTGGATGAGCCGACGGCGGGCATGGCTTCGGAGCAAGTACCCGAACTCATGCAGACGATTGATGCCATCCGCAAGCAGGGCAACAAAACGATTGTGATGGTCGAACACAACATGAATGTGGTAATGGGCAGTTCAGACAAAATCACGGTGATGCATTTGGGACAAGTGCTTGCTGAGGGAACACCAACTGCTATTGCTGCCGATCCGGCTGTCCAGAGCGTTTATCTAGGTGAACTGTATGACCTGCCGAAAGGTGAATGATGAGCGACCATATTCTTGAAGTGCGCGATATTCACACCTTCATCGGGCAGTTCCACATTCTGGAAGGCGTAACGGTCAGCGTGCCGCATTCCAGCATTACGGTGCTGTTGGGGCGTAACGGTGCGGGCAAAACCACTACCTTGCGGAGCATTATGGGGATGACACCCCCTTCGCGCGGCAGCATTCTTTTTGATGACAAACCTTTAAGCGGAAAGACCCCCTTTGCGATTGCACGTTTAGGTATTGGCTATGTGCCGGAACACCGCGCGATTTTTAAAGATTTGACGGTGCATGAAAACCTGCAAATTGCCGAGCGCAAAAAGGGCGATCTGGCGCGAAAAGCAGATTTTTTATTTGAACTGTTTCCCGATCTAAAACGACTGTATCACCTGAATGGTGGCAATCTGTCTGGTGGACAGCAGCAAATGCTGGCGGTGGCACGGGCGCTTGTGCCGGATAACCGCCTGCTGCTGATTGATGAGCCAAGTGAAGGGCTTGCCCCGGTCATCATTGAGCAGCTTATGGCTGCCATCCGACGGCTTTCGCAGCAGTGCGCGGTGCTGCTGGTGGAACAGAACTTCCGGGTTGCCAGCAAACTGGCCGACCGCTACATCATTATCGATAACGGACAAAGCCCGATCAGCGGTAGCATGAGCGATCTGATACAAGATCAGGCACTTGTTCAACGCTATCTGGGCGTTGCATAAAAGGGGCGGCAAAATGGCTTCCAGATCACAACGAACCTCCTTGTTCGCCATTATCGTTATCATCATAGGGCTGCTGGCTTTTAGCTTTTTTACTGCGGGCAGTCTCGGCAGTTTTGCCATTACAGTGCTTTCCGGTCTGTTTCAGGCCATGCTGCTTTTTCTGGTAGCATCCGGTCTGTCGATCATCTTCGGTCTGATGGATATTCTGAATCTGGCACAGGGTTCGTTCTTTATGATCGGGGCGTATGTAGCCTACGATATGCAGCATACAGGTGGAGTGATCGACCTGACGAGTGCCATTCCTGACCCCAATATCCGCTTTCCGGTGGCAGTGCTGGCGGCGTTGGCGGTTGGCGCTGGTCTGGGCGTCGTTTTGGAACGGGGTTTGCTGCGTCCACTGTATGCCCGCCCGATCTTCCAATTGGTGCTGACATTTGGCATTTCGCTGGTGATGATGGAATTGGTCAAATTCATCTGGACGACCACGCCGTATAGCTGGACGGAAGTGTTTGGCGTTCGCGAGAATTTCTTTGAATTGTTCGGCCAGCGTTTCAGCACCTACCGATTGTTTGTGATCGGCATGGGCATCGTGCTGATTGTGGCGATTGCGCTGCTGCTGCGCCGGACGCGAATCGGCATCATCATCCGCGCCGGAGTAGAAGACCGCGAAATGGTGCAGGCACTTGGGATCAATGTGCGGGTTGTTTTTACGCTGGTTTTCACGCTCGGTTGCGCGGTAGCTGCGTTCGGCGGGGCGATTGCCGCACCATTTTTGGGCGCATCCACCACCATCGGCAGCACATTTTTGATCTCTGCGATTGCAGTAGTTGTGCTGGGTGGTATGGGCAGTTATGAAGGGTCGGCGGTGGGCAGTATTCTGGTCGGTCTATCGGTAGCGGTGGCACAGGGTTCGGCAATTGGCACCGGCTTTTCCGTGCTGCCAAGCATTACCCCCATGTTGCTGTTGATTCTGGTGCTGCTCGTCCGGCCAAGCGGCCTGTTTGGAAATACGAGGTAGATGATGACGACAAACTGGCTGCGGAAAAATTGGCTGGTAGCAATCGGTCTTGTGCTGTTAGTGCTGTTTCCATTTATCGTCGGTGCATTGACGGATTCGAGTCCGTTCGGTGTGGCACGCGGCGACCGTATGATTATGCGCGGCGAGTCTGTGCGCTGGCAGTCGGTGCTGATCGAGGTTTATATTCTGGCGATTCTGGCGATGAGCTATAACCTGTTGTTCGGCTTCACTGGAGTGGTTTCGTTCGGGCACGCGCTGTTTTTTGGACTCGGCGGTTACATGCTGGGTTTGGCCTTGGAGTACACGGGGCTGGATACGGGCGTTGGTTTGGTGCTGGGCGTGCTGGGCGGGATGCTGGTGTGCATCGTCGTCAGTTTGTTAATCGGAGTCGTCTCGCTGCGCTTACGTGGGGTTTACTTCACCATCTTTACGCTGGCAATTGCTGAAATGTTTTTTATCTTTTTCGGTCGTTTAGCACTCACCAAAGCTGAAGATGGATTTGCGATTACGGAACTTCCTCAGTGGATTGACCCTTCCCAAAGTCGTCTGAATTTTTATTATCTGGCGCTGGTGCTGTTCATCCTGACGTTTCTGTTCATTCATCGGTTGGTGAATTCGCCTACCGGGGCGGTGTTCAAGGCTATCCGCGAGAATGAAGATCGGGCACAGGCCATCGGCTTCAATACCCTGAATTACAAGTTGTTCAGCATCATTGTTGCCGGAATACTGGCGGGGATTGCCGGGATGCTGCAAGTGATTTTGAACAAAAAAGTTGGGCCGGAAATCCTAGGGGTGAGCTACACCATTGACCCCTTGCTGATGACCATCATCGGCGGCGTGGGTTCGTTCAGTGGCCCGGTGATCGGTGCCAGTGGTCTGCATCTGCTGGACATCTTTTTCCGTGATAGTACCCTGACTATTTTCGGAATGGTTATCAACATTGCCGATATTTGGGCGCTGCTGCTGGGTTTGATCTTCATTCTGGTGGTGATTGTGTTCCCGCAGGGTGTGGTCGGTACGCTGCAAAAATGGCGAACCCAACGCCTCGCAAGGACATGAAACGAATTTGTAAGGGCGCAACATGTTGCGCCCTTACCATAACCTTTACACCCCCAAGCGATTCCGCCGCAGGATTTCCCCAGTCGTTTGTACTGTCGTTGGCTGATGCCCCACCAGCGGCAAAATGCGTTCGTGAATGGTGTCGATAATCCACGCTGTTTGTGGGAAGAAATCATCTTCCAGTTCAGCGGGCGGCGTAATCCAGTTACGCGCACCCACCACCGCAATCGGCGCATCCAGATCGTCAAAGGTTATCTGGCTGATGTTCGAGGCCATCGTGTGCAGGAATGAACCGCGTTCGCAGGCATCCGAGGCCAGCACCAGCTTGCCCGTTTTCCGCACCGAGTCGATGATGAGATCATAATTCAGCGGATTGATGAACCGCGCATCAATGACTTCAACTGATAGATGATGTTTGGCTTCCAATGCCTGTGCTGCTTCCAATGCGCGATACAGCGTTGCGCCGATAGTCACAATCGTTAAATCGCGTCCCTCCCGCCGGAGGACGGGTTCGCCCATCTCGATTTCATAATATTTGGTGGGTACGCCGCCTTCGACCAGCGTTTCGGTTTCGGTGTAAAGCCGCTGGCTCTCGAAAAACACCACCGGGTCTGTCCCACGTAATGCCAGATTCAGCATCCCTTTAGCGTCATAAGCCGTTGCCGGGAACATCACCTTCAGGCCGGGGATATGTGCGACCAGTGAACTCCAATCCTGCGAATGCTGCGCGCCATATTTCGAGCCGACCGAAACCCGCAAGACCAGCGGCATCTGCAAAATATTGGCGGACATCGACTGCCACTTCGCCATCTGGTTAAAGATTTCGTCGCCCGCCCGTCCCATAAAGTCGCAGTACATGAGTTCCGCTACCACCCGCCCGCCGCTGACTGCATACCCAATGGCTGTGCCGACGATTGCCCCTTCCGAAATCGGTGAATTGAACAGACGGTGATAGGGAAGGGCTTCCGTCAATCCGCGATAGACACCGAACGCGCCGCCCCAATCACGGTTTTCTTCGCCGTAAGCAATCATGGTTGGGTCTTCGTAGAAGCGGTGAATCATCGCTTCGAACAGAGCTTCGGCATACGTCAGTGTTTGCAGTTTGGGTAATGCTTTGCCATCTTTCAGGCCAAAACGATTTTTTGCCTGTGTCGCTTTCAGACGGGTTTCGGTTTTGGGCAGCAAAACATCTGGCTCACCATCTGCCATCCGTTCCTTGAACTGATTGGAAAACATCATATCGCCAATGGCTTCACCGTTCACGCGCGGCGAAATCTCCAGCGAAACCGCGGCTTTCAATACCTTGACCAATTTTTCGCCAATGTCCGTTTTCATCGCGGCAAGCTGGTTTTCATCGGCATGACCATTTTCAATCAGATAATTGCCATAGCTGATGAGCGAGTCTTGCTGCGACCATAAATCAATTTCGGATTTTTCGCGGTATGACGAGGCATCCGAGGGCGAGTGTCCGGTAAAGCGATAGGTGATGGTATCCAGCAGCACTGGCCCCAAACCCTGCTCCAGAATCTGCCGTTTGCGTTCGATGGCATCCGCCACTGCCAGCGGGTTATAACCATCAACCCGTTCGGCGTGCATCCCTTGCGGATTGACACCCAAACCGACCCGCGCCAGCGCACCAAAGCCCATTGTTTCGCCCATTGGCTGCCCGCCCATGCCGTAGAAATTGTTCATGAAGTTGAACAGCATCGGCGGTGCGCCACCCATATCCCACAGCGTATGATATTGATCCATCGCCGCGAACATCATAGCTTCCCAAACAGGCCCGCACCCCATCGAAGCATCTCCGATGTTAGCGATCACGATTCCCGGTTTGCGATTCACCCGCTTGAATAACGCGCTGCCAACCGCAATATCCGCCGACCCGCCGACGATGGCATTATTGGGCATGATACCGAAGGGTGGGAAGAAAGCGTGCATCGAACCGCCCATTCCGCGATTGAATCCCGTGTCTCGCCCGAAGATTTCCGCCAGCGTCCCATAAAGCACATAATTGATGGCGAGGTCTTTGACGGTTCCTTGCGTGAAGGTTTCCACCACACGGAGCAGTTTGCCATCCATGTAGGTTTTCATAATTTCCATCAGTTCATCATCGTTAAGCTGTTCAATGGCTGATAGACTTTTGGCGAGGATTTCGCCGTGACTGCGATGTGAACCGAAGATGAAATCGTCCAGCGTCAGGTGCAGGCATTGACCCACTGATGAGGCTTCTTGCCCGATGGAAAGATGAGCAGGGCCTTTGTGGTTATATTCGATGCCTTCGTAAGCGCCTTCTTTTTTGATGCGGTCGAGCATTGTCTCAAATTCGCGGATGACGCGCATATCCCGGTAAATCCGCACGAGGGTAGGGGTGCCATATTTTTGAGCCTCGGCTTCCGGGTTGGCAGTATAAGCATTGACGGGAATATCCGGTGCTGAAATGACCGAGGATTTTCGTATCTCGGTTGGGTCGATCACAAGAGCTTTGGTCATGGTGGTTTCTTGGATTATTAACGATTTTGATCAGTTCAATATCGTGGAAGTTTAAGTCAGCCTGGCTGTGAATACAATGTTTTGATGATGAATGTAACCCGGATTGGAGTGCCTGCTTTAGCGTGGTTGTTTAAACAGGGCTACACGGTGTAAACCTTCCATTTTTTGAAACCCCTCCCCGGCGATGACCGAATCAATCACCCGCTGTACATCGACTACCCGCACCCCGAACAACACATCAATACCGCAGTCGAATAATTTAGGGGAAAGTGGGGTGCTGGGGCCGAGCAAAACGATGGTGCTGCCCGGTTGGGCGTGAGGCAAAATCAGATCAATGCTGTGGTTAATCACGCTGCTGCCTGTGATTGCCACCAAATCGGCTTGAGGCAGTATTGTTTTGATCGCAGTCTCATCTAATTCGCCCGCTTGTGGCTGCTGCTCAAAAACCCATACCTGCCTAGCAAAAGGACGCAGTTCGTCATTAATGAAGGGGAAGCGACCAAAAATGGCAATATTTCGATCCGCGCACTGTGCCGAAAGCCAATCGGCAGCATCGTCGGTTGTGTATTGGTCAATCCGATTGAGCGCATTTATTGTGGCTAATCCAACTGCTGCTGTCGTCATATCCGATGAATCGGAGAACTGCGCTACCATTCCAGCATTTTCGTTTAACTGATAGTGTCCGATTTGAAAACGGGAATCGGGCGCAATCTGTTTGGGTGTACTGGCGACGCCTGCCTGTTGTGTCCCATCCGCTTGGCTGACCAGCGACAGCACCCAGTTGGCCCCAACATATATATCTGTAACGCGCCAGCCCTCCGGCAAGTCGGTGATAAGTGCTTCCAGAACGGTCATACTGCCGCCTAGTGGTGATGCATCACCATCGCATAATTTTCGGGATGCTGGTCGAATTCAGCCTTGCAGCCTGCTCCACAAAAATAATAGGTTTTGCCCGCATAATCGGATGAGAACTGTGCTGACGTGATTTCGATCTCCATCCCACAAACCGGATCAAGCGTGAGGGCTGGGTTCAGATAGGCTTGTGGGTTTTTGCGGAAAGACATCTTGCAGCTTGGAGCACAAAAATAGTAGGTTTTCCCCTCATAATCATAGGTGAACTTGGCGGTAGCGATATCCACTTCCATCAGGCACACCGGGTCAATAGCTATTCCCGATGGAGTTTCTTGCGCCGTTGGGATAATCACTTCTTCAATCACAGGGGCTTCCCAATCATCAGCTTCCTGAGCAGTTCGACGGTGCTGGACGATTTCCGCCATGATGCTCAAAGCGATTTCGTCGCCTTGCTGTGCCTGAATATCCAATCCAGCGGGGGCTTTAATCCGTTTTAGATCAGTCTCACTTACCCCTTGTAACCGGAGATATTCGAGGACTGCTTGAAACCGTTTTTGGCTGGCAACCAGACCAACGTAACGCGGCTTGGCTTTTAGAACCTGCTCCAATGCCGTTTCATCAAAATTGCCGTGTGTTGCCACCACCGCATAGGTATCCGGTCGCACATACTTGGCAATATCCGCCAGCGAGGTAACAACCTGCGAAGTTGCGGTGCTGTCAGGGTCTACCCCAACCACATCATAATTCATCACATTGCCGAGGGCGACCAGCGCCCGTGCAACCGGTAGATTGCCGACGACCAGCAGACGTGGTTGTGGATATTGAGGTTCAATGTAGATTTCCAGCGTCCCACCGCTGAAACAGGTGATTGGGAGGTCAATCAAACCTTCGAGCGGCGTTAGTTTTGAAGGGTCAGGCGATAACCGTATAAAGCGACTCTTGCCCTCTTTAAGTGCCTTCTGTGCTTCGCGGATGACGGTTGGCTGCGAACAACTGCCACCTATCCAACCGTGCATCTCCCCATCAGCGGTAATTAGGGCTTTGTCACCCGGTTTGCCGGAGGTGGGTTTTTCCGCCCGTACCACCAGCGCCATTGCGAAGGGTGTTTTTTGATTAAGCAATTCCTGTGCTTTGCTAAAGAACTCGTGAATCATTCCATTAAACCCTCACCAACTTACAAATAGGGGCATGATAACCATGCCCCTGTTGAAACTACGGTTAATCGGTTACGCCAGCATTACGAAGTGCTTGCCATACCTTTTCCGGTGTGATCGGAATGTCAAGGTGACGAACGCCCAGATGCCACAACGCATCCACAACTGCGTTAGCGATGGCGGGCGGCGCACCAACCGTTGGTGACTCGCCGATACCTTTTGCGCCGATGGGGTGGTGGGGTGATGGGGTGATGGTGTGTCCGGTTTCCCACTTGGGTGATTCAACCGCTGTTGGCAGTAGATAATCTGCCAGCGTTCCGGTCAGGCAGACACCGTTCTCATCATAAACAATCTGCTCATACAGCGCCGGGGCTAACCCCATTGTCAGCCCCCCATGAACCTGTCCCTCGACCACCATTGGATTGATGATGTTGCCGCAGTCATCAATAGCGACGAAACGGCGAACATGAACCTCACCCGTTCCCTTGTCGATGTCCACAACGCAGATATAACTGCCGAAGGGGAACGTCAAGTTGGGCGGATTGTAGTAATCGGTGGCTTCCAGACCCGCTTCCAAATCCTGTGGATGGTTGGTGTAGGCTGCAAAGGCGATTTCTTGAATAGTCTTAGCCTGATCGGGTGAGCCTTTCACCTGCCATTTGTTCACATTCCATTCGAGGTCATCGGCGTTGACTTCCAGCAAATGGGCAGCGATTTTCCGCGCTTTGGCCTTGATTTTGCGGGCTGCCATCACCGCCGCTGCGCCGGAAGTTGGTGTTGAACGGCTGGCATACGTGCCGAGGCCATACGGTGCTGTATCAGTATCGCCTTCTTCGACCTCAACATCGGAAGCGGGCAAACCCAACTCCTCCGCAACAATCTGCGCGTAGGTGGTTTCGTGTCCCTGTCCCTGTGATTTCGTACCAAACCGCGCGATGGCCTTACCTGTCGGATGAATGCGAATTTCGGCTGAGTCGAACATCTTGATGCCGAGGATGTCAAAATCGTTGGATGGCCCAGCGCCGACGACTTCGGTGAAGCTGGAAATGCCGATGCCCATCAGTTCGCCGTGTGCGCGTTTTTCCGCCTGTTCTTTACGCAGATCATCGTAACCAATCATGTCCATCGCTTTTTGCAGAGCAGCGTGATAGTTGCCGCTGTCGTATTCCCAACCCGTCGGAGATTTATACGGGAACTGCTCCGGCTTGATGAAGTTCTTCATGCGGAATTCCGCCGGGTCGATGTTGAGATCGTGCGCCATGATGTCGGTCAAACGCTCAATCATATGCACGGCTTCCGTCACGCGGAAAGAACAGCGGTAAGCAACACCTCCGGGGGGTTTGGTGGTATAGACCGCATCCACATTTACATGAGCGGCTTTCATATCATATGAACCCGTGCAAATGCTGTATAGACCCGCCGGGAATTTGGAAGGATTGGCTGCCGCATCGGTGCAACCGCTGTCTGCCAGTGTATGCACACGTAACCCGGTGATTTTGCCGTTTTCGTCAGCCGCTAACTCAGCCGTCATGTGATAATCACGGGCGAAGGAATCGGCCTGTAGATTTTCGCTGCGATCTTCCACCCATTTCACAGGTTTACCCAACAGCAAACTGGCAACCGCGCATACCACATAACCCGGATACACAGGCACTTTGCCGCCGAAACCGCCACCAATATCAGGCGAGATAATCTGAATCTTGTGTTCGGGAATTCCACTGACCAACGCGAACACTGTTCGGTGGGCATGGGGGGCTTGCGAGGTCATGTAAATCTGCATCTTGCCCATTGCCGGGTCGTAATTGGCGACCATGCCGCAGGTTTCGATAGAAGACACATGAATGCGCGGCAGATAGATATGTTCTTTGACAACATGAGCCGCTTGGCTGAAAACCTGATCGGTGGCATCTTTATCCCCCGCTTCCCAATGCCACACATGGTTAGTTTTGAGTTCTTTGTCTTCGCGGACGATGACTTTATCCTCCAGCGCCTTATACGGATCAACCACTGCTTCAAGCGGTTCATATTCCACATAGATTTGCTCAATCGCATCAGCCGCGATGTAGCGGTCGGTAGCAATCACGCAGCAGACTTCCTGTGCGTAATACACGACTTTATCGGTTGGCAGCACCATCTGTGTGTCAGACATCAACGTCGGCATCCAGTGGAGTTTGTGGGCTTCCAAATCCTTCCCCGTGATGACCGCAATCACACCGGGAATTGCCAATGCTGCGCTGGCGTCAATATTGAGGATTCTGGCATGGGCGTAGGGGCTGCGGACAATATCCATGTGCAGCATCCCCGGCAGTTTTACATCATCCAGATAGTGACCTCTACCTTGAATGAAGCGGGGGTCTTCCTTGCGTTTCATGCGGTGTCCCATGCCGTTGATTTCCGGCGGGGTTGTAATACGGATTTCATCAGTGGTTTCCACCATTTGGGAAACGCCCGCTGCTTGTGGAGAATGATGTTCATAGCGATCTGCGAAATGAGTGGGTTTATCGGTCATGACGCCAACTCCTCTTTGCCTTCAGCATTCATCTTTTCAGCAGCATAACGCACAGCTTCGACGATCTTGTTATAACCGGTACAGCGGCACAAATTGCCGGAAATACCGTGACGGATTTCATCTTCCGTTGGGTCGGGGTTTTTGCTTAACAGGTGCTTGGCGCTCATAATCATTCCCGGTGTGCAGTAGCCGCACTGGAGGCCGTGTTTTTCCCAGAAGCCTTCCTGTAAAGGATGCAGTTTGCCACCCTGCGCTACACCTTCAATGGTTTCGACCGTCTTGCCATGAGCCGTGACCGCAAAGACCGTACAGCTTTTCACGGCTTTTCCATCCAGCAGCACAGTACACGCCCCGCAGCTTGTGGTATCACAGCCGATGTGCGTACCCGTCAGGCTCAATTCCTCGCGGATAAAATGGACGAGCAACAGCCGGGAATCAATCTGGCAGGTGTGGGCTTGTCCGTTGACCGTAATCGTAACTTCATGTTTGCTCATAATTATTTTTCCTTATTAGGCTTTCATGCGGGCGATGGCAGCGCGAATAGCACGTTTGGTCAGGACGCGGGTGATGTCCCGTTTATAGTCGATGCTGCCGCGCAAATCCGGCGATGGGTCGCATTCGGCGGCTGCGGCTTGGCCTGCTGCTTCGATAACATCGTCGGTGAGGGTTTTGCCGATGATGGTTTGCTCGGCATTTTTGGCGCGCATGGGAACAGAACTCACGTTGGTCAGTCCGATGCGGGCCGCTGTACAGGTATTACCGTTGAACGTCAATTGAGCGCCGACGGCTGAAATCGCATAGTCACTGACCTTTCGCTCCATCTTCACATAAGCCCCGCTGGTGTTGGCGGCGGGTTTGGGAATGCGGATTTCGGTCAGGATTTCATCTTCAGCCAGCGCGTTTTGGAACAGATCAACAAAAAAGTTGTCAATCGAAATGGCGCGCGTCCCATTTGGCCCAACGGTAACAATCTGGGCGTTGTAGGCCAGCATCACTGCGGGGTGATCGTTAGCCGGGTCGGAGTGGGCGAGGTTGCCGCCGACAGTGGCCATGTTTCGCACAATCGGGTCAGCGATCACGCGCGCCGCATCCGCCAGCAGATGATAATGCTGCTGCACAATGGGTGATTCCTCCAAAGCCGATTCGCGGGTCATCGCGCCAATCGCCAGATAACCTGCTTCCTCCCTAATGTATTGGAGTTCCGTCAAATTATTGATGTCAATGAGGGTTTCCGGCACGGCTAACCGGAAGCGCATCGCCGGGATGAGGCTTTGCCCACCCGCTAAAATCTTTGCTCCTGAACGATATTCAGTGAGCAGCGAGATGGCTTCTTGAAGGGTGGCGGGGGCGAAATAATTAAATTCTCCCGGTATCATAAACACGAATCTCCTTTTCTAAAAACGATCAATTTCGATAGTCATCAGCGTAAGACAAGCAGCGCGATGATCAGGGCTATGACGATGATTGCTCCTCCAAGCAACCAAACTTGATACTGAGCTGGAATGATGTTGTTTAAACCATTGCGCAGTGAGGATTGCGCAGATAGCTCGGATGTGTCGGCTCTGGCAGCTTGCAAGGCTGGGTTCGATGCGACCGGGTTCGGGGTTGAAACAGGCGACTGAGGTAAGGGTAGTTCGATTTTGGCCTTCATGTGTTCGTGCAGGGCTTCCAGACTCTGGCGAATAATCGAACGCGCGGCATTTTCCAGCAATCGCTGCCCCACGCTGGCAATACGACCACCAACGTCTGCCTGACCCGCATAGGTCATATAAGTCTGATCGCCTCGCGCTTGCAGATATAGTCTCCCGGATGCTTTCACCACGCCTGTTGCGCCGCTCCCGTTTACCTCGATCCAGTAGCTTTCCGGTGCATTAAAGTTGGATAGATGAATTTTCCCCTGAAATGTGCCTTGCACCGGGCCGACTTTTATTACCAACTCGCCTGTATATTCGCTGTCGCCGACTTCCTTAAAATTTCGCCCTCCCGGCAAAACTGCTTCCAGCACAGCAGGGTCTTGCAGCATGTTCCAAACCAGATGCCGGGGAACATCGAACAGGAACTCGCCTGATATATCCATAAAATCCTCTCTTGATTGAAACGGATTGATGGATTTATTCTAGCGGGATGCACTCAGCAGGATAATCAACAAAATTACAATAATGACGGCACCAATCAACCACGGTTGGTATTTGGCGGGAACAAGGTCATTAAAAACATCACGCACCACATTGAATGCCAAGCCCATTTGAGTGGGTGGTTTATATTCTGTGGGCAGGGCAGAAGCAGCAGATGCCTCCGACCGTACAGCTGCGGGCGTTTCAGCAGGTGTATTGTTCACGGCGACAGGTGGTGGGGCTTGTTTGGCCGCTTCAATCGTCAAATAGGCATTTAGGGCTTCCAAACTCTGGCGAATGATTGACCGGGCGGCGCTGTCCATCAACCGCTGACCGACACTGGCGATACGTCCACCGACCTGCGCTTGTCCGGAATATTCCATAAAGGTCTGGTTGCTTCGGGTTTCTAGCCGTAACTTCCCATTGGCTTTGACGAAACCCGTTGCACCCTTGCCATCGACTTGAATGCTGTAACTTTCCGGGGCGACTATATCCGAGAGTTGAATCTGTCCCTGAAATGTGCCCTGCACCGGGCCGACTTTTACTTCCAACACGCCGCTGAATTGATCTTCACCTGTCTGCTCGAATTTCTTGCCACCGGGCATGATTGACCCCAATACATTTGGGTCGAGCAGGGCACCCCAGACCAGTTCTTGGGGAACATCAAAAACATAATCACCTGAAAGTTCCATGTAAAAATCCTTTTCTAAACCAGCACCCATTAACTGCTTAAAGTTGCCAGATGGGTTGCCAGTGTTGATAAACTATGCAAATTGTGGATGGGGAGAAAGTCGTCAATGTAGGGTAGGGCGGCAGCCATCCCCTCCACTTGCGGCTGATAATTAACTTTTCCAATTAAGGGGTTGAGCCAGATCAGTCGATAACACCGCAGTTGTAGGTAACGCATTTGGACTCCAAGTTGGGCGGCATCCCCGCGTTCCCATCCATCGCTCACGATCATGACGATGGCACCCCGGCGCAGCACACGCCGGCTCCACTGATGATTGAAGACCGATAGGCTTTCTCCGATGCGCGTTCCGCCTGCCCAATCCACGACTTCCGCTGCCGCATCGCTCACGGCGTGGTCAATGTTCTTGAGCTTAAGCTGCAAGCTGATGCGGGTTAGGCGCGTCCCGAAGACAAAACATTCAACATGCTTCAGGCTGTGTGATAGGCTGTAAAAGAATTGCAGCACCAGCCGGGAATACTTTTCCATTGAACCACTAATGTCCGCGATGAGGATGATGGGGCGCTGCTTGATTTTGCGGCTCTGCCATGTTAAGGCCAATGGCACGCCGCCGTTCCGCACTGCCGCTGCCATCACCCGGCGCATGTGCAATGTATCGCCATTCCGGCTTGCGACCCGTCGCCGCGATTGTCGAAAACAGGCACGCCAGCGCATATCCTGAATCAGCCGCTTGACCGCATCCAATTCGTCAGGTGTCATCTGCGAAAAATCTTTGCGTTGCAATATCTCCAGATCACTGTAAGTGGCAGATTTATCGATCACATCGAGTTCAGGATCGCCAGCTCGCGCCTTGCTTGACATATAGGTCATCAGCACTGGCTGTTGCTGCTTGTCATGGCGTGGTGCGCGTGGTGTTTTCTGTGGTGATGTTCGCCAGGTATCTGCGCGCGTGTTCCAGAAGGTGTTAAAAATCGTCTCGAAAAGCAGCAGGTGTTCGTGGCGGCTGACCAGCAAACAGCGGGCAGCATGGTAAACCTGTGCCCGTTCCCCAATATCGACCAGCTTCAAGGCGCGGGTGAAATCCATCACCTGATCGGATGACACGGGCATTCCAGCCCGCCGCAGGAGATGAACCAAAGACAGCATATTTTTGATAAAGCTGTCTGACCCGGCGTAAAGCACTTCATCCTGATTCATGGAGCACTTTTTCAAGAAGCTGTTGAGTCACCGTGTTTTGAATTTTGTTGACATCATCCTGATACTTCAGGATGAAGCCTAACGTCGCATTGATAACATTTGTATCCAGCGTATGGACGTTTAGGTAGCCGAGGGCTTCCGCCCAATCCAGCGACTCAGAAACACCGGGAGGCTTATAAATTTCCTGCTGGCGTACCCACTGAATAAAATTCACGACTTGCGCGGCTAAATCTTCTACGATACCCGGCAGTTTTAGGCGCAAGATATCGAGTTCTTTTTCGCGGGAGGGGTAATCAATCCAGTAGTAGACGCAGCGGCGCTTCAGCGCATCATGGATTTCGCGGGTTCGGTTGGAGGTGATGATGACAATTGGGCGATGTTTGGCGCGCAGCGTTCCGATTTCCGGGATGGTGATTTGAAAATCTGAAAGCAGTTCCAGCAGAAAGCTCTCAAATTCCTCGTCTGCGCGGTCAAGCTCATCGATGAGGAGGACAGGCGCGGAACGGTGGGAATGGTCAATGGCTTGAAGCAGGGGACGCTTGAGCAAAAACTTTTCTACAAAGATGTCATCGGTGATGGAGGCGCTGCCATTGGGGTGAAGCTGACGGGACTGAATTTCGAGGAGCTGGCGCGGATAATTCCACTCGTAAACGGCGTGGTTGATGTCCAAACCTTCGTAACATTGCAGACGAATCAGGGGTGTATCTAAAATTTGGCTGAGGACTTTGGCAATTTCGGTTTTGCCAACGCCCGGTTCGCCTTCCAGAAATACAGCTTTCCCCAGTTTTTGCGAGAGGAATAAACAGGTTCCCAATCCCACATCAGTAATGTAATTGTGTTTACTCAATAAATCTATTGTGTCTTCAACAGAATCAAACATTTTTCAGGCTATCCCGTCACAGGTGATACCACACCGATAAAACCTCTACCCCTTATTTTTCAATCATCAGAAAGCAGTTCATCCCAATCTACAAACCGCCTGTTTAGATGATAATCCAATTTGGATAAATGTCACTTGGCTTGAGCCGCACGGCCCAATGATGTGAGCCAGTCGGCTCAAATAAGGTGGCGCTGAACGATGACAGCAGCTGCTTGGGCGCGATTGTGGACATTGAGCTTGGTGAAAATCTGCCTCAGTTTGCGTTTGACAGAAGCAACGCTCATGTACAGTTCCGTGGCCATTTCGTCGTTGCTGCCGCCAGCAACCAATAAACGAATGATCTGCAATTCCTGTGCATCAAAATCAAAGGTTGGTGCATCCACTTCGGTGGTCAACTGCTGGGCGATACGATCTGTGATCTGAGGGCTTAAGACGCGACCGCCCTGATGTACCGTGCGAATAGCGCCGCAGAGCATTTCGTCGGAAACGCTTTTGAGGATGAAGCCGTGTGCGCCGCCTTGAAGTGCAACCCGGATATGTTCTTCATCGTCGAATGAGGTCAAAATCAGAACCTTTACCGCGAATTGTTGAATCTGATGCAGCAGATCAAGCCCGGATTCGCCGGGAAGCCGGATATCCAGCAGCACAATATCGGGGTGTAGCTGTTCAATCAATTCGAGGGCTGATTTGACCGATACAGCTTCGCCCACAACCTCAAAATCACTGTGATTGGAGAGTAAACTTTTGATGCCGAAGCGAACAACGGGATGGTCATCAACAATTAATATTCGTATGGTGTTCATCGCAAAAGAACTCTAATTTTCTTTCGGGTGGCCGGGCTGAAGGGGTACAGATAAGGTAATGGATGTGCCCTGACCGGGTTGGGTTCGGATGCTTAACCGACCATTCAGACTTTTGGCGCGTTCACGCATGGTGATAAGGCCGAAGTGACGGCTGTTGATTTGTTCCACTGCGTTCAGGTCGAATCCAATGCCATCGTCACAAACGGAAAGTTCCAGATCGTTTTCGGTAAAGCAGATCGTAATCCTGACCCTATGGGCAGAGGCATGGCTGTAAATATTTTGCAGGGCTTCCTGCAACAGCCGGTAAATGCTGACTTCCACCTGCCCGGGGAGGCGCACACTCTTACCCTTTATGTTGACTGTGCAATTCAGATTCGTGTACTGTTTGAAGTCCTGAATATAACGCCGAAGTTCCGAGACAAGCCCCAGCGCATCCAGTGTAGGCGGACGCAAATCATAAATCACCCGCTTGATTTCGGTTTCAACATTTCGCAGAATACCCTGTACAGCCTGTAGAGAGTTATCTGCTTGCCCCAGATTGCCAACCGCAAGACGTTCCCGACCAGACTTCAGTTCGAGCATCGCGCCGATGAGCAATTGATTGATGCCATCGTGCATATCCTGAGCGATACGCTGGCGTTCCGCTTCTTGTATATCCACCGTTTCATTAAATAACTGCCGGAGTTGGGCCGCTTTCTGTGCTAAGGCTTCCTGTGCCTTTTGCAGTTCATGGGTGCGATGGGCTACTTTTTGCTCAAGATCAGCTTTGGCAGCCACCAGTTCTTCATAAAGCTGGGCATTCCGAATGACGATGGCAACCTGCGCGGCATAGGTCATCAGCAGATGTTCGTGTTCGACCTCATAATCCAAATGACGGTTCGCGACACCGATCATCCCAATGGGGACTTCCCGAATTCGCAGCGGAACGCCTAGAAATGTTTTGACGCCGGGATGTCCCTGTGGTTGCCCAACACGCCGCGGGTCGGTGAGTGCATTTTCAGTACGTACCGAGACATTTTCCAACACAACACGCGAAAACAGATTTGGACGGAGTGGGATCACCCGAAAATGATCATAAAATTCGCGGGCGGGGTGGAATCCCTGCACTTCAACAACATCAATTGCGGTCTTATCCGCTGTAATCAGACCGATAAAACCAAATTGAGAACCCGTGAGGTCAAGGCAGTGTTTCAGCGCGGTTTTGAGTACCGATCCCAGGCTGCGAAGTGCGGAAAGTTCGACGGAGAGATGGTACAGTGCCCGCAGTTGTACGGCTGTGTCACTGACGTTCTCAGTTACCACCAATTGATCAACTTCATTCGATAGCAGGAGCAACCCCAATCACGAAGGCTACCAGACCTATGGGATTATCTTACCTGAAATCGGACGGACGCAGCAAATAGTTTTGGTTTCGATCCGCCGGATTTTACCGAATGGCTAATTTGGCGACCGTTGAGGGTCTTGAAGCTGAGTGATGAGCGCTGCACTGACGACCAGCAAGCCTACTGCCAGCAGCAAACCGGGCGTGAACGAACCATCCGGGTTTTTGAGCGCATCCATGATGTACACAAAAACCACCGACGCCTGACCGAATAACTGGATTAGGCCGTTAGATGTTCCTTCCGGCGTGGGATGGGTAATTTCGGCGGCGTACTGCATCCCAATCGGGCTGGTGCTCACCAGAAAGAATCCCAAGCCAAAAGCCGATACCAGCAGCAGCGGAAAACTGGTGGCAAAGGTTAAGCCGATCAGCCCTGGAATAGCCAGCACAATCCCCATGAGCAAATACGGTTTCCGTTTATGCTGTCGATCTGAAAACGGCGGAATAATCACCGCGCCCAGCACGCCACCAACCAGCATCAACGCGCCAAGTGTTCCGGCATCAGTCGGTGTGAAGCCGCGTGTGCGGACGATATTTTCAACCCATGTCGTAATCCCGTTAAAAATGCCTAATCCCACAAAAGAAACAATCAGATACAGCCAGAACATTCTATTTTTCAGCGCATTTTTTAAGCCATCCAGCATCAGGGCGCGGGCTTCCATGCCGGGTGGGCAGGGCGGCGTTGGTGGATGTTCACGGGAGAGAACCAGAAATAAGACCGACGAAAAAGCCGCTAATCCGCCGTAGATCAACTGCACGGTTGGAATGGGCGTATCTTCAATCAGGATGGGTGTCAGCACCAGTCCGAGGGCGGTTCCAACCAGATTCGAGAGCGTGACTAACCCAACGGCGGTGGCGCGTTCCTCCAGCGAAAACCAGTTGGCGGGCACTTTCGTCCATGCATTCAGCAAAAATGGTTGGGCGATGGCAATTCCGATGGTGCTGACCAGCACGAGTGTATAATTCTCACCCGCTAGGCCACGAAGCACCCCAAAAACCCCCATCAGGATAACCCCGATGCTGACCGCCAGCCGGAAACCATAAGTATCAATGACCCAGGAAACCGGTATCGAAAGCGGCAGAAAGGCCAGCATAAAAACCATCGCCAGCAGGCCGATTTCCAAATCGTTCACGCCATAAAACTGTGCCGCTGGGCCAGTTATGGAAGCATAACTGATCCACAGGGTTTGGATAGTGAGGTTGACGAACATGAAAACAGCCAGCACGACCCAACGATAGCCATAAACAGTATACCGATTCTCACTCATGAAACGTCTCCGTTTGGTGGGATTGGATGAAATGGTGTAACTGGAAAAGTAGCATGTTGCGGGCGGAATAACGGGCTAACAGCGCACTTGGAAGCTGGTTGCCCAACAACAGATGGACGAACCCGTGAATACCTGCCCACAGGCTGATGACCAACAGTTCGGTATCGCCCTGCGCTAGAACGCCGTGCCGCTGGCAGGCCACAACCACATCGACCAGCAGCTCAAAGTTTCTCTTCGCCTGTTCAACATATTCAGGGTAATCATTTTCGCGTTCGACCACGCCGGAAAAGGTGACTTTGAAATGATCGGGTTCGTCAATAGCGAACTGCACATATGCCCACGCCATTTCAGTCAGTTGTGAGAGTGGGTTATCGCTGTGCCGCTGTGCTGCCGCGCTCACCTGTGAATAGAGTTTTTTGTAACCCTCGGCTGCGATGGCGGCGATGAGCGCCTGTTTATCGGCAAAATGAGAGTACGGGGCTGTATGGCTTACCCCGGCCTGTTTTGCCACTTTGCGAAGACTCAGCGCCTGAATCCCTTCTTTGGAAAGGATGTGTAAACCTGCCTGAATCAGTGCATTTTTAAGATCGCCGTGATGGTATGGAGTATTCATACGGAAAATCCTAACACATAAACTTGACAGTGTAAAGTTTGCGGGTTATGATCTTTACAATGTAAAGTTCAGGTGTTTTTATGAGCGAATTCGACTCGATCCGGCAGCAGGTATTGGACTACACCCAGCAGCTTGCGCGCGAAGGCTTTCTTAAAGGCACAGGCGGCAATGTATCGGTACGGGTGGCTGGTCAAAATGCCCTCGCCATCACTCCCTCCAATCAGGATTATTTCTCAATCCATCCCAACGATATTTGTATTTACAGCTTCGATAAACAAAAAATTGAAGGGGACTTAAAACCTTCAATTGAAATGGGTTTTCACATCGCGGTGTATCAGGTTCGTCCGGATGTGAACTGCGTGATGCATACCCATCAGGATTTTGCCAGCGCGATTGCGTTGATCGGCAAATCCATTCCCGCCTTGTTTGATGAGCAGGTACGCTTTTTGGGGCGTTCGGTGGATGTGATTCCGTATGCGCCATCAGGAACCGGGCTGTTGGTCAATCAGGTTCGGAAGCTGGTGAAGAATCATCACAATGCCTATATCTTAAAAAATCATGGTGCGCTGTGTTTGGGGTCAACCCCGGAGCGCGCGCTTCACAACGTTATGCTGCTGGAAAAAGCTGCGCTCAGTTATATTCTCGCGCTGTGCACCGGGGAAAAAATTGGCAAAATTCCGCTGATTGTGCGTGAACTGGCTTTTGGAAAACTTCGCAGCGAACAGAAAAAGCTCGAACAGCAGTTATCGCAAGGGAGCGTTTAATGGAACAGGTAATGCCTGCAACCGAACAACTGTATGCTATCTCGGAATGGCATGATACCGATGAAATTTATGCCCGTTTGAGAGCCTTGATCGCCCAACCGATGCGCCCGATTCGGCGCGATAAAATGCAGCAGTTTTTGAGCTATTTTGACGACAACTGCAAGCGGTCAAAGGCGCTCACCGACGAGGCAAAACAGTACATTCCCGGCGGTGTCCAGCACAACTTGGCGTTCAACTATCCTTTCCCGATTGCGATTCGCAAAGCCGATGGGGCGCATCTTTGGGACGAGGACGGCAACGCTTACATCGACTTTTTACAGGCGGGCGGCCCAACCCTTTTGGGCAGCAATTATGCCCCTGTGCGCGAAAAAGTCGCGCAACTGGTTGATGAGTGCAGTCCGGTCACGGGATTGTTTCACGAGTATGAACTGAAACTGGCGAAAAAGATCAACCAGCACATGCCGAATATCGAAATGTTCCGTATGCTGGGGTCAGGAACTGAAGGGGTGATGGCTGCCATCCGTGCGGCGCGGGTTCACACCGGGAAAAAGAAAGTCATCAAGGTTGGCGGGGCCTATCATGGCTGGAGCGACCCGATGGTTTACGGGCTGCACATCCCCGGCACCGGACGGTTGGAAGCCAAAGGCATTCCGCGCCAATCCAGCGCCAATACCCAGGAATTTTACCCCAATAATCTAGATCGGCTGCGTCGGCAGTTGCAGCTAAACCGTTTGCGTGGTGGGACAGCCGCCGTAATCGTTGAACCCGTTGGGCCGGAAAGCGGCACGCGCCCCATCCCCTTCGATTTCAATCAGCAGGTGCGGGCGTTATGTGACGAATTCGGCGCACTGCTGATTTTCGATGAGGTTGTGACCGGTTTCCGTTTGGGCTTGGGCGGCGCTCAAGGTTATTTTGGCGTCAAACCAGACCTGACCGTGTTCGGCAAATGCATCACAGGCGGCTACCCGATGGCGGGTGGCGTCGGCGGGCGTAAAGATGTGATGCTGCATTTTGCCGCTGGCATTAGCGGCGGGACGGGCGAACGTGCTTACATCGGCGGGACACTTTCCGCTAACCCCATGAGCTGCGCGGCGGGTTACTTCGCCATTGAAGAAATGGAACGCACCAATGCCCCGGTGCTGGCAGGGCGGGCGGGTGACCGCATGACCAAAGGTTTGCAGTCGATCATTGAACGGCTGAAACTGCCGTTTGTAGCCTATAATCAGGGGTCGATTGTGCATCTGGAAACCTCCGGTGTCATGCTGTTGGACTTCAAGAATCCGATCAAGCTGCTGCGCGAGGTGAAACCCCGTAAGCACATGATGGAAGAAATGGGCGCGGCTTATATGGCACAGGGCATGGTGACGCTGGCTGGCAGTCGACTCTATACCAGCTTGGCGGATACGGATGCAGTGATTGATGAAGCCCTGAACCGCTTCGAAACCGTGCTTTCGGCAGTTGAAGGCGTGGCCTAATTTTCCATTTTCTCGTTTAGTGCCGCGTTCGGCCAGTACATCTTTTGTAGGGGCGTACACACGGGTACGCCCGATAATTTTGATGATTTACCATCAAACATTTAGCTATCACTGAGGCAGTCATTTGGATACTTTCATCCTCGTTCATGACGTGGGGACAACCCGCAGCAAGTCTTGTCTGTACCGTTTGGACAGCAGTTTAGAACTGATTGCGACTGCCTTTGAGGAATACCCGCTGTACGTCATGCCCAACGGCGGCGTCGAGCAAAACCCGGATGATTGGTGGGGTGCGATTTGTCGGGGGACAAAATCCGTGTTGACCGGGATTGACCCCAAAGCCGTCAAAGGCATAGCCTTCTGCGCCCAGATGCAGGGTTTTATTCCGGTAGATTCAGAAGGACACACGCTTTACCGCGCCATGACCTACATGGACAACCGGGGCATCGAGCAGCTTCAACGCACTTTACAAAGCGGAGCGATCAAAATTGAAGGCATGAACGCCTTTAAGCTGCTTCAATCGCTGCGGATTACGGGCGGCGTTTCGGCTTCTGCCAAAGACCCGGTGTGGAAATATCTCTGGTTGCGCGATAACGAACCGGAAATCTTCCGCCAGATGCATAAATGGATGGATGTCAAAGATTATCTGGTGCTGCGCGCTACGGGCGAATTCACGTTTGGTCTGGATTCAGCCCATGCCACCTTCCTCTTTGATACCCGTCCCGACAAACTCCAGTGGCACGAAGGTTTATGCCGCATGTACGGGGTTAACCCCGACCATTTATCGCCTGTGATTGGCGCGACCGATATTGCCGGAACGCTGACCACCGATGCAGCCTATGAACTCGGACTGCCGAAAGGTGTCCCGGTATTCGGCGGCGGCGGTGATCTTTCCATGATTACGCTGGGTTCCGGCAGCATGGAAACTAATACCGCCCATATCTACATCGGCACATCCGGTTGGGTGGTCGCCACCGTCGATAAACGCATGACTGACCTGAGCGCCATGATTGCTTCCATTCTGGGCGCGGTTCCCGGCAAATATAACTATATCGCCGAGCAGGAAACATCCGGTCGCTGCCTGCAATGGATACGCGACCATCTGGCGCTGGATGAAATCGGCCTGTATCTCGAACAAAAAACCATCCTCGATAAAGATGATGAAGTCCGCTCCCTCTATGACTATCTCAATGAAGCCATTGAACAGGTAGAACCGGGCGCGGGTGGTGTGTTATTTACCCCGTGGTTGCATGGCAATCGTTCCCCTTTTGATGATCCCTATGCACGCGGGATGTTCTTCAACATCAGCTTGGAAACCGGAAAACGCGATCTGATTCGAGCAGTTCTGGAAGGTGACGCTTTCCACAAACGCTGGATGCTGGAAACCATCGAGCGAAAAATCCCCTATAACCACACCTTACGGCTGGTCGGCGGCGGTGCGCGTTCGGATACATGGAGTCAAATTCTGGCGGATGTCACCGGACGGACGATTGAAGTGGTTGAACATCCAGAGAATGCAGGCGCGAACGGTGCGGCGCTGGTTTGCGGGGTCGGCTTGGGTGTGATTCGCTTTGAGGATGTGAAGCGTGTGGTGCGGGTGGTCAAAACCTTCTCGCCTCGCACCCAATTCCGGGCGCTTTACGACAAACAGTATGCCGTTTACCAGCAGCTTCATAAGCACAATAAAAAACTCTTCAAACTGCTGAACGCCTAAAAACAGTTTCCTGCTCGGCAGCACCGTTGCTTATGGAAATACAGTAGGATTAAAAGCAGCGTATAACGAGGAGACAGAAACCGATGTCGAATAAAACACTCGATTATTATATGTCTCTACCCTACACGTTGGAAATTATTCCATCTGAAGAAGGGGGATGGTTTATCAAAGTGAAAGAACTGCGCGGTTGCATGACTCAAGCCGATACTTGGGAAGAGTTAATGCCTATGATTGAAGAGGCAAAAACTGGCTGGCTTGAAGTTGCGTTAGAAGCTGGCGACCCAATTCCAGAACCAGTCGGCATCAGTGAAAAGGCCGGATGAAAGTTTTAGGCCAACCACTGTTCAATTCAGATGCAGTGTCACATCACGCCAGTGGGAACTGGATTTTCTCACCGCTGGCCTGTGAGCGATAAATCCCGGTGAATAACTCCACCACCCGTCTGCCATCCTCCCCCGTCACCAGCGGCGGGCGATCTTGCTGAATGGCTTCCAGAAAATCGTGTATCTGCAAATTGAAATAGTATTGAATGGCATCCACCGACTCGAATGTGGCGCGGTCTTCCGCCTGCCAACCTTTGAGCAGATCAGCCTCACCCTCAATTGTCCACAAATCATTGATCGGCGCTTCTTGGATGCTGGTCATGCCCGCGATGAACATCGAACCGCCATCGGTCTGGACGCCAACCGTCGTGCCGTTATCGCTGTGCAGATGCACCCTGCCGTATAAACCGGGATTCTGCGAATTGCTCAGGACGATATTGCCGAGTCCCCCATTTTTGAAGCGCACGACGGCAACCGCTGTGTCTTCAACCTCGATATACGGATGATTGATGTTCGACCAGTAGCCGAAAACCTCATCAACTTCGCCCATATACCACAGCAGCAGATCAAGTTGGTGCGGGGCTTGGTTGACCAAAACGCCGCCGCCTTCGCCTTGCCATGTGCCACGCCAAGCATCCGATTCATAATACGCCTGACTGCGCCAGCCCAGCAGCGTAGCCGCCGCCAGCATCGGCTTACCAAGTTTGCCGGAATCAATCGCATTCCGAACGCGCTGCGAAGGCGGATACCAACGGCGCTGACTGATGACTCCCAACTTCCGATTATGACGCACGGCAGCAGTCAGCATCGCGTCACAGTCCGCTAAGGATGACGCCAGCGGTTTTTCGACCAAAACATGCGCGCCGTTTTCCATCGCTTGAACCGCAGGTGTAGCATGAGCCGGATGCGGTGTACACATCATCACCGCTTCGACGCCCATCTGCGTCACCATCGCGGATATATCTGTATAGGCTTTCACGCCATAACGAGTGGCTAATGCTTCGGCTTTTTCGGCTGTGCGGCTGCATACCGCCACGAATTCCGAATTGGGCAGTTCAGCTAAAACGCGGGCATGGGTATCAGCCACTTTGCCCGCGCCGATGATGGCAGTACGGATGGGTTTCACAAGCAGTCCTTATTAGGGTTGAAGCATCACTTTGAGCAAACCGGGTTCGCCTTCATATAGACGGTCAAACCATTCTGCACCCTCTGAAAGCGGCGCGGTGGCGCTCAACAGCGAATCGACATTAATTTTGCGGCGGGCGATCATATCAAGGCACACATCATACTCGCCCTGCGATGAGCAAGAACCATTTAGCGTAATTTCGCGGGTGACAACCGCTTGCAGTGGGAACTCCACATTCGCCGCCAGATTGCCGACCAATGTTACCTGCCCACCTTTACGGACAGCATTCACCGCCAGCTTGAGCGTTGGCGAAATACCGACGACTTCAAACGCCACATCCGCCCCACGTCCCTGTGTATGTTCGCGGATCGCCTCCAGAATATCCGGCTGATCGGCGCGTAACCCCACATCCGCGCCCAATTGAACCGCATGCTCCAACCGCGTGGGATCAAGATCAACCGCGATAATCTGCCCGCACCCCGCCGCCCGCAGCACCTGTATCACCAGCAAACCGATCATGCCGCTGCCTACCACAACGGCGGAATCGCCCAAATGAATCGGCGTGCGTTCGAGGGCATGAACCGCAATCGACGCCGGTTCGACAAATGCGCCTTGCTCAAATGTTAGACTGTCCGGCAATCGGTACAAAATCCGGCTTGGCACAACTAAATATTCAGCAAATGCCCCGTGCCGCCGATAATCGCCGCACGAAACGCCCAAGACCTGACGGTTATCACACAGGTTGATTTCGCCCCGGCGGCAGAAATAACACATCCCACAGTACACCGTTGAGTCAAACGTTACCCGATCATCGACCTGCCAGCCGCGCACATTCGCGCCGACCGATTCGATCACGCCGGACGCCTCATGCCCCATAATCAGCGGCGGAATCCGGCGGCCTGAACTGCCATCCATCCCGTGAATATCGCTGCCGCAGATGCCGCAGGTTTTGATGCGAATCAGCACATCATCCGGGCCAACGGTTGGGTCAGGCATGGTGGTATAACGGAACTGCTTGTATTGTTCGAGGACGAGAGCTTTCATAATTAGGCTCGCTTCAAAGTGGCAAAACTTCCGAATTAAGATTAGCCGGAACAAAATCTTTTCGCCACTGATGGTTCAACAGGCCATCGTCGTAATCCGCTTTGTGAGATAATCTTTACTGCACTGTCACACTTGCATTAGGGACAAAAGAATGCATCTTCTAAAATTGCAGCGACAGGTCGCGGAAGAACACTTCAATAGCACCCTATTTTTGGAAGGCGTTTCCGGCACAGGCAAAACCACCGCCGGAATTGAACGAGTCAAAAATCTGCTGCGGGAAGGGGTCGCGCCAGAGTCGATTTTGGTTCTCGCTCCACAGGCTGCCCTCACCACCCCCTACCGAGACGCAATTCGGCGGTCGCGCGTCGTCAAAGGCGCGGGCATTCAAACCGCCACCATGTCGAGCCTCGCCGTCCGCACCGTTGATTTATTCTGGCCGCTGATTGCTGAAGAAGTCGGCTTTGCCAACCCGCTGGATCGCCCACATTTCCTCAGCCTTGAACTGGTGCAGTATTACATGACGCGCTTTGTCGAGCCGGAAATCCGCCGCAAGGATTATTTCAACAGCGTCCACATCAGCCAGAATCGCTTGTACACCCAGATTGTCGATAACCTGAACAAAGCGGCGTTGGTCGGCTTCCCGCATGATACGCTGGCGGAACGGCTGAAATCCGCATGGGCGGGCGAAAGCGAACAAGCCTATATCTACGACGACGCGCAGGCTTGCGCCAACCTGTTCCGGGAAATGTGCCGACAGCATAACCTGCTGGATTTTTCGCTGCAAATGATCCTGTTCACCAATTATCTATGGCAGATGCCGCAGCCCCGCCGCTACCTGACAGATCAGTATCGCCATTTGATTGTCGATAACCTCGAAGAAGACAACCCCGCCACCCACGACATTCTGACGGACTGGTTAAAAGAATGTGACTCCGCCCTGCTGATTTACGACTCCGAAGCAGGCTACCGTCGTTTCTTGGGCGCTGATCCACAGAATGCTTTAAAGCTCAAAGCGCAGTGTAAAGTCCATATCACACTCGATAAACCGCGCGTGATGTCGCCGGAACTCGAAGCCTTTCAGATCGAAATGGCGCGCAGCCTGAAGCAGTCGGCCTACAACGAACCCGCGCAGGCCGATGCACGGGACGCCATCGCTTATGCTGATAACCGTTATCTGTTGGAAATGGTCGATTGGACGGTGGAGCAGATCGCGGACTTGATTCACAATCAGGGTGTGTCGCCCAAAGAGATTGTGATTCTCTCGGCCTTCCTGCCGGATGCGCTGCGTTTTTCGCTGCAAACCCGTTTAAGCGAACACAGCATCGCCAGCCGTTCACATCGTCCATCACGGGCGCTGCGCGAAGAACCCGCCTCGCGGACGCTCATCACCTTAGCCAAACTCGCCCATCCCGGATGGCAAAATCTCCCCGGCAAATTTGATGCCGCCTTCGCCCTGACATCCGCTATCAGCGATCTTGATCTGGTGCGGTCGCGCCTCCTGACCGATGTGCTGTTCCGCAAAGGTGAACTGCTGCCCTTCGACAAAATACAAGACACCAAAGTGCAAACCCGCATCACCTTCGAACTGGGAAAACGTTACGAAAAACTGCGGAAATGGCTGGATGTTTACCGTGAGGGCGAACCCCTGCCGCTGGATGTATTTTTCAGCCGCTTGTTTGGCGAAGTCCTTTCGCAGCCGCACTTCGGTTTTCACCGCAATTTTGATGCCGCCAACGCCACCGCCAACCTGATCGACTCAGCACGCGAATTCCGGCAGACCGTCAGCAAAATTGAGCCTGATCTGCCGATTGCCTCCGAGTACATCCGCATGGTGGACTCCGGCGTAATCGCCAACCAATATGTGCGCGACCCCCTCAAAGGCGAAAAAGACGCGGTCTTGATCGCCCCAGCTTATGCCTTCTTGATGGATAACACCCCGGTGGATTACCAATTCTGGCTGAACATCGGCAGCACCGGATGGGGACAGCGGCTGTATCAACCCCTCACGCATCCTTACGTCCTCAGCCGGGAATGGACGGAAGAACGCAAATGGACAGACGACGACGAATTTAGAACCAACCAAGAAGCCGTTTATTTACTGCTCTCCGGCTTGATTCGCCGCTGCCGCCAACGGGTCTATCTGGGTTTCAGCCAGTACGGTGAACAAGGATTCGAGCAGCGCGGAACGGTGTTGATGGCGGTACAAAGTATGTTGCGCCGTCTGACGAAAGAGGAAGGCAATGTTTAAACCCCGTCCCAAACAGCAGGAAGTCTTGGCCTATTCCAAAGGCAAAATGGGCGTTTCCGCCGTCCCCGGCAGCGGCAAAACCTCTACGCTGTCCTATTTAGCGGCACGTTTGGTCGCCACCGTTGATCTGGAAGACGGGCAGGAAATCCTGATCGTGACTCTGGTCAAATCCGCCGTCGGCAATTTCGCCCAATCAATGGCGCGTTATCTGAAAGCCGAATTCAATCTGCTCCCCGGACTTGGCTACCGCGTGCGGACGCTGCACAGCCTCGCCAACGACATCGTGCGCGAACGTCCGGCGCTGGTCGGCTTGGCGGAAGATTTTAAAGTCATCGACGAACGCGAAGCCGACGATATTTTGCAGGAAGCCGTCGAGACATGGGTACGCGCCAATCCTCGTTCACCAGACCCCTACCTGACCGATGAGCATTATGCCGACGCCTACACCCGCACGACACGCTGGCCGGAAACCGTCAAAAGCATGGCGATGAATTACATCCGGGCGGCGAAGGATTTGCAGCTTACCGATGTGCAGATTTACGGCCACATGAAGCGCCAGAAGCCCGGTTTAGTCGGCATGTGCAACGAAATTTACGAGCAGTACGAACGCAGCCTGCGCTACCGGGGCGCGGTCGATTTTCAGGATTTGATTCGCCTCGCGCTCAAGGTGCTGAAGATGGACGATCATTACCTCGCCCGCCTGCGCGAACGCTGGCCCTATATTCTGGAAGACGAAGCGCAGGACAGCAGCCTCTTGCAAGAACAGATTTTGCGCCTGCTGGTGGGCGAAAAAGGCAATTGGGTGCGTGTGGGTGATCCCAATCAAGCCATATTTGAAACCTTCACCACCGCCAATCCCAAATTTTTGCGCGACTTCCTCAACGAAAAAGGCGTCCACGCGCGTTCACTGCCCAACTCCGGGCGCAGCACCGCCAGCATCATCAGCTTGGCGAACCATCTGATCGACTGGTCGATGG
>JAIOHM010000030.1 GCA_019912965.1 Anaerolineae bacterium
ATCCACGATCATCCACCCCGTTCCTTCGAGAAAGTGGTATACCGCCAGCGCCTCAGGATGCGTCGGTATCTTCTGACCGACTTCAAGGCTGCCGATGATGACTTTTAGCTTCTCGTTCTCCGCCAATATCTGCGGCTGTGGGCCTCCGGGCGAAAAAACGACCTTTTCCTGCCAATCTGGATAAAACATGGCTTTCACTGAATTTTCCTCCTTAGGGGATAATATGATCTGAAAGGGAAGGCTAATGGCTTGCACCGGACAGATGCGTTCGCAGTAACCAACATAGGTACACGCTTGAGAGTTTGCCACAATAGCAATGCCATCTCTCATGATTAAGGCGTTGGTGGGACATACCCGAACACACAACCCACAACCGGTACAACGATTGGCATCAATGAGCGGTACTGGAAGCGTTGGGTGCCTTTTTGTCATATGGAAAATATCCCATCGCTGTCTAACCACGTTGCCCTCACGGGTGACTGCTGCTTAAACACAGTCTCCGTCATTTGCACAGACAAATCTTCGACTTTTGTCGAATTTCGCCATGAAAGATTGCTTGTCCGGTTGATTTGTTTCACAATGATGGGGAAGACAAACGCCGACAGGGCGATTAAAAGAATGTAGAAATAGAAGTTATGTCTACGGATGATGCAATTAATCAGATAAAAAGTACCCTCTCAACCGTCCCTTACTTTGCTAATCTTGATATCGCACTAATCGAAACCATTGCCCAACACATGAAGGTTCAACAATATGACACAGGGCAGGTTGTGTTCCTCGAAGGTGAACAAGATGTAGCCCTGTATATTGTCCACACAGGCTGGCTAAAAGCGGTTAAGACATCACCTGATGGACGCGAACAGGTCTTACATTTCATTGGTTCAGGGGAGGTTTTTAATGCGATTGGCGTTTTCGTTGAGTCCACCAACCCGGCGACAGTCATCGCTCTCGAACCAACAACGGTGTGGGTCATCCAGCAAACTGTCATACTGAAGCTGCTTGACCAGCATCCAGAACTTGGGCGGGTTATCATCCAGCGCTTGGCTGAACGTGTGCAGCAGCTCATTCATATGGTCGAGGATTTGTCGCTGCGAACGATTGAAGCCCGTCTGGCACGTTATCTGATTGAACAATCTACAGAGGAACAGTTGTTACGGCCTCGCTGGGCAACCCAAGCGGAGATGGCGAATCGGCTGGGAACAGTCCCCGATGTGCTCAACCGGGCTTTACGCAGCCTGGCAAAAGACAATTTGATCCGGGTGGAACGACACCAGATTCAAATCCTTGATTATGCGGGTTTGGAAACCAAGGCGGGGGCTGATAAATAATAAACTGTTACGCCATAAGGAGGAAGGTGGGAAATGAAAAGGGAGGGTCTGAGACCCTCCCCTACGCAGCGATGTGCGTTTAGTATTCGGGCATCGGCGGGGCAGCCGGGGACTTTTCTTCCTTGACATCGGTGATAAGGGCTTCGGTGGTGAGGATCATGGCGGCGATTGAGGCCGCATTTTCGACTGCACCACGAGTCACCTTCGCCGGGTCGGGGAAGCCCGCTTCGATGGTATCGACATATTCGCCTGTGAGGACGTTGTAGCCAATACGATTGTTCTTCTTGGCCTTCTGCTGACGGCGCACTTCCTGAATAACCACCGCACCATCGACGCCTGCGTTGGCGGCAATCTTCTTGATGGGAGCTTCCAGTGCCTTGCGCATGATGGCGACGCCGGTGTTTTCGTCGTCGCTGCCGAGCTTCAGGTTGTCCAGCGCGGGGATGGCGTTGATCAGGGTGACGCCGCCGCCGCTGACGATACCTTCTTCAACCGCGGCACGGGTGGCGCTCAGGGCGTCTTCCACGCGGTGTTTCTTTTCCTTCAGTTCGGTTTCGGTTGCTGCACCGACACGGATGACGGCCACACCACCGGAGAGCTTGGCCAGACGTTCCTGGAGCTTCTCGCGGTCGTAGTCGCTGGTGCTGGCTTCGGTTTCGCGGCGGATTTCTTCAATACGCCCCTTGATGTTCTTTTCTTCGCCCGCGCCATCGACGATGACGGTGTTTTCCTTGGTGCTGACAACCTTCGCCGCGCGACCGAGGTCTGCAAGGGTGACGGTTTCCAGTTTACGACCGGTTTCTTCGCTGATGACCGTGCCGCCCGTCAGGATGGCAATGTCGCCCAGCATGGCCTTGCGGCGATCACCAAAACCGGGAGCCTTGACGGCCAGCACGTTGAGCATCCCACGCAGCTTGTTCAGCACGAGGGTTGCCAGCGCTTCGCCATCAACATCTTCGGCGATGATAACCAGTTCGCGCTTGCCGATCTGGAGCAGTTTTTCCAGAATGGGGACGATGTCCTGCGCGGCGCTGATTTTCTTTTCGTAGATCAGAATGTAAGCGTCCTGAATGACGGCTTCCATGCCTTCGGGGTTGCTGATGAAGTAGGGGCTGATGTAGCCACGATCAAACTGCATACCCTCGACATATTCGGTCTCGAATTCCAGACCCTTGCTTTCTTCGACGGTGACGACACCATCGCGGCCAACTTTGTCCATCACTTCGGCGATCAGGTTACCGATTTCGGCGTCCTGAGCGCTGGTGCTGGCGACATTGGCGATTTCTTCTTTGGTTTCAATGGGGGTCGCCTGGCTGAGGATGTGCTTCACAATCGCTTCAGTGGCGGCTTCGATACCACGCTTGAGCTGCATGGGGTTGGCACCAGCGGCCACGTTACGCAGACCTTCGTTGACGATGGCCTGTGCCAGCACGGTGGCGGTGGTGGTGCCGTCGCCCGCGATGTCGTTGGTCTTGGTGGCGGCTTCCTTCAGCAGTTGCGCGCCCATGTTTTCATATGGATCTTCGAGTTCGATTTCCTTGGCGACCGTCACACCGTCATGGGTTACGGTCGGCGCGCCGAACTTCTTATCCAGAGCGACGTTACGACCCTTGGGGCCGAGGGTGGTGCTGACGGCATCGGCCAGCTTGTCCACGCCGATTTTCAGGCTGCGGCGGGCAGCATCGCTAAAAAGCAGTTGCTTTGACATTGGATCATTCCTCCAAATTGCGTCTTGTCAGTGACAGATAAACAGGTAAGCGGAAATAAAAACATCCTGCGGAGCGTGGCGATTAGCCAACGATGGCGAGGATGTCACTTTCCTTCATGATGAGCAGCTTTTTGCCGTCAATCTTGACTTCGGTGCCAGCATACTTGGCAAACAGAACCTTGTCGCCAACCTTCAAGTCCATAGCAATGCGTTTGCCATCATCGTCACGACGGCCTTCGCCAACTGCCAGAACGTTACCCTGCTGCGGCTTTTCTTTGGCCGTTTCGGGGATATACAAACCGCTGGACGTTACTTCTTCCTGTTCAATGGCCTCGATGATGACGCGGTCACCCAGAGGGCGTAAATTAATCGACATGCGAAATCCTCCTTCAATTGAATCGCGCAAGTATGGTTACTTTAGCGCAGCGCAGCAGTAAGTTGGCACTTACAGCGCCAGAGTGCTAATTTGAGACCCAACTATAGCAAAGGGAGACGAGATCGTCAAGAGGTTTTTAGCAAACAGGGATGTAGAGTGCTAAAAAGTTAGCGGATGGTTTGGATATAGATCAATCAGACTGCAATACACGCAGGAAGTCTATTGCGTTGACAATCTGGATTGTCTCATAGGGGTTTAGAACGAGCAAGTCTTTATCTTCAGAAACGATATAGTTTGCGCTGGCAGCTTTGGCACAGGCGAGAAAAATATCGTCTTTGGGGTCGCGAGAGATAGCTGGAACATTTGCTGGTTCAACGATCTCGGCATCCTCAAACGCAGTCAAAACAATCTGTGCTATTTCATCCGTCAGATGAGGAAATTTGTCTCGTATTTTTGGTCGATAAAGAACATCCTGTACTTCGGCTTTTATGGCATCCGAAGCAACCAAGTTGTAACTCCCACGCATCGAGAAAATCAATTTACCGGGCAGAGATTTCAGGTTAATGGCAGCCCTTAAAAAAATCTGGGTATCAATCACGGCTTTGATTTTGTTTACGCTCAAGACGAACCTCAGCTATAGCCTCATCAATTAGCGCGTTGATTTCTTCTTCGGTCATATGGGCTGCATCTTCTTGAACGGGACGCATAACCTCTGCAATTTTCTCAAGATTATCTGGCGGAATGACCCACCAACGGGTTTTCTTCTGCTGTTCGATGTACGTTGTGAGCTGATGAATTTCCTCGCGCGTCATCTGATTAACTGCTTTGAAAACCATCTCCATATCGACCATTGATGCACCTCCTTTTTCCTATACTTCCATTATAGCATTCAGGATGGCCTATTCGGTTTTCACCTGTAAAGAATCCAGAATTTGCTGGAAGGTCGGAACGAGGGTGTTGCCAGTTGCATCCGATGAGTACATTTCCACCACCGTCAGGTAAGGCGCACGGTTCAGGTAGAACACATCCAGTTGACCGGGCGGGTGCTGTGGATCCATCGGGCCAAACATCCGGTAGCTTTGCCGAATCGTGCCATCCGGGGCAATGCTTTCACTGATGGGGTCGAGATTCTCGCTGCGCGGGTTATCGTAGTAAAAGCGCTGGGTGTAGGTTTCAACCGTCTGGACGAAGTTTTCCTGATCGGTGATGTTGATGTAGTTGGGGATAATGACTGCTACATAGGCGCTCAAATCCGATGGCTGCCAGAAATGAACAACGCGATCACTTTCCGAGATATCATAAAAACCCTGCGGTGGAATCCAGTCGCGCGGGATAGACAGCGTATATTCGTTGGTTTCGACTTTCTGGGCACGCTGGAATGGCGTTGGTGGTGCTAAGGTGGAAGCAATCAGCGTTACAGGAGCTTCCTTCGGCGTCAATCCGGGTACGATGGCAATCGCGGCGACGGCCAGCACGATCAACCCAACCACCCCACCGATAATCATTGGCGTGCGGGAACGGGCAGGAGGCATGGGCGCAGTCGGCGGATACGGCCCGGTAGCAGGTGGCTGTCCGTAAGGTGTTGGATAGGGAGTCCCCTGCTGCGGATAGGGCGTGCCTTGCGGTGGATAGGGTGTGCCCTGTTGTGGGTACGGCGTTACAGGTGGCTGACCCGGATAGGCAGATGGCGGCGGAGTCAGGCCATGCGGCGTTGGGCGCGGAATGCCACGCGAACCCGTATCCGGCAAAATGGTTGGGGCATCTTCGTAATGGGCTGGCGCAGATGAGCGCGTGGATTGACGTGGGTCACGCAGCGCATCACTGAAGGCTTTTGCCATTTCACTGGCTGAGGTGTACCGCGCATTCGGGTCTTTGGCGGTGGCCTTCATAATGACCAACTCGACCGCATCAGGAATATCCGAGCGGAAGCTGCTCAGAGGCGGAACGGGTTCGTTGATGTGCTTGAGCAACAGCGCCATCGGTGTTTCGGCCTGAAAGGGTTCGCGCCCGGTAATCAGTTCAAACAGCACGATACCTAGCGAATATAAATCCGAGCGGGCATCCAGCGGAAAACCGTTGGCCTGTTCGGGACTCATGTAGGCGGGTGTGCCGATAATCATGCTGCCTGTCAGGTTGCTACCGAGGACGCGGGCGATACCAAAATCCGAGAGGTAAGCATTGCCCTCTTCATCTAACATGATGTTGCCGGGTTTTAGATCGCGGTGGATGATGCCCTGCCGATGAGCATGGTCAAGCGCCTGAGCAACCTGTGTGAAGGGACGATCTAGCGAATCAATCTTTGGGATACCACGCCGGACAACCTGTGCCATACTGCCACCGCCGAGAAAACGCATGGCGATATAGGGCATGTCATCGGCTTTGCCATAATCGTAAATCGGCAGAATGTGCGGGTGTTCAAGATGGGCGATGACATCGACTTCGCGTTCGAAGCGTTCAAAGAAACCGGGATCATGCAGGAAGTGACGCGGCAGCACTTTAACGGCTACGGTGCGGTTGATGGAAAGTTGGCGGGCTTTATAGACGGTTGCCATGCCGCCGCGCCCAACTTCTTCCAAAATTTCGTACTGGCCTAACGATTTACCAATCAGATCGTCACGTTGTTCACTCATAATGCCCCGTTTCTAAAACGGCAGTCCGGCGACTGCTGCGCCTAATTTGAATTTTATTCAAGTACGGTGAAACGGGATAGCCTCTAATCCACGAATTTATCTACGCTTTCCATATGATTGGTATCTTCAGGCCAAACATTGAGCACTATTTTTAGAAACATAGCCCATTGTCTCATAATCTGACATATAATCATGATTATAAAATATTGAATTCATTTTAGGGGGTCAATATGCCAAAGTCTCGTGTATCCTACAACATCCACAGCCAGGTAGTTAAAGACAACAACCGCCTGATGAGCCATTTGAAAGCGATTGACCCCACCACCGTACTGGTACTGGATGGTAAAGGGTTGGGACGCGACATCAAACATGTGCTTCCAGATTGTAAAGTTATCATCCGCGAGTTCGGCAGCGAGGGCGATGACACGATTCATTTGCAGATGTCGCCGGAAGAATTTTTAAAGCAGCGGGCGCATCTGGCAGAGGGGCAGCAATATTATCTTTATACCAGCAATGAGCCGGGTTACGACACAAAAATTATTGATTGGCACGTGTGGCTGATGGAATTGGCGGCGAAAGAGCGTGTGCCATTGGTGGTCGGCAACTTCGCGGTGGGCATTCCGCGCCCGGAGGATTGGCCGCTGGCACGGCGAATGCTGGAACTGCTGGATCAGCACCGCGATTTATTTGTGCTGGGTTTGCATGAATACGGCTGCGGCGTGATGACCTCCGGCTTGGTGGGCGGCGCGCCGGATGATCCAGCCCATCCCAACTACATAATCCCGGACAATTGGCCGTCCAGCGTACAGGGCATCACCCAATTCCACTGCGGGCGATTCAACTTTCTGATTCAATATTGCAACAGCGTGGGCATCCGTCCGCCGCGCGTGATTTTGACCGAACACGGTATGGATGATCTGAGCGACATCAAATTCTGGTCATCCAATTTGAAGGTGCGGTCGGGTTATCTGAACGTGCGTGGGTGGAAATCCCTAACGGATCAATGGGCAGAGTGGTACGGCGGGCGGGGATGGTCGCCAGAACGGGCTTATTTCGAGCAGTTGAAATGGGTTGATGAGGTTATCTATCGCAACTCGATTGTGGAAGGGCAGTGCATTTTCTCGTGGGGCCATTCGTCGAACATGTGGGAACAGTTCGACATCGCGGAAGCCTTTGAGCTGCAAACGCTGCTGGAACAATATGCACAGGGCATCATTCCATCAGCAGCGCCGACGCCGAGTGTGCCCGCAGGATTTACCACACAATCTGAAAATATGGCGGCATTCGTCAGCCAAAACCAACCACAGCAAGCACCCCAATCGACAGGCTTTGCGGGTATTGGCGAACGGACAGATGCGGAAATCGCGGCGGCCTCGGCGCAGGCGGGATTCGTCGCCCCGGCGATTGCTGTCCCAGTGGGTGGTGCTGTCGCTTCGCAACCAGCCGCAAGCGAATCGGCTGCGTTCTTCGCGCCGCCTGTCGATACACCTGCTGAAACGCCACAAACATTATCGCTCACGCTTTCATTGACAGACTCTGAATTGGACGCGGTGATTGCCGGACTGCGGGCGATGAATCAGGTGACGCCCAATACAGCGGTGGTTGAGGGATTCGCGCGGCTGGCGGATGCGCTAGAACGGGCGCGCGGCGTAGGATAGAACTTATTTATCCGGTGAGATTCCACGGCCAATCGACGCACTCACCGATTTCGGGAAATACGACAATATCGGCATGGCCTTTCAGCACGAAGGTTGTGATGTGGTGCTGCTGGAGTAAGTGACAAGCGGCTTCGAGGGTTTTGCCGGATACGCTCACATCGTCCACCAGCAGGACGCGACACGGCGCAGTGGGCAGTCGTTTTTCAGTGAGGACTTGGGGCGTCTCGTAGCGCGGTCGGTTGTCATCGTGACGATAATTCATGCCCACCACACCTAATGGCAGGTCGAGATGGAACGCCAATAATGTGCCGGGGAACAATCCCCCGCGCCCTACCGCGACAATCCAATCCACTTCTGGCAAAGCGATTTGTTTGATTCGGGCAGTGATTTCGCGGATGTCCAGAGGAACTTTGTCGGTCGGCATGGTGTCCCTCACGGTGATTTGCAACATCACCAAACTCTAGCCATTGAAGGTGCGTGTGTCAATAATGGTGTTCCGATTATCGGCGTAATCGAAGTGGCTGATGTCATGATCGAGTTCTACAATTAGAACTGCAAGCGGGATTTCATCCAAAAGTGAATAAGGAGCAAGATGATGCATCAGCTACGGTTCAAACGCATGTTGTTTATGCTGCTGGCGGTGTTGGTTGCACTATGGGCGACAGGCATCAGTATCGCACAGGACAGCCCTCCTGAACTGCCGACCGCTACCGAGTCTGGCATGGCGGCGATCAATGACATCGAGATGTATTATGCGACCTATGGCGATCCAAACAATCCACCGCTGCTTTTGCTGCATGGTGGATTGGGTAATGCAGATTATTTTGTGAACCAGATTCCAGCATTTTCTGAAGCATATTATGTGATTACCGCAGACAGTCGTGGTCATGGCCGTTCGATCATGTCCGAACAGCAGATTGGTTATGCGCTCATGGCGTCAGATGTGCTGGCTTTGTTGGATTTCCTCGAAATCGACGCGGTGAATCTGGTGGGATGGAGCGACGGCGGCATTATCGGTCTGCATATCGCCATTCACAATCCTGATCGGCTGATTAAATTGGTGGCGTATGGGGCGAACTATAATCCATCAGGCGTGAAATCGGATGTTGGGGAAAGTGAACGCTTCAACGCCTACATTGAGATGGCGGCAGGCGATTATGTACGACTTTCGCCCACGCCAGATGGATTCGATGCGTTTTTGGCGAATATTGGCAATATGTGGGCAACCGAACCCAACTTCACCGAAGCAGAAATGGGCAGCATCACCACGCCAACGCTGATTTTGGATGGGATTGAAGAAGAAGCGATTTATCCTGAACATGATCTGGAAATGGCGAAGTTGATTCCTAATGCCGATCTCGTGCTGATGGGCGGCATTGGACATTTCGCTATGTGGGATAAAACGGAAGCCTTCAACGATATTATTCTGGATTATCTGGGCGGCTAGAACAGATAACGAATTTTAGGTACAGGGCGAACCCACGCGGATTCGCCCTTTTTGATGGTCGTTAGTCTGAAGGCAGGTCAACGCCGATGAGGGTGAAGGCGCGGGCGTAGACATCATTGATGATGGCGCTGAACAATAAGCCAGAGGCACGGTAAACCAATGTCTCGCTATCGCCAAAGGTGGTATCTGGGAAATCGGGCGGCATGGGGTAACGCATGACCAGCATCACTGTGGCTTTACCTGTCTCGGCATCTTTAATGACATAGGCAGGATCGAGGGCAGCTTCATGGGCTTCCAGTATTTCTGTAAGTGGTCGCAGCACACGCCTCGATTCATAGATTGCGGCGCGTTCGTCCAATGCAACCGCCGCTTGTTTAGCAACTTCAGCATCGTCGTAAACTAACGCGACGATGACATATTGCTCATCACCTTGATAAGTATCGGCAAATGTGGCTAGGGTATAGGGCGGTAATACGGTTACAGGGTCGCGCTCAACAATGCTCTGTTCGCTTGTCAAAGGCGGGAAAAAACCCACATCGGTTATGCTGAAAAACTGTGCCTGCCGGACTATGCCCGTTTGAATGACCGCGTGGGCAGCCGCCGAAAAATAAGGATTCGCTGCTAACGAGGGTTGTTCGCCAGCCCGCGCATCCAATATCCCGTTCACAACCGCAATATCTGGTGAATTAAAGAGATAGCCGGGTACTACGGCTAGGGGTTCTTTGCGACCCAACTCACCGCCAAAAGGAACAGCGGGATCGCGGTCGATAAGGTTAATTTTCAAGCCGCTGTCACAACCATCCGGCCCACAGATCAGAGTCACGTCATCGGTCTGCTCTGACGAAAACCCCCGCGCAGCAAAAGCATCGCTGATGGCGGTTGGGTCAAAATCCGCTGCGAAAATCTGCCCCATCGCGGGCGGCTGCCCGAAGGTTAGCACCTGATTCACATCCGTCCAGACAAAGCCGGATGTCGTTTGCATGGTTTCCAACTGCTTTAGCATGAACTCGGTGCGGAAGCCGGAATATACACCACTCATGGCAACTAACCACAAACGGCTGATTTCTGCGCGATCAAGGATTTCCTGTGGGGTAATGGAGTCGATACCCCGCGCGGCGGCCACAGCGTCGTAATCGGCATAGCTGACGATGGGCGCAGTTTGATAGATGGATTCGGTATCCGGCACCAGCGCCAGCATATCTAGCAGGGGAACAGGTTCGGAATCTTGTGCGTGAGCAATACTTAAACCCGTACACAAAACGATCACCAGCAATAAAAAGCGCATTCGGTGCATCAGGAATTCCCTTATCTATAACAATCTAACTACAAGGGAATGATACACCGAAGCGTTTCGATCAGACATCCACCGAAAGGCTTATTTGGGTTAGCTCCTCGATAAATTGCCGATGATAAAGCGGGTGGGTGATGTATCTTGAATGCTGGATTTGTCTATCGTGATGTAATAGTGAACGCCATCCCGATCCATGAAAATCTGTTCAGCACAGGAACCACTGTCCAGCGGATAATGGGATTGTAGATCAAACGTGTTGCGGTAGTAGATGTAGACCGCATCGCTGCAAGTGCTGGCGGTTGAACGCGACCCTAACACAATGATGCGTCCGGCTGCGGGGACATCCAGCAGATGACCGATGGATACCCCAAACCGTTCATCTTCAATCGTCAAATGATCGGTGTATGCGGGTAGATTTCCGTTAGCGGACATCTCGAAAACCTGACCGCAGCGGTTGAACAGGTAGCGGTCATCGGCAGAAACCCACGATTGGCTGCATACATTGTACGATTCGCTAAATTCCCATTCGTGCTTGCGGCTCGGCCAGCCCCCGGCAATATCCCAAACGTGCATTTTGAAATCTTCATAGGGCAGCGGCATATACAGCGTGTTGCCAGCCAGACTGAAAGGGCTTGCACCGGTATAGTCTACATGGGTGCTTCCTGAAAGCGGCTGATTTAGGTTCAGGGCGTGAAGGCCATGAAGCCCATTGTAGTCATCTTGCAGCGAGAAGTAGAGCCAACCATTGGCGATGGTCTGATTGGCAACGGTGTAATTAGCGTCGATCACATAGTCTTTCATGATCGTCTGGCGGAGCAGATCAATCACGCAAACGCCACCCTTATAACCGATGGCCGCGATTCCGCCATAGGCATCCAAAACAAGGTTGGCAGGCATCCGCTGACAGGTGGGCATGGTGGATTCAGTTTGGGTCAGCGGATCGTAGAGATAGAGTACATCATCCGCCAGCATATCGCGGTCATCTGCAACGGCGACCATGCGCGCCAAAGAAAGGCTGTAGGCAACATCAATAGTGTCACGCGGCATTTCCAGAATCGTCCCATGCGGAAAAGGCGTCGGGCTTGGGGTTGGGCTGGCGGATAAGGTGGGGCGCTGGGTTGGAATAACCGCGAGGGTTGGGAGTGATGCAGCTTCAACAGCAGCATTGTTGCTGCTCAACGCAACCGCTACCAGCCCAACAACCACAACCACCAATACGACTACTACGCCGACCAGAATCATCTCAACCTGTGATAGTTTGTTGGTCTTTTTGGGTGCGGCTGATGCTTTACGGGGTTTGCCTTCTGGCTCGAAAAAACTCTGGGTTTTGTTGTCTTGTGACCAGCTTGGGGTAAATTCTTCCTCAGCCTCTTCCTCAGCTTGATCTTGCTTGGTGTTTAATTCCCTAATGGCAGAAAAGCCATGAAACATGTAGTAGAAAAAGATAGCGCGCGTTACGAGTCCGCCAACCAAACCGCCCGCGACTCGTCCGCCACTGGCTGCTACCTCAAAAATCCCTAACACGGTGAATAAGGTGTCGATCCCAAAACCACCTATGGTCAAACCTAATGCGATGGAGGAACGGCGGCTGACAAAAAAGCCCAGCACACCATAAATGATTCCGGTCAATATCAAGGGGAAGCTGTCGGCGGCAGTAACGCCAAGTAGTCTTACATCGGAAAAAGCGGTTAAAAGACCGACCCCAACGTTGATCGCCGCAATAAAATAAATGATCTGCATGACCACGCTGAGACGGAGTTGCGGATCGGCAGATGACTCCGGCAGCGGTTCGCCGTTCAACCGCACATCCAGTTTGGAAGCGGCTACCCCTTTGCCTTTTTGGATGGTTAAAACGCCCCGGTTGATTTTGCAAGACCATCCGGTTTTAAGCTGGTCGCCGGAAATTGATCCCAGTTCTTTGCCATTGAGGCTGACAGAGTGTGTTTGGGAGAAGATGGGGGTGGAGATAATGAGGTCTTTCGGCTCACCCTTCCTAAAGGCGTATTTTTGGCTTGGCATTGGCGTAATCCTTGTGTGAAGTCCTTCCCAAAGGATATGCCAAGCGGCCTAAAAAAAGCCGAAAGACTCATTGTAATCACATTACATTTTTGTGAAATCAGATGAAAGGTTTAGGTGGAGGCGGCTTTATTTACGAGGGATATGAACCGCTGTGCTTCTTTATTAGCGATTTCGACAGCCGCCTCTAACCTATAGGGTAGCGTGAGACTGAAATTTCTAAGTTGATGGGGTTTCGAATTTATCGAGCCAAGCAATAGCCTGTTCCAAAGTCGTGAAAACATTCATCCGTAAACCACGTTCAAACAGAATATCGATAACAGGCATTAATGTTCCAGCCGCCGCTAAATCCTCCGGTACAACCATTGCCCAATATTTCCAGCCTGCTTGTACAGTTCTTGGCTGCCATTCGTTGAATGACCACTCGTTGCCCTCTTGAGTCAATGCGTCATTTTTGCGGTCATCGGAAAGCCACTTATGAACTTTGTATTTCTGCAACCCATCCGTTCCAGCATTGAGCGCTTCTTTAAATACCGCCAACTGGGTACTCATAGGTTGATGAATGGTGTGGTAAATGAGTTTTTTATCGGGCCAATATTCGACTGTAACGTATGGAGAATCATATAAAGTAATGTTTGGCATAGTTCATTTTCCCTTTTGAGATATTGTCTCAAGTATAAAGCGATAATGCATAATTGCAAACAAACCGTTATGTGCGCTGCTGTGGTTGTAGTTGTTCATTACTCACCGTCCGGTGAAGTCGCGCAAGTAGAGGAAATCGTGACCGATGGTGCGGCGGCTGAGTTTGGCGATGTTGGGCATGGTGCGTTTGTAGTGATTGGCCTTCACGCGAGTCCAGACTTTTTCCACAAAAGTGCGATCAAAGCCTTCTTCGGCGGCTTCGTCCAGGGTGTAGCGTTCGTCTACCAACAGATACAGCAGTTGATCGACATCGTTGTAGGTGAAGCCGAGTTCGCCTTCGTCAGTCTGCCCTTCCCACAAGTCGGCGGATGGGGCTTTATCGAGGATGGGCTGCGGCACACCCAACGCCTGCGAAAGCTGCCGCACCTGTGCTTTGTAGAGGTCAGCAATTGGCTGCAAAGCCACACCGCTGTCGCCATAAATGGTCGAGTAGCCGAGCAGAAATTCGGTCTTGTTGCTCGTCCCCATCACCAAGCCACCCCACGCTACGGATTGGTCATAAAGCGTGACCATGCGTAACCGCGCCATGATGTTGCCCTTCCGCAGATTGCTCATATCCGGGAAGCGGTCAATCAGCGGATCAGCCATTTCGGTAATCGGACTGTCCAAATGCGGCAGGCCGAGGGCTTTAATGACCAATTCGGCATCAGCAAGGCTGGCAGGCGACGAGGTTTTATAGGGCATCCGCACGACTAACACATTTTCTGCGCCGAGGGCTTCGGCAGACAAATATGCAGAAAGCGCCGAATCGATGCCGCCGGAAAGCCCGATGACTGCCCGTTTCATCCCGGCTTTGTGAATCTGGTCACGGATGAAGTCGGTCAGCATTTTGCGGGCGATGTCGGTATTGATCGATAAGCGATGCATAAGGTCGGGTTTTACTACGAAGGTCATGTGACAACCTTTCAAGGCTGATAGCCTATACATACTGCAATCGCAGCAGCAATTTCGTCTAATTCATCGGCTGTAAGACCGCCCAGTTTCCTAATAAACCGATTTTCAGAGAGCGACCTAACCTGAAATGCGTTTATTCATCGTCAAAGTCTGCCTTGTCGAGTGTTTCTAAAAGTTCGACATCCCTACCATGAGCTTTGGAGTGCTTGTTTGACGATACTGTTACGTTCATTAGGCGGAAGTTTCATGAGTTGACGTGCCGAGTAAATTATTGTAGAAGGTTCGCTGTCAATACGTTCCACAAATTCAAGCACTTCGCGCTGTTCTTGCTCATTCAACCGTCTGATTTTTCGATCAGTTCATATTCAAGTGTGGTCATCGTTCATGTCCTCCTCGGACTCTTCTTCCACCTCTTGATGCACATATTGGGTGATTTTGTGGGGATAATCTTCTTCGACGACGACTTGTGCTGCGTAGAATGGGCCGCGTTCGGACTGCATCACCACGAGGGCGGCGTGTTTATCAACCGCGATCACCTGCCCGACGCGCAGCTTACCCGCGATGCGATACATGGCTTTGAGTTCGGCGAGATGGGCGGCAACCGGGGCGGATTCCAGCAGCGTTGGTGCATAATTATCCTGAATATAAGTCCGCAAACGCGCAAAATCGCCTTTGTTGAACAGGGTCGTTAAGGCGATCAGGCGCATTCCGGCATTGCTGGGGACGAGTAGTTCGCGCGGGTCAGCCATTACTCCCCATCCCGCCGTAAAATGCGTCCTAATTCGCGCTGTACCAGATCAGTGCGTTCGTCGCGCAGCAGCGGCAGACGGGCGCGGGTGCGGTGCAGTTGGTTCAGGTCGATTTCGTGGGTCAGGAGTTGTTCATCAAAGTAATGCCCGTGTAGGAGGAACTCGCCATCCGGGTCAACGATGGACGAGCCACCCCAAAAATTCTTGCCATCCTCGTAGCCGACGCGGTTACAGTGGATTACATAATTGGTGAACATGCTGCCGTAAGATTGGTTGACCAGTTCGACCCAACGCGACCCGGAAAGTCGATCACCACTGTCTAAACCCCGGCTGGGGCTGGCGCTTTGGAAAATCAGCATATCCGCGCCATCCAGCCACAGCAGGTACGGCGGCGACATGTGCCAGAAATCTTCGCAGATCAACATGCCAACACGCCCGAAACGGGTATCAAACGCGCGGGTATGTTCCCCCTGATCGAAGTAGCGGCCTTCGTCGAACATGGCGTAAGTTGGCAGATAGAGTTTGTGATGGATATGTAGGCATTCGCCTTTGGAGAGGTAAGCGCTGGCGGTATAAAATCGCTGGCGTTTGTCCTCATGCACAAAGCCGAACATGATGTCCATTTCGTGGCTGGCATCCAGCAGGGCGCGGAAGGTAGCATCATCGCGCGTGGCCTGAATGGCGACTTCCGGCACTAAATCCTGCACCTGATAGCCCGTCAAGGACAGTTCAGGGAAGACGATTAGATCAACACCTTGATCGTCCGCCTGCCGGATGAAATCCAAATGTTTGTCCAGATTGCACTTTACATCCCCCAGCTTGGGGTACATCTGCGCCAACCCTACTTTGACACGCATATTTCCCACCTTCACCGTTTCTTTTTCTTACGCTGCATTTTCTTCATTTTATCAGCCTGTTTGCGCTTGGCCTTTTTCTTTTTGGCATCCGCAATGGATTTCTTGCTGTGAGGCACAATTGGCTCATTATCATATTCACCAAACGCAGGCCGAGTGTATTGAATTTCGGACTCGGATTCGGGCAAGTTAAGCCGAATCCGCATGTCATCCCATGTGCCGATAATGTCTTCATTCACGGCTCTGTCGGCATACGCAGCTTTAATCAGCGGGGCGGCGGTTAGGCTTTCCATATTTGCCAGCGCGTTGGCGGTGATGGTGTTCACGCCGATTGAATTTTCCAGGTATTTTTCCATTTGCTGGAGCATGATGCCCTCACAAATTCGGCTGAGATGCGGAAAATTCTCCGAAATTCCGCGCAACGTAACAATGATGCCCAGATGTTGGGTTTCCATCCAGATAAAGCCGCTATCCAGTTTGGCTTTCAAAATTGGGATGGCTTGTTCCCCAAATGTCGCCAGCATGATGGGCAGTTCCATCATAAATTCCTGAGTAACAGGAAAAGTAAAGGCATCTACCAGATGTGGAATGGCTTCCGGCGCACCTAACTGGGTTAAGCGACGGGCGGCGTGCATCCATGCATAAAACTGCGGTTTCTGGTCATCATAAAGGTGAAGTCGAACATCATCGAACATCCTGAGCAAATCGGGTACGTGTTCCTTGCCGATGTTGAATTCCGTGTAATCGCCTTCATACTCATCGCCCAACGTCAACAGCGGATGCAGCGCGGGAGGATAGTTGACTTCAAACGGTTTTTTATTCCACCCCGGCCCGCGCACAAAACGCCCCGGTTTCGCTCCAGTGTGTTCGCCATTTTCCAGCACTTGCACACCGTTGACGAAAACGTGCTGCATTCCGGTTGCATAGACATGGGGTTTTTCCGGCGTGGCGTGATCCTGGATTGTGTCGGGATCAAAAACAACGACATCGGCAAAAAATCCGGGTTGCAGTGAACCCCGCCCCTCAAGTTTCAGGTTAGCCGCCGGGAAACTGGTCAATCGCCGGATGGCTTCTTCCAATGGGACGAGTTTTTCATCACGGACATACTTCGCCAGCAGTCGTGCGAATGAGCCGTAGGCGCGGGGATGCGGATTGGTTTTGAGGAAAACACCTTCAGCCGACTGCGATTCGGCATCCGAGCAAAAGCTGACCCATGGAAGGATTACTTGCTTGCGGAGGTTATCTTCTGACATGGTGAAGTAGATGGTAAAGACGCGGCTGTCATCTTCCAGCACCAGATCAAGCACGGTGTCTTCCGGCGTTGTGCCGCGCATGGCAGCGACTTCCGCCAGCGTTTTACCCGTCAGCGGTTTGAGGGCATCCTTGCTGAAGCCGGAGAGCAGAATTTTATCCGGCCCATTGGCTTCATACATATTTTCCCATTCGGTAGAAGCGACCCCCATCTCAGCTTTAATTCGCGCCCGTGCTTCCGGGTCTTGCAGGCGTTCTTTCAGTTTTTCGAATCCACCTTCATGTGCCCATGGGGGAATACACGATGCTAACCCTGTACCAGAATAGGGATAGTTGTACATGTCGGCAGTGATGGGTAGCCCATTGTTCCTTATCTCCTCAATCATTTGAATGGCTTCATCCATCAGATGCCAGTTGGCCGCACCGGCTGCTTTCAGGTGATAAATTTCGCCTCGAACCTGAGCAATGTCTACGGTTTCGATGAATTCATCCAATGCATCTAGCAGCGTGTTACCTTCACCGCGAATGTGGGAAATGTACAGGCCGTCGTATTCGCTGACAACACTCGCCAGTTCAATCAACTCATCAATGTTGGCATACGAAGCAGGTGGATAAATCAGCGCAGCCGAAAGCCCAACCGCGCCTTCTTCCATCGCCTGCCGCGCCAGCGTTTTCATCTGTTCTAATTCATCGTCAGTGGGAGGACGGTCATCGTAACCGACGGTATGTTCGCGCAGTGTGGAGCTGCCGACGAACGAGGTGATGTTGGTGGAAACGCCGCGCTTTTCCAGCCATTCCAGATATTCACCCAGCGTCGTCCATTCGATGTCATAATGGATGCGGGCATTGCCGAGGATGCCGCGCGTGTGTTCGGCCTTCATGGAGTCGCTCATCGGCCCCATCGATGTGCCTTCGCCCATAACTTCCAGTGTGACGCCCTGCCGGATTTCGCTCTGCGAACGACCATCTTCAATCAACGATTCGACTGACCAACTGAGCATATTGATGAATCCGGGCGCGACCGCAAGGCCATTCACGTCGATTTCGCGGGCGGCGGTTTCGGTGCTTAAATCACCAACCGCTTCAATATGATCGCCGTTGATGGCGATGTCCCCCTTAAACGGTGCGCCACCTGAGCCGTCATAGATCAGGCCGTTGCGAATAATCAAATCATAGTTGGTCATGAAAACGTTATCCTTGTTTGAAAGCCGATTAGGATGTGGCAATATGTGACGCAATAAAAGCCGCGTCTTCACCCACGCCCAGCAGCAACCCCGATTTTTGTGTATGCAGCCACGTCATGCCCACAAAATACAGACCCGGATACTGGGTCACACCGCGATTTTGAATGGGAAAACCATCAGCATCCACAACCGGAAGTTTGACCAGACTGTAGTCAAATTCATAGCCACATGCCCAAATGATGGTGGAGATACCAGCGGCCTGCAAGTCAAGTGTTTGGATGACAGGTGAATCGTAACCATCGCGCAAGTGAGGCAAATCCTCAGGGGGAATGTCCAGCCCATTTTGCAGAATATAACCGTCGATCATCTTGACGAGGTTAGCCTCAAACTGGTCGATTTTGGTGAGGTTCTCGTGCAAATCCGGCGCGACGAAAACTTTGCCATCATCCGCGCCCTGAAAGCGTCCCAACAGTTTTACGCCATCGTGAGCGAATTGGTGAAGGTTGAGCGTATGACCGCCATCTTTCCCGGAAATTTGTGGATTGCCCGCGAATTTAGCTTTGGGCGAAGGCAGTTTATCGACGGTGCGATTAAAAAAGCCGACGGTTTCCAGCCATCCATAACAGTCTTTACCCCGGTAACGGCGTGGGGCGCGTCCGGCAGTTCCGGTACATAAATACACCTGCCGCCCACTTTGATACAACTCCTCGGCAATCTGGCAGCCAGATTGGGCGCTGCCTGCCACCAGCACCGCGCCGGGGGGTAATGCCTCCGGGTTGCGATATTGATTAGAAGGCAGTTGAAACACTGAGTTCGGTAAATTGGCTTTGGGAATGCGCGGCTTTTGAAACAGCCCGGTCGCCATGACAACGTTATCCGCTTCCAAAGCTGATTCGGTTGTTTGTACCCGGTAGCCCCGTTCCATTGGCTCAACGGATGTAACATTGACATTATATCGGATGGGCAGATCAAAAGTGGTCGCGTATTGCTTGAAATAAGCTACTAATTCCGCGCGAGTCAGAAAGCCATCCGGTTGGCTACCGTTGTATTCCATACCGGAGAGCCGTGTTGCCCAATTGGGCGTGGCGAGGGTGAACGAGTCCCAACGATCATCGCGCCAGACGTGGGCAGGGCAGTCTGACCGTTCGAGGATGACATGTTCAATCCCGGCCTGTTTCAGAAAGTAGCTGATCGCCATCCCAGCCTGTCCGCTGCCGACGATGACCGTGTGCAATCGCTCAACCATAGCCCCTCCAAATCATTTTTGATGTTCTAGCACGCTCAGTATATCCCCCACCGTCAAACGACCCGGTGTGCAGTGGATGGCGTTTTGGGCGAACATCACTTTGCCATCCTGTTTGCGGAAGGTGTTCAAGGTCGCCAGCGGTTCGGCGGAATCCGGCACAGTTCCGGTGGCCGGATCAACCGTGGTCATCACGCAGCGGGCGCAGGGCTTGACCACATCCAGCGTCAGACTGCCGATTTGAACAGTACGCCATGAATCTTCTGCAAAGGCTTCGCTGCCAGAAATCACCAAATTCGGGCGGAAGCGACTCGTCGGCACGGGTGTTTTGCCGCGTTCGACCAGACGCTGGTTGAGTTCATCCACCGATTTTTCGGAAATGATCAGCAGTGGATAGCCATCTGAAAAGGCTGTTTGGGCGGGATGGGGCGCATAACGTTCATCGACACGGCGCACGAATCCATCCGCCATTCGCATCAGCCGCACATCGGTTTGCAAATAATCGCTGAACCATTCGGCAACGGCTTCGCCTTCGTCCCATGCCTTGCAGACATCGCCCCACACTTCGGCCTGCCGGATATGTCCCAGCGTGTAATATAAAGGCACACGCATTTCCGGCATTTCCGGGGCGTTCAGGACGAGGCAGTCATCTTTAAAAGCAGGCTGTACCAGCGCTAGTGCGGAAAATTCACGCTGGGTAATAAACATGCCGTCGGTATCCGTGACCATCCAACGGCGGTCATTGACTGGCCCACGCGAATCGAGTTCCACCTGTTGATGAGATAGTGAACCACAGGATTTGATGGGATAAGTATATAGTGCCGAAAGCTGCATATTTTCTCCTGATGTTAGCCGTCGTTAATCGCCATGCGGTGTTGTCTGTACATCCAATAACTGATAACTGGAAACTGAAAACTGAAAACAAAATCCAACCACTGATCAAGCCGCAGCCCCAACAGCACCGCCGCATGATCGCCACGAAAGAACCCTATCATGAACATGCCGAGGCTGAGTAGCGCCAGCGCAAACCAGAACCGCGATTTTGGAATCCAACCGCGCCACGACAGAAACAGGACAATCAACAGCACCACCCCGCACAGCACCATCCCGAACAGCGGGGTATTAAAACGCGGCGCGACGATGCCGAAAACATCATGGCTTTCGGTCACGCTCCATGCTGGATAATTTGCCAGCGAATCGACTTCGCGCCCGTATCCACAGCCCGCCGCCATGCAGCCGTACCATCCGGTGAGGCCGATGATGGGCAAGGCGAGAGTTAAAGTACTGAGTACTGAGTACTGAGTACTGAGTTTAGAAGTCTGAGCAGTTTGGGATGAGGATTGCGTTCTTAACATGGAACTTGGAACACGGAACTTGGAACTAATTTTGGCGACAATCCACAGGCCGAGCAGACCACCGAGGACTGCGCCGTGCCAATCCAGTCCACCTAAACGTAAATCCGAAATTTCGTGGGTATTTTCAGCGAAATAATCCCAATTCAGCAGCACATGGAACAGCCGCGCACCGATCACACCGCCAATCAGTGCGCCGAGATATAAATCGGCTGTGCGTCCCGGCTGTTGAGATCGGCGTAATCCGATAGCGGCGCTCAGGGTGATACCCAGCGCCAGCACCAGTGTAAAGGTTTGCACCGTCCACGAGCCAATCGTGAGGTAGAGAGGAGGCATTCAACATCTCCAGAATTTCGCTGATTTTAGCATACCTGGATCGGCATCAAACCAACCCGCACCTCGTATTCCCCCAAAGATTGGGGCTATCGGAGGTAGGGGAAATCAAACCTGAGCGTTATAATGCATGAGATTCGTATTGTGAATAGATGTATCTAGTTTTATAAGGAGTCAATTTCGATGGGTGGCATTAGTGCATTACTCGGCACGTTAGCCCTAGTAGGCTTTCTGCTGTTTTTGGGCGGCGCAGGGCTGGCGGTCGTAGCAGCCTCACAGGGGCGTCCGGCACGCGGCGGCGTTTTGCTGGCAGTTGCTGGTCTGGTCATCGGGCTGCTGTTCAGCGTGGTCAGTCAGGGATTGATTATCGTTGAGCCAACACAGGTTGCGGTCATCATCAACACCCTCAGCGGCGGCGTAGAAGAACCCCGGCGCGGCGGTACACATATCATCGTACCGGTTGTACAACGGGTCGCGGTCACCTACCCCATTACCCAGCAGGAATATTCGGCAATTAGCGGGGAAGGCGCACGCGCCAACAGCGATGAGGCCATTGTTGCCCGAACCAGCGACGGTCAAACCGTCCTGATTGATGTTACGGTGATCTTCCAGGTAGATGCGGCCTTCGCCAAAGACATCTATCTGGATTGGAATGAAAACTATTCCGGTGGGTTCATTCAACCCACTACCCGTTCGATTGTGCGTGAAGTGATTTCCAAGTACACCGCTGAACAAATTTACGGCGAAGCCCGTGAGACAATGGGTGATGATATCAAAGAAACCCTCAACACCCGTTTTGCGGAAGAAAACTTCATCCTGACCGATCTGCTGGTGCGCGACATCAGTTTCTCTGAGGGCTTCACGGAAGCCATTGAACAAAAAGTGGTGGCGGAGCAGAACCTCCAGCGTGCCCGCACCGATGCCCAACGTGCCGCAACCGAGGCTGAAGGTCGTGCCAACGCTGCCATTGCTGCCGCCAACGGTGAAGCGCAGTCGATTGAAATTCGCGCGCAGGCCGAAGCCGAAGCGCTGCGCTTGGTCAGCGAACAAATCGCCGCCAATCCCAGCCTGATTCAATATCTGTATGTCCAGAACTTGAGCGATAACGTGGAATTGGTGCTGCTGCCTTCCAACAGTCCATTCCTGTTCGATCTCGCCAGTCTGGCTGATCCCAATTCCGGTTTCATCGCACCGGATGCTCAACCGGAATCGACACCGACACCGGGAAGCTAAACGTAAAACAGTCATTCGTAGGGCGACCGAGCTGGTCGCCCTACACCTGCATAATAATTGCATCAGAAATCCCCGCCGCGCGTTGACGCCCCTCCAAGCTAGTCATACAATTGAGATAGGCTGAATGTTCTACTGTAATCCAGATTGGGAGTATGAAATCATCGCCTCGCGCCTTCAGGTTGTGAGGCAGGGGGTTTAGTATGGCAAGTAAAGACTACTATAAAACGCTGGGTGTAAAAAAAGACGCCAGCGAAAAAGAAATCAAACAAGCGTTCCGCAAGCTGGCTAAAAAGCATCACCCGGATGCCAACCCGGATGACCCAAATGCCGAAAGCCGCTTCAAGGAACTGAATGAAGCCTATGAAGTGTTGGGCGATACGGACAAACGCGCCCAATATGATCGCTTTGGCACGGCTGGGCCGGGGTTCGCTGGTGGACAGCAGCCGGGTGGCTATTACACCAATGTTGATGTAAACGAATCGCCTTTTGGGGATATTTTCGAGTCGCTGTTCAGCAACTTTGGCCGTTCAGGACGACAGCGCGGAGAGACACAATCCGGCGGTTTCAGCGGTTTTAACACTGGAACGATGCGGATGAAGGGCGAAGATATTGAGCAGCCCGTCAGCATCACCCTGCACGAAGCCTATATGGGTACAACGCGACTCATCACCAAAGTTGACCGCAAAGTGAAGGTTAATATCCCGGCGGGCGCGGCAACAGGCACAAAAGTGCGGCTGACCGGCGAGGGTGTCCCCAGCAGCAGCGGTGGGCAGCCGGGCGATTTGTACTTAATCGTACAGGTCGAACCCGATAATCAGTTCGAGCGGCAGGGCGATAATCTGGTGACAGATGTCAAAGTTGATCTGTTTACGGCACTGTTGGGTGGCGAGGCCGAAGTTCCCACAATGGAACGTCCAGTGAAACTGCGTATCCCGGCAGGCACACAGTCCGGGCGGCGCTTCCGGCTAACGGGTAAAGGGATGCCCCTCGTCAAAAAGCAGGGTGAATTTGGCGATCTGTTCGCGCGGGTGCTGATTACCGTACCGGAAAATCTGACAGCGGAACAGCGGACACTGGTAGAAAAACTACGGGATTCGATGAAAGGCTGAGAATAAAGCTATAAGCTCCCCATGTACTCCCCGAAACTGATCAGGTCATTGAGGGCGTACCCGGTCATATCCCACAAATCACCCGTTGGCACACGGGTTAAAAGGGGGTCAGGTCGGGGACTTTCGTTGAGGATATTATAGAGATCATAGAGGCGGGTTTCGTGCTGGGTGTGCATCCGGCTGAAACGGGCTAAGGCCTGATTGATCGCCCGGTCGTCCTGCACCATCCGCTTGCTTTCCGGGGATTCGTAATAAAAACGATAGCGCCATGCCCGGTGTTCTTCCGTCAAGGCGTTCAGCATTTCGCGTGCATAACGCAGTGGAGCCAGCGTATCGACATCGCCGGAATGCGCCAACATCACCTGTTCCAGCAGATCCAGAAACGTTTGGGCTTGCGTGAGCCGTTTGCGATATTCATTATTGATTCGCCACAACAGGTCGGCCTGAGCCAGCATGTGCGCCCTCAACCGCTTTTGAGCTAGTAGGATGATTGTACTCCCATTGTAGCACAACTTATCCACCGCTTACCTGACGATACCAGAACACCCGTGCTATTTGGAAACAAACATGATAAAATTGTGTTATGATTGGCAGCATGGATTGTTGTCTAAACTGTCCGTGTACGCCCCACCACATATGAAGTACTAACAGGTGACGAGCGATGCGTTATACAGGCAGCGAATATGATTATTTCGACGAGGACGATGACGACGAGAACATCGACGATGACGACCTCGACGAAGAAGATGATGAAGAATCCGGCAGTGCATCCAAGTCGCGGGTAAACCCATTTACCAACGCTGGGATGAGCGCCGCCTCGCGTCCACCAGCTTCGCCATCATCAGGCGTCGGACGCACATCCGGCTTACCGGGCAGCACTAGCGGCATGTCTTCGCGCTTGCCGGGTTCGGTTGGGCCAAGCCGTCCCGGTTCGCCTACAACATCATCCGGTTCATCAAACGCGCCCGGCAGTCCCAGTACACCCCGTTATGGCACACCGGGCAGCAGTTCCAGCCCGTCCAGCACATCCGGGAGCGGACAGCAGCGTTATACACCCTCCGGCTCGTCAGGATCGTCTTCGGGCAGCAGCAGTTCCAGTCCATCATCAACATCCGGTTCACGCTATGGTTCTACCCCCTCGACGCCCTCAAGCACGTCGGGCAGTTCCACCAGCAAGCCACCAGAGAAAAAAGATGACAAATCCTCCGGCGGCATTGGTTCACGCCTCGGTGGATTGACCTCGCGCTTTGGCGGCGGCGCTAAACCAGATGATAAAAAACCTGCTTCGACTTCATCCACCAGACCCGGTGAAGCGCCCAAAAGCAGTAACCCGATCAGCGGCCTGACCTCGCGCTTTGGCGGCGGCGCCAAACCTGCCGACAATAAACCCGCCACGCCGAAAAGTTCAAGCAGCAGTGGTGGAGGTATCGCCTCGCGGTTGGGCGGCCTGACCTCGCGCTTTGGTGGCGCAAAGGCCGACGACAAAAAACCGACTACCAGCAGTTCGTCGGCGTCCTCAGTCGCACGCCCCGGTGGGACAAGCTCACCATCATCAACAGCCAAACCGTTTGGCAGCGCCAGCGGTGCAGCTTCGCCACGTCCGTTCGGCAGCGCCAGCGGTGCATCCTCCCCGACAATGCCCGGCTCGAAACCAGCAGCCAAACCCGCTGAGCAAAAAACCGGATTGGGACGCTTCCTGCCTTTTGGCGGCGGTCAATCCGAAGCGGACAAAAAAGCTGCCGAAAGGAAAGCCCGCGCCAGCAAAGCGCCAAAGGTCGAAAGCGGCGGGCTGACGCTGGATAACAAGCTGGACATTATTGGCGTGGCGCTGGTATTAGGCGCACTGGCGTTATTCTTCAGCGCTCTATCCACCACCAAAGGCCAGCTTACCGAAGCTGTCAATAACTTTTTGGGGCAGTTATTCGGTTGGGGCGCGATAGCGATTCCAGCGGCTATGCTGGCAATCGGCATCTGGTTGATCGCGCGCCACTTTGGCGAACAAGCACCGGTTGTTCCCACCACGCGTATCATCGGCATTGTGATGGTGTACATAGGCGCATTGGCGCTGCTGATGTTCGCGGAAACCTTTAATTACAGTGGCGACCGTCGTGTCACCAATTTGCAGGAACTCCGCCTCCAGATGAAGTGGTCGTGGGAGATTTTCCACACCGGGGGCGGATGGGTTGGCGCACAGTTGTACGATATTTTAGTAACCAACATCGGGGAGATTGGCGCATTCTTCGGCATGATCGGCTGGCTGGTAGTCGGGTTGATGTTCACCTTCAGCCTGAGCGTGGCCGAAATCGCGGTGATTGTGATGAGCGTTGGACGCAGTTTTGGTCAGGCCGTCAGCCGCCGTCAGGAACGGAAAGCCGCAGCCGCAACTGCCATGACCACCGAGCAAATGGCCGCGCTGGGAACAGCAGGCGCTGTACTGGTCAGCAAACCCGAACCAGATGCCTTGCCCGCAGGGCCGTCACTACCCGCCCTGCCCGCTGCTTCAGGAGAACTCTCGCTGCCAGCGCCGGAACTGGTGCCGCAGCGTAACATCGCCATCAACGTTGGCGGACGCACACTAAAAGATGATCTCGTTCCGGTCGGGAATGCACCAGCCGCCTTTGCACCGGCTGCCGCTTCCGGTGCGCCCCGCCAGACGGATAAACCTGCTGCCTCAACACCCGGCTCATTGACAGCCCGTTTGCGCGGCGCTTTGCCCGGTGGTCATAAATCCGCCGAAACAACCGGGACAAGTACGCCACCACCTGCAAAACCCGATACCGAAAAACCCGCTGCTGCCACAACTGGCGGCGGATTCCGGGGTATGTTCAATCGCGGTGGGGTAAAGGAAGAAGCCCCCAAACCCGCTGCACCTGCACCGTCAACACCTGCCCATGCTTCATTTGCGCCACCTGCGCCTGCAACCCAGCAGCCAGCAGCCACTTCATCACCGCCGACAGTGACAAAACCAAATGAAGAACAACCCACACGGCTGGGGGATTTGCTCAGGCCTGCCAGCGCGCAGACCAGCGAACCACCCAAACCCGTCTCGGCATTTTCAGCCTCGCCGCCAAAACCGCCCGGATTGGCACAGCCCGTTCCGAAGCCCATCACATCAACGCCCGCGTTCGATATTGACGACGAGGACGAAGATGAGGACGAGGAAGATGAAGAACTGACGCGTCTTTCCAGTCTGCCACCCGCGCAGCCCAAAGGCACTGGCCCTGCCCCGCGCCCGGAAGATGCGAACAAATCACGTTTTGGCGTCAGTACCTTTGGCGCCCCAAAACCCGGCGAACCCCCTACACCTGACCGTCAGGATCGCCTGAATGCCCTGCGTTCTGGTATGGCCGATCCGGCGAAAAAATCGGAAGATGCCGTCAACGGTACACCAGCGGAAAAACCTGCTGCTTCAGTTGTAACGGGAACAACCGCGCCTTCGTTTGCGGCATCCCGTCCAACCCCATTTCAGCCCGCTAAACCTGCTGGGCCAACCGGGACACCTGCGACTCCGGCGGCTGCGTCCACCGAGAAACCTGCTGCTGCCAGCACCCCGACAGCGGCATCTGACGTTCCAGCCACGCCCAAAGCGCCGACTCCGGCTGCGCCCTTCTGGAAACCCAGTCCCGACGCGGCCAAGCAAAATGAAGTACCCCTGCCATCCGCAGAAGCCAAACCACCTGCGCCGACCTATGGCAGACCAACCATGCCGCCCGGCGTTCCAGAGCCGGCAAAGCCTGTCACAGCCACGCCGCCTGCCGCCGAGCGCCCGAATCTGGTCATCAACACACCGCAGCCAGCCGCACCACCACCACCCCGCGCAGGAGTTGGGCCAACCGCGCCCGCCAATGTGACTCGCAAACGTAAAGATTGGCGTTTGCCCAACACTTCCAATCTGCTCATGCCCGGTTCGGAAGGCGATTTCGACCGCACTGAACTGCTGCGCCGCGCCAAAATTATCGAAGACACGCTGAACAGTTTTGGCGCGCCCGGTAAAGTGGTGGAAGTCAATACTGGCCCGGTGATTACCCAGTTCGGCGTCGAGCCGGATTATCTGGTGACGCGCGGCGGTAAGAAAAACCGCGTCAAAGTCAGCGCCATCGCCCAATTAGATAAAGACCTTCAGCTTGCGTTGGGCGCGAAATCCATCCGTATCGAAGCCCCTGTTCCCGGCAAAGGCTATGTGGGTATCGAAGTGCCTAACGAAGTCGCCTCGCTGGTCAGTCTGCGTGATGTGATGGAATCGAAAGAATTCAAACGCATTCAATCGCCCCTGACTATTGCGCTGGGACAAAGCGTGGATGGTACGCCCATCGCGGCGGATTTGTCCTCCATGCCACACTTGTTGGTCGCGGGTACGACGGGTTCCGGTAAATCGGTCTGCGTCAACGCCATCATCACCAGCATCATCATCAACAACCCACCCGACCGCGTGAAGTTCATCATGGTTGACCCCAAGCGCGTCGAATTGACGGGTTACAACGGCATCCCGCATCTGGTCGCGCCGGTCGTGGTTGATCTGGAACGCATTGTCGGTGTGCTGAAATGGGTCACGCGCGAAATGGATGAGCGTTATAAACGCTTCAGCACCGCCGGGGCGCGTAATATCGAGGACTTCAACAAACATATCTCCGCGACTGATGAACCGATGCCGTATATCGTGGTCATCATCGACGAATTAGCCGACCTGATGATGCTCGCGCCGGATGAAACCGAGCGTGTCATCACCCGTATCGCAGCCTTAGCGCGTGCGACAGGCATCCATCTGGTGATCGCTACCCAGCGTCCATCGGTCGATGTCGTCACAGGTTTGATTAAAGCCAACTTCCCGGCACGTATCGCTTTCGCGGTGGCGGGCGGCGTGGACAGCCGCGTTATCCTCGACCAACCCGGCGCGGAACGGCTGTTGGGTCGTGGCGATATGCTCTATATGAGTGGCGACTCGCCTGCGCCTTTGCGGTTGCAGGGTGTGTACGTCTCCGATAACGAAATCAACAACATCACCCGCTACTGGCGCTCCCAGATGACCGAGGAAGACCTCGCCGCCCGCCCGGTCAGCGCGCTGGTGCTGGATAACACCGTCGCGGACTCATCGCGGATGGTGGTTCCGGGCAGCGAACGAACGCAGGCTCATCAGCAGCAGGCATTCTGGGATAGCAACCGGGGAGATGACCGCCCATCCAGCAGCGTCAGCACTGGCTTGGGACGGAACGGCAGCGATGATGACGATGATGTAAACACCGATCAGGAAGACGAACTCTACGAAGAATCGGTCGAAATGGTACGCCGTCTGAATAAGGCGTCGGTATCGCTGTTACAGCGCCGTCTGCGAATCGGCTACACCCGCGCTGCCCGCCTCATCGACCGGATGGAAGAAGAAGGCATCGTCGGCCCGGCCACCGAAGGCAGCAAACCGCGCGAAGTCCTTCCGTTGAAGTAAAATCATGCTTATCATTAGGGGCATTCTGCGGGATGTCCCTTTAGTCTGGTTCAAGAAACTTATAACACGGTTTCATTCCTCCCTCATCTCCGCCCGTCATATTCACTTCAGAATATGACGCAAATGTAGTATTCGATCAGGAAGCAGGACAATATGTTGACATGGATGATTGACCCGGCACACAGCCGTGCGTCTTTTGCTATTCGCCATCTGGGCATTCTGATTGTGCGTGGCACATTCCACACCTTAGCCGGGACGCTGCACTATGACCCGGCTACAGATGAAGATGCCAGTGTTGATGTAACGATTGACGTTCGCAGTTTAAAAACGCCGGTTGCCATACGCGACTCATACTTGATGCGAAAGATTTTCCGTATCAAGTATCATCGCACGATCCATTTTAAAAGCCGTCGTATCGAAAAGCTGAGTGAAGACCGCGCCAGCATTATGGGTGATTTGACGATTAACGGAATCCGGCGGGCAGTGACGCTGCAAGCCGTGCTGGTAGAAGACAGGCAGGATGCATCAAAACGAATGCGGTTCGAGGGTTGGGCAGTGCTCAACCGCAGCGACTTCACCCCGCGCTTTATGGCAATTACCGAAGCGTTGCGCATCATCGGGCAGCGTGTTGAGGTCAGACTCGAAATCGAGGTTATCCCGGCTAAAGTGCATGAGCCAGTTTATGGGCAGTAGATGTGACATTCGTCCCCATGAGAGTCGCTATTCTTCATTTGTGGAAGTTAGTGAAGGACGACACAATAAGGGTACATTGTTAAATTTCTAAGGGAAAACCCTTATGACAAAGTTCCTCCTTGTTTTGATCGTTCTTCTGGTTGCGCTGACGGCCTGTGCCACTCAGTCGCCCTCCACCGATCTGCCGACGTTTGTGACCAATGCGCCTGCCCATTATCAGGAAGCCTATCGGTTCGCGGTCAGTCATCAACACGAACTGACCCAATATCCGTGCTACTGCGGCTGTGTAGCGATGGGACATGCTGATAATTTGGCGTGTTTTATCCAGAAAACATCGGTTGGCGGTACGATTGTTTATGACCAGCACGCTTCCGGTTGTGGCGTTTGTGTTGATATTGCTTTAGATGTCAAACGGCTGATGGGGGAAGGATGGGCAGCGCCCGATATCCGGGCCTACATTGACCAAACCTACAGTCGCTACGGCCCGCCAACCAATACACCTTTACCGTTAGCCTAGCATTTTCTCGCAGGGGCGCAGCATGTTGCGCCCTTTTAGATTCTATCGGTTGGGAGGGTGATCGGTGGTGGCGGTAACGGATTGAGAAATGCCTGAATCGTGGGTGCAAGGGTGTAGATCAGAAACGCGATCAGAATCACCACCAGAAACACGGTGTAGATCAGACGAGGCAGCGTCCAGAAGGGCGCATCTGCCTCGTCCAGTAGTTCATCATCTTCGAGAAACACATCGTCGTTCATATTCTCAGTGTAACCAATAATCCCGGCGCTGCGTCTCAGAGTTGCATCAGAAATTCGGCGACTATACTCACAGTGTCAGGATGATGCCCATGATGATGAAGGCAACGGCTTGATAACCGGTGTAGATCAGCCACAGCATCCGGTGTGGGCCGGAATAAATGCTGAAGGTGAAGGATGAAGTGGCGGTCAGGGTTAGGACGGCAATCAAGCCGATGATCGCACCGTCTACCGCGCTGGCTGCCCCGGCGAATTTGACCAACAGCGCTACCCCTAACGCGGCGATGATGCCCGCAATCAACGTGTATAGAAATTCAATCGGATTGCCACCGCTCTGGATTTCTTCGCGCGTCATACCGCGATACTTGATGAACAGGTTGGCGAACAGCAGCGGCGAATACCATAACGCGCCGAGGAAGAAATAGGCCAATCCAGCCACGATCACTGCCAGAATATTGAGGGTGGGAAACGTCATCTTATCCTCTTTCTACTCATCTTGAAGGCAGGCAGTAGGCTCAGGTATTTACCCCTATCCCCAACCCTTCCCCGGCACACGAGGGAAGGGAGCAGAACAGCACCCATTTAGATCATCGGTCTTGCGGGGTATAGATCAGTTCCAAGCCTATTGTTCTTATCGTAGCGCAGGCGTTCTCATTGGTCTTGTAAAAATTGGACGAAGTTGGGGGCGGGGGTGCGGCTTCTGGCGGTCAGATAATCGGCATACTGGCGCGGGGTGCAGCCTGTGAAAGCGGCGAAATCCTTGCTGAAATGCGACTGATCGTAGTAGCCGGAGGTCAGCGCCACATCGGCCAGACCGGGTTGTCTGACCAGCAGCGCCAGCGCATGATGAAAACGGGTAATCCGGGCATAAAACTTGGGTCTCATGCCGAAAAAGTGCTGAAACAGGCGGTCAACCGTGCGGATGGAATAACCCATTTCGCTGCTCAAGGCCGCTAACTGCACATTACCCATCGCGTTTTCGATGCGGCGGGCGGTGTGAAATACCCACGCATAAGCCGGGGGCAGCGCGAGACGGTTGAGGAAAAAATGATCGAGCAGATCGACCTGTTGGGGCGTATCCAAAGCGGCGTCATACAGCCGATTTTCGAGTTCCTGCGCGGATTTACCAAAGGCAGTCGGCAGATCGAGATGCAGATCGGAGATTTCGTGCATGGGCATGGGTAAAAAAGCCGTCAGACCACCCGCTTTGAAGCGGACGCCGACCAGATGAATCAGGCCATATTGGGCGATTGTGACCGGGCGATGGCGTTGAGCATCCAGATTGGAGAAGGGGACGTTCATCGCACCGCGCTGATAACCGCAGCCGAAGTTGAAAATGATGTCCGCCTTGCCATCCACGAAGATTTTTTCTTCCAGCGGGAAAGGCTGCTCGGAACGGAGAAACCAGTAGGAGTCGATGTAAGGCTGCAACAGATGATGCGGCGCGGCAAAGCGATACATGTTGAATCCCCCTCTGCATTTTCTCCATTATATCAGAACTTTTGAGCGGTTTTAGGTTGTTGGTTTTTAGTTCTTGGTTTCCAGAACATATGGGGAAGATTCTGCAAATTCTGCACAGGAATTTTGTGCAATCTGTGAATCTTTGAGACGGAAGTGGCGGCGATGGCGGCGGCGATGGCGATGGCGAAAGCAGATTTTATTGGCGACTGTTACAGATTGATAATATGCGAAAAATGCGGCGAAGGGTTTTGTGCAGATTTCGCATGTTTGGCGGGGATGTCATGAAGGTCTGCCGCCGCCATGTTTGCCATGTGGGAGGTTTTTGGTGATTGAT
>JAIOHM010000006.1 GCA_019912965.1 Anaerolineae bacterium
CACTCATGTGGCGGCTCACGTGTGTCAAGACACAACTCTGGGCTAGCACCACCCCACAGATGAACCACGCCAGCGTTCGTTTTTGCCACCGTCCCATCTGTGGAAACACCTTGTCAATCACTTCTTGCCATTGGTACAGTAGACTTGAGCCGCCACTTCCGTCTCAAAGATTCGCAAGATTCACAAAACCCAATGTATGAATCTGACGAATCTGACGAATCTTGCGAAATTTGCGAATCTTATCAACCGATACGTGTCCGACAATCCCATTCCGACGACGACGACATAAAATGTCGCAAAATCCGTATACGACATTGACGACATGTGCGACATAAAAGTTCCCCTCTCCAACTGGAGAGGGGCTAGGGGTGAGGTGCATTTACCAGGAACTAAAAACCAACAACCATGAACGAAAAAACCCCATCGCTTGGACGGGGCTTTGAAAGGTCGAATGGTTCGGGATTAGGTGAGGCGGGTGTAGAACTCGACGACGAGTTGTTCGTCCACCGGCACCTGAATTTCGCCGCGTTCTGGAATGCGGGTGAGCGTTGCCGACACGGTGTTGGTATCCACGCTCAAATACTGCGGCGCATAAGCGTTGGATTCCAGTGATTCGATCACATGGACATTCTTCCGCATCTTCTCCACCAGCGCCAGCGTCTGGCCGGGAGCAACCGAATACGACGGAATGTTCAGGCGCTTGCCATCCACCAGAATGTGCCCATGATTAACCATCTGGCGTGCGTGCCAGATCGTGGCAGCAAAGCCTGCACGGTACACCAGATTATCGAGGCGGCGTTCCAGCAGCCCCAGCAGGTTCGCTCCGGTGTTACCCGGCATCTGCCGCGCGCGCAGGAAGTAACGACGAAGCTGCCGTTCGCGCACGTTGTAGATGAAAGCGACCTTCTGCTTCTCATTGAGCTGCAAACCATAGTCGCTGCGTCGCCCTGAACGGAACTGCTTTTCCTTGCCATGATCGCCCGGCGGATAAGAACGTTTATCCAAAATGCGCGCGTACTTCGGGCGTGGGACAAGCACTTCCCCAAAACGGCGCTGAACTCTGGCCTTCGGCCCATGATAAGATGCCATCTACTACCTCAACCTCGCGGGTATAAAACCCGTCAAATCGCTTGATTTCGTAAGAAAAGTTGTGTAATGAGCTATTCTAACGACTTTTCGCTGAATTTCTAGGGGGATTTTTTGGCGAGAATTTCCCCCACCCGTGACACGATATGTTCTGCTACCCGTATTTTGCTGCTGAGTTCCAGTGGAGTTTGTGTGTTCGGGTCGAGAATAATCACCCGATTGGTATCCACCTCGAAGCCAGCATCCTGCGCGGTGATGTCGTTGGCAACCAGCATATCCACCCCCTTGCGTTCCAGTTTGGCGCGGGCGTTGGTCAACAAATCCTGACTTTCCGCCGCGAATCCAACGGTCACCAGCGGATAGCCTGTGCGTTCGCGTTGTTCCCGAACCTTGAGCAGGATGTCGGCTGTCCGCGTTAGCACCAACATGGGCGCTTCGTCGGAGTCATCCTTCTTTTTAATCTTCTGGTCGGCTACCGTTTGCGGACGGAAATCCGCCACTGCTGCTGCCATAATCAGCGCGTCAGCTTCATGGGTTTGCTCCAGCACCGCCTCCAGCATTTCGGCAGCACTGCTGACCCGAACCTGTGCCGCACCCAATGGATGTGGCAAATCGCGCACAGTGGTGATGAGCGACACATTCGCTCCGGCATCCACCGCCGCTTGTGCCAGCGCATAGCCTTGCCTGCCGCTGGAGCGGTTGCTGATGTATCGCACCGGGTCAATGGCTTCTCGTGTTCCGCCCGCGGTGATGACGATTTTACGTCCGGCCAGCACGCCCGTTTGTCCCATCACCCGGCGGATGTGCCCCATCAAGGCGGCTGTTTCCGGCAGTCGTCCTTTACCCACCAGCCCGGAGGCGAAGCGTCCTTCTTCCGGGTCAATGAGATAGGCTCCACGCGCCATCAGGGTTTGAATATTGGTGCGCGTCGCTGGATGCATGTACATGCCGCCGTCCATCGCCGGGGCAATCACCAGTGGGCAGCGCGCCGCCAGTGCGGTCACGGTCAGCATATCGTCGGCCATGCCGTGTGCCAGTTTCGCCAGTGTGTTCGCCGTCGCCGGGACGATCATCAGCAAATCCGCACCCTCGCCCAAGCCCACATGAGCAATATGGGTGGGCAGCGCGCCGCCGCCGGATACCCGCCAGAGACTATCATAAACGGGACGTCCCGTTACGGATTGAAACGCCAGCGCAGTCACGAAATGCTCGGCGGCTTCGGTCATAATTACATCAACCAGCGCCCCGGCCTGCGTCAGTTTGCTGGCGAGGTCGATCACTTTATAGACGGCGATGCTGCCCGTCACACCGAGGACAATACGTTTATTTTTCAGAAGGGTTATGGGTTCTTGCGACATAGTTTTTTAACTTTTTTAAGGATGTGCATTTGGGTCATCTATCGGCAGACCCTCAGCGGAAGCTGCCGTCAGCAAGCGTGTATCCGCCGAGACGAAGGTGGGAAGGATTCCTAAAGTTTGCTTGGCATCCAGCGCACTGGCTAACTGAATGGCATCTAGTGTGCGAAGTGAATATTTTAACAGTAGTCTACGAGAAACTTTTAGCATACGTTCTTCAAAACCAATGGTGAAGTATTGCGTCTGTACGTGGGCAAAGAAATTGTTACGTACCCGTAGAATTTCTGCTGCGGTTAAAATACCTTCACGTTGCTTTCGAGCGAGCAAAGATATTATTTCAATGGTTGTGATCCGCGAAATAACAACCGTATTGCTAAATTTGGGTAAAATCCAACTTCTAACCCAGATTGAACCCGTTTCAGCAACATAGCGTTTGGCAAGGGCGCTGGTATCCACAAAAAACAGGCTCAAAATCGTTCCTCCCGGTCTTCGTTGATGTAATCTTCAACCTGGCGCGAACCCGCTAATCGCTGTGCGAGTTCGAGTTCTTCGGCTTCAGTAAGTTCTACAGCTTCAGCAAAATGCTCATGCTCAACCAGCAACCCAGCCGCCCGAAGCCGCGCTTCGACCCATTCTCGTGTGAGTGGTTCTGGAGGTTTTTCATCCTCTACACGGCGAACGATCACTTCCAGCTCTACCAAACCGGGTTCAACCTCATCTGGTAGGTCAATCATGACCCGGCGTTTTTCGTCAACCATTGCGGTAATCGTAATCGAATTCATATAGAAATCCTCAGTTTTACCGGGCTACCCATAAACATACACTGGTATCCACAAAAAACTCACTCAAAGGCGCTCCTCCCGATCTTCATCAATCAGATCAGCTAGCGGATGCACGTCAGAGAAAATCTTCCCGACATGAATTAATTCTTCTTCGCTGATCTGAAGTGCTTCAGGGGATTTCCGCGCGTTGGAGAGATGACCTGCGGCGATCAGTTTTGCCCGCATTTGTTCCCGCCGTATTGTTGGGTCATCTGAATACTCAGTAATGGTTTCTGTGGACTGAATCGTAATGGTGACCGGGCCGGGTGATAACTGTGGCAGTTTCAACCGGATTTCATGGTTTTCGTCCAAAATGGTGGTTAAAGTAATCGCGTCCATTGCTTGTGATCCTGTAACATCTCTCCCGTAACACCATTATAGTATAGGGCGAATAAAAAGCGGAACTTTTATTAGGAGGCAACATATGGCTACAAAGCGTATTTTGATGACGCTCATTATTTTCTGCTCATGGATAATCCCTACTGCGGCTCAGGATAGGGTCACCGTTCCTGATTTAACCGGACTCAGTGTGCCCGCCGCTGCTGCCGCCCTAAATGATGTGGGGTTGGCGTTAGGAACGGAGAATAACCAAGGCTGGACGGCGGATTCTGGGCTGGAACAGAACCGCATTCAATCCCAATCCGTCGCGCCGGGAACGGCCATTACCCCCGGAACCGCAGTGGACATTACCGTGCTGCGGTCGCCTAACGTAGTGCTGATTTACGATGATAACGATTTGACGGTGGTCAATAATGCAGGTGGCGACCTCAATCTGACCGGATTGGTGTTCAATGCGCTGGATGGCAGTCCAGCATCGTTGGCGGGTACACGCTGGTCAGATCGTTTACGGGCAGGTCAGTGTGTGCAGGTGTGGGCAGTTGGGCGTAACGGGCCGAAGGGTCTGGATGAATGCCCGCTGATTCAAAACTGGCTGGTAACAACCAACGCAGGTGAGCATTTCTGGACAGGCGGAGGCGGCACAACCCGTTTTAACATTACGCAGAATGGTGTCGAACGCGCTCAATGTATCATTGCCAACCCCGGACGCTGCGAATTTTATCTCTCGGTTGCTTCAGCGGATGATTCGACTCCCTATGTTTACTTTGCCTACACCAACGATCGGCTGGCGATCATCAACCGTTCGACTGACCAATGGATGGCGCTGGGCGGATTTACGGTGTTCAACAACTTCGCGGCGACCATCGGCGCACCCGTTCCAGTCGGCGATCCTTCGCTGTATGGGCAGCGGAATATTAGTCCGGTGGCGCGGGTGGGGCAGCTTGCGCCGGGACAGTGTGTGTTATTCACCAGCGGGGCGCTCGAAGCACCAGAACCGCCGCAGGACTGCTCGGTGATCGCTAACCTGGCGGTTGACCCCACCCTGATTTTCTGGGGTGCAGCCTTCGACGTGGACAGCAGCGATGGCGAACGGCGTTCTTGTCCCGCCGCAGTAGTCGATAAATTGACGATCTGCGTCATGCCACGATAAATATTCAGGGCGGTAAAAAACGCCCTGTTTCTACTTCAAATTGAGCATTTTTCCGGCGGCCAGCGTCCGGCTGATCTGGTCGAGATGTCCTGCGCCATGATCGGAGTAGGTGATCAGAATGCTTTCGACGGTGATGCTGCCGGATTCCGGATGGACTCCGGGGCGCGCCCATTCCGCCTCGCTCAGGCTTTCAAACAGCGCCACCCAGCGGTGATGCAGGCCGCGCAGCAGCAGAATCGAATACTGAATAGGGGCATCGAATGAATCCACCCGTTCCGCGAATTTATCCTGATCGTAGGGGCGGATGGTGGGATTAGCTTCGGTCAGCAGGAGTTTGGTGCGGATGAAAGCATTCATATGGCTGTCGGCCACATGATGCACATTTTGAGCCACCGTCCATTCGCCGTGAATGAACTCGGTCATCAATTGTTCTTCGGTCAGGTCTTTTACTGCGACTTCCAACTCCGACGGGAAGCGCCGGATGCGGTTAATCCGTTCGCGTCGTTCTTCGAGCGTAAGCATATCCATCCCCCTTAAACTTATCGCCGCATTATAGCGAGAGAGTATAGAGGCCGCTACACGTGACGAGTCCAAGTAACGAGGAGTCTGTTCTCAACTTTTAACTTTTAGCTTTTAACTTTATACTAATTTCGTGTAGTTCACGCTCATGGGAGTCTGTAATAATGTCCAACCTGCTCATCCGCAACGCGCGCGTCCTCAGCATCACGGCTGATGCCCGCGCTTCCATCCTCTATAACCACGATATTATTATCAACGGCAGCCGCATCGAAGCGGTGCAGCCAACCGGTATGGCGGATGCTTCGCATTTTCAGCAGGTGATTGAGGCTGATGGATTGCTGGCGATGCCGGGACTCATCAACAACCACGCCCACGTCCCGATGGTGATTTTTCGTGGGCTGGCGGAAGATGTCTCGATTGAAAAATGGTTTAACGATTATATGTGGCCGCTGGAAAGCAACCTTCAGGCTGATGATGTGTATTGGGGGATGCAGCTCGGCTTGGCGGAGATGATTCGCGCGGGCGTGACCTCGGTGGCTGACCACTATTTTTTTATGGACGAAGCCGCCAAAGCGGTGGAAAAAGCCGGGACGCGGGCGCTGTTGGGTTGGGCGATTTTCAGCAGCAGCGGAATGCCGATGGTCGAACGCACAGGCGAATTCGTGCGGCAGTGGCACGGCGCGGCGAATGGACGCATTCGGGGGATCATGGCTCCTCACGCCCCCTATACCTGCGACGATGATTATCTGCGCGCCAACGTCAAAATGGCGAAAAAACTGGGCGTAGGCATTCATACCCACGTCTCCGAGGAAATGGGGCAGACCCGTGCCAGTCTGGAAAAACGCGGCCTGACACCTGTTCAAGTGCTGGAAAAAACAGGTGTGTTTGATGTCCCCACCATTCTGGCGCATGTCTGCGGCGCACTGCCGGAGGATATGCCGATTCTGGCGCGGGCAGGGGCAGGCATTGCTCATGCCCCCAAAACGTATTTGAAAATGGCAATGGGTACTGCTCCGATTGTTGAATTCCGGCGGCATGGTATCCCGGTTGGGTTAGCGACCGATGGTGCGGTCAGCAATAACACGATGGATATTTTTGAGTCGCTGCGTTTGATGGCGATGACTCAAAAGCAGGAAACCCATTCGCCAGAGGTGATGACGATTCCAGAAGCGTTGTTTGTTGCTACACGGGAAAGCGCGCGGGTCTTTGGTCAGCCGAACGATTTGGGGACGCTGGAAGCCGGGGCATTAGCCGATGTCATTCTGCTGGATTTGAACGGTTTACATCATCAACCGCTGCACAGCGTCACCGCCAGTCTGGTCTATAACACTCTGTCCAGCGATGTGCAGACGGTGATTGTGGATGGTCAGGTCATCATGTACAACCGCCAACTGCTGACATTGGACGAAGGCGAAATTGTGGCACAGGTCAGCGCCAGCATGAGCCGCCTCGCGCAGCGCGTCCCGAACAAGCGCATTCAGGTGTATAACCCTTAGCACGGGATGGTATAATAGCCGGGCGATACGCGGGAGATATACTTATGCCCGATTTTATCCCCGGCCTGAAGCTGGGTGAATTGTTCTACCAGGAAGCCGTGCGCCCAATTCTGGAGCGCCATTTTCCCACCCTACCGCACACAGTCGCCATCATCGGCTCTGGCTCGGAAGTGCTGGGCTTTGATACCCCCATGTCTGCCGACCATCACTGGGGGCCGCGCTGTCTGTTATTCCTGAAACCCTATGACCATACCGTCCACGCGGAGGATATTGATGCAATACTGCGTCAGGAACTCCCGCCCGAAGTTCACGGTTGGCCGACTAATTTCGCCGCGCCCGACCCGAACGATAATGGCGTTCAGTTGCTTCAAGTGGTCGAATCGGGCCCGATTAATCACCGTGTCGAAATCCTGACGATTCCCCAATTTTTCGCGGATTATCTGGATTGTGACCCATACACCGAACTCGATGCTGCCGACTGGCTGACTATTCCTTCGCAAAAGCTGCGAACCATCACGGCGGGCGCGGTCTATCACGATGATCTCGGCCTGAGCGATATCCGCCAAAAATTTATCTGGTATCCCCATGATGTCTGGTTGTATTTGCTGGCTTCAGGCTGGGGGCGCATCGGGCAGGAAGAACCCTTCGTTGGGCGGGCGGGATATGTCGGCGACAATCTCGGCTCACAGGTCATCGCCGCGCGTTTGGTGCGCGATCTGATGCGTTTGTGCTTTTTGATGGAGCGCCAGTATCCGCCATATTCCAAATGGTACGGAACGGCATTTTCAAAATTAGCCTGTGCCGCACAACTCACGCCGATTTTCCGCTGGGTAATTCTGGCACAGTCGTGGCGCGAACGTGAAAAAACGTTGTCACAGGCTTATGAGATTGTGGCCGAAATGCATAATGCGCTGGGCATCACCCAACCGCTGCCAACGAAAGTTTCCAGCTTTCACGGGCGTCCGTTTAAAGTCATCCATGGTGATATTTTTTGTGCCGCGATCAAAGCGCGCATTACCGATGAAGTTGTGAGCCGCATCCCTACGAACATCGGCTCGATTGACCAGTTTTCCGACTCAACCGATCTGCTCGAATCTACCCACCTTCGCCAGCATTTGAAGCTGTTGTATAGTTGAGAAACAATGCGGAGCAGGAGTTTGACGAAGATGATGCCTACGCATCTTGGTATATCCGAAGCTGTTCTTGCGGATTTTTGCCTTAACAATCATATTCGCAAGTTAGCATTATTTGGCTCAGTGCTGCGCGAAGATTTTGGGGCGGATAGCGATATTGACATGCTGGTCGAATTCGAGGCGGGGCAAGTACCCGGTTTTGCGTTTTTCAGAATCCAGGATGAACTGTCACAAATATTTGGTCGCAAAGTCGATCTGAATACACCCGGATTTCTAAGCGATTATTTTCGTGATCGAGTGATCGCCGAGGCTATCATACTCTATGAACGAACGTGATCTCATTCGGTTACACCATATGTTAGACGCTTCACGCGAAGCTGTAGGATTCATTCAGGGTCAAATGCGGGCAGATTTAGATACAAATCGGATGTTAGCATTAGCTGAAGTTCGCCTCATTGAGATTATTGGCGAAGCTGCCCGCCATGTTCCAGCCGAAATACGAGACAAATACTCTGAAGTTGAATGGAAAGAAATTGTCGGCTCACGAGATCGAATGATTCATGGTTACTATCGTGTCGATCATGATATTGTATGGAGCATCCTTAGCCACGATTTACCAATCCTAATCCCTCTACTGGAAAAGATTATTGCGCTGGAGAGTTCATAAGTGTTGTGTACATGCGTTTCTGGCTTACTGTAATTACCTTCGGTCTGTTTCTCTTTCCAACCATTCTCCCTGTCAATGCCCAGACAGGTGCAGCTTGCGGCGTGGTGGATGCCATTGACTATCCCATTGATGAACTGGTTCCCGGTTACGATGATTTCGCCCGTTACCGTCAGCGTTTTGGCGGCAACCACACCGGGCTGGATACCGGTTTCGACCGTTGGGGCGATCCGGTTCGGGCTTCGGCGCGGGGGCGCGTCACTTATGCTGACCCGGAAGGCTGGGATACGGAAAAAGGCGTGGTGATTATCGAACACATCATGCCGGATAACACCATCGCCTACAGCCTCTATGGTCACATGGAAGAAACCGACATCATTGGTTTTCCGCAGGTTGGCCAGTGTGTCGAACGCGGCTCATTAATTGGCACGATTGGCTGGCCTTCGCGCGGGCGTCCGCATTTGCATTATGAAATCCGCCGCATTTTGCCCAACGATGGTGGCCCCGGTTATGTCATTAACAACCCGCTGGATGAAGGCTGGTATAACCCGCTGGATTTCACCGAACTCTGGCGGGCACGGCTCAATCCGGCTTATGTAGCCTCGATCACATTTGATCGGGTCGCCAGCTTACCCCCAATACAGTTGGATACGGGCGAATACGTGATTGCCAGTGGCGATTTGCTCACTGCTGTTTCGCCACCCAGTCTGGTATTGTGGCGCATCCAGACCGACGGACTGATTACCGGATTAGCGGGTTTATCTGGCGGGCGGGTGGCGGCTCATACCGAAACCGGGCAGGTGCTTATCCTGCAAAATGGACGCTATGCCGCCCTTTGGTCACAACCGGGCGCGAACACTCCATTTTTGGCGAATGGTGAAACCCTCATTTTCCTGACACCTGATGCTGGATTAGCCGCTTTTGATACCGCAGGTACGGTGTTATGGACTCTGCCCGGCACACCCGGCGCAACGATTGAGGATGCGGTATTCAACGGATCGCAGATTGCCCTCACGCTCCAAACAGGTTCCGGCATTCTGTGGCGTTTATTAGATGCTGCTGGGCAAATCGCTGCTGAACTCCCGCTTCGGGATCGTCCCATCACTTCACCCGCTTTCAATGGCTGGATGCTGCTCGACCGTACCGAATTGATTTTCCAGAACGGAAGCGGCTCACAATCGCTGGCAACGGTTAGCCCATTACCCGGCAGCACCGCGCAGATCACGGTGGATGTCGTCGGCAATACCTATGTTTATCTGGGCGATACGGATAACACTCTGGTCACTTTCGACTCCAGCGGCGCACTGCGGTGGCGGGCAGAATATCCGCGTGGAGGCAACTTTTTACCTCCGTTATTGGAAACTGGACGCGGTTGTCTGCTGTATGCGCTGGATTCCGATGGATTGTTGAATGTGTTTAATGCCGCTGATGGCAGCCTGCTCAACCAGTTACAGGTTTATGCAGGCGGTTCGCGCAATGGCAATCCGAACGCCCGACTATTGACGATTAGCGATACCGAACAGGTGCAGGTGATGGGCGGTTATCTGACGATGCTTACGCTGGATGGTTTCAAACTGGGCGGTGAGGCGGCCAACTGCGTTATCGGCTAAAAATTAATATGTCTACATTCAAATTAGCCGCAACGTACTATCGGTGCTCCAATGCACCCTTAATGTATAGTGAAGTTAAGTGAGGAAACTCTCCAATATCCTAAAGGAAAGATAAGTACATGAGCGTAGCAGTCATGTCAAACACCCGGAATACCTTCTCAGGTCGTTTATTTATTTTACTGTGTCTGCTGGTCTTTTTGATCGGCGGTTTCGTCTTTTTCTCCACAGCCATCAGCCAGAGCACAATTGGCGATGCGCCGCAAATCATTGCTTCCGATCCCGCAGCAGGAAACGATTCGTTCAGGGTCGCAGCACCTATTCAGGCAGGTACAGGCGATCAACTGCTGGTCTGGGCGGCATCTGGTGCCGGGCCGGGACAGCATTCGGCTTCTGAACCGGGGCAACTGGCATTTATGGATGGCACCGGGGTAACTGAACCCATCACCGATGTGCCGCAGGGGGCATCGCGGGTGCAGGTTTGTGGCGATAACCCAACTTCCCCGGATGGTCAGGTTTTCGCTTTCTATACGGGCAGTGACGCGGGCAAACTGTATGTGATGAAAGGGGCTTCTGCTCCAACACCCCTCGCGGATGTAAACGCGCTGGTTTGCACAGGTGGCGGAACATTCCGATATTCACCCAACAGCGCCCGTATGGCCTATATCGCCTACGAACCCGGCGCACAGCAGAGCGAATTCCCGGATGGCTTCCTGAAGGTGTATGGCACGGCTGATCTGGCTGAACAGTACACCTACGAGAACGTCACCGCCTTCGATATCAACAACGACAGTGTGGCATTCGTCAGCTTTTTCACCAACGATAAAAACGAAGCCGATGAAGCCGCTGTGATTGTGTGGAATGGCAGCGCCGAACTGGAAGTGGCTACCCTGAATCCAACCTCAGAGGATTGCAAATTCACCAGCGCCTCGATTGCCATTCTGCCAGATAGCAAACTGCTGCTGGTTATGGGACACCGCTGCACCCGGGGCGACACCCGCACCGCATGGCAGTTGTATTCGGTTGATCCCAGCAACCGCAGCGCAACTTTGGCCGCCAGCGATTTCCAGACTGGACAGTTTGCATCTTTCGCTCGCACCAACAACATTTATCTCTCACCAGATGGCGCACGGGCTTATATCACCATCCCCGATGGCATCACCGCTAACACCGTGGGCATCAAGACCATTTCGCTGGCTGACTTGTCGCTGACCGACTCGCTGGATCGTCTGGCGGTGATGGCGACCTACAGCGGTGGGCCGAATGCCTTCCCGCGTCGTTCGCCGGATGGTAGATGGCTGGCAATGGTTGTGACATCACCTTCAGATGAAAACGAAGTGCATATCTGGAATCTGGCTGACCCTTCAGTTGCGCCCATCGTGGTTGAGGCGGGCAGTTCGGGCGATACTATCTCCGCGATGGAATTCACGCGGGATAGCAGCCGTCTCATCATGGTTGCAGGCGGCAGTGATTCAGCCAATAATTCGCTAATCGGAGTGGAACTTAGCACTGGCAGCGATTTCCGCATTGCACGCGGTCGCTTCGGTGCGGGGCTGACGATTTCGCCGGACAGTGCCGAAGTCGCCGTGATCGATTGGCAGGTGCTGGAAGACCCGAAAGAACCGCCTTATGCCAACACCGTCATCGTCAACATTGGCAGCAGCGAAATCGCTACCGTGTTCACAGGTGCGGAAATTGTGGATGGCAAAGTGACCAACCAGCAGTTTGTCTCACCGCTGGCGTGGGCCAAGCGCTAGTCACCGTCAGGTAATCAGTTTTGAAGGGGCAGAGCAGCACGCTTTGCCCCTTTTTTATGCCTTCAGCAGCGTATCTGTTTGTACGGTGACGCCATTGAGTACAGTAGAAACGAAGGCTTGCCCCAGCCCGAACGCACCTAAACGGGCGAATTTTCCATTTACCAGGTGATAAACTTCAATATATTGACCATCCGGGTCAATCAACCAGTATTCGCGTACCCCATGCTCTTCATAGAGTTTGAACTTTTTATCCCGATCTTTATGAGCAGTTGATGGGGATAACACTTCAACCACAAGATCAGGCGCGCCGTACCAGTAACCGTCCTCACCGAGTTTGCAGCGGCTTTCCGATTCGCTTACCCAGAACACATCTGGTTGTAGACAGTTATCACCCAGCCAAACATCCATAGGTGCGACAACTGCTTTACCGGGTGATGGATTCTGTTTGGAGAGCTGCTTGAGGAAAAAATAGGTTTCGCCTACGATTTCCTGATGGCGATTAACAGGCGTGGGGCTCACGATTATGACTCCATCAATGAGTTCTGTAGGCTGGGTGGTTTCTCCAAGCTGACGGAATTCGGTAGGTGTTACACGGGTATAGGCAGGTGCGACCATTCTCACTCACCTTTTTCTGACTAATCACTACCATCCAGTATAGCTTGAATGGCTTTCTTCAAATCCGCTTTGAGTTTGTTCGCCCCAGCTATAGTGTTCTGATATTCAATGAGTCGCTTACCTTGAATATCGAATGGAGCATCTTTGACGTTCTGTGTAATCAGGATATAGGGCTTGCCGAGGGTATGAGCAATCCCAAGTTCATAGAATACATTGGCATTTCGACCTGTACAGTCGGCAATGATGAGCCGTGAGCAGTAAATCGCACTCCAAATCTCGGTTATAATGTCATGATGTGAAAAGAAATCGTCGCCCCGCTTGATGCCATTCTTTAAAGCAAGTCCTTCATCTATTTCTAAGGGTTTAATCACTTCATCATAGACTGGTTTAAATTCAGGGGCAAAAGGCATGATAACAAAAATATCAGCTCTAAATTTTTTTAAAGGCGACGGTTTCCCAAATATTGGGTTGAAGTTTATACCTGAAGGATTTCCTCGGTCTTTTTGAGTTTCCATAATTGCTTCAAGAACGCTACGTCCTAACTTTTCAAAATCTGCATTACTAACATTTGGGATTTCGTTTTTGTGTTTTATTTCGGCTAATTGGTCAATGGTTTCAACTAACAAGGAAATTGTGTTCTCATCGGTAAAATCAGTATTGCGAAGATCAATAAATTGTCTATCTGTTAAGGAGAATCTATCTAAAGATTCAGAAATATCATCGATTAATTGCACAGGCAAAATTGATACATTTGCTCCCCTTGCGATATCAATCTCTCTTTGTACCCATTGTGATTCAGCAACCCCTTCCTGCAAAAGCAGAATCACAACGTCACTTCGTCTAATACTTTCATACACTTCCTCATCCCATGGAGAACCCGTCTCAATTTCCTGACCACTCCAAACATAGTATCCCTGTTTAGTAAGCAAATTTTCAATGATTGGGGCAAATGATCTCTTAGTGATACCAGTTTTGTAAGTAAGATGAATCTTAGTTTTCCGAGACATAGGTATTTTGCCATTTGTTTGTAAGTTCATTTATACAGGCAATTCTACCTGAGAGACGTAACGATAGCTATAGATTAAACTTGATTATTAACACACAATAGCATTATATATAATCCGTGTTTATCCCCGATTTAATGGAAACCATAAAACACCTGAAAATTGACAGAGTTTTTACTCCTTCGGCATAATCACTGCCAGCGCCTCGGCTACATTGCGGGCTTCGATCAACTTGAGTGAAGGGGGGAGGCCATCGAGGACGCGGCGGGTCTTGGGAATGAGTACCCGTTTGAAGCCTAATTTTGCAGCCTCATGCAGCCGCGCGGTAAGCTGCCCCACCGCCCGAATTTCCCCACTCAAACCGACCTCGCCCACAATCGCCAAATCTGCCGGAACAGGTTTATCGTAGTAGCTGGAGGCCATCGCAGCCGCCATCGCCAGATCAGTGGCAGGTTCGCTGACTTTCATCCCGCCGATGACGTTGACAAAAATATCCTGCTCATGGAGTTTGAGGCCGACGCGCTTACTAAGCACCGCCGAAATCAACAACAGGCGGTTGATGTCTACGCCGTTAGGAGTGCGGCGCGGATTGCCGAAACTGGTCGGGCTGGTGAGCGCCTGCATCTCCACCAGCAGTGGGCGTGTGCCTTCCATCGTCACGGCGATAGCAGAGCCGGGGGCGTTGACGACCCGTTCCGCCAGAAATGCCTCGGACGGATTCGGCACTTCGGTCATGCCATCGCCTGCCATCTCGAAGACGCCGACTTCGCTGGTCGCGCCGAAACGATTTTTGACGCTCCGCAGCAGACGATAGGCTTGGAACGGATCGCCTTCCAGATACAGCACCGTATCCACAATATGTTCCAGCACACGCGGCCCGGCGATGCTGCCTTCTTTAGTCACATGACCGACCAGAAAGACACAGATTCCGCTGGACTTGGCGAGATGCTGCAAGCGGCTGGCACATTCGCGCACCTGCGTCACACTTCCCGGCGAGGACTCATGTTCCTCAATATAGGTCGTCTGAATGGAGTCGATCACCAGAATAGTCGGGTTGATCTGCTGCACATGTTCAAAGATGCTGGTCAGGTTGGTTTCGGTCAGGAGATACAGATCATCAGACTCGATGTGCATCCGGTCAGCCCGCATTTTGATCTGCCGCGCCGATTCTTCACCGCTGACGTACAGCACCGTTCCAGCAGTTTGAGAGAGTAATGCAGATATGCCCAGCAGGATTGTTGAGTTGTGGATAATCAAATCGTTGGCTACAAAATTTGCGTTGACAGGTACGCTGATGTCGTAAACTTCTTCTTCACCAGACGGGGTAATACTTACAATCTCATCCCAATACACATCCCCAAAAGCAAGTGCCTGAAGATAAGGATCAGGATAAGCAGTTGCAATTTTTTGAACTAAATAACGCGTTAATGGCCTCTCATGGCGTCTATCTTTTATCTTTGTTCCAATACGCCGCGTGATTTCAGCAAAATTTGTGCCACACACAGACCTGAGATGTGTCCAGAATATCTCGCCAGTCGGCACAATATCCCTATGTGTTGAGGGACGTTTAGGTTCTTCCAAGTCAGCAATAAATTCACGGGCTTTCTCTCTACCCAGAATGCCAATCGTGTCCAAAAACCGCTTTATTTCATTAATGCCCAGCAGTTGAATCTCATAGGCAATGTAGGGTTTTCCGTTCACTAAACTGTGTTTGGTTCGCAGTTTGGATATGAATCCGAATCGCAGAAGCAGATGCTGTACATCTTCAGCAAGACGAGGGCTGATTGTGCTGTAGGAAATTCCTGCCTGTCCTTCTGCGTTGTAATAAACTGAGCCATCACAGGTGAACAGCCGATTGAGAAATAAAGCTAACTGCTCTTGCGGAAGGGTGAAAATGCAATCGGGTACTGATTTAGTGCTGGCAACTGTGTATCGTAAACCAACTTGTTCCAGGAATCGCATCATAGGGGTTGTTGCTTGAGCATGATGACGAAAATTTGCACCGAGTGCTGCAATGGGAGTATGAACTGCATCAGCTAATCTCTGTAATTCGGATTCACTCGGTACTGTGTTTCCCGTTTGCCACATTCCGAGCATACCGTAATTCACATCTGCTTGTCTGGCCCATTCAGCCCAGCTAATCATTACTTCTGACTTCACTTTTCGCAGCGAACCCGCAAATTCCTTGCGTGCTTGAGCGCGTTCGATTTTATTATTAGCGAATCGGTAGTTTTTTGCGTTGGTATTTTTCTTGTCGTAACAAACTACTTTCATCTTGAAAGCGTTAGCAATTTCCTCCATTTCCTCGGCGACTTCGGGCAACATATTGGTTATATTAATCTGATTCCCAACCGACCCATCCGATAGAATATAGGCGATTAACTTAACCTCTGCATCAGGCATTGCTTTGTTGCCGAAATAAGGCAGTGACCGAGGGGCAGCAATACAACTGCCTGCTGCTAAATCCTCTACAGGTTTCCAGCCTGTAGGTGTTAAGAGGGGGTGATTAGCGGTACAAAGAAGTGTGCGACCCAATTTTGTCGTTATTTTAAAGACTGGTTTTACACCTTGTTTATGAAAATCTGAGACAGCATCAGGAGTCAGTTTAAGTGTTTGTGTATCAAGTGATAAAACGGGCTTTTTATCTTTTGCCCATTCGGTTATGGGTCGATAGGCTCCGCTCTCAGGGTCTAAAATACGAGTAGACCCCACCACACATTTCCCAATTCCCGGTTCACCGCCTAAAAGGATGATGCTGCCCGGTACAAGGCCACCACCCAGCACGCGGTTAAATTCTTCAACAGGTACGTACAGCCGGTCACCTACATCGCTGCTGACCTCGCTGAGTCGCTGGGGCATGGCACGCAGCGTCCCGACGGGCTGGCGGTTCTGCTTGGCGGGTTTGGCGACGGCTTCCGCTTCTTCAACCATCGTGTTGAACTCACCACAGTTTGGGCAGCGTCCAAAACCTTTGGGGGATTGATAACCACAGTTCTGGCAGACGTATTTGGTGCGGGTTTTCGCCATGCTGGTTCTCTCATATTGAACAGGTGTGCTAAGGTTGAATTATAGCACGCTTGGGGCACTTTGAAGCATATTATGGTTATAATGAGTGACAACATCTAAAGCAGTTAATCACAGATGCGGTAACCGTTTGAATCAAAAAGACGTTGTCTTAAGGGATTATCAAGGGCGATCAATTCGATTAACAGGTGAGCGATGGGAGCATATTCTGGTTCACCCGGAAATGGTAGAACAACGTAACCGATTGGAAGAAACGCTTACACAGCCAGATTTTGTAATTGAGACCACCAAGGATCAAACAGTTATTGCCTATCACCGTTTGTATCCCCAAACACCCGTAACACGTAAATATATGCTTGTGCTCGTAAAACTTTTGGTAGATGATGCATTTATCGTAACGGCGTTTTACAGCAGCAGGCAGAAGAAAGGGAAGATTATATGGCAAACCTAAAAGTTTGGTACGACCATGAGAGTGACTATCTTGAAATCATTTTTGAGGATGTAGCCGCTGCGATGGAAGAAATTGAAGATGATCTGTTTGAGCGCCGTACACCTGATGGTCGCATCGTAGGTTTCGCGGTAATGAATTTCAGCAAACATGATCGGGATGCGCTTACACTGCCGCTAAACATTACTGCAATTCCAGCTTAACACCCCCACAGGATTACTCATTTGATGATTCGCTTTCGGTTATTGCCTCCAGCATAGCCCGCAGCGATTCCAAACCATCTGCCCCTAAAAGCGCCGTGTATTCAGCTTCAATTTCCTGCTTAACGTGGTAGGCATCTTCTAAAAAGCGACACCCCGCCTGTGTAAAGCGCACCAGCGTTGCCCGTTTGTCGGTTGGGTCGGACGACCGTTCCACATAACCTTTGCGTTCCAGTTCAATCACCAGTTCGCCCATGGACTGCTTGGTCATCCCGGCGCGTTCCGCCAGCGTGGTGATGCGTGTGCCTTCCAGATCGAGATGGGCAATCAGCGATGTATGCGCCATACCCAGATCGCCATGACCCCGCGCTTGCAGCTTGTGATGGGCGCGCAGACCAAAGGCCCGGTGAGCCTGAAGCAGCAGTCGCCCGATATTTCCTGCCCGCATTTCACGCAGGGCTTGTTCATCAATTGTGGGCTGAAAGTTGGTCATAGGTCATCGGCTTGACAAATTAGACAGGTAGACTTACTATAAGACTTATCAAGACCGGGCGCGCCAGTCTTCTCATATATGGGCATTATAGCCCGCCCAACATCAGGAGACAATCACATGTTAGATCGTACTACGCCCCGGCTGGCGGTTGGCAGCGTCGCACCCGCTTTCCAAACGGTTGATGTATTCGATAACCCAATCAGTTTAGCGGCCTACACAGGACGCCCCTTGCTGCTTTCGTTTTACCGGAACGGCGCCTGTGCCTTGTGCAATGTGCGGGTTCACCAGTTGATTCAGAAGTATCCTGCTTATCATGCGCAAGGACTGGAAATGCTGGCGATTTTTGAATCGCCGCGCGAAAGCATTCTGCAATATGTCGGCAAGCAGGATGCGCCGTTCCCCATTGTGGCTGATCCTACCGCTTCACTTTATGATTTGTACGGCCTGGAAACATCCGAGGCAAAGACTAATGGTTCAATGCAAAACCCGTTGACTCAGGCCGTCATCGCGGCTGCGGCTGCGGCAGGTTTTGCGCTAACCCCAGAGGAAGGCAGCAATTTCAACCGGATGCCTGCTGATTTCCTGATTGATGGGCAGGGGATTATTCGAGATGTGGTGTATGCCGAATATGTGGGTCAGCATTTGCCGTTTGAGGCGATTGAGGCTTATCTGAACGGGTAAGAGTAGGGCAAGGGGCATGAATGTACTCATGCCCCGATCTTTTCACATTAGGCATTTTCAGTTTCACGGTTGCCAACGACAGCAGCGATACGCGCGGCTAAGGCTTCCCGTCCGATGCCGGGTGGCAGCAGATAAACATCCTCCGACGCACTCGCGTCCCAATTGGCATCGCTGGTGAGCACCAGCAGCGGGGCAGCGTGAACCGAACTCAGGTGATGATAGACATTAGCAGCGATTTCCGGCGCGGCTTCGGCGTCCAGTACCACCACATCCGGCGCGAAAGTGATATACATCCCCAACGCTTCCAGATCATCTTCCGGTGTATAAACCCACCAGCCCAACGGCTCGACGGTGGTTAGCAGGTCTTCTCCACGTCCCGGATTGCCCACGAATAGAATAAACGGATGTTGTGCGCTCATTGGTATCCTCCCTCACGCAAATGTCGCAAATAGGTATTCCGGGCAAGTGATAGATATCTCTCGCCCAGCGATTAAGCATGTGCCTGAATGGCCTATAGAAAAATTGGCTGAAAGGGAGAGATCACCCTCCCTAATGGAAATGTTTTTGACTAATAACTAACGATTACTTCTGAGTATGCTGCTGTTCGTTGGTGCGGAGCGCCTGCATACTGAAGCGTTCCCGGTCGTCGTAGTATTCGGTGGGCTGACCGTCCTCGCGGGTGACACGATGGCACGGAATGAGCATGATAGTTGGGTTTTCATGAATGGCTTTGGCGACCGCATTTGCCCCACCGGGCAGACCGATGGCTTTGGCGATTTCGCCATAGGTGCGGGTTTCGCCGTAAGGAATTTCGCGCAGGGCTTGCCAGACGCGCCACTGAAAGGCGTTGGCCTGAATATCAAGCGGTAAATCCAGATGCGGGCGTTCACCTTTGAGGTGTTCCAGCAGTTCCTCGACCCATTCGCACATGCCGACTTTGTGTTTCTCGATGGTTGCGCCGCGATATTCCTCGCGCAGTCGAGCCTCCAGTTCGAGGTTATTACGTCCCAGATGGACAGCACAAATCCCACGTTCGGTGGTGGCGATCAATAACTCGCCCAGATGGCAGGGGACGACAGAATAATGAATATGCATTCCCTCGCCGCCCTTGCCATAAGTGGCAGGGGTCATGCCCAGCGTTTCAGCGGCTTGTTCATACAAGCGGCTGCTGCTGCCATAACCCGCGCTGTACATGGCGTCGGTCACGCTTTCGCCCTCGCGCAAGAGCGATTTCAGCGCATCCAAACGGCGGCGTTCGGCATACTGCTTGGGCGTAATACCCATCAAACGCTTGAAGGTGCGTTGCAGGTGAAACGGACTCATGTGGAACGCCGCGCTGATTTCATCCAGCGTTGGGCTATCTTCCACGTGCGCCTGAATATACTGGCAGACTTGCCGCACCAACTCCACATGGGGGTGCCGTGCCTGCTCCCGGCCCAAATCGGTCAACATAGAAACCTCCACACACTTTCAACAGTGTATGGCATATATGACTGACCAATCTATCCGTTTCTTGCGCCCTCATCCTGAATGGACTTATTGGTATCAGTCCATCTTTACGCGGCGTCTTTTAAAGGCGGTGCAGACGCTTCGGATACGCCCATTCCCGCCAACCGCCCCAAAGTGTTCACCAGATATTGCGTATCTTCCAGCAGGTGATCTTCCACCACTTGCCCCCAGCGGATACGCATCATCTGAACGCCTTGGTTGCGATAAAGCGTTCCATCAGCAAGCATATCCCGTACCTGAAATTTGGTGACGACCTGCATATCCCACGGCATGCCGCTGACCACCACCTGCTGCGCGGTGATCTCCAGACCGGGGAATATCCGCTTGATGCGCTGGAACCACTGCCGCACCGTTTCCCGATGATGGAATTCACCGCCCATTGCATGATCGCCCGCGAACGAGAAATGCACCTGCGGCGAAAACTGCTTGAGTAATGTATCGAAATCGCCCCGGCTGATAGCCGCGAATCCCTGATGCACCTGACGTTCAACAATCCGCTGGAACATGTGGTTTTCTCCCCTTAATTCTGCTGTTCGATAAAACGGATGGCTTCTTCCAACCACTGCAAATACATCGCCTCGTACATCACCCCGAACTGCCGAGTCAGTTCCCACAGTTGGGCATGGTTGACCAGTTCCGGTTGGTCGCTCAAAAAGCGAACCATTTCCTGCGGCGTATTTTGTTCATATTCGAGTTTTTTCTGGCGATGCAGATCAAGCTGAAGACGGAGTTGAGTGAGCAGGGCGTTCTTCCCGGCAGGTAGGCCGAAGAACAGTTTAAGCAGCAAAGAATCTTTCTTGACTTCGTGTTCCACCAGCGGTGTACTGATCCACATCTGCAAGTCGGCGCGTCCGGCTTCGGTGATGGTGTAAACCCGGCGGTCGGGGCGGCCTTCCTGCGGCGCAATCTGCGAAGTGACCAGCCCTTCGGCTTCCATACTTTTGAGGGTGGTGTAAATCTGGCTCAGTTTGGCGTGCCAGAAGTTACCCGTCGAGGCTTGCATCCAGCTTTCAATATCATAGCCGGACATCGGATGGTAACTGAGGAAACCCAACACCGCATATTTCAGCATCGCTCATCTATATATAAATGTTTATATATATGAAATGGTATACGGCGTTGGGTAAATTGTCAACTGGTTTTCTGCTGCAAGCGGTTTGCCGGAATGGTTACGGCGGTCTGCGGTTTGCGGCGGCTGATAAACCAACGCCATGCCCGCCCAATGTATCGTTTTGGCGATTCGGTCGCGGTTGTTCCCTGCACACCCGCGTTGGCGGTCTGCATATCGCGGGCGATCTCTCTGACCCGATCTTCATGTAAATCGCGCCACACATGTCTCATGTTACACCGCCTCCTGTGCTAAAGCGGCGGATTCCGCTTCGGTCTTCAGCAGGGCGATCTTGCGTTCCAAACCCCACTTATAACCACCGAGACTGCCATCTTCCCGCACAACCCGATGGCACGGAATGACAACCGCGACCGGGTTATTGGCGCAGGCATTGGCGACCGCGCGGACGGCTTTCGGATTGCCGATTGCTTCGGCGATTTGGGTGTAGGAACGGGTTTCGCCGTAGGGAATGTCACGGAGTGCTTCCCACACCCGCTGTTGAAAAGCGGTCGCGCGGATGTCTAAAGGCAGTTCCAGATGAGGTTCTTCGCCTGCCAGATAGCACAGCAGCATTTCGACCCACGCGCCCAAACCTTCATCATCCGGTTGCAGATCGGCTGCGGGGAAATCGGCATACAGGATAGCGACCAGATCATCAGGCGTATTGCCCAGCCGTACTGCACACACCCCCCGTTCGGTCGCAGCAACAGCCACATAACCCAATGCACATTCAGCAACAGCGTAACGAATGGTGATCGCAGCACCTTTACGGAAAGTTCCCGGCGTCATGCCCATATGCTCCCGCCCGTACAACTGGCTGCTGGAACGGAAGCCGGATTCGTAGAGGGCATCGGTCACGCTGTCCCCAGCTTTGAGGCGGGTTTTTAAGCCCTCCAAACGGCGGGCTTCGGCATACTGCCGGGGCGATATGCTTAACACCCGTTTGAACATCCGCTGGACGTGATGCGGGTTGAGGTTGACTTCCGCGCCGAGTGCTTCCAGTGTGATGCGGTCATCCAGATGAGCATCAATATAACGGCAGACCTGTTCGACGACGGATGCCTCGTAAGCCTGTGTATTCGGGCTGCACCGTTTGCAGGCGCGGAATCCGGCGGCTTCGGCTTCGGAGGGGCTGTCGTAGAAAGCGACATTTTCGCGGCGCGGCGGGCGGGCGGTGCAGGATGGGCGGCAGTAAATTTTGGTGGTTTTGACTGCGACGACGAATGCACCATCAAACTGACGGTCATTCGTCATCATGGCTGCCCAACGCTCACCTTCGCTCAGGACGATTTTTTCGGACATCGTATCTCCCTCCTCATACTCATAGCTCTACTTTAATGGATTCGGGAGACACAAACTATCAGTTTCTTGACGTGTATGTCGATTAGCAGGCGTTCAGACGGTCAAACAGGTCAAGGATTTCTTCCGCAGCGGCGGCAACATCCGCGTTTGCTTCTTTCTCGGCACGCGATTTGGCGGCGACGATACCGCTGCGATGCACCGCATTAAAATCCCCGACCGGGAACAGATACCGTTCTTTCGTACCTTCGGCGGCTTGCGGATTCAGAGCCAGATACCATTGGGCATAAGCATCCCATCCGTGCGCGGCGACATATTTATCCTCAGCGGTGGGCGAGGGCTGGACTTCGCGCCACGGGGTATTGATGCGGAATTTGCCTTCGTCGATCAGGGCTTTGGCTTTTTCGAGTGCGGCAGGATTCAACTGCATAGGGTTTTAACCTCCGTTATTGATTTTCAGTGGTTGGTGTAGAAATGTGAAGTTCATCAGATCAATTGTATACGGCAAAGATCAGAAAAAGATGAGATGGTATGGGCGTTGAATGGTCTGGTTCGACGAGGGGAAAGGAAAGTTGGGGCAGATTGAGAACGCTGCCCCAATATTTTCTACAGATACCGTGCGCTGCCCATGCCGATCAGGGCAATGAGCGTCAATGCAAAGCTGATGCGCGAATGCGTCAGCATCTTTTCAGCATGTTCACGAAGGGTAGCCAGTGCATCAGCCGGAATCGCGCCGCCGGATTTCGGAATATGTTGTTCCAGCGCCATGCCGAGTGCTTTGGTAGCCCGTCCGGTAGCTGCCCCACCATGTAGAATTGCCAGCACACCCGCCGCCGCGCCGATGCCCAGCACCGCATTACCCGTTGAGGTAAAGTAGCTGGCGGAATTACCAATCACATACAGCAGCAAACCCGCGAGAACGGTTGTCCCGGAAACGCTTGCAAAGATGCGGCTGAAACTGGTGTTTTTAAACAGCGAGTGGAAAAAGTGCAGACCGCTTTCACCCGCCGCCAATGCCGCTGGAGCGATATAGAAAGCCATCGCCGCCCCAATCCCGAACCAGGTGACGCCTGCCAGAATGTGAAGCAGCCGCAGCAAGACCAACACAATATCCATGAGTTCCTCCTTTAGAGCGTAAGCAGATAGGCGACTAAATCCGCGATTTCTTGCGGACTAAGCAACTGTTTGTACTGCGCGAACATGATGTTGCCAAATCCGTTGACCAAATAGGCATTGGGCTGCACAATGCTGATGTGGGTATATTCCTCCACCGTGCTTTCGCCCGCATGGGCTGCTGCGCGAACGGCATATCCTTTCAAACCGGGCCCCACCAATGTGCTTTCATCCAACGAATGACACATCGAACACGACGGCGCACCATTAACAGACTGGGTGAATAATGCCGTACCCCGTTCAGCATCCCCCGGCATTAACGTGGGTATAGGCTCTGATGCATAAAGCGGCGCACCGCCACATGCAGCCAACAGCGCCGCCAGTAGACTAAAAATGACCAAATAACGCATGATTCCCCTTTGCCGTGTTACACGAGATTATACGCCATATCGCCAGTAAGGTTGCAAACGCTCAAAATCGTTTAGTAAGCGATTTCAACAATGGCGCGGTAGGAGGGCGATTTATCGAGATGGGTGACGATAAAATCCGCTGTATCCGCGCGCGAAATGGTATAGCCGCGCCTCAACTGCCGATTGATGGCAATCTGATAACGCCCGGTTCGCGGCTTGTTAGAGAACATCGGTGGGCGCACAATCGTCCAATCCAGATCGCTGGCTTTGATCAGTGTTTCCATCCGCGCGAGATCGGTGTAATTGTTCTTGAAGAATCGCCATAGCAGCGGTTTGGCAATCCATTGCTGAAGCACCGGGCCGGGGTCAAGCCCGCTGGCGGATACGCACAGCAGACGCCGCACACCGGAAGTTTTCATCGTTCGCATCATGTTCGTCACGCCTTCCGAATAAATCACCGTCGGCGCATCCACCTTTATCCCAAGTGCCGAAATCACCGCATCCTGTCCCGCGATAGTCACTTCAACCGCATTTGCATCCAGCACATCGCCCTGCCACACACACAAATTTTGATGCTGAATCGTGATGCTTTCCGGACGTCGAACCACCGCTGTGACGCGATGCCCCACCGCCAAAGCCTGTTTGACGACTTCAACCCCTGTGCCACCATTTGCGCCAAAGACCACGATTTTCATTCCGCACCATCCCGGTTTTTGTTGATGTCCTGATTCAGCCACTTCAGCTTGTCCGGGTTGCCGATGATGTGCAGCGCACAAATCCGCCCCGCATCCAGGCTGATCGAAAGCACCAACCGCACTTCCGTATCCGAACGCAGGATCATCGCCGGTTCGTTATTGATCTCCACGATTTCGGGGTAAAACGGTTGAGTCGCAAAACGCTGGCTCGCCATAATGAACTGCGAAACCGCTTTCCGCCCTCGCAGCGGACGCACAATCGCGCCGAGCACTTTTCCGCCGCCATCTGCCCACAACACCACATCGTCCGCCAGCAGTTGCAGCAAACCTTCCAGTTCACCGTTTTGCGCGGTGTGTATAAACTGGTCGAGCATCTGGCGGTGCATTTCCGGCGTCGGCTTGAAGCGCGGACGGTTTTCAGCCAGATGCTTACGCGCGCGGCTCAACATCTGGCGGCAGGCGGCTTCCTCCTTGCTCACAATTGTCGCAATTTCAGCGTATTCATAATCAAACACTTCGCGCAGCAAAAACACCGCCCGTTCCAAAGGTGTAAGCTGTTCCAGAAGTGTCAGGAACGCCAGCGACAGCGACTCGTGTAATTCAGTCCGCTGCGCCGGGGCGAAACGCTCATCAGATGCCGTCATTGCAGGTTCGGGCAGCCACGGCCCGACATAACTTTCGCGCTGCGTCTGCGCCAGATCCAGATGATTCAGGCACAACCGCGTGACGACCGTGCTCAAAAACGCTTTATGCGAAACGATTTCCTCCGGCTTCGCACCCTGATAGCGCAGGTAAGCCTTCTGCACCATATCTTCAGCATCGGTAATCGTGCCCAGCATTCGGTACGCAATCGAGAACATCAGCGGGCGATAGGCTTCAAATCGCTCAGTATCCACATCGTTCATTGTGCATCTCTCTACAACTTATTCATTCCGCTATAAAAGACCTCCACCGAGGTCATTTTGTGACAGTATTGGGATTCGTGGGGGAATAGAAAAGGGCGGAAAGCATAAACGATTCCGCCCTTATGAAGTTATTTACGGCGTTGGCGCGGTTTCCAGATCAAGAACAATCTCGACGTTGCCATCATATCCACTGGCAGCATGGCTCACCAGCAAAGTGTATGTCCCATCGGCGCTCACCGGAAAATCCACAACCGCCGCATCAAATTTGTCATAATCGTCATTCCCAATGATAGCCTCGCCCGCCGAATTAAAAATCACGATTAATGGGTCAACGAATTTCCCTGTTTCCACAACATTGCGAACTTGCACCGTAACCAACTGCCCCGCCTGAGCCTCAAATGGAATGTGATAGACCCGCCGGAACGCCATTTCAACCGTGACAGTATCACCGGATTGCATCGCCTCCAGTGTGACCGGATCGCGTTCCAGAATCTTGAGCCACCCGGCATAATCCTCCGTCGCGCCTTCCACATCCCCTAACCGAAAGCGGGTATTTCCCCGGTTGAGATAACCATAACCCTCATTGGGATCAAGCTGCACGGTTATGTCAAAATCCGCCAATGCCCCCTCCCAATCCCCCAGATTTTGCCGCACGAACGCCCGATTGGTGTAGGCGTACCGCGCTTCAGGATTCAGCCGAATGGTTTCGTTATAATCGGCCAATGCCCCTTCCATATCGCCGCTGCGGTATCGTTCCACGCCCCGGTTGTAATAAATCAGTGGGTCATCTGGATCAAGCAGCAGCGCCGCGTCATAATCCGCCAATGCCCCCGCCAGATCGCCGCTGTCGCCCCGCGCATTCCCCCGGTTGTAATAAGCAATAGCGTCATTTGGGTTGATGTGGATGAACTCGTCAAAATCCGCGATTGCACCTGTCAAATTCCGTTGGTAATAACGCGCATTTCCGCGATACCCATAAACTGCATAAGCCTGCAACGAATTGGCTCTATCCGGGGGAATGCGCGCGATGGACTCATCAAACAGACTTTCAGACAGTGGATAATCCCTTTTAAAGTAAGCGATTTGGCCTTGAACGAAGTACACAATGTACAAGCTGTCCATCCCTTGAAACAGATAGGTTTCAAAGGACTCCAAATCCGCCGCGGCAACTTGGATGGTATTGATCGCATAAAACTTCTCGTTTTGTCCCGGATCAACCTCAAAGTAAACCCGGACGCCGCCTTCAGCCACATTCCCCCACATAATGATGGTGGCGTCGTACAGATCAAGAATCGCTTTCGCCTGTTCACGGTTGGTCAAAGAATGCCGAACGCGGATGAAAGGAATATTGGCCGCCTCAAATTCCAATTCCAGATTGCGTACCACATCCGGCGCAGCCGCATCAATCCGTTCAAAATCCGCCAAGACCACGCCAACTTGACCTTCCCCAAATGGAGCGCCTTCTTGCGGAGTCAGCGTAATCGTAGGGGTATGAGTCGGCGTAGCCGTCGAAGTGGGCGTAGGGGTGAAAGTGAGTGTAACAGTCAAAGTGGGCGTAGGAGTGACCGTCGGCGTCAATGTCAAAGTGGGTGTAGATGTAGGAGTCGGACTAGGCGTAACTGAAGCGGTGAGCGTAGGCGACGGTGTAAATGTTTCGGTCAGCACACCCATACTCACCAACAGCGGAGTCCGCACACCTGAATCCGCCGCCAGCACAAACGCAACCAGCGCCAAAACCGCCACCACTGCGACCAAAACGCGCGTAATCAGTGTTTGCTGCCGCTGTTTGTTCAGCAGTTTGGTGAGATCAGTTACGACATAACTCGATAACCTATCCGGTGTGGTGAATAACCGTCGGACTTCGTTGGCTTCAATGCGGTTGCGGAAAGCAGCCAGTTTCGCCTGCGCCGTTTCGTCAGCTTCAACCCGTTCAGCAGGCCAGTCGTAGCCGGGGTCGAGCAGATACATCAAACGCGGAATGCGGCGTTTGACCGCTTCATCATACTCCTGCTCCGTGACCGCTTTTTCCATCCCCGCTGGAACATAGCCGTAGCGCTTGGCAATAATCCCGATGAAAATATCCGCTTTGCCCACTTCACGCAGACTGACCCCGGATGCCCCTCCCGGTTGTGCGCCGAAATCGTCCATATTGATCGGGCGCAGTTCCAGCCCGCGTATTGCTTTATCAACGGCTGCGCGGTGTTCCGGCAAATCCTTCGATGTTGAGCTGATGAAAACCGCTTTTGCCATGTGCCAGAACCCTCTGCTTTTCCCGATTGCAGATTATTCTGGACGATATTATGACTTCTGGCAACACGGTTAGCGTTGCGTTTGTGCCTAAAACCCTCCCCTAACCCGCACGCAACCCGCTTAACAATCCCTTTCGCTCAAAACCGTTAGCCTCAACCCGCGCCAAAACGTACCAAATGGTCACCCTTTCTGCCCCGAAATCCCTTAAACTGAAATCAAGTGATCGTGTATTTGCTGAAGACTAACGGCTAAAAGCTAAAGACCCCACTGGCGGCCAAACCGATTTTCGTCTCCGCGCCGCCGCCGCCGCCAATCCCATACCCTTCCTGTGTTTTCCTGTAGACTGACAGCTAAAACAGCAAGTATTGCAGCGATAGGCACAACCCGAATCGCCGCAATACATTGTTCCCCTCTCCAGTTGGAGAGGGGCTAGGGGTGAGGTGAATTTTCTGATAACTGTCAACTGAAAACTGACAACTATTCCGCCGCCGCCGATTCCCCAAACAAAAAGGTGTCGCACACGGCGACACCTGATCATCAGAAATATGCGGTCGTGAACTACACCTGAGGCTTGATGTTCTGGTTGATGCGGAACAAATTGTTCGGATCGTACTTCGCTTTGACGGTGGCTAACCGTTGGTAGTTGTCCCGGTAAGCCGCCTTCACCCGCTCTTCGCCCTCTTCCATCATCATGTTCACATATGCCCCGCCAGCCGAATGGGGATGCAGCGCGTCCCAATAATCCTGTGCCCATTTCGTCATCCGCTGGTTATTCGCGGGATCGGGATCAACCCCCACGATCACTTGGGCAAAGTTGGCATCCCGGTAGCTCCACGCGGTATCTTGCTTGCCAACGCGATGGGCTTTTCCATTAATCGGATACAGATGCATGGTCGAGTGCCCCGTCGGCAGTTGCTCGGCATACTTGACATGGAGATCAATCGCCTGATCGTTGATTTCCTTGACGAAATCGGCGCGCCAGTACCACTGCAATCCGGGGGGATAAAGGGCATCGAACAAACTCTGAAGCGCGGGCCACGGAATAGGCCCTGCGAAGTCCATCAACGCGGGTGCGAACTGACGAATCTGCTTGAAAATTGCTTCGGCGTGTTCCATATCGCCGGTATAGCACCACGTGACCACACACACTTTTTTGAGGTGATGTTCTTCGGGGAACATGGGTACAGGCGGCACATGATGGAAGCCAAACCAACCGTTGATGTCTTCTGGTGCGTTCATAATAAAATCCCGCCACTGCTTCATCACCGTTTGTGCCTGTTCAAGCGGCCAGAAGATCGGGCCACCGTAAACCGTACTAACCGGATTTGCCTTGAACAGGAAGGAGGTAACGACGCCGAAGTTGCCGCCACCGCCGCGCACTGCCCAGAACAGATCGCTGTGGTCGTCCGCATTGGCAGTCACCAATCGCCCATCCGCCAGTACCACATCCACCGCCAAAAGATTGTCAATCGTCAGACCATACTTGCGGGTGAGGTAGCCCAAGCCGCCGCCCAGCGTGAGGCCGCCAACGCCAGTAGTGGAGATAAATCCGCTTGGCACAGCCAGACCAAAGGGGTGTGCAGCATGATCGACATCGCCCCATGTGCAGCCGCCCTCGACGCGTACCGTTCCCGCCTTCGCATCTACGTGGATTCCCTTCATCAGGGAAAGGTCAATGACCAGCCCGTCGTCTACGAGGCCAAGTCCTGCACCATTGTGCCCACCGCCGCGTATCGCCAGCGGAAGATGGTTGTCACGAGCATAATGCACAGCGGTGATCACATCCGCCGCGTCAACGCACTGCACAATCAAAGCGGGACGGCGGTCAATCATGCCGTTGTAGACCTGTCGGACACTGTCATAATTCTCGTGTTGTGGAGTGATGAGTTGCCCCCGCAGGCTGCCGCGCAGCGTCTGTATCTGTGCGTCCTCGACCATTACTTGCTCTAACATGTTTACGCTCCTCAATTGATTGTTTGACGATTTCGCAGGAATAGATGCAAGCGGTCTGAAGTCACCATAAAGCACATGATCGTTCGATGTCTTGAGTGGGGATTTCCGTGCAGATCAATGAACTGCTTTGTTTGGGACTGGTGTCCTGGATTGGACGCTGCACCCATGAAATGTCCCTGCGTTTATCAGATAAAGCGTAAGTAAAAAGTGATTGCTTGTCTCCATTCAAAAGAATGGAATGCAGAATGGAATTCCGAAATAAACATCGTAAGATGATTTAAGCGCTATCAAGTATTCACAAAGAGGGCGTGAGTGGGGAATGCGATTATGGAGGCCAAGCTGAACTTTTCAAACCGAACCCGAACTTGACTTGGGTAGCCCTTTTGTTCTATGATATTCTGGGTAATGGTCAGAAGGTACGTGATGAGCGCATCCGAAGATTATGCTCGATGATGAACCAGTGGGTGACGAGGGAATGATAGGTATCCTGCTTCGAGAAGGACAAACTCTTGCGGGTATAGCGACCGAGCCATTGGCGTAG
>JAIOHM010000031.1 GCA_019912965.1 Anaerolineae bacterium
GTAAGCCGCTGATTCTTTCGCCGCATGGCACACTGACGCCGGAAACGGGACGCAGCGGATTAAAAGCTGCATGGGATCGGCTATTGAGTCCAGCGGTGGCACGGCGGTTTGACCATATCATCGGGCTGACGGAAGCTGAATCGGCTGAGGTACAGGCGATCTGGCCGCGATTTGGTCGGCGGCGCATTCCGGCAGCTTTTAGCGTTATCCCCAACGGTGTTGACCCAGCAGAGTATGAAAACCTCTCCGGGCGCGATAGTTTCCGGCGCTGGTATGGATTGGGTGATGCAGTTGTGTGTCTGTTTATGGGACGATTGCATGAGCGCAAAGGGGCGCATAAACTGGTCGAAGCCTTTCAACAAGCAAATGTTCCTAAAACGCGATTAGTGATTGCCGGGCCGGATGAAGGCATGTTGGCGACCATTCAGTCAATGGCTGATGAGCGGGTGGTTATCACCGGATATTTGGATGGCGCAGAACGTCTGGCAGCATTAGCAGCCGCAGATATGCTGGCACTGCCCGCAGTTGGTGAAGGTCTGCCGATGGTGGTGCTGGAAGCGATGGCGGCAGGACTGCCTGTGATCGTTTCGCCGGAATGCCACTTACCCGAAGTGGCACAATACGGAGCAGGACTGGAAATTGAACCGGAAGTTGGGGCACTAGCTGAGGCGCTGCGGGAATTGCTGAACAATGACAACAAGCGAAAACAAATGGGCATTATGGCGCGACAGTTGGTACAAGAACGGTTTACATGGGACGCAGTCGCGGAACAATTAGAGGCGGTTTACAGCAGGCTGTTGGGTGCATAGATAATGGGTGTTGTGGTAACATCTTGAAGCGGTTAGCTTTTAGCAGTTAGCCTTTCGCAGTAAAATATGGCCTTACGCATATGCGAGTGGCCTGCATCGAAAACGATTGATTCAGCGAATCCATTATTACAGGGAGGAAATGCGTCATGGCGGAAATCACCCGTAAAGAGCTTATTCTGGCGTTGGTACAGGCCGGAGCGAATCCCCGGTTAGCAGGCGTTGATCTGAGCGCGCTGGACATTACCCGATTGAATTTGGAAGGTACAAACCTGCGCGGCGCGAATATGTTCGCCGCCACCTGCCGCGAAACGATTTTACGCAGCACCAATATGACCGGAACGGACTGCCGCACGGCACAGATGCCTTTCGCTGATTTCAACAACTCCACCCTGCTGGGGACAAACTTTGAAGGCGCAAATTTAACCGGGGCGCGGTTGGCCGGGGCGAATATGACCAACGCTGTGTTGAACAAGGCCAATTTGCAAAACGCCGATATGAAGGGCGCGAATGTGAACGGCGTCAAGTTTGACGAAGCCACCACATGGCCAGATGGCAAAAAAGGCAGCCAGAGCAATCCAAGTAACTACACGAAATAGCTATTCGCTTCAAATTTAGGACAAGTTAGGGGGTGAGCCGGAGCGGTTCGCCCCCTATTTATTAGGGGTTGGTGCTGGAACAAAAATTCGTTAATCTGTGATTAGTTTTGCGGCGCATCCCGGTTTGGAAGATGTGTTCCGCGTATGAGTCTCACATACCTAGTGCGCGTGCGCGCACTAGGTATCTGTTCCAAACCGGGTTGATGAGGCCTGCCGCAGCGGGGGCGAAAGTCCTCGTGAGCGGAAGCGCGCCAAACGGGTTTGCAGCGCAGGGGATACCGGGCAGAGGCCGTGATCGCAATGGCGACACACGCTCTGCACTTAACCTGCGTTCCCCCGGAGTAGGGTGCGGCTGAGTCAATCCGGTATTGGAAATACTTAAACCCGCATCCTGTTGGCAATAAAGGGGAAAACCAATGGCAAAAACCAGTCTGTTCGGTCTGCGGCAGGAAGTCACCATTTTTGAGTATGAACGCGGGTTATTGTACGAAAATGGCAAGTTAATTCGCACGCTTGAACCGGGGCGCTATCAGCATTGGCGCTGGGAAAATGTGCAGATCACCAAAGTCAGTTTGCGGCAGATGAGCCATGTGGTTTCCGGGCAGGAAATCCTGACGGCTGACCGGGTAGAAGTACGCATCAGCCTCGTGGCGCAGTTTTTGGTTACTGACCCCCAACTGGCGATCAACTCGGTTGAGAATTATGTCGATCAACTGTATCAGGAACTTCAGCTTGGGCTGCGCGATCTGGTAGCGGCCAGGACAATTGACCAACTGCTGGAAGCGCGGGCATCATTGGGCGCAGAACTGCTGAATCAGACTGCCCCAAACACAGTGGCTTATGGGGTGACGCTCAAGCGAGTGGGCATCCGCGATATTGTGCTGCCGGGGAATGTCCGCAACATCATGTTGAAGGAAGTGGAAGCGGATCGTCAGGGACGGGCTGATCTGGTGAAGGCGCGGGCGGAAGTAGCGGTGGCACGGGCGCGGGCGAATACCGCCAAAATTATGTCTGAAAATCCGAACGCTGCGCGGCTGCAAGAACTGGATGCACTCGTGCAATTGGCAGGTAAGAATGGAAATGTGGTGCTGCTCCCGAATCTGGCAGATTTGCTCATCCCACGTCCGGCTGTCGGCGGAAGTTCAAGCAGCAATCATGAGTCATGAATAATCCACTGTCTACGCTGTGGTATAAGCTGACGAACAATTGGGTTGCAATTTATCGTCAGCGTTACGGTTATTCGGATGACTATCTCACGTTGGGGCAAATGCTGGGGTGGGGTGCGATAGGGGCATTGAATGTCCCGCAGGTACCCTACCCCACGCTGTTACGGGTGCTGCGGCGCAATTCGATTTACCCGGATTTCCGTTATCGTCATTTCACGCGCCCCAAAGCCGATGGCAGTCTGCGCGAATTGGTTGAACCCGACGAGAAGTTGAAGCGGATTCAGCGCAAAATCCTCAAAACTTTGCTGAAAAACGCCCTGATTCATCCATCTGCTGTGGGCTTCCGGCGCAAGAAATCGACGGCTGACCATGCTTGGGCACATGCGGGCGCGGCGACCATTATCACAGCCGATATTGAGGATTTCTTTCCCCAAACCAAAACCTATCGGGTTGAAGCATGGTGGAAAAGTTATTTCATCGAACAGCCAGAGGCCGAATCAGCGGCGCGGTTGTTGACTCTGCTGACGACTTATAAGGGCAGTTTGCCACAAGGCGCACCAACTTCACCCGCCTTGAGTAACATCCTCAATTACGAAATGGACGCAGCACTAGAAAGGCGGGTCGTTGCTTCCGGTGGACAGTATACCCGCTACTGTGATGACATGGCGTTTAGCTGGGGCGGAATTGGCGATGTACCCGCTGATTTTGAAACCGCCGTGCGTTCAATTGTGCAGGAATACGGCTACCATTTGCACCGTTGGGAAGTATGGAATGCCCATGATGAGCCAGAATTAACCGGCATCATTTTGGCGCGGCATGGTGGCGTTGAACTGCCAGATGATGTACAGCAAACCATACGGCGGTTAGCGCGCAGCACCAGTGCTTCAGATATGGCACGTTTGCAGGGCTACCGCGCTTACGAGTCGATGGTCAAAAAACGCCGCTAATTTCCCCGATTGCGCGGCAGGCCAGGGAAGAAAGCATTGGTGTTTTCGATGTAATCGGCATATTCCGGTTTGGTTTTCTTGAGATTGCGCTCTAACAGAGCGACACCGGAAACCCGCATCAACAGCATGGTCATCATCACTGGCGAAAAAATAGTGACAAAGCCAAAAGGAAGGCTGAGGGCAATCAGAAAATAGCCCCACCACAAGGCAGCATCGCCAAAATAATTGGGATGGCGGGTGTAGCGCCATAATCCGGTACGCATCACCTTGCCCTTGTTAGCCGGATTAGCTTTGAATTGGGTCAACTGCCAGTCGCCCACCGCTTCAAAGATAAAGCCAATTACCCACACCACAACGCCGAGAATATCGAAAATGGTCAGATAAGCAGGATCGGGCGATAGCTGCGCCACACCCAGCGGCATAGCGATCAACCACATCAGAATACCTTGCAGCAAAAAGACCTGAAAAAAGCTGAACCACCACCAACGCGCACCGTTGTTTTTACGCCACGCCTGATAGCGGTAGTCCTCACCTTTGCCGTGATTGCGGATGCCGATATGGATGCCCAACCGCAGCCCCCAAATAGCGACCAGCACTAAAATCAGCAGTTTACGGGTCGCAAATCCTTCGGGCGTGAGCAGGTAATAAACGAGGGCAGCCAATGCAAAACCCGGCCCCCAAAAAATATCCACAATGCTGGAATTTTTGAGTACCAGACTCACCAACCAGATCACAATCATATAGACCAGAATTGCCAGAAAACCTGACAAAAGGATTTCAATTACGGTCATGCGTTATGCCCCTTTGCCGCCCGATTTTAAAAGGTTTGCGGATATGTCAATTGGCGCTGATTATGGTGAGCATCAGGTGATAGCTGCTTCAGTGACGGTTTAGAGATCGCGGGTTTGGATGAACAGGGCACGCTTTTCACCGGGCAGTGTGTAATCAAAACCGCAGGATTGGAAGAAAGCATCGGACGAAGTAATCGCCATGACTTCCAGAATTTTGTGTTCGTGGGCACGGTCTAAACAGGCTTGCACCAATTTCCTGCCGATGCCGAGTCCCTGTGTTTCCGGCGCAACAGCCAAACTGCGGATTTCCGCCAGCTTCCATGAATAAATTTCCAGCGCCGCGCAGCCTACAATCCGCCCTTCCCTTTCAGCTACGAAGAAATTAGGCAGCAGATCAGTGAATTCGTCGAAAGTGCGGGGCAGCAGTTTACGTTCATCGACGAACGGTTTGATGAATTCGGTCAACGCGGGTATATCCGCCTCGACGGCTGTTCGAACGATCACAGTGCTTATTGGGATTTGCGTCGCCATACAAAAAAGTTACCTATCTGCGTTTCGCGTTCGTAATTAAAAATCAGCCAATTGTTTAACTCAGTATAATCCTGAAGCAGGCTGTTCGAGTCTTGTTGGCTGCCTGTCACCCACGGCATATAATCCACTTGCAGCACCAGCACATACGGCGGCAAAGCTGCCCACAGGGTATCCACATTCTGCTCCTGCCATTCGGGCGGATACCAGTCTGCCACCAGCGGGAACTGGAAAATGAAGCGTGTGGCCGGATTGAGGCCGCTCATGTAATACACTTCTGGACGGAATCCCCAGATGTACAGCGAATCACCGGGGACAACCCGCCCGCGCAGGAAATTTGCCACTTCCAACGATTCATCCGCCACGAATTCACCCGCGACAAACCGTTTATAATAAGCCATTTGGTCTTCCTGCCCGGTCAGATATGACCAACTATTCGACCAAATTCCAGCCGCCAGAATGCCGATAAACAAGCCGCCAACAGCAATCACCATTACACGATGTAGAACTATAAACCGTTTTAACCTTTCCAGGATACGGTCTACGCTGTCAGCCGCCAGCAGTGCCAGCGGTGGAAGCATCGGCAGCCAATGATAATCGTAGGCTTTGGCTTGTATCAGCATGATAACTAATCCAGCCACCAGCCACAGATTCACCATCACCCAACCAGCGCCGCGCTTTGTACCCATCCGCACCAATAGGAAACTGCATGCCGCCAAGACCGCCAGCAAGCCCCACTGCGCCCAACGGTAGCCGAGGGCGATTCCGAGCAGTTCCCCAAAATCCTGAAGATTGGCAGTCAAACCCGTATATTGCGCCGTGACGCGGGCGCTTAACAGCAGTTCATCCCACGCGCCGATGGACATCATATACAGGATGCCGCCGATGGTGACGAATGCTGCGCCACTCAAAAAAGCGACAGAAGTCCTGAGGGCGGAGAGCTGAGAACTGAGTGAAACATTTCGGTAACGGATGAGCAGATAGGCAAAGACGAGAGCCGCAGCAAACAAAGCGAACGGGTATTTGAACCAAACGATATAAGAACACAATGCGCCGCACAAACCAGCCAAGAGCAACTGACTTTTGGTTGTTTGACTCTGGAAACTGGAAACTGGAAACTGGAAACTTGCTTGAGGAAAGCTGTACAGCGCACACACCACAGCCAGCGTCATGGGCAGCAGCACAATGCCATCATTTTGCGTGAGCGTCCAGAAGGTTTCAGTGAAGTAAAACGTCGGGAAGATAAGCGTCGCCCATAACCCCACGCGCGGATTGGCAATCCGGCGGGCAATGGCATACAGCGCAGCACTAATCAACGGAACCATTATCAGATCAATGGCACGGAGAGCGGCTGTGGTTTGCCCAAAGATGCTCATCGCCAGCCCATAAACATAAAATACAGCGGGCGGCTTGGGATTCCATAAGTCTTTATAGGGGACATGCCCATTCAAAATCCCGCGCCCGATGGTGGCAAATTCACCTTGATCGCGGCCTAAGGGATAGGTCAAAATCGGCAGAGCAATAAGGATTATCAAGATGAGCAGTGCCAGCAAACGAACGCGGTTTTGGGAAAGCATGGTGGAAATGTTTATGAACCGCTGACAGCACGCACGATGAGAATAGCGATCACAATCGACAGCCCCAGCAGCAGCACGGCGAACAACCGTCCAGCTTGCTGTGTACCGCTGAGTTCTGATTTTTCCACCGTGACGTTGCCGAGCAGATCGACATAGAAATCCAGATTGATGCCGCGCCGGGTCAGCCGCGCCATATAATCATGCCCGGTGATACGCGTCCAACCTTGTTCTTCATCATCCCAATTCTCACCCAACCGTTCACGGATTGCCGCTTCCAGAATTTCACGGGCGCGTTCCGCCGGAATCGGATCGAGTTCTTGTGAGCCATCAGCCATCAGCCATCAGCTTTCAGCATAAATTCAACACAGTTTGCCATTATAACGGACAGGTGGATGGAAAAAAGATGGAGTCAGGGTGAACAACACATTCACCCTGATGAGAACTTACGGGGAACGCACCTGCACGATTTTGCCGTTGACATTCAAATTCCCGTTGGAATCGCCCTGCAACTGCCAATCACCAGCGTTGACCAGATTGACCCAAAAATCCCCACGCGGACGCAATCCCGGCAGGTTGAGTTTAGCCGCTAGAGAATACAGATTTTCTTGTCGCAGTTGGGCAAGTGTAGCGAGATAAGTCTGTTCACTGACGCCGTTTTCGCCCAAACGCGATTTGTTAGGGACGCCCAAAACTTCTTCCGCTTTCGGGACGAGGAAATTAAAACGCCCATGCTGAATCGACATATCAAACAGCAGCGCATAACCCAACGGCGTTTGAATACTGCGGGGCGCGATGCTCAGTTCAATCACTGTATCCCAATACCCCTCAGTCGCTACTTCATCCTGAATAGTCTGCATAATCGGGTCTTTAGCAGCTTCAATGCACAGCGATCTCAATCCAGCATCCTGACGCAAACTTTCTTCCTTTGCGTTCAACCGGGGCAGATAACCGCGCAGTCCATCTACGATTGCACCGCCGGAACGTTCCAGATAGCGATTGACCACCGTTACAAAACTGCCCGCTGCCAGCGTAAACTGAAAACGTCCATAACTAATGATACCCGAATCATAAGTCTGGTAAGTCGCATAACCGCCACCCTCAAAAGCCGCGGTGATGTTGAAAGCTGCCCGCCGTACCCGATCCAGACTGCCAGTTGCTATCGGAGCAGGAGCAGGCATGGGTGCAGTCGAAGTGGGTTGAGCAGCAACCGGAGTCGGCGCAGGCGCAGCGGGTACAACCGGAACTGCCAGGATAATCGGGACAGCAACCGGGGCGGGTGAGGACACAGCCGGAACAGGTGGAGGTGTTGCGGGATTGCCAATATGTTGACCGGGCGCGAGAACCCCGATAGAGGTATCCCGCTGAAGCGAAAAAGCGATAACAGGTTGCGCCACGATGCCATAACCAAAGCGTGAACCGTCACCCACCACATCCACCAGATCGTCACGCACCCAGCCTTCCTGACCATTGGGGAAACCGACCCGCAGCCATTGATACACCTTGCCCTGAAAATTGCTACCCTGTTCATCAGAACGGACTTCCAGAACGGGCAAACCACTCATGCCAACCGCTGCTTTGATGACGAGCGTGAAACTGGTATTTGGCCCGGAACGCACATTAACTTCGGTAATCGTCGGATTTTCCGGGATGCCTCGAATAATGACTTGAAACGGTACACTGGACATGATACCCCCTAACGTGAAAACAGAATGGTCGGGTCAAGCAGATTGGGTTTCATGCCAGCCCAGTTGGTGTCGTTGGCATTCATCGAAGCCCGCATTTCCAAATGGAGATGGGCGGCCTCCGAATTGCCTGTATCGCCACAAGTGCCGAGGGCAGTATTCGGCGGCAGATTTTGGCCTTCATTGACGCTGCGGCTGTTCAGATGGGCATGGATGACAAAGATATGTGCGCCGCCCAACCGTAAATTAACCAGTGCCTGTTTGGTGGATTCCGGCAGCATTTCGTTCAGGTAGCGCACAATCACATAATGCCCATAACCGAAGTTCCACGCTGGATCACTCAAACTGCGCGAGTCACTGAGGGGTATTCCATAATCCTTGAAGCTGGGGCGTTCCGGTGTACAGCGGGTGCATTGGACAGATTTAATAACCAATGCCCCCTTTGGGCCGCACAGAACCGGTTCACCCACTCTTGCGCCCCAATCCCAACCCCAATGTCCCTGCGGCCCTTCATAACCCCGTACCCACCAGCGATCATTCATCGAAGCAGGGTATAAGTCCGGCTGCGTGAGTCCGAAAACTGACGCGCTGGCATCGAATCGCAGTACATCCTCGCGCATCCAGCCATCAACAGTGCCGGATTTGATTTTTGCCCAACGCAGCGTACCGCCTGCTTGATCGGGTTTCACATCGACTACCGTAATCTGTGTGTTACGGCTCAGTTTGGTGAGGAGTGTATTACTGCTGCCGGGGCCAGAGCGCACATTCGCCCCATCGCGCATATTGACGTAACCCGTTGGCACAGCGGGTGGCGTGGGTGCGACTGTTGGCGCAGTTGCCGGGGCAGGTGCGACAGCAGGCACAGCGATAACAGCAGGGGGCGGCGTGGTTGGTGTAGGGGCAATGGGTGCGGGAACAATGGGCGCAGCCGGAATGATCGGCACAGCGGGGGCAGGGGGTACAGCAGGGGTAGTGGGTGCTGCCGTTGTCCGTATATCACTCACAGCCTGCCGATTCAGCACAAACGCGAAGGTCTGCACAGCAATCACCGGATAGCCGAAGGCTGTGCCATCCCCAATCAGCTCAAGCAAATCATCGCGCGCCCATCCCGATTGTCCGTCTGAGAATTGTAATTTTATCCATGTATAAACTTTGCCTTGAAAATTGTTGCCCTGTTCATCCGGCTTGGCATCCAGAACAGGTAGTCCACTTAAGCCAACAGGCTGTTTAAAAACCATCGCATATTGGGTTCCGGGGCCAGAACGGATATTAATTTCGCGGATGGAAGGTGTTTCGGGGAGGCCGCGAATGTAAGCGGTGAGTGGTGCAGCCATTCGATCATGCTCCTTATTAAATATTGCATTTATAGTAACCCAAACAAACCGGACGCAAACCTTGACGTTTAATTGTCGAAGCCTCTAGTTCAGGGTTTGATGGCGACCAGTTGGGTGACGTGGGTGGCTTCCAGATGGTGGATAATTTTCCAGTCAGCAAAGTGGGCTGTCAGTTCGCCCGGGTTGAGTACATAGTTGGGGTTGAAGTCCGGCGCAATTTGCAGATAACGCTGGTTAAAGGTTTCGTAGATAATGCGTCCGCCGGGGGCGATGCAATTGCGAAGTTTTGGGAATAAATCCCGGTTCAGATAACGGAAAACGCATACCAGTTGATACGGCGTTCCTGATAGATCGTGGTTATCCAGATCAACCGGATAGAGATTGATATTCCGCAGACCGCGCTTGCCCATTTCCGCCTGTGCGCGTAACAGGGCAACCCGGCTGATGTCGATCAGATCAACCGTATAACACTGTGCCGCCAGCCACAACCCATTTTGCCCCAATCCCGCAGCCAGATCGAGCGCGCGGGCTTCACCAATCACCAGCGGGGTGAACTCGAACAGCAGCGGATCAGGCGTTGGAAAAGGTACACCTTCCGGTTTATCGCGGTAAATCTCATCCCAGCGTAAACGATCTTTCCCGGACACTAACTCATACCTCCATACACCGGAATATAGACCAGCGCATCTGGCACTTTCGCCATTGTTTCGGCATCACCGGGATACAAACGGGCATTCGGATTTCGGCGGCGGCGTTCATGCAGTTGGTAGGCATCGCGCACAGTCGTGAAATCCGGTTCGAGGGTCGTTTCCATCAAACAGTCCAGCAAGGCACGGATGCGCTGGCCGCCAGCGCTGTTCCAATCGGGCGCATTTCCGCTAATCAGGGCGCGGGCAGCTTCGGCCTGTGAGTCATCGCGGGCGACTTTTTTCATCAGATTGCCGCTGAGTCGTGCGAATATTTTTTGCGCCTGCGCTGGATTGATGCCGCCTGCCATTGATTGCACATCATCGGGAAGTGCATTAAACGGAAGACCAGCGTCGGAAGATACAGGTGTGTCAGATTGTTCCCCTGCCCCCATCACCGCGCGGCGCAGATCATCCATCGTGCGACCGGGACGCAGATAGGGTGGCAGGCTGGAAACGAGGTCTGCATTTTGCCCGTTTGCATAGACCTGAATCTGGGAATCAGCCCCATCCAGAGCGCAGTAAAGCATCAATGTGGTTTCTGAAAGCGCGGGGAACTGCTGTGAATCCGGTTCACCGATCACGCGCACCCAGCCATGTGTGGGCAAGCCAACAAACAACCGAACCGACCGGGGATAGGCTTTGCCGGGAAGTGCGCCAAACGGGTTGTAAAGGGTATAGCCCAGCGTTGTGAGGCTTTCCCGTAAACCGTCGGCAACCGCCCCGGCATCATCAGAACGACAGTACAGGCTGTTCCAGGGATTGGGCATTGGTATCCTCGTGGGCTTTTTCTGAGCCAGAATAGCACACGATGCTCCCAAAATCTATAAAACCGAGTTCACGTCCCAACCGACGTTCGGTATCGGTTTCGCCCGGGGCAAACACCAGCTTGGCTTTGCGCTCCAATGCACCTTTGAGTGCTGCTGCTTGCAAACCCTGAATGGTGGCCGGAGTACGGGCTTCCTTCAGTACGGCCAGCGCCAGAATATGCGCTGTTTCGCCCTGAATGCTGACACGCGCTACCCCTGCTGGAAAGCCGTAGCGGTAAAGCAGATAATCCAATTGTTGACCAAGCCGCATGGCAGCCGTATCACGTCCGACAAACAGCGGTTCGACCCCTAAAGTCAGCACATCATAAAAGGCATTGCGCCACACATACCACCAGGTTTCAATGCCGCGCTGATCGCTAACGGCCTCAACCGTGATTCCATCCGGCAAATCCGGCGATTTAAGCGGTGGTGGCAGGTGACCGTTCAGCCCCTCCGGTTTGTAGATCAGGATAGGGGTTTCGCGTTCAACCTGTAAATTCAGGTCGCGCAGCGTTTTGGCGAAAAGCGGCGGGAACAAGCCCTCAATATACTGGACGCGCGGGGTACGCTGGAATTCCTCCAGATGGTCAATTCCTTTTTGCACCATGTTGCCAGATACCCAGGCCGTTTTGGGGCGGGGTGTGACGTAATTCAGATTGGGTATCGGGTTGGTGGGGTGATGAAACACATCGACCATGCCAACGCTTTCGCGCACCGCGCCCAGGTTCACATGCACTTTAAACAGATGATCTTGTACCTGTCGCAGCACCCGGCGTGACTCACGTTCCTCGGCTGCTTCAGGCGTTTCGTTTTCCATGAGCACCAAAAACTCCGCCCATTACGGGATTTAAATGTTATCTCCATTGTAGCAGGGTCGGCGCAAGGCATAGGTTTTAATGTGGTTTGAATGTTCTGAAATTAAGATGAAGAACGTAATGAGTTAGAAAATTATAACCTTCAGCACATGTGCCCATAAAATCAGGACATCAGGATGAACAGAGGGCCGAAAGATGAGAGCCGGATTAATAACCGCATCAGGCTGGAACTTTATCAGAATACTGAACGTCTTTCCTGTGTCCGTTGGGAAGCACAGCATTCACAAGGAGAAACAAATATGCAGAAGCAGTTCCCACTCAATTGGAAAATGATCGGCACCGTTGTGCTGGTTATCGTAGCGGTGATGAGCATCGCTGTCGGGTCAGTCGGCGCACAGGATCTGCCTGCGAACTCGATCAGTGTCAGTGGTAGCGGTGAAGCCTACGGCACACCCGATGTAGCTTACGTTTATCTGGGCGTGGACACCGTAGACGCCAATGTCGGCGCGGCAGTTGATCAGGCCAACAAAGACCTGGCGGCTATTATAGATGCTGTGAAAGCATTGGGCATCGCTGCCGAAGATATTCAGACGGCCAACTTCAACGTCTATCCTGAAGATCGTTATGATCCGCAAAGTGGACAGCCTACAGGTGAACGCGTGTACCATGTACAGCAGTCACTCAACGTTACGGTACGTGACATTACTCAGGCAGGCGCGGTGATTGACGCCGGGCTGGGCGCGGGCGCGGATACCGTCAATGGCCTGAGCTTCGGCATTGCTGATACCACCACTTTGGAACAGGAAGCCCGTCTGAAAGCGGTTGAAGATGCGCGCAGCCGTGCGGCTGAACTGGCAGCAGCTTTCGGGGTGACGTTGGGTGAACCCATCATCATCAGCGAAGTGTTCGGAAACAGCCCGGTTTATCCGCTGGGTCGCGCAGCCGATGCCGTGGCTATGGGCATGGGTGGTGCTGCGCCATCGCAGATCAACCCCGGTCAGTTGAGTGTAAACGTACAGATCAGCGTGACCTTTGCCATCGGCGGCTAAGGGAAATGAAAAGGGGTGAATTATCCATTCACCCCTGAGAAGTAGAGCATATCGAGGCGGGTATAATGCCCGTCTCGTGATTCTTAAAGATCGTCCAGATCACCGCTGCGGAGCCCGATTTCAAAAGCCCGACCGATCAATAAGATATGTTCAACCCAAACAACCAGATCATCTTCATCCATCACTTCCATCAACGATTCGACCAATTCCTCTGGCGCACTGTGCAGCACTTCAGTAGACAGGCAGGCCATCGCTTGCATGATCGAAGGGCGTGAAGGGGGTGGTTCGCCTTCCAGAATTTTATTAAACCAGCTTTCCACAACCGGATGAACCTGTTCACACGACGACCCATCCTCAAGCTGCCGGTTGGCAAGGTCTTCAAATTCGTCCAGCCATTTTGGATCGTTGGGGGATTGGTCGCTCATGCCGCGTACCTCCGTTATCCAGCGGAATTTAAGACTAGTGTACTCAAATTGTGTACAAAAAGACAAGCATTGTAGGTGTAACCCCTCCACAAAGCCTGCTAGAATGTAATAAACGCCCATCTATCACCAAGAGGCACTTTCGCAGACAAAAATGAAGATCAATAAATGGCTGATTGCTGGCTTGGGTATTCTCATCAGCGGTGTATTTCTATGGTTCGCCTTCCGTAATTTGAACCCGGAGGCTGTTTGGGCACATATCCAGCAGTTAAATCCGGTATGGCTGCTGCTGGCGACAGCCGTGTTATTCCTGTCGATGATTTTGATTGCTTGGCGTTGGGGATTTTTGCTGCGGTCGATCAAACCCGTTCCGCTGGGCTATCTGACTCAGGTCGTGCTGGTCGGTTATATGGGTAACAACGTTTATCCGTTTCGGACTGGCGAAATTCTACGCATTGTCTTGCTTCAGCGGTTTCAGCGCATTCCAGTAGCCAAATCCACCATGACGGTAATTGTCGAGCGTGTGTTCGATGGTCTGGTGATGCTGACGTTCATTCTGTGTGCCCTGCCGCTGGTGCCCATTTCATCGCCAGAAATTCAGGCCATGATTCGGATTGCAACCCCCTTGTTCCTGATTGCGCTGGTCGCTTTCTTCATTCTGGCGGCGCGTCCCACCCTGTTTCATGGTGTGCTGCGGAGCGTTGGTCGCTGGCTGCCGGAAAGCATCGGTGCGCGGTTGTTCCGCTTGGGCGACGAATTGATTAACGGATTGCAGGGATTACGCAGCCCCCTTGATCTCGCTGGTGCAGTTTTCGCCAGTTTTGCAAGCTGGTCTGTACAAGCGGTTGTCTATTGGATGGTGGCTTTTGCGTTCAATTTGCAGGTCAGTCTCCCAGCCATGTTCCTGACAGTTGGCGTCGTCAATCTGGCCGGATTGGTTCCAGCCTCACCGGGTCAGATTGGGGTATTCGAGTTTTTTACTGGGCTGGTGCTGGTCGCGGTTGGCGTAAATCAAACGCAGGCACAGGCCTATGCGCTGGTGCTGCATGTTATCGTCTGGCTGCCCGTTACATTGGCGGGATTCTTTTTTCTGGCGAAGCAGGGCTTGGGCTGGGATGCAATCACCGATGCACGCGGCTTGGAGCAGCAAACAGTCAGCTCGTAATGCATCGGATTGAGAGTCTGAATCCTGCACAAATTCCAATAAGCGTGTATTTTTGTCCATATAATCAGATCGCAATTAATTGCTAAGGGCTAAAGGCTTATGGCGAAGAGCTTAAAAATTGGGATTATTGGTGCAGGTGCGGCAGGCATGGCGGCGGCTTGGGATTTGGCACGAGCCGGACATAAAGTTGAGTTATTTGAGGCCGAACCTACGGTGGGCGGTCTGGCGGCAGGTTTCAAGGATGAAGGCTGGGACTGGACGCTGGAAAAGTTCTATCACCATTGGTTTGAGTCCGACCATGACATCCTCAAACTGAGCGAGGAAATCGGCGTTCGGGACAAAGTAATTTTCCCCCGCCCTAAAACCAGCTATTGGATTGACGACAAAATCTACCGTTCGGAAATGAATGCCTCGATGTTTGGCCTGCCCCTATCATGGCCGTCGCTGTTCCGTTTGGGGTTAGCGGGCGTGTACCTGAAGTTCATCACCCGGGATTGGCAGGCGCTCGAACAGGTGACAGCCGATGCCTGGATGCGGCGTTACATGGGGCAGCAAACCTACGACAAATTGTGGAAGCCGCTGCTGATCGGCAAATTCAGCGACCTTTATACACAGGTCAATATGGCTTGGATGTGGGCGCGCATCCACTCGCGCAGCCTTCATCTAGGCAGTTTCGAAGGGGGTTTTCAGGCATTTTTGAATGCACTGGCCGAGGCGATTCAGAAAAAAGGTGCGGTCATTCATTTAAGTACCCCGGTTCAAAATGTAGGCTCACAAGATGGAAAAGCGGCGCTGACCATCAACGGGCAAGTACAGACCTTTGATCGGGTAATCAGCACCTCATCCCCCAATCTGATGCTCAGGCTGACCCCCGACCTGCGCGAAACCGATTACGGAAAGCAGATGGCCTCGCTCAAAAGTATCGGCGCGATTTGTGCGGTACTTGCGCTCAAACAATCCGTGCTGACCGACGGCACCTACTGGCTCAATCTGCCCGCCACCAGTGCCGACAAAGCATCCAGCCAGTTCCCATTTCTGGCGCTGGTAGAACACACCAATTATCAGGACAAGTCCCATTACGGTGGCGATGTGCTGGTGTACTGCGGCGATTACGTTTCGGCTGACCACGAATATTTTAAACTCAGCGATGACGAACTCATTCAGCGTTTTCTGCCCGCGCTGGCGAAGGTCAATCCGAATTTCAAACCGGACTGGATTCGCAAGACATGGGTATGGCGTGCGCCCTATGCCCAACCTGTACCCGGTGTCGGTCACAGCCAGAACATCCCGCCGCTGAATACACCCCTGCCCGGTGTGTATTGGGCCAGCATGAGCCAGGTCTACCCGTGGGATCGTGGCACCAATTATGCCGTCGAGATTGGGCGGCGGGCAGCTTGGGAGGCCACCAGAGGCTAAATATTTTCTTGAGGCGCTTGTAAGGCCTAACAAATTATTGTAAGCATATCGTTTGTGAAATGCCACGCAATCTGCGCTGCTTCATTCATTATTCATCTCGCATTTCTGCAATCAGAACGTGGTAAACTGTATTTGAATTATCCAACCTAAGTCTCTAAAACGCGCATCTTGAGAGGAACGAATGAAGATTATCGTCGCTGGAACGGGATTTGTGGGGCTGACCCACGCCGCCGTCTGCTCGGAATACGGGCACGAAGTGTATGCTTACGATGTTGATAAAAAGCGCATCGCCGCCTATCGCAGCGGCAAGCGGGAACAGATTGAACAATATGTAAACGAACCGGGGCTGGCGGCCATTATTGCCGAAAACCTCAATCGCTACCTGTTCTTTTGCCACGAGAGCGAAATCGAAAATATCATCGAGGGTACAGACGCCATTTTCATGTGTACGGCGACTCCCCCCAACCCCAACGGCTCATCCAACCTGACCTATTACAAAAACGCCGCCAACTTCCTGTCAAAAGTGCTGGCAAAGCGCAAGGACACCCGCCGTGTCGTGCTGGTGAACAAAAGCACCGTGCCGATTGGAACCGCCCGGATGCTGGAAGGCATTTTGCAGGAACACGGTGTTCCGAATGCGGGTGTAGCCTCCAACCCGGAATTTCTGCCGGAAGGTGACGCAGTAGAGAAATCCCGACGCCCTGACCGGGTAGTCGTCGGCGCGGATACTGAAGATGATTACCGCATCATCCGCCGCATTTACTCCCAGTTCGTCAATCATGTTCGCATCGCCTATGTCGAAACCACACCGGAAACCGCTGAAGCTATTAAGTATGTTGCCAATACCCTGCTGCTGACCTACGTTTCGTTCTGGAACGGCGTGGGTGCGCGTCTGGGTGAAGCATTCCCCAATGTGCGGATGGAAGACCTGAAGCGCGGTGTGACCGCCGACAACCGCATCAGCAAATGGGGTTCGTATGTCTCTAATGGTGCGGGTGGTTCGTGCTTCGGCAAAGACATCCAATCGCTGATTTACCAGTTTAAGTCCAACAATCAACGCACCAGCCTGCTGGAAGCCGTCTACGAAATCAACGAGTATCAGAAAAGCTATCTGGTTGACCGCGCCATTCACGAAGCCGGAGTCAAGTTCAATCAGAAAACGGTCGCGCTGTTGGGGCTTTCCTTCAAGAAACAAACCAACGACATGCGCGATTCGTCATCGCTCAAGGTGGTCGAGGCATTGCTGGCGCGCGGCGTGAAGGAAATCCGTGCCTATGACCCGCTGGCATTGGACGAAGCCAAACACTTCTTCAACCCGGAAAACAACTACCTGTTCGAGAAAATCACCTACTTTGAATCGGCTAAAGAAGCCCTTCAGGGTACAGACATGGTGTTCATCTCCACCGACTGGGAAGAATTCCGGGGACTTTCCCGTACCATTGAACAGGCCGTGCAGCCGCCCTATCTGGTGATGGATGGCCGCCGCATGATCCCCGATTTTGAAGAGTTGGTGGAACGGGGTTACGGCTATATCGCGGTGGGTTCGCCCTATCTGGCACCCAAAGCAGTCGCCGAACCGGTGAAGGAAGCAGTCGCCAAGTAGCAAGACCTTCACAATTTCGATAAAATGATGAACGGGGGACGACGAATGTTGTCCCTCGTTTTTTCGCTAGGCACAGATTTGAACGTCACAAATCGTCTGTGTGTAGAGCAGCAATAACACGGACAGTTTTAGCATAAGGAGCAAACATGGCTGGTGTAACCCGGCATGTATTGAATAATGGATTGACGGTACTGCTGAAAGAACAGCACAGTTCACCCGTAATTAGCTGGTGGGTGCTGTACCGCATCGGCAGCCGGAACGAGCGCACCGGACAAACCGGTGTTTCGCACTGGGTTGAACACATGATGTTCAAAGGGACTGAGCAGTTTCCCGGCGGCGAACTGGATAAAGCCATCAGCCGTTTGGGTGGTTCATGGAATGCCCAGACTTCGATGGACTACACAGCCTACTACGAAACCATGCCCGCCGACCAGATTGATCTGGCGCTGCGTTTGGAAGCCGACCGGATGATGAACACCCGATTTCTGGAAGATGAAGTCGCTTCTGAACGCACGGTGATTATCTCTGAACGGCAGGGCGCAGAAAATTCGCCGATGTTCTGGTTGGGCGAGGAAGTACGCGCTGCCGCTTTCCGGGTACATGGTTATCACCACGAAATCATTGGGGATATGAGCGACCTCGAAACCATGACCCGCGATGATCTTTATAATCATTATCGCCGTCACTACATGCCCAACAACGCCATCGCCGTTGCGGTGGGCGACTTCAAAACCGAGGAAATGCTCAAACGGATTGAAGAACTCTATGGCTCGATTCCGTCCGGCGAAAAGCCGAATCTATTCGTGCGTCCCGAACCAGAGCAGATGGGTGAACGGCGCGTCGTGGTAGAGCGTCCCCACAACACCGCATTCCTCGAAATGGGCTTTCGTGCGCCAGCCGCGACTGATGACGACTGGTTCAAACTGGCGATTTTGAATAGCGTCCTCACCGGGCCAAGTGGACTCGGTGGCGGCAGCATCGACAACAAAACCAGCCGTCTCTATAAAGCGCTGGTAGAAACCGAACTGGCTGTTGATGTCGATGGCAGTCTGATGACCTCAATTGATCCCTATCTCTATGATCTGGTGGCGGTCGTCCGCGACGGTCAATCATTGGAAGCGGTTGAAGCCGCCCTGAATGAACAGCTTGAGCGTGTACAGAACGAGAACATTACCCAAAAAGAACTGGACAAAGCCCATAAACAGGCGCGGGCGCTGTTTGCCTACAGCACTGAACGGGTCACATCACAGGCTTTCTGGTTGGCCTTTGCCGAAAACTTCGATAGCTACACTTGGTTTGATCAGTACATCGCACGTTTGGAAGCGGTGACGATTGAGGATGTGCGGGAAGTGGCGCAGAAATACCTGCGTCCGCAAAACCGCACCGTTGGCTGGTTTGTGCCCACCAACGGCAATGGAAGCGATGAGTATGATGATGAAGGGGACGAAGAATGAGCATAAACGGAACTTCCCTGCCGGGGCCGGATAATATTACGCGCGTGGTGCTGGATAACGGCATCGTCGTGCTGGTGTATGAAAACTTCGTCGCCCAATCGGTGGTCATCAACGGATCGTTGGAAGCGGGCAGCCTGTACGAAACGCCGGAAAAATCCGGTCTTGCCAGTATGACCGCCAGCGCCCTCATGCGCGGAACGAAGAATCGGGATTTTGACGCGGTGCATTCCAGCTTGGAAGACATCGGCGCTGATCTCGATGTAGGTGCGGGCACGCACAGCACCGGATTTAGCGGTAAGGCACTGGCGGAAGATTTGCCTGTGTTAATCGATATTTTAAGTGACGCCTTGCGCTATCCGGTGTTCCCGGCGGCACAGGTGGAACGCCTGCGTGGAGAAACACTGACCGGATTGCAATACCGTCAGCAGGACACCCGCTACCGGGCATCGCGTGCCTTCCGCGAAAACCTGTATCCAGCCAACCACCCCTACCATTACAGCACACGCGGCACGTTGGAAACCGTTCCGGGCATCACAATCAGCGATATGATTGCGTTTCACCAGAAACATTACGGCCCAACCGGATTCATCATCACCATTGTCGGCGCGGTCAAAGCGCAGGACGCGGTGGAGATTGTGCGGGCGAAGTTGGGCGACTGGCAAAATCCACAGCAGCCCCCCGTTCCGGCACTTCCAGAACTTGCCCCGGTGGAGGAAACCCGTCGCATATCGGTCAACATGCCCGCTAAATCGCAGTCCGATATTGTGATGGGTGTGCTTGGGCCGTCGCGTTATGCCGAAGATTATCGTGCCGCCACACTGGTGAACAGCATTCTCGGTCAATTCGGCATGATGGGGCGCATTGGCGACGAAGTACGCGAGAAGCAGGGCTTGGCTTATTACGCCTACAGCGGCCTTGAAGGTGGGCACGGCCCCGGCGCATGGAGCGTCAGCGCAGGTGTAAATCCGGCTAATGTGCAAAAAGCCATCGACAGCATCGTGAAAGAGATCGAACGCATCACCACCGAGATAGTCAGCGACGAAGATTTGAGCGATAACAAGTCCTACTTCACCGGGCATCTCCCGCTGCAACTGGAAAGCAACGAAGGCATTGCGTCCTCCATCCACCACATGGAGTCCTTCCAGCTAGGCTTGGATAACCTGATCACCTTCCGTGATAAAATCAACGCGCTGACCAAAGAAGATTTGCTCAAGGCCATCCAACGCTACTGGAATCCCGAAGCATTTGTGGTCGCGGTGGCCGGGCCGGAAGGTCAGTAAACAAGGAATGAGCATTGTTGGGGGCAGTCGTTTTAGTTTGGGACGTATGAACAGGAGAAAGTTGAATGCGTAAGATTGGAATGTTTGCCCTGTTTCTAATGTTAATAGGTGCGGCGCTGGTATCGGCGCAGGATGTAACCGTCCCCAGCGCACCGCCGGATGGTACTGCCTATGAACTGATCGAAGTTGCGGGTGGTTTTGTGCGACCCGTGTTTTTGACCCATGCAGACGATGGCAGCGGTCGCGCTTTTATCGTCGAACAGAACGGCAGAATTTTCGTGATACAGGATGGCAATGTGTTGGGAACACCATTTCTGGATGCCTCCGACATCGTCAGCCGCGATGCCAATGAACGTGGCCTTTTAGGGCTGGCCTTCCATCCCAACTATGCCGAAAACGGCTTCTTCTACATCAACTACACCAATCGGTCAGGCAACACCATCATCGCCCGCTACACCGTTTCAGCCGATAACCCGAATGTGGCTGACCCCGATAGCGCTCTGAATCTGCTCCAAATTGCCCAGCCGTATGCCAACCACAACGGCGGCGATCTCGCTTTTGGGCCGGATGGTTATCTGTACATCGGCATGGGTGATGGCGGCTCGGCGGGTGATCCGCAAGGCTACGCCCAAAACACAGGCGAACTGCTCGGTAAAATCCTGCGAATTGATGTTGATGGTGGCGAACCCTATGCCATCCCTGAAGATAACCCCTTTGTGAATGACTCCAGTTATGCGCCGGAAATCTGGGCATTAGGGGTACGCAACCCGTGGCGTTTCAGCTTTGATGCGGTCACAGGCGATCTGTATATAGGTGATGTCGGGCAAAACCAGTGGGAAGAAGTCAACTTCCAGCCCGCCGGACAAGGCGGCATCAATTATGGCTGGAACATCATAGAAGGCATTCACCGCTATTCAGGTGAACCAGTACCAGACGGATTAACCCCGCCGTTCGCCGAGTACAGCCATGCCGACGGCTGTTCGGTGACGGGTGGCTATGTCTATCGCGGCGCGGAACTACCGGAATTGCAGGGGGTCTACTTCTTCGCGGATTACTGCTCCGGTATCATCTGGTCAAACTACCGGGACGCAGCCGGAACATGGCAAACCAATGTCTTTATGGAAAGCGGCCTGACCATCAGTTCCTTTGGAGTCGATGAAGCCAACGAGTTGTATGTAATGAATCACAGTGGCACAGTTGCCAAACTCGTCGCCAAATAGCCATCCGCTGCTGATAATCAGGTTAATTCAGGGGCGGGCCAATCGGTTCGCCCTTTTGCGTCGGATATGAGGTGCAATATATGAATCGGCGTTGGCTTATCGTAATGAGCATAATAGCAGCCGGGATCGTAGCGGGACTGGTCATTTTTAATATAGTGCGCTCGTTTATTCTGCGCCCCGGCAGCATGGCAGCAGATTTCCAATTAGTCGAAGGTGCCTCCGGCTTTACCCGTCCGTTATATGTCGGCCACGCGGGTGATGGCAGCGGACGCCTGTTCGTCGTCGAGCAGGATGGCCTGATTCGGATTATCCAGAATGGGCAGATTGCAGACGAGCCTTTTCTGGATGTGAAGGCGCTCGTCAATCGGGATGGTTCGGAACGGGGTCTTTTAGGCTTGGCCTTTCACCCGCAATTTACCGAAAACGGGTACTTTTTTATCAACTACACCGCGCTGAACGGCGATAGCATAGTCGCCCGTTACACCATCGCCGCCGATAACCCCAATCGCGCCGACCCATCCAGTGCATCAATCATCCTGACTGCTGATGATCCCTACGCCAACCACAATGCTGGACAGTTAGCCTTCGGGCCAGATGGCTACCTGTATATCGGCATGGGCGATGGCGGTTCAGCAGGCGATCCACAGGGCAACGGACAGAATCCGCGCGCCCTGCTCGGCAAGATGCTGCGGGTAGATATAAATGGCGATCAACCCTACACCATCCCGGTCGATAATCCTTTTGTGAATGATTCCCGCTTTGCACCGGAAGTCTGGGCATGGGGCTTACGCAACCCGTGGCGCTACAGTTTCGACCGGGCAACAGGTGATTTATACATTGCCGATGTCGGGCAAAATGCTTGGGAAGAAATCAACTTCCAGCCTGCCGGAATCGGGGGACAGAATTACGGCTGGAATGCCTTCGAAGGTACACACCCCTTCAGCCAAACCTTCACGCCCCAAAACGTAACCATGCCAGTCGCAGAATACAGCCACGCTGACGGTTGCTCGGTGACAGGTGGTTATGTCTATCGCGGAGCGGAACTGCCCGTCTTGCAAGGTACATACCTGTTTGCCGATTATTGTTCTGGAACGCTGTGGGGGTCACAGCAAAACACGGATGGTCAATGGCAAACCCGCGTATTGCTCAACACCGGGCGTGTGGTCAGTTCGTTCGGAGAAGATGAAACGGGCGAGTTATATCTGGTCGATTACGCGGGCACAATTTTGCGTTTTACTAAAATAGACGGTAATTTATAAGAATCACGCATCTTTAATGATGTAGGTTATAGATGATGACCAATCTTCAACCCCCTCCCGGTAAATGGCTGCGTCCTTACGACTGGCTTCGCTTTCTGGACAACGGAAACCCCAATTGGGAGACATGGTTGCTTCCCTACGAAGACGAACTGCGGGAGATGATTCGCCGGGGACTGAACCAACCGCGCGATTTTCATCAAGCCTTTGCCCTGCTCATGCGCGTCATTCCATTTTTCGTACTAACGCTGGCTCATACCAAAGCGTGGATGCCCCTGCTCCTCCACGCCCTCATGCCCTCCTTGCAGCTCAAAGACGAACGTCTGCGGATGGAAATCTACCGCTGGTGGGGTGAAACCAATTTACAGGTCGGCAAGCCGGAAGCCGCACGGCAGTCCTTTGCCATTGCCTTGGAATTCGCCAAAGAAGATGAGCACGATGGCATGATGGTGGCGGCTTATACCGGGTTATTCCGGTTGCAATGGTTCCGCAATCAGGACACATTCACGCCCGAACTGGTGCAGGTCGCGCTCAAGTTTGCCGAACGGATTTCGAGTGCCGAACTCCGCGCAGGTCTGCACGACGCGCTGGCCTATGCCTACCTGCGAATTCTGGATATGTCAAAAGCACTCGAACATGCCCAGATTGCTTACCTGCACCAGTTTCGTGGGGGCGATGCCAGTGGAATTGGTCAGGCACTTTTTACGCTGGCGGTGGTCTATCGCAATGCCGCTTGGTATACCGATACCCCGCATCTGGTGAACCGCGCGCCGCTCCTCTTAGCCGGCGCGCGGGCACACATGAGCAAAGGAAAACGTGCCGCCTTGCATGTTTTGCTCGCCTATGAAGAGGGACTACAGTGTTTTCAGTCACAGGTCTATCCGGTAGCGGTCGAGTGGCTGGAAACCGCCCTCTACGAAGCGCTGGATTCAGGACGATTGCATTATGTAGCCGCATCCCGCCATGCGCTGGGTTTGGCACAAACCGAACTGCGACGATATGCCGATGCTCGGCGTAATCTGATTGCTGCGGCAGGGGTTTGGGCGAAGATGGAAAATACCTTTGAACGGGCAAGCGCCTTGCAGGCATTGGGCTACTTGGAAATTCTGGATAACCGCACTCAATTGGCAAGAGATTATTTGACATTAGCCTTTGAGATTTGTGCAGAACTGCCCTATAGTGCCCAGATTGAATATTTACAGACCCGGATTAAACAAACCCTCGACGAAATACCCCGATAAAGACCAACGGCCTGCTCTTTTCCAGCAGGCCGTTGTTTTCACCGGATGCGCGTCTTAGACGGCGGGCGGCGGGGTGATGGGCGGGCTGCCACCTGGCATCATCTTGGGCCTCCTGAGAAGCACTGATTGGACGATGCTCTCAGCATCGCAAATCAGACCCTCCTGAGTCCCAGCTCACCGGACACAAATCGGACACGATTCGGACAACTTTGGAATCAACCGCCAATTCCAGCGTATTTGCCCATGAATCCGAAGGTTAGAACTCGGTACGAATAGTTCCGAATCCCTTGACTGATACTGAACTTATGTTCTAAAATGAGATGCTAAGTGGTCGCAAGGTAGCATCGTACTAAACGGTGGAGATCAGATTCTTGCCCACAAAAGATTGTCTATTCCCTCAACACGGGAATTGCTCCCCTTCGCCCTGAGGGCGAAGGGGCTGGGGGATGAGGGTGAAATTCGCGCTCCACCACTTATGGCAGCCCTACCACACAGCATGTTGCGTCCGCTTCGTCCCCAAATCTGCGAATTCTGCACAAAACCCTTCGCCGCATTTTTCGCATTTGCCGCATTTTTCGCATATTATGAACCTATACTTGTCCGACAAACCCGTCCCGACAACGACGACGACACCGACGACAATCCGATATACAGCCGAGGGTTCAACCAACACCCCACCCCGTCCGATAACCCACCGGGCATTCCGTATTTTTCTGGAAACTGATAACTGATAACTGGTAACTGGTAACTGACAATGACGACATTTCCCCTTAGCGTTGCCCATCTTGCACGACATTTGCGACATAAAAGTGACACAAATGCTGCATCCCTGCCTGTATTTTGCTGATGGCTGATGGCTAAAGGTTGATGGCTTGTTGGCGGCGAAACCCACCTTTGCCAATGACATCGCCGCCGCCACCGCCGCCATTGTGTGCAAACAGTCCTGTTCCCCTCGCCTGGACGGTTCACTGGACGACACTTTTAACGCAAAGCCATTTTTCGCGCTGGAATCAGCGGGGTACAGACTCCCCACCTCGCGTGCGGGGAGGGGTTGGGGG
>JAIOHM010000032.1 GCA_019912965.1 Anaerolineae bacterium
GTATCGGTTCATAATATGCGAAAAATGCGGCAAATTCTGCAAATGCGGCGAAGGATTTTGTGCATATTTTGCAGTTTTGGGAAATTTACCCCACCCCAACCCTCCCCGCACGCGAGGAGGGAGTCCATACCCTGCTGATTCCGGCTCGAAAAATGGCTTTGCATTAAAAGTGTCGTCCAGTGAACCCTCATGGCGAGGGGAGCAAGCGTGGCGGTGATGTCATGTGGTCTGCCGCCGCCATGTTTGCCATGCGGGTGATTTTGGGTGGATGGTAAGGTGCAAGGGAGGTAGGGGCGACCGGCCCGGTCGCCCCTACAGTTCATTGTAGAACAAAAGGGCTAGGATTGTCAATTGGATTTGTGTTTGGGATGGGTAAGCCGGACGTGGGAAAATTGGCTATACTCTTATCGTAGTCGATACGAACATTGGAAAACCAGACATGGCGCGAATCTTTATTTCGTATGCATGGCGCGATGGTGAGGCGGTTGCCCGCTGGCTGTATGACCGCTTCAACCGAGCAGAAGGCTGGTCGGCGTGGATGGATTTGGATTTACATGCCGATACGATCTTCAGCTACGAACTGCAAAGGCGCATCAACGAGGCGGATTATGTGGTGGTGGTGGTTTCGCCAGATGTGAACCGCCAAGATACACCGAGTTTTGTGCAGCGCGAATTGGGGTACGCGACGCAGCCGCAGATCAATAAACCCGTGTTCGCCGTCCGCGCGGAGGACTGCGCGATTCCACTCATCATTTGGGGCGTGACTTTTGTTGATTTCCTCGCGCCTGATACTTATGAAACACGATTTGCGGATTTGCTGGCGAAAATTGAGGCTGGCCCGGTCAAACGGCGGGAAAGCCCACGCGAACGGGAACTGGATTATCTGCGCGAATTGGCGCGTAACGAAGCCCTGAGCCGCGCGGCGAAGTTTTACCTTGAACTGCCCGCCGAGGCGCGACAGCCGATTAAGCCGGATACTCCATTAGTCGAAGATGCAGAGGCAGCAACGTTTCTGGCCGAGATGGCGATGGCGGTTTATACGGATAAGCGCCATGCACCGGATGATGATACGACGAAACAGAAAGTGGAAACGTTTGCGGAATTGAGCGCGGCTTTGGCGCAGTTCGACCGGGTAGCCATCATTGGTGATCCGGGAAGCGGCAAGACGACCACACTGCGACGGTTTGCGTACATGCTAGGCGAACAAGCAGCGCAGGACGAAAATGCCCCTTTGCCGCTGTATGTGCCATTAGGTGGGTACGACGGCGGCGATTTTGAACGGTACATGGAAGGCTTTTTCGGCGGGTTAAAGCTGCGGGAATATTTGCCGAAGCGTGCCGTGCTGCTGCTGGATGGTTTGAACGAGACGGCGTTTGAATATGTGGCGACGATTCAAAACTGGCTGAAGCAGAATCCTGCCGTGCGGGTGATGCTGACCTGCCGCAAGCTGGATTATGTGGAGCGCAAGCTGGATTTGCAGCGGGTGGATGTGCTGCCGCTGGATGCGGTACGGATTCGCCAGTTGATGCTGGCTTACCGCTTAAGCGCGCGCGCGGCGGATAAGCTGTTTAATAGGTTATCTGGAAAAGCTGATCTGATTTACGACGTATTGAGAAAGACTCAGCGCGAAACAGATCAATATCCCGGCTTATTAGGATTGATGCGGAATCCATTTTTGTTGACCATCACTATTGCGATTTTCGCCCGTTCGGGCGATGTGCCGCGCAACCGGGCGCAGTTATTTGAAGGATTTATCCAGCAGATGTTCAAGGAACGCGGCGAACCTGCCTCGCGCAAGCGCCCACCATGGATTGATGAATCGGTTCAACGCAATGCACTGGCGAAACTGGCACACCAAATGCAGCAGACGCGAACGCTGGTGGACACGGGTTGGGCGCGAGATGTTATCGCTAAAGCGGCACCGGAGTTCGACGCTGACCACCTGCTGTATCTGGCAGCCAGCGCGGGATTGATCGAAATTGGCAAAGAAGTGCGTTTCAGCCACCAACTGCTGCAAGAGTATTTCGCGGCATGGGAGATGGGGGAGGATATGCGGCGGGGCGTTCCGGCAGCGCGTTATTGGTCGGATGCTGAATGGTGGAAGCCGAGTGGGTGGGAAGAAACGGCGATTTTTCTAGCAGGTATGGGTGATGACGCAACGGATGTGGTGAAATGGTTGACTCCGGTGAATCCGATCCTAGCCTATCGCTGTGTGCAGGAAAGTGGGGGGCAGTGTTCGGGGGAGGCGTTACAGGGGTTG
>JAIOHM010000007.1 GCA_019912965.1 Anaerolineae bacterium
GTGCCGGATGGGGGGATGGCCTGTCGATGTGGGAACACAGGCTGTTTGGAAACGCTGGTTTCCGAGCCGGCGATTGTGCGGGCAGCACGCGATCTGGCAATCCAGAACTCACGCGGTTTGCTGGCAGAAATGCTGCGTGAGGGACAAGGCACCTTAATCGAACGGATTTTAGCCGCCGCCCGCGCTGGAGACGCCGCCACCTGTGCCTTGCTGGAATCGCGCGCCCGTTATATGGGGATTGCGCTGGCAAATGTAATTAACATCCTCAACCCGGAACAGATTGTGATGGGTGGTTTGTTCGCGCAGGGACAGGATTTGTTAATGCCCACCGTTGAAGCCACCATGCGGGAACGGGCTTTTGCCCACTTGGGCGACCGGGTATCGTTACAGGTAACACCGTTCGGGTATCAGGCCGGGGTGATCGGTGCCGCAGCCGTCGCCTTGCAGCAGTATTTCTACCAAGCCCCCGCGTTGGGATAATTGAATTATCCCTCTCTGAGAGAACTGCGGATGATCGACTCGACCAGCAGATAAACTCGTGTGCCGATGTGATTTGTTTAATAGTTCGCTGATACAGAGAAGACTCATGGTTTAGTCGTCAGTTGGAGATTTTCCAAGGCGTGTGTCAAAGCAACTTGTAAATCTTCAAAAGATTTCAGGGTCTCAGTTGATAAATCCTTGTAAAACGAATAACCTTGTCCACGCCATTGTCGCCTTTCTAACTGAAATCGTATCGGCAGACGCTTTAGCCCAATCCTTAGTTCGGCGTACTGCAATCCCTCGTCCCAGTTTAACTTTGGTCTGCCATCGGTGAATTGAGAATGAGAGTCCCCAATGACGACTGCGTTTTCTGCGCCACTCCATAAAACAAGATAGGTGTAATGATCTTATCCAAAAACTCGATAATGGCGGGTTTCAGCATTGCCCATAGCCGACCACTGTTCGCCGCGTGAACGTAGTAGTTCCCGCACAGGTTCAGTAAATGTGGCGGTAAACTTGCGTAAAGCCTCACCTTGTTCACCCAGGGTTGCTTGTCCATCGCCCCATTGCGCGATCATCGCAGCGCGTAATTCAGTAAGTGTTGGGTAGATGTATTCAAAGGAGATACTACCCGGTATTCTGCTGGGTGGACTCATGATTGCCCTTCTAAATTTGGAGGGGCGTTCTTCCTCTGGCAGTGCATATAACGCGGCATAATCGATTCCCCATACCCGAATCGCCCCATTATCCGCCTTCGCTACATGCCAAAAACGGTAAACACCTTTGACCACTTCGTTGTAGAAGCGATCATCATCTCCGAAATCACCATAGGAATCGTAGGCCCCTGCATATCCTTCCCAGATCACCAGATGCTTATGACCATCAGTACTGTAATGCCGTGAATAGCCGCTGATACTTGGTAAACCGCACCACCATTGGGCATAGCCTTCCAACAATGTCTTCAGTGTGAGATTTGCATCTATGGAGGGAAGAGCTGATTCGATTGATGTTGGGTGAAGGTGTTGAGTCATGGTGAGCCTCATATGCGAACACATTATGATTTACATTTACGGCATATCGACCTGGAAATTTCTACAGACGGATGCAAAAACGCCAAATTGATGTTAATGATGTTTGGAAATTCGATCAATATGACTTTGAGCCTGCAACTATACGATGGTATTCACAGTCTCAACTTCAATGAACATGCTGTGGTAGGGTTCTATTCCTCTGATTTCAGTGTTACATTCATCCCCAACGAAGAAACCATAACGGATAACGCCTTTATGCAAGAAATCCACATCGGGCTGGTGGCGATTGCGCGGACAACGTTTGATATCGAACTCGTGCAGCAGGGCGTCATCAGCCTATCGCAGCGTGCGGGCGAAACCGTCACCGCCCTAAGCCAGCGGTCGGGTGGGGTGTAGCCCACGCTCTACGTCAAAAGCGGCGGCGTCAGCGTCACCCGCCGGACAGTCACCTTGCGTTAGTGGGGCGCGAACTGCGAATGATGGACTCGACTAATAAATAGACTCTTGTTCCAATGTGGTTTGTCCAGCGATGTTCGGGATTCACATCAATTGCTCTGGCGCGGTTGATGGCGAGGTCAACAGAGGGAAGGTAATCGGCGGTATTCAGGTTGCTTTTATTATAGCTTCCGGCACGCTTCATGAGTTCAATTTCAAGCGGCGTTCGGGCATCATTTGGTTTTCCGGGCTGTGACAACTGCTCCAGTTGTTCAAGGGTATATTCCTCCAACGACGCAACATGCAGGAGCAACCAAATCTCAAAGCCCGGATTACTAACCGCCAGCAGATAACTTTTCTGAATACATTGGGTCGAAATATCGCTTAACTTGCCGCTGCCCCAACGATCCAGATCAATAACCAACCATAGCTCATCTTGCTCACCCAGGCTGTAGGTTTGCCTGAATTCATCCAGCATTTGAATCACATATTCAGGTGCGGAATGTTCAGCCTGCAACCGATCTAATATTTCGACATGGACTTTCGGATTGCGATACTGCTCATTAACTGCCAGATCGCTAAAATAGCGTTTTTCAGTTTTAGCGCCTTCAGCGGCGATGATAATCAGCTTGGCATCCCGCAAACCACTTTTACGTTCTCTTGGCTTGAACTTCCTCATTATCCCGCCTCGGTCAGGTTTTTAATGATTGGTATCCCTCCAAACCTGCCGAGCAAATAACCTTTTCGGATGTCCATATCATCTCGAATATTGAATTCCTCCAACGAATAGAGGGATGATCGCCCTTCGCTATCTTTCTCCAAAAACCAGATTTCATCCCGACGCAGCAAATCGAAATCAAGCAATCGTGATTCGTGTGTGGTAACGATTAATTGGCTTTGAAGTCTGGTTGTGCTGTTCAGGAAAAGTTCCAGTATTTTGTAGCTCAAGTGTGGATGCAGACTTCTATCCAGCTCATCAATCACAAATACCCGTTCGGTATTACGCAGTTCCATCAAAGCTGGGATGAGATCGAACAAGCGTTGAGTTCCATCCGATTCGTCGTTGACCTCGAACAAAACAGGTTGAGTTTCCCCTTTAACCCGATGCAACGTCATAAACTTGGAAACCCTGATCTCGTTTTCCTTATATCGGCTCAGCAAATAGCGCCCATCGGGACCTTGGATAATGGCATCTTGATCCGTGCCTTTTTGAAACTGATCTCTGAAAGTTCGGATTGATCTGGGCATATCTTCATCAGAACCTAATTCAAGTAATTCGATGCCGGAGATTCCTGTATCAAAAAGATCGAGTATTGTTTGAAAGGTCTGGTTAAATACTTTGTTGGTTAATTCGGATTCCAGTCCAACTGGTCGGGATTGCGGAAATACGATGACCAGAATTTCATTGAACCAATTGTAAGCCGCCTCAAAGTAATGCAGACCCCGCTCGATGCTTTCGGTCAAAAACAGTTGGTTCGGGCGCGTTCCACGTCCCGTAAACCGCAGGAATTCCCGGTCATCCGGGTTGGCATATTTAATGGTCCCGAACTCAACAGTGGTTTCGCCTTCAGCCGTTGTTTCCCGTTCAAAAATGCTTTTTTCGCTGCTGGGAGTGATTTCATATAACCACTCTTCATGGATTTTTTCGGCATCTGCGACAAATCCATAATTAAAAAAGGTTGCGTTGCATTTGAACTCAAATTCAAATTGGGAAGGTTTATTTTCAGAGTCAGTATCGAATTTAAACGGGCGAACCAGAATCAATTCTCGCGGTCGCCTTCCGGTCACAATCAGGTTTCGAGCAAAATCCATCGCTTTAATCAGATTAGATTTTCCAGAAGCGTTTGCCCCATACAGCACTGCTGCTTTTAGTGCCTTGATGCCCCGACTTTTACCATCAGAGATGACATGATGTTTATGACTCCGAACCTTGCCCGGAATCATGGATAATTCAACTTCGTCTTTGAATGACAAAAAATTCTCAACTGAGAAGCGGATTAACATGATTTTCCTTAGCTTTACTGCATGAAGCGTGAAAAAATCTCTCTAACTGCGATTATACCCCAACTTTCGTAGACCACCTATTGGGTCGTAATGGATTCTCTTGTTTCAGTGTTACATTCATTGCCACTTAGGAAGCAATAACGGATAACGCCTTTATGCAAGAAATCCACATCGGGCTGGTGGCGATTGCGCGGACGACCTTTGATATGGCGCTGGCACAGGAAGTCACCGCACAGGCGCGCACACAGCTCACAGCCGCAGGGCTGACACTGGTTGGTTCGGATGCTTTAGTCACCAGTACCGAAGAAGCCGAAACCGCGATTGATGCCTTAGCCAATGACCCGCCGGATTTACTGATTCTGCTTCAGGCCACCTTTGCCGACAGCACCATAACGCTCAAACTGGCGTCCGAAATCAATGCACCCCTGCTGCTGTGGGCAGTGCCGGAAGAACATACTGGCGGACGGTTGCGGCTGAATTCGTTATGTGGTGTCAATCTGGCGGCACACGGCTTACGGCGCTTGGGTCATCCTTATGAATACGTCTACGGCGCACCAGACGACCCAGCAGTGATTGAAAAAATCCTCACCGTAGCCAAAGCTGGACGGGTACGCAGTTTATTGCGCCGTGCGCGGATTGGCCGCGTCGGTGAACACCCCGCCGGATTCGATACCTGCAAAGTGGATGTCGAGAAAGTCGCGCGGCAGTTAGGCATCGAAGTTGTGCAGATGGATTTGCAGAACGATATTTTCGCGCGGGCAAGAACGGCCAATTCGGACGCTGTGGAAATGACTTTGGATGCCCTCGGTCAGCGGGTCGGCGGATTAGATCAACTGGATTCAAAGGCAACGCAAGGGACAATCAGCGCCTATCTGACTCTGCGGGAATGGGCGAAAGCGGAAAAACTGAATGGCTATGCGGTGCGCTGCTGGCCGGAATTTTTTACCGAAATGGGCTGCGCGGCTTGCGGCGCGATGTCCATGCTCAGTGATGAGCAAACGCCCTGCTCCTGCGAAGCCGATGTCAACGGGACGATCACCCAATTGATGCTGCAAGGGTTAAGCGGTGAGCCTGCTTTCGGCGCGGACATCGTGAGCGTGGATAACGAACGCGATGGGCTGGTGTTATGGCATTGTGGGCTTGCACCCCTCTCAATGGTTGATCCGCAAGCGCAGCCAGCAGGTACAATTCACAGCAACCGCAAATTGCCGCTGTTGATGGAATTCCCCCTCAAGCCGGGGCACGTGACGCTGGCACGTCTGAGCGAAGCAACTGGCGAATACCGCCTGATTATCGGCAAAGGCGAAATGCTGCGTGCGCCGCGCAGTTTTTCTGGCACAACCGGAATCGTCCGCTTTGATCGTCCAGCAGAAACGGTTTTGGATACCATCCTGACCGAAGGCTTAGAACATCACATCTCGCTGACCTATGGCGATCATGTGGCCGCTTTAACGGCGTTGGGCAAGATGTTACAATTGCCCATGCTGTTTCTATAAACATGGCGCTGTTCTGTAATTCATTTTTGGCATTTGGAGGAAACAAACATGCATAAGCGTTTTCTTTTATTGAGTTTACTGCTGCTCAGTTTGCTGGCAGTAGGTGTTACCGCCGCCCAAGACGCGGTTGAACTGCGGATTACGTGGTACAACGACGGCACAGAAGGCGAAGCCCTGCGTACTGCGCTGGATGCTTTTGAGGCCGCTAATCCCGGCATCACCGTGACCATTGACGACATCGGCTATGCCGATCCCAATGTCTATCACTCCACCATTCAGGCACAGGTGGAAGCCGGTGCGCCGCCCGATCTGGCGCGTGTGAATAATGTGTCGCTGTTCGTGGGCAGTTACCTCGATCTGCGTTCACTAGTTGCCGATGCCTCCTACTACGAAACCAATTTCAGCGAAGCGATTTTGAATTCGATGCGGGCGGATGCCGATGATACAGGCATTTACGGTTTTCCGTTGCAGTTCACCATCACCGCACCATTCATCAATCGCACCCTGTTTGAACAGGCGGGTGTGGCTGTTCCCAGCGATGAAAAAGAAGAAGTAACCTGGGACGAATGGGCGGAAGCCACACAGGCCGTAGCCGAAGCCACCCAGACGCCCTACGCCATCGCCTTTGAACCACGTGGTCACCGCCTTTGGGGTTTCTCGGTATCGGAAGGTGGCACATGGTTTGACGAGGAAGGTAACTTCACTGCTGATAGCCCCGGCTTCCGCACGGCTGCTGAAAAATTGATCGGTTGGGTACAAAGTGGTGTACATGACCCGGCGATCTGGGCGAATCTGCCCGATGGCCCAGCGATGGCGCGTGACCAGTTCATCAATGGTCAGGCAGTATTCCTGTACAGTGGCAGTTTCGCGGTCGGTGGTCTGGCGACTGGCATTGCCGATTCATTCGATTGGTCAGCCATCCCCAATCCCAGCGGCCCCGGTGGCAGCACAGGCAGCCCCGGCGGTTCACTGTTTGTCGGCTTCGCAGGCACACAGCACCCAGCCGAAGTCGCCCTGTTGATGGATTATCTGACACAGGAAGATGTGCTGGGCGAATTTTCCGTCCAGTCGCTGTTCATCCCCGGTCATCTGGGCTTGGCGGCGAAAGGTCTGGAATACGCATCCAATGCAGATGTCTTGAACACACTGCTGCTGGAAATCCCCAAGATCGACCCGCAGGCCTATCAACTGCAATACAGCCAATATGCCTTCACCTACAACCGCCCGATTGACAACCGTCTGGCGCAGGTGATGACAGGCGAACTCACGCTGGATGATGCCATTGCCGCCATTCAGCAGGACGTAGACGACGCGATTGCTGCCACCCAAGCGGGTTAATTTTCGCTTCGGCAAAGATTGCGAGGGGCGTCTTTCGGGACGCCCTTCTTTTTTGGGAAATTCGAACTGAGTTGTTAAAGTAATCAAGAGAATTAGAAGGTGGCAAACCTTCCAGCAGCGAGCAATAGTGTGACACGTCGAGTACGAACGCCGAGTTTTTTGTCCAGTCTTATCCACGCCATCATGCATCCGGTAGAACTGCTGCTGGAACCCCTTCAGCAGCGCATTGGTCATCAGCGGATGGCCTATTTTTTTGTGCTGCCTAACCTGATTATTTTCGGCATTTTTATCCTGCTGCCCATGCTGCTGAACTTCTATTACGCTTTCACAGGCAGCACCAATCTGTTCCCGCAAGACCGTCCATGGGTCGGCACGGAAAATCTGGAAGTGTTGTTTGACTGCCAGGATTTTATGAATCCCAATTCCTGCCGCGAGGACATCTTCTGGCGGGCTGTCTTCAATACTGCCGGATTTGTCGTATTTCAAGTCGGTGGGATGGTGGTGCTGGCGCTGGTGACGGCGGTGGCGCTCAACCAACGCATCCGGTGGAAGGGCTTTTTCCGCAGCGTCTTTTTTTATCCGGTGCTGCTTTCGCCCGTTGTGGTCGGCATGATCTGGAAATGGATTTTGCAGCGCGACGGCGTATTGAATGCCCTGATTGTGGCGCTGGGTGGCGAACCGATACAATTTTTGATCGAGCCGGATTGGGCGCGTTTTTGGGTGATCGTGGTCAGCATTTGGGCGCAGATGGGCTTTTATACGCTGATTCTGCTGGCTGGATTACAAGCCATTCCCGCTGAACTGTATGAAGCGGGCGAAATCGATGGTGCGTCCCCCTGGAATTCATTTCGCTTCATCACCTTCCCGTTGTTGATGCCGACCATGATGGTGGTGCTGGTGCTGTCCTTGATTCGGGCGGTGCAGGTATTCGATCAGGCTTTCGCGCTGACGGGTGGTGGGCCGGGAACGGCTACCCGTTACATCGTGCAGTATATTTACAATACGGGCTTCACCAGTACCAGTCGTCAAGCTGGATTAGCGGCAGCCGCTTCGATGGTGCTGGCAGCGGTTTTATTACTGCTGACTCTGGTTCAGCTTCGCTTAGGTCGACAGACTGAACCGGAATAATACTCCCAAAGCTGCGCCTTGGAAACTTCGATTTAAACCTCGACTAACAGGCTGCTATATCCGTTAGTTCCGCCAAGCCAGTGTTGCTTGGTTGAGCGCCTCCACTTCCTCCGCAGTCAAAGAAAATTTCAGCGACTCGGCGTTCTCTGTGGCCTGCCTGCCATTCTTTGCGCCGGGGATGGGAAGCACGATTGGGTTCTCAATCAGCCAACGCAGCGCAACCTGGCTTGGTGTCTTCGAATAACGCGCGCCAATTTCACGCAAAAGTTTTGTCACAGGTTGTATCGCATCCAATGCCCTGCGGCTGTATTGAGGCAGGATGCGCCGGAAGAGTCCGCCTGCCCGGTGCTGCGCGGAATACTTGCCAGTTAATCTGCCACCCGCCAGCGGAGAATAGGCGATGAGTGTGATCCCTAGCTCACGGCACACATCGAGTACACCATTCACCTCTGGTTGGCGATGAAGCAGCGAATATTCGACTTGATTCGATGCCAGTGGAATCCCGCGTTTGGCAAGTACCGTGTGTGCCTCTCGCATCTGTTCGGCTGAATAATTGCTCACCCCAACCGCCTTGACTTTTCCCGCTTCAACCGCGTCTGCCAGTTGATCCATCAATTTTGGAATGGATACACCCCTAACCGGGAAGTGATGTTGGTACAGATCAATAGTCTCACGCCCTAACCGCGCAAGACTCGCATCCAATTCCTTTGGAAATCCTTCCGCACGAAAGGAAAAACCTCCCGGAAACTTGGAGGCAATCAATACATGCTTTTTCTCACGCGCCAATTCTCCCAAACGCCGTTCAGATGCACCTCCGCTGTACATGGCGGCGGTATCAAACAAATTCGCGCCCGCCTCGATACTCAACTCGAACGCCTGCTTTTCCTCTTCAAATCCGTGCGCGCCGCCATAAGCGGTCTTTGCAGGGTGAAACCGGGCAAGCCCTTTTGCATCCCCCCATGTCATTGCTCCAACGCCGAGGCGGGGTACTTTTAAATCACTGCGACCAAGCGTTGTGTCGTGTTCCATTATGAATAACCCTTTCTCTGGTGTGCCATCTCAAGTGTTTACGGTGCTAAGGTGGGATTGGACTCCAGTCGCCATCATAGCTTCCCCTTGTCGCATCTTCCCTTTATATTGCATTCTATTTGTGATAACGTGATACAGACCTGTCTATCTCAGAATATACAGACCTGTCTGTATTTCGTCTACTGTTCTTTTGGACAGTGGGCAGTCATTCTATGTTGACGAGGATTTAAAAGCAGATCATGACGAACTCAAAGAACGAGATAAAACCCTCTGCACGTCAAATCATTTTGGAGACTGCCGCTGATCTCTTCTTTCGTGAAGGTTTCCGGGCAGTTGGCGTTGATACCATCATTAAACAGGCTGATATAGCCAAGATGACTTTATATCGCCACTTCCCTTCCAAAGACGATTTAATCGTCGCCTATTTGCAGGACACCAATGACAAGTTTTGGGCGTGGTTTAACGAGGCCACCGCCCAAACCGAAGACCAGCCTGTTGCCCAGCTTATTGCTTTCTTCAAAGCTTTAGAAAAACTGGTTACAACACCACACTGTTATGGCTGCCCGTTCTTGAATGCTGTCGTTGATTTTCCGGATAAAAACCATCCCGGACATCAAGTAGCATTGGAACACAAGCAGGCCGTGCGTTCCCGATTCCGTGAACTAGCCTACCACTCAGGCGCGCAAACCCCTGATATACTTGCTGACCAACTACTGCTGTTGATGGATGGCGCTTTCATGGCAGTGCGCATGTTTGGCAGCAGCAATCCGGCTTCACATGTTGCGCAGGCAGCCGGGGTACTTATAGCGGCTCAGGTAAACACCTAAACGAGGCTTATTGTGAGAACCGTACTCGACTTTTTAACCCGGACGCGCGGCAAACAGCGCCTATCCCGCACCGATTTGCTCACCTATCTGTATTTATCGCTCGGCACAGTGTTGATGTTCGGCCCGGTGATCTGGCTCGTGCTGTCATCCTTCAAGCCGCAGCAGCAGTTGATTCGTTTTCCGCCGACACTGCTTCCCTATAAGCAGGAAACCGTCGTCGTTCCCGGTTACGACCAACCATTGGATTTATACACCGTGACGTTTGAAGATGGCACGACGCAGCGGTTAGCACAGGTGCGGCGCATCGGCATCGAAGCCCAGATGATTGACCCCGATAACCCGGATGAGATTATCAAGGTCAACATCAACCAGCGGACGCCGATTGAATCCATCAACTTCAATCTGGATAACTACACACGCGGCGTCGAAACTTTCGACTTTTTCACCTATCTGAAAAACAGTCTGGTGGTGACGGTAGCCGCCACAATTTTGACGCTACTGGTCAACAGCATGGCGGCCTTTGGTTTGAGCAAATATCAATTTAAAGGCCGCAACCTGATTTTTATCATCATCCTGAGTACATTGATGGTGCCGCTTTCAGTGATTCTGATTCCGGTGTTTCTGGTGATTACCGAAGTCGGCTGGAACAATAATCTGCTGGGCATCATCATTCCGGCGGCGGCTACGCCAACCGGGGTATTTCTGCTGCGCCAGTACATGCTGACGATACCGGATGAACTGCTGGATTCCGCGCGGATTGATGGTGCTAGTGAGTGGCGCATTTACTGGCAGATTGTGCTGCCTTTAGCTGGCCCAGCTTTAGCGGTGCTGGCGATTTTTTCGGTGATGTGGCGCTGGAACGATTTCCTGTGGCCGCTGATTGTGTTGAGCCGCAAGGAATTGTTCACGCTTCAGGTGGGGTTAAATTCGTTTCAGGGCGAGTTCAATACACAGTGGGATTTAGTGCTGGCGATGACGGTGTTGACTCTGCTGCCCATCACCATTGTGTTCGCGTTTTTGCAGAAGTACATCACGACGGGCATTGCGACAACGGGTATGAAGTAATTCGATGGCCTGATAAACAGGGGTTATCAGGTTACCTTACGCGTATTACGAACCCTCGCATAACCCTTCGCTAACCACAACCCAACTCTCCAAATTGAAAGACGGATTAGCTGTATCCCTTCCTGACGATCAGGCTGCGGAATGCCTATGGATGCGGCGTATTCATTTTGATTCAGCCGATTTGGAGGCATAGTGTAATCAGGTTATGGGGTGTGCGGGAGGGATAAATGGTGCGATTGCTAATGCTGCTCAGTTATGTACTGCCGCTGTATTTTATGCAGGTAAGCACAGATGAACCTGCGATAACTCAACCTAGAGAAGTGATTTCAGAAGCAAATCTTGCTGCGTTGGAACAGGTGGGGATTTTGCAGGGCAGCGACGATACTATCGTGCAAGATATTGCTTTTAGTTCGGATGGGCAGTGGTTCGCTGCTATTGAGCGTGTCTATGAAAAGTCCTTTGATGGCGTTATTCGCCTTTGGAATACCATCGAGGGATTTAAGGAAAGTCAGCTTTCACCCGATGCACCTTTCAAAGCGATGAGTCTGGCTTTCAGCCCAGAGGGTCATGTGCTTGTGGCAGGCGATAGCTCCGGTATTGTGACGCTGGTGGATTTGAATTCTGAAGCCATTCCGGTTGTTATTCAAGCGAATGATTCGCACATCAACGTGGTGACTGTTAGTGCGAATAATCAATTTTTGGCATTTGCTGGAAGTAATTTGGGTAGACCTGAAGGCGAATATGCGTTCAAGTTAATTGACTTAACTTCTAAGGAAATCTACGCCTCACTGCCAACTTGTAATGATAATCTTTGCCCCGGACCGGGCTTCAGTGCCACATTTAGTCCTGCTGAAAACATCGTAGCGACTGCCAGTACAAAGAATGGCTTGATCAGGGTATGGGACACAGAATCATACGCAGAAATCGCCGCCCTTGATAAAGCGGTCTTCTGGATAAATGACATGATTTTTACACCAGATGGAACTCGCCTCATTTATGCGGCGTCCGATGGGGTGCGAATCTGGAATATGGAAACCGCGCTATCAGGTGAGAATCTAGCCGATTTTCGAGTCATCACCCCACCAGAAGCAGTGCAGTTTATCACAAGTTTGGCGCTTAACCCTGAAGGAAATCTGCTCACCATCGGGTACATTGACGGCACAATCGACGTGTTGAACTTGGAAACAGGTGAAAAAATGATAACGCTAGAAGGGCATACAGATCGTGTCCTTAATCTCGCGTTCAGCCCGGATGGGACGCTGCTGGCATCGGGCGGTGCGGATGGCACGGTCAGGTTATGGGGTGTGGGAGAAGGGTAGTTCCTGGCATCACTCAAGAAAGGGAAATGCAGTTGTCACTGTTCTTAAATTGGAAAGTTTTCGTAATTTGCCTGAGTTGTGTTGTCGCACTTGGGCAATTGAGATTGGCGACTGGTCAAGCGGATGAAATGCTCAATCCGATTGTTACCCTTAACAACATTCTCCCTGACAATATGATCTGGATGCCAGATAGTAAGACCCTGCTATTCCGAAATGCTATTTCTGAGCAGACAGCCAATGATTGGTATACCTACAATGTCGAGACTGGTTTGCTGGAATTGAGTAACACTCGGCCTCAACCCGATATGATGGATGAGATTCAACAGCTTTTAGGAACGGTGAAGCTGCTGGAAGGGGAGGCAATAACCCTCATCTCTCAATCACCAGATGACCGTTACCTCGTCTACGGCGTGCTCAATGGCGAAGAAATTGTGACCAATTATGGGGATTTTCCGACGGTGCAACCGGGTATTGCTGATCTTGAGCAAAAGCAAGTCTTTACTTTGCCTGATGTGCAATTGCGCGGTATTGGAAATACATTCTGGAGCGCAGACGGCAGTGCATTTGTGTTTGTCAATACGATTAGCCCTTCTATCTGGGTTGATGTCCACTACCTCGATAATTATGTACCGGCTGTATCAGACGCCACCCTGCGCGATTTAGGAAGCGTCTCACTGGATGGTAACGATTATGCAGTGAATGGGGCTTATGATTTATCAGCGGATGGCAGTCAATTATTGTTACGGCTCAATACTCCGGGTAATTACACTTACAGCCTCGCTATTTATGACGGCTCTTTGTCGACGCAAACTGATTTGATTGAGGGTATCGGTGCAACCGAGGTTATCGCTGCCAGTTTTGCGCCGGATGATGAGCACAAAATATGGCTGCTCAATGAAATGGGAATCGTCCAGTACGATCTGGTCACAGGCGAAACAGTCGTTCTCGATGATTCGGTGAATTCGACCAATGTACTTGGGATAACACTGCATGATCCAGCCATCTTCTCGCCTGATGGTCGCCATCTGGCTGTGCTCCAAGAAAGCGGATTGTATGTTATTGAGGTTTCGGCTACTCCCTGAGTGAGATGAGTTGCAGTACAGTTGATCAATTTTGTCAGCGCGGTTTGCCAAGATGCCTTCCGCGCTGACGTATATTCATGGGCGGACATGCGCTGCGTTTAGTCCGCCCCTACCTCAGACCATTCTATTTCGGTTATCCATCAGTTGGGTTTATTTGCGAGATGCCTGTTTGTCGTATTTGCTGACGGCCATTTCATAAGCTTCGGCCAGCAGAGGAAGCACTTTGGTTTCAAAGGTTTCTTTGCTGGGGTTGAGGATGCATACCCAATACTGCCGTCCATAGACCGGGTGTGGCATCACTTGATCGAAAGCGGTGAAATCGTAACTGGCGGTGTTATCGTCACTTTCAGCCGTTTCATCATCGTCAGTGTCAGAATGTCGCTCCGGTAGGCCGAACAGTGAACGAAAAGTCTGCTTGCTGACGCCGATGTTCAATCGAAAAACATCAGGACGGTTGAGGTCTGAGAACTGATCGTTTACATCGCTATTCACGAGGGTCACGAATGGAAAGCGGTAATCTGCGGGCAGGCTGCGATCCGGATAGTAGAAGAAGAAGCTGTCACCATTAGCGGTTACTACATCCACACCTTTGAACGTGTCCGTAATATACTGGCCGGTTTCGGCTGCATTCATCGTTATTGATCCTCCTGATTTTCCGGGCAATCAACTATACAGGCTGATCGTTCCAGACTCCATAGATTATTTTGTCATTTTTTTATACAGGCTTTCGCGGATAGACCGCAAAATGAGTCAAATGAGAACGGATTCGCTGTATAATTATTTTTGTGACTTGAATAATTCGAGCCCCGTTAAAGCTTATTTTTGAACAGGATTAATGAATGTCCACTGAAGCCAAACGCCAAATGAGCATCGAGCCGCTGCCGGGGTATGAACCGGAAATCGGGCGTATGTTGTGGATGCTCGAAAATGAGCGCAAACGCAGCCGCCGTTCGCTGGATGCCATCCACCCGGATGCAATTGACTGGGAGCCACATGCGGATGGTAACAGCATCGGCACCCTGCTGTATCACATCGCGCTGATTGAACTCGATTGGCTGGCCACAGAAATCATGGAAGGCAAACTGGGCGAGGATGTATTCAGCAAGTTTCCCCATCCGGTGCGCGATGCACAGGGGCGGCTGACGGTGGTCAAGGGAATCAGTCTGGACGAACATTACCGCCGTCTGGATTCGGTGCGAATGCTGGTGCTCAACAGCTTCAAGGGCATGTCCATCGCGGAGTTCCGCCGTTTACGCCATCTGCCGGATTATGATGTGACGCCGGAATGGGTGCTGCACCATCTGATGCAGCACGAAGCTGAACACCGGGGCGAGATGGCAACCGTGCGAACATTGGCGGAAAAAGCAGTTTCCGGTTGACGCACACCCGTTTCCCGCAATAATCGGGATACCGGAAATCATGCTGGAGGAAATATTCTGTGTCGATTGAATACACTACCAACGGCTATCATTTTGATCTCGAAGCCTTCTTCCCGGAAAGCATCTTCGAGAAAATCACCGAAATCCGCGTAGACGCACCGGAAGTTATTGAAAATCAGGCACGCGTACGCCAGCGCCGTCCCAAACTCACCACTGATGGCAAACTGAGCATTCTGGCCGCCGATCATCCGGGGCGGGGCGTGACGGCATTGGGCAGCGATATGCTCAAAATGGGCAACCGTCACGAATTGATGGGGCGCATTCTACGGGTGATGGTCACCACTGAGTTTGACGGATTTATGAGTACGCCGGATATGATCGACGATTTGCTCATCATTGATTATCTGGTGCAGCAGAGCGGCGGGCCATCATTTCTGGATAACAAGGTGCTGATCGGCTGTATGCAGCGCGGCGGCATCGCGGGGGCGGCGGGCGAAATTGAAGATCGATTCGGCGCTTATACGGCTGAATCGATTGACCGATTCCGTCTAGATGGCGGCAAGATGCTGGTGCGGATTGCGCTGGACGACGAGCGCACCCTCAAGACGCTGCAATATTGTGCCGAGGCCGTAACGGCGCTCAACCGCTATGAACTGCCTTCTTTTGTCGAGCCGCTGTGGGCCGTACAGGAACACAACAAATGGGCGATCAAAAACACCCCGGACGAAATCATTCGCATGGTGGGGATTGTTTCGGCGCTGGGCGATTCGTCGCGCAATTTGTGGCTCAAGCTGCCCTACAGTGAGGATTACCGCCGGGTCGCTTTATCCACCAGTCTGCCGATTATTCTGCTCGGCGGCCCATCACGTGAAGACCCACGTTCAACCTTTGAGGATTTCGCGGCGGGCGTGGCGGCGCGGAGCAATGTGCGTGGGGCGATGGTCGGGCGCAATGTGACCTTCCCCGGCGATGACGATCCGGCGGCGGTGGCACAGGCCGTCCACGATATTCTGCATAAGGGCGCATCTGCCGAAGACGCCATCAGCATCGCCATGTCCAGCCGTGATAAAGGGATGGATTATCTGACGCAGTACATCAAGGGATAGTTATTAGTCATTGGTTGTTAGTTATTGGTTCAATACTTTACCAAAAACCAAAAACGAATAACCCAATTCGAGATGTTCAGTCTGTAAGGAAATACCTATGCACAGGCCGCCAAAAATTGTGGTGATCGGCGCAGGCAGCGCGATTTTCGGGCTGGGAGCATTGGCACGTTTGATCCAGTGCGAACGTTTACGTGGCGCGGAACTGGCGATGGTGGACATCGACCCGGAAGCGCTGGCGACTATGCATACGGTTGCCGAAAAAATGAATGCCGCATGGGATGCCGAAATGACCATCACCAGCACCACCGAACGGCGCGAAGTGCTGCGGGGTGCAAATGTAGTCATCGTCTCGATTCAGGTTGGCCCGCGCGAAACCGTCTGGGAGCAGGATTGGCAAATTCCGTTACGGCACGGCGTTCGTCAACCGTATGCCGAAAATGGCGGCCCCGGCGCATTTGCTCATACCGCACGTAATCTGCCCGTGATTTTGGGCATCGCGCGGGATATGGAAGAACTCTGCCCCCAAGCGTGGTACATCAACCTGACCAATCCCCTCATTCGTCTGACCTTAGCCGTTCATCGCTACACCCGAATCAAAGTATTGGGGTTGTGCCATCAACTGCTGTGGGGTTATGCGATGGCGGCGGCGGTGCTGGCTGACCTGTGGGACATCCCGATTCCTGAGCATTTTCATGTGCATACCGACGCTGACAATATGCCGAATTTCATCCCGGTGGCGATGGCTGGACTCAAACATCTGGACATCAAGGCGGCGGGCATCAACCATTTTTCGTGGGTATACGACATCCGCGATAAAGAAACGGGCGAGGATTTGTATCCATTGCTGCGGGAGCGCTGGCTGAAGGGTTATCGCAAGGATTTCGAGCCGCTTTCGCGCGAGATGTTCCAGATTTTCGGGATGATGCCCACCGCAGGCGACAGCCACATGTGCGAATATGTGTCGTATGCCCATGACCCGATCACCAAACCGTGGGAGAAATATAAACTGCGCCTGCAAAGTTGGGCGGGCAACCGTAAACGCCGTGCGGATCGCCGCGCTTTAGCTGCTGCAATTGCGTCCGGCGAACGCTCGGTGGATGATCTGCGCGATTTGCACCGCTTCTCGATTTTGCAAGAACCGGTGCCGGAAATCGTCAGCGCGCTGACTTACAATGTGCCGTATTCCAGCCAGCAGTTGAACATCCCCAACAACGGCCTGATTCCCAATCTGCCAGATGAGGCGATTGTGGAAGTGCCCGGTGTGCTTTCCGGGATGGGGATTCAGGGATTAGCGTTTCCGCCGCTGCCGGAAGGAATCGCGGAACTCTGCCGCCGGGAATTGGCACGCAGTTCAATCGTTGTGGAAGCCGCCGCGCAGGGCGACCGTGATCTGGCACTGCAAGCCCTGCTGCTCGACCCGATGATTACCGACATTGATACCGCGCGGGCGATTTTGGACGACTTTCTGAACGACTTCGCAGAATATCTGCCGCAGTTCGCCCGCGAAAAAGAGTTCGTGGTTTGAAGCTCACTGCACCAAGCAGCTTATGGTTTCACAAGTGAACCAATACACGCAACAGGCTTTGCCATAATAAATGTCTGGGCAGCAGTTATGAGTGGAGCATTACTATGTCATGGTTTGAGGTGATTCAACATAATGCTGAAGAAAAGATAGATATTGTTGCCAGGAGTGGATTTTCGAATCCCCTCTCTCCCAAAGAAGTTGCTGATGTGGTTCAAATTCTGGCTGAGGTACTTACTGGAAAAGTAGCGTCCAAACTTTTCGAAGGATTAAGCAGTTTTGGATTAGATAGCAGAAAACTAGACCTCGGTTTTAACTTCTCGATAAACCCTGAACATATGGCAAGAGTCGAGGCCTCAATAGGGAGAAACGAACTAACTGATCATAGAGTAACCTTTGTTATGTTCGTATTTGCCAGCGTTGACTTAAAACATCGGTTAGATACATCTTTACCTCAGGGTTTCCGACAATCTTTGAGTCTAACTGAGTACATTCAATGAGCCTATCAGATTGACTATCAACCTCTGCGTTGCATCCTTGCTCCCTGCCCTCAAAGCGAGTTGTTTGGTAGCGACAGCATGGCGCAAAGTCTTAGAGATGCTCTCCCCGATGGGGATGTGGGCGATTCTGGACGATTTTCTGAATGACTTCGCGGAATATCTGCCGCAGTTCGCCCGCGAAAAAGAATTTGTGGTTTAAGCTATTCGTAGCGCAGGATTTTGGAGACGCGTTCTCCAATAGCGACACGGGCGCTCAATAAAGTAGCCACCCATGCGATCAGCACCGAGGCAATAATCAGCCCAATGGTGATGAAGGTCGCGTCACTCGGTATCGGAATAGCCGAACCTGTGCCTAAGGCGGTCAGCAGGGAGACACCCAACGAACTCACGCCGATTCCCAATAAGCCGCCCAATAACCCGATCACCGTATTTTCCAGCAGGATAACGCGCAGCACACGCTGACGCTTCAAGCCCAACGCCTTCAAAATGCCGATCTGTCGCCGCCGTTCCAAAATAGTGAGCGAAACGGTATTCGCCATGATGACCGCCGCCGCCAACAGCGAAAGCAATCCCACAACTGTCGGGATGGCACTCAACTGGTCAACCAGCCGTTTGAGCAAGCCGTCAATAAACGCCACATCCATCGAAAACACCAGCGGTAAAGCTGACATATTCGTCAGGAATTGGTTGATATGTTCCGGATCAACCTGAATCACGTTGATAACATAACTCTGCCCGACACCGGGGGCATCCGGCGGCAGATAAGCACCGGCAATATTGGGCGTAAAACTGTTGGAACTGCCAACGATGCCGACGACTTCAAAGATTTGGGTTCCAGCACCGAGATTGATTCGCACCGTTGAGCCGACCGTCACGCCAATTTCTTCCAGCGAACCATACGATTCGACCAGTGTTTCCAGTACCGACTGCTGCGAAAGCACAATCACATTCTTGCCGCGATCTTCCGGTGTCAGGTCACGTCCTGCAATCAGCGGGCCGCTGTTGAGCGCGGGGTTATCGGTTTCACGCATGAGCATCGTCAGCGGCAGGGCGCGCTGCTGGCCTTCAATGACAATCGGTTCGCCGTTAATCTCGACGATGCGGGCGAAATTAGCGTTCACAATCGTTTTGTACTGCACACCTTCCTGAAACGACATGGCATAATCAATCAACGGCTGTCCGACTTCTTTAGGCAGCAGCGGCACAATCATCACATTGCCGCCCAGCGTATTGCCGAACTGGATGCGGACAATTTCGCGCGCGCCTAACCCGAAATAGGTGATGCTGCTCAGGGCGAACATGCCCGCCGTCAATGCCAGCAGTGTGACCGCCGTGCGTAAGCGCCGTGTTGATAAATTGCGTAAAGCCAGCCGCATATCCACATTACCAAAGGTCGGCATAAAACCCAGCAACCAGACGATCACCCACATCACACCGACCAGCAGACCGAGAAACGCCATCGTGCCAGCGACTGCCAGAATGCCTAGCAGAATGGAATTGGGTGCGCGGTCGCCTGCCACATTTTCCACCACCGGGCCGAGGATTTGGCCGGATACAACGCCCAACACCAGCACCACCGAAAGCAGCGCGATCAAGCTCTGAAAAATTCCAGCCCGCGCAATATGGCCTTCATTGGGACGCAGCACAATCGCGGGTCGCACTTTGGTGGCCGTCAAAACCGGCAGCACACCAAATACCATCGTCACAATCATGCCCAGCACAGCTCCATAAAGCACTGCTTCTGGATGCAAACGCCACGGCAATCGCTGCTGAAGAAAGGCTTCACCAAATTGATTAACCGCCCCGCTGAGGAGCAAACCGCCTATCACGCCTACAATGCTGCCCATAATGCCAATGAAAAACGCCTCAGCAATGAACAATGCCGCTACCTGATACCCCTTCAGGCCAAAGGTTTTGAGTGCGGCGATTTCCATCGTGCGCCGCCCGACCAGCACCAGCATGGTATTCATGATGCCCACCCCGCCGATCAGCAGCGCACCCAAACCCATCGTGACGATAAAGCGCCCGATCATATCCGAAAGTTCTTTGTTACGTTCCAGCAGCCACGGTGTGGCGTTGACATCACGGGCGCGCACCGAACGTGCCACCTCACCAGCAGACACCGCAATATCGTCTGGCGGCGTGCCATCAGGGAGAATGATGCCAATGGAATTGGGGTTGGTATTCAAGCCAAGTGTCGCGGCCTGATCCCGGTGAAAATACACAAAGCCGAAAAATGCCGCCAGAATATTGTTGATGCTGGCTTCAGTTTCGGTCGGAACGATGCCGCGCACGGTGAATTTCTGCTCCGTACCGCTGACGCGCACCTCGTCGCCGACGTTGATATTCTGTGCCTCGGCCATATTCTGGCTGATGACCACATCCAGCCCACCCGTGAACAGGTCTTTCAGCGGGACACCCGGAGGATCAATCGCCACGACCGAATTGCTGATGCTAAATGTTTCCGGGTCAATCAGGAATGAACTGGTGAATTGAGGACGCCCGGATTCTTCCTCACCCAGCGGCGTCACCTGCACATTACTGACGATAGCATAAGGAGTCATGCTCCCGCCGCGTGCCGCCACCCAATCCGCGACCGTTTGCACCTGCCACGGCTGGAACACCGAAGGTTCGTCACTGCCGCGCTGAAAGGTAATCGAGAATGGGCCGAAGCTCGGCACACTGCTGATGCTGATATCGCCGTGATTGTACTGGCGTAAATTGCTCAACAGCGAGTCGGTGATCGAAAGCCCCAGACTGCGGAGCGCCACCACCGTCGCCACCCCCGCCGCCACACAGAAAACGGCGAAAGTTGTCCAATGCCCACTGTTGCGAAGATTCGTCCATGCATAACGCAAATAGAATAAAACACGACTCATAGATAACCTGCTTCACCAATATCATCCAGCGTAACGGCGAGTTTAGGAGCCTGTCCTTACAGAAATCCTAAAAATGGGATTCTACCACAGGCCATCCTAACGAATTCCCAACAAATACCCAACGCTTTTGTTGCAAACTAAACAGATTTTCATAATTTTTTACCGTTTGGTTAGGAATTTCTCACTTGTATCGGCTCGTGATACAGGTTCTTGTGAGGCGAACGGGTGTATAATTCCAACATTCTAACCATTTGCGAGGGCTGTATGATCGACAGCGGTGCCCAAAAGACACTTGTTTTAACGGAAATCCAGCGTTTACGAACCCTCGTGACCGAAGTTTCTGCCGCGCTCCACAGCCAGCAGGAAATCCTCCGTACACGGGGTATGAACCTGCCCCCCGGCGCGCTCAAAAATCTTGACCATATCGACACCGACCTGAAAGACCTTGAAAAAAATCTGGGTGAGGAAGAAACCGAACTGGCGCAGCTTCGGGCGCTGGCGGCCACTTCCGCCATGATTAACTCATCGCTTGATCTGGACGAAGTGCTGAACAACGCGATGGGTGAGGTGATTAAACTGGCGGGCGCTGAACGGGGTTACTTCGTGCTGAAGAACCCGGAAACCGGACAGGTTGAATTCCGGGTTGCCCGTGACCTGACGGATACCGACGGGCGCGGCGGAACGACCTTTCAGGGCAGCAACACCATTTTGAACGAGGTGTTGGAGACGGGTGAACCGCTGCTCAGTGATAATGCCTATAAAGACCCGCGCGTTCAGGATAACAACAGCATCGCCCAGATGGTGCTGCGTTCAGTGCTGTGTGTGCCGCTGAATTACAAGAGCGAAGTCATCGGCGCGGTGTATGTTGATAACCGTCTGCGGGCGGGCGTCTTCACCGAACGCGAGAAAAGTGTGCTGGTAGCCTTCGCCAACCAGGCCACTGTTGCTATCGAAAATGCCCGTCTGTTCATGCGTGTACAGAATAATCTGGCGGAAATCACCGAACTCAGTGAAGTGATGGCCAATGTGTTCGATAGTATCGGCAGCGGCATCATCACCGCTGATGCATCCGACGAGGTAGAAACTTTCAATGCCGCCGCCTCCGGTATTCTGGGCTTTAGCGAGGATGTGGCGCTCGGCCAGCATTTGGAAGCGGTTTTACCCAAACTCAGCCCGGAATTTCTTCAGCGAGTGCGGGAAAACAACGAAACGCAGGCCATCGAAAGCGAGATCGAGATGGAACGCGGGCGGGTATATTTGAGCCTTAAACTCAGCCCGTTAAAAGATGCCGAACAGCAAACCCGGGGCGTGGCAGTGGTGGTGGATGACCTGACCGAACAGCACGAACGCGAAGAACGGCTGAAAACCGTTGAACGCTATCTGCCGCGCGGGATGGTCGAGCATATCGAGCAGATTTCCGGGCTGGCATTAGGCGGCGAACGGCGCGAAATGACCTGCATGTATGTGGATGTGCGTTCGCTGGCAACCATGCCGCCGGATTTGCGCCCGACACAGGTGATGGATTTGCTCAACGAATATTTATCGGTCGTTACCGAATGTGTACAGGCGACCAGCGGCGTGATCGATAAATACATGGGCACGGAAGTCATGATCCTGTACAACACCCAGCTAAACCCGATGCCCGACCATGCTTACCGAGCGTTGGAATCGGCCTTGCTGATTCGGGATGAATTTGTCAATCTATATGCGCGACAGGGCATTAACCCCGACCCGCATTTTTACCGTATCGGAATCCATAGCGGTGTTGCCACCACTGGCAATGTGGGCAGCGCCAACCGCCGCGACTTCACGGCGTTGGGCGATACCATCAATCTGGCGCACCGTTTGCTGGAAAATGCCACGCCGGGGCAAATTATCATCAGCGATGCATTGTGTGATTATATGCGGGCTGTGTCCGGCGGTGTGCCACAAAACATCCGTATGGAAGAACGCCAGGCGATTAAAGCGAAAGGCCGCCAGCAGGCGACCTCGGTATATGAGGTGTTCAAAGCGTAATGACCAATTTTGACCCCCCATTTGAAGATACCGCTAAACTCCGCGTCCACCAGTTGACCGCCCACGATCAACTGCGCCAGCTTGGACAGCGGGTAAACGACCTCGTGGAACTGCTGCGGGCACAGCGGGACATCCTGCGGGCGCGGGGCATGAACCTGCCTCCCGGCGCGCTGGACAGTTTAAAATCGCTGCGCTCCCAGTTGGATAAACTCAAAGACGGTTTGGCCGGATCGCTGACCGAACTCAAGCAGCTCCGGGCGCTGGCCGATACTACCTCATTGGTGAATTCGTCACTGGAACCCAACGAAGTGCTCAATCAGGTTATGGACACCGTGATTCGCCTGACCGGGGCGGAACGCGGTTATATCGCCCTGCGCGTCCGCGACTCGGATGTGATGGATTATCCTGTGCAGCGCGGGATTGATAAAGAACAAATCGGCAAGGGCGAACTGGTGGTCAGCAGCACCATCGTCAACGAAGTGGCGACGACTGGCGAACCCGTGCTGACTGAAAATGCCAGCAAGGATAAACGCTACGAAGGCCATCAGAGCATCGTCGGTTTCCAGCTCCGCAGCATTCTGGCTGTGCCGCTGACCGTGCGCGATGAAGTCATCGGTGTGGTGTACTGCGATAACCGCATCATGGCCGGATTGTTCAAGCCCCACGACCTGAACTTGTTGAAAGCCTTTGCCAATCAAGCAGCGGTCGCTATCGAAAATGCGCGCTTGTTCGAGGCTCTACGTCATCAGGTTGCCCAGATGGTGGAAGCCCGCGACCGGATGACCAGCATCTTCGCCTCTATCGCCAGCGGCGTCATCACCATCAACCGCGACAATATCATCACCGATTGCAATCCAGCCGCCGAGTTGATCACCGGCAAACGGCGCGAGAATGTGATCGGCAGATCATTGGATGCAGCCCTGCCCGCCATGAACGGCGTATTCCACGACCACCTCAACCGGGTGCGTGAGGCAGGTACGCGCGAACTCATTCAGGTCGAACCTGAACTGGATGGTGCAGGCAAACGCTATTGGAATCTGATTATGAGCCCGCTGCGGGATGCCCAGCAGGTCAGTCAGGGTGTCGTCATCCTGATGGACGACCTGACCGAAGCCCGGATGCGCGAGGCCAAATTCGGTAAACTCAGCGCCTATGTCAAAGTGGGCACGGAGCATCTGCGCCAATTAGACATCGCGGGCGAAGAACGTGACATCAGCGTACTCCACTGCGACGTGCGCGGCTTCACCAACTTCAGCGAACAGCTTGACCCCGAACGGCTGATGGAAATCATTAACCGTTATATGAGCCTGTCCAGCGACGCCATCAATCTCTACGAGGGCGTGGTGGATAAATACATGGGCGACGCCGTAACTGGATTATTCAACACCCAGTTCAATCCGCAGCAGGATCATGCCGTCCGCGCCGTCCGTGCCGCCATGAGCATGATGTACGATTTGTTTGCCTTACATGAAGTCCTGCCGGAACAGCAGCGGTTGTTTTATGGCATCGGCGTTCACAGCGGCATGGCCGTGTTGGGTAACGTCGGTGGCAAAGACCGCAAGGAATTCGCCTCATTGGGTGATGCCCCGGATTTAGCCAAACTGCTGCAAGAAAACGCTCTCGGTGGCGAGGTGCTCATCAGTCCGGCCACCTACGAACTGGTGCAGGATTTTTACGAATGTGAAGCCCTCGAACCCCGTAAAGCTAAAGGCTATCCTGATTTCAAGGTGATGTACAAAGTGCTGAAGCACAAACGCCGCACCGCGCCCATCGACCTCGATTCACTGGAATTCTGATAATGGTGGGCGACTAACTCGGTCGCCCTTACTTCAATCGACTATCCTGTTTTATGACCAAGCGCGAAAAACGCCTTAGAAACATACAGCAAAATCCCAAACATGTTTCTAAGGATGATTTGGAACAGATTCTTTTAGACTACGGTTTCTTGCGACGCGAAGGCAAAGGTTCTCATACGGTTTACCAGCATCCAGATGAGGATACACCTATTGTGGTTGCGGCCCATGCAAAACATGTTCCAGCATATATTGTGAAACAGGTTTTGGAGGCAATAGATCGTGTCAAAGAACGAGAAAAAACGGATGACAACCAAAACGATTGACTATTACCTCAGCCTGCCTTACCCGCTGATGATTACACCAGACGACGAGGGTTTTGGTGTAGCGGTTCCAGATTTACCGGGCTGCTTCACCCATGCAGAAACATGGGATGATATTCAGCCAATGGTTCGAGAAGCAATATCATTGTGGATCAGTGTAATGCTGGAGGATGGTAAATCGATTCCTGAACCCACGCCGCAGCCTATATAAATTCAGGATTTAGACGGTGTATACCGAGGGCTGTTGAGCAGAAAAGTAAAAGGCAAACGGTAAATCGGGTAGTGAACAACACCCTCGCCCATATTCGTCATTGCCCCTTCCACATCTGACGAGCATGTTCCTCGGCCTCTGCCAGCCCATTACCTTCCGCGATGCGCTCATACATCTGGCGGCGGAGTTCAGCTTTCGATAATTCCCCGTCGCAGTGCACAATTTCTGTAGCCGACGGTGCGGATGCGATCACTGGCGCAATCTTCACTTCCCGTGTTGGCTGTGTGGCAGTTTTGAATAACATGATTGAACTCCCATCGTATGCTGTGTTTGATAAAAAACAGCCTACGACGGGTGAAAATTCGCTTCAAGGACATATGTCCTCAACTTATGCGGTGGAGGCTGTAGAATAAAAGTAGTACGAGAGCAGAGGGGATAAAGTATGCGAATCGCCAGCCCGGAAAAGACGATACAGCACTATGTTAATCAATTTGGCATGACGCGGTTTCTCAATGAAAACCTGCTCGATCACCTCCAACTGTTCCATTATCCCATATACAGCCACATCTACATCGAACAGGATGAGCAGCATTACCTGCATTTTCTGGTAGAAGGACAGGTGCAGTGCAGCCATTATCACCTGAACGGTAAGTTGGCTGTGTTTGCGCTCTCGAAGCCGTTTGCAGCCCTCGGTGATATTGAAATCCTGAGCGACACGCGGGTGAAAAGCAACGTCATCGCCACGCAGGAATCCACCTTGCTCGGCATTCCCAGCGACATTGTAGACCGTTACGGCGCATCCGATCCGCGTTTTTTGCGTTTTCTGATCGAGCAGCTTCGGGAAAAATTGTATAAAACCAATGCCCTGCAAGTGAACCAAGTCCTGCCTGTCATCAACCGTCTGGCGGTGTACCTGCTGTCGCAGCCCGCCGCCAATGCACAAGGGGCAGTTCTCCTCCCGGATAAGGAAGGGCTGGCTTCACTGATGGGGACAACTGCGCGCCATCTGAATCGTGTACTGCGCGAACTGGTCGATGACGGATACATCAGCCCCGGTTATCCGCTGGTGCACATCCTCAACCGTGAGGCACTGGAAGCCTTAACCCAGTAGAGTCTCTCGATGAGGTTGCTATTTTATGCGGCACAAAAAGCCCCGTCGGAACGGGGAAAATATGTATCAGGTAAGCGGTTCTGCTGCCGTTACAACCCACTCTTGAGCACATTAATCTGGCTGGTGGCGCTGTCAAAAGCCGTTTTGACCGACTGCGTAAATTGCAAACCCGTCACTGAATCCGGCCCGGTGGTATTGCGGCTGCACGATGCCGCGAACGACTCCCATCCCTGCCGCAAAAGCTGCAACCCGGTATTGACCACATCCGCCGCCAGACTCAAACCCGCGTAGGTCTGTGCATCCTCGGTTGAAATGGTGTAATTCGCCGGAATATCCGTATTGACGTTAATCAACTGACCACAGCCTTCCGTTCCGGTCGTGCCGGATTCCGTCCAGAATTGGTTCAGCAGTGTATACGGCCCACGCGCCGCGTTCATGTTGTCGATGATGGTTTGCAGACTGGTGAGGTGATTTCGCAGCGCGGTGGTATCAATGGTGGTCGGCTGCACTTCGGGAACAACGGCGGCTTCGGCGGTCGGGGTAGAATCGACAGGTGCAACACCGCTCAAAGTTTGCTGAATCGTCGGGATGCTTTGCAGCACCGCGACCACTCCCGCCATCGGTGCGCCGAACTCAGCGGCAGGGACTTCCTGCTCCTGTTCACACACCCGGTCATAAGTGGCTTTGGCTTCTGCCAGCGCTTGCTGTGCATTGTTGATGTCCTGTGCAGCCGTCGCCAAATCCGGGAAGTCGCGGGTGTTATTGGATGAAAGCTGAACCGGATCAAGCGAGTCAAATGTTTCGGTACAGGTCAATGACCCACCGCCTAGTACACCCTGATACTGTGCCTGCAATTTAGTTGCGTTAGCACTGAGCAGGGTAAGCGCCCCTGTTAAATCGCTCACTAAGGTTGGCCGATCTTTATCGACAGGAACGCCGCTTTGGGGAGCAGATGTCGGCTGTGTGATGGTCTGCTGTGTACCGCCACCACTCCCACTGCGGAGCATCGGCGGCAGGACGAATGCCAGTGCGGCCACCAGCAGCGCCGAAAGCAGCAGACCCAATTCGATCTTGACCAACGAACGGGTCGGAAAGCCTAAGCGCCGCCCGATTTTACCCTTGAGCGCGATGTCTTCCAGTGTTTGCATGGCCGCATCGTTATCATCCTCAAGCGCCTGTTCCAGCTTGCGGAACATACCTAAAGAATAACGGGCAGCATCGCGCACACGGGCATCTTTATCGGATTTATAAGCTGATGCCAGCGATGTAATCGCAGTGGGGTCGCCCGCTTCCCCTAGCCATTCCGCTGCCTGACGGCGCACAGTGGCATCTTTGCTGGAGGCCAGCAGCTTGATTTTCGCTTTGACTTCGGCTTCAAATGTTTCGAGATCGGGCATGAGATCCCACTCCGATTGATGGCGAGTGAATACGTGTTTTCCCACAAATATACGGCAAGAATGCGTTTGGCGAAAGTGAAAGACTTGCCTAGTGTACCTGAAATTTCTCGCCATATTGGTAATCAAAATGTGCGATTTTCTATTCTGTATTAGCTCACGAATAGCTAAGTTGTTGTGGTTAGCACATTAAAAATTATTTCTTTCTGATACAAAGAACCCGAACAGAATAGTAACCAAATGGTCCTAGTAGAAAAAGTCACGGACAACTGACAATCTTGGGGTGTCGAATCTCAAGAAGAGGTCAGAGCCGTGACAACCGAAGAGTTTATTATTGAATTGCTCTATCGGGTGGATGAAATGATGCTGGATGTGAAGAAACAATCCGCAGGCCAATTTGTATCCGAGTGAAGTGGTAATACTAGCCTTGTTGTTTGCTCTCAAAGGGGGTGGGTCACGGGCGTTTTATAGCTGGTTGAGCCGCAACTAGTCCACCGTTTCCGAAACTGCCCGAACGCACCCGCCTGTTTCGTTCATTCAAGCGTTATCGGGTGTATCTGAAGCGCTTCTGTGCATCTGGGTTTGATTGTGGATTAGGCGTGTGACACGGTCAATGTCTATGATGGCAGTGCCTTTCAATCTCTAGTTGATGGCGTGGCCGTCCAGATGGTGGTCTTGAGCGATATGGCCTTCGAGAAACAGGATTGGCATCCCGCCAACCTCAAAATCTGTCAACGAGGCGGTTGGAATACCCACATGTTGATTGCGAGCATCTTGTCGATGTTGACTGTTGTGTGCCATTTCAAGAAGCTCTCACATCGTGTCTGGACATATTTTGAAAATCATCTGGGCTACACTTTAGCCTTATTCAATCTGTTGGTGAAATGGCATCGCCTTCAGCCTGATGAAAAGGGCTTTGTCTCCCTTTCCATCGTTGAATTCGGCCTCTAGTACTAGCACCAGTAGTTACTAGGTGTTACCTTTAGGTACCCTATCTCTGGTTGGTATAGTTCTTAACGACACAGATCAATATTTGTCCTGATACAGTGCCAATCATAAAATAGCATTTGTCTTTTTAGGGCTTTGGACAGCCTGCTATCGAGATCTATGCATACACTTATATCGTCTTCAAATGAGGTTGTTTCTAATGCCGGACGTATTCGTCTCATATTCTCACCAAGATTTAGAATTTGTTCATAAGCTTACGGTTTCCTTGAAACGGCACGGCAAACAGCCGTGGTTCGATCAAATCAAAGAACCGCTTGTAGGAATTGTCGCGGGAGTTCCTTGGTGGAAAGAAATCCAGTACGGTATTGAAACCGCCGATTCATTCGTCTTCGTCATAAGCCCCAATTCGATCAGTTCGCCGTATTGCCATGCCGAGATATGTTATGCGCGTGAGCTTGGGAAACGACTAATTCCACTTCTCTATTGTTCATGGATTGGGGAGCAAAAAACCCGCAAAACTATCGATATAGCAATTGAAGATATCAGCGATGATGAAGAGATGCCGGACAGTGTAACGAGCAGTATGCGGAACTTGAAAAACCTAGTGCGTGCAAATTGGTTAGCTATCAGCGAGATACAATATGTTGTTTTCGCTGCGTCTATCGCCTTTGAGGAATCAATCGCAAATCTCCTCCAAGCGCTTGATATTGACCTTGCTTGGGTAAGATTACACAGTCAGCTAGTCCAAGCGGCAAAACTTTGGGAAGCAAGTGGCTTCGATAGTGATTTTTTGTGGCAAGCAAATAGATTGAAGCCAGTCTATGAAATGATCAAACGGTACAAACCACAACTTACCCCATTACTGCGGGATTTCATTCAACCTGAAGCTGAGCGTCTGCTTGCGGAACTAATGAGTATCAAGACCACACATCAGAGACGAAGCAGTATTGGAGAACGTCTCAGCGTCATAGGTGACCCGCGTGAGGGAACAAACGTTATCAATGGTGTCCCCGATATTGTCTGGTGTGAAATCAACATAGAAGGCGAAATACAGATAGGAAGCTCTGCTTCTATCCATGTTAAGCCTTTTTATGTCTCAAAATATCTTATTACCAACCAGCAATTCGAGGCGTTCATAACCCCCGACAATTTCGAATCAGAGGAAATATTGAGGAAACTTGGACCAGAAGTAAACAGTCCTTACTTTCAACCAAAAGTTCTATGGAGTGATTTTGACCCATTTTTAGGAACAATCGAGAATGTTATGTCGCCAGACGAGAGGTTCCCCAACTTTCCTCGAAACTATGTAACATGGTATCAAGCCGTAGTTTTCAGTTATTGGGTGCATAATTTATATATAGAACATGATCTGTTTGCAAGATTTAAGATAGCACATAAAAACTCATACCCAATACATCCGTCTCCAACAAAACACCTTGATACTAAATGGATTATCAGACTACCATACGAATGGGAATGGCAGTACATTGCCCAAAATGGTGCTGAACAGCGTCAGTACCCATGGGGCGAATGGGATGATTATCCTCGTGCAAACACAAGAGAAGCTTCACTTAATAGACGCACCACAGCAGTTGGAATGTATCCTCATGGTGCAGCAGAATGTGGCGCACTAGATATAGGGGGAAACTTATGGGAATGGTGCAATAACGATCAGTACTTAGGGAGGGACTGGAGGAGTAGCAAAGCCAGAAGTCTCCGTGGGGGAGCTTTCGATTCAGACAAGGGTAGCTCAGCAAGTAAATATCATTACAATTATTTACTCCCACATCTGCGAGAGGAAAATATTGGTTTTAGGCTTGTATGCGCAAGAGATCCGTAAGATAACGAATGATGAGCAATTGTAGATGAGATACTAAACAAGAACGGGAAATCCGCAATTGTTACATGCTGATCTGCTACCCGAAAGCCGATATGGATGGAGTGCGTGTCTCAAATACACCCAACTACAAGGATAAGTTTTAAGTGTGAGAAAAACGGCTTAACAAAAGTGGATTCATAAAGCAAAGCCGGAGTGACCAACAATAGGATGCAACTTGTGCCACCTCAAAACAAGCGGACTGGAATTTTTCTCGTTCCCCAAATCATAGGTGGGGAGATAACACAGGTAAGGGCTGATCAGACATTACAGTAGGGTATATTTTCGGTTTACTCAGGGTTGTAGACCAAATTGGACTGGTATGGTATCCTTGACCCCATCTTGACGTGCTAAATTGGCTTATACGCGCCAATCGCATTTAAGTGGAAATTGCGAATATGTTAAACCCCTCGAAACTTGCCATCTCGTTAGACCGTGATGGGGAAGAACCCATCTATCGTCAGCTCATCCGCCATATCCGTGCCCAGATCGAAAGCGGTTCACTGCCCGCTGGGACGCGCCTGCCCGCCAGCCGCGACCTTGCCCACCAGTTGAACATCAGCCGCATCAGCGTAGTGAATGCTTACGCTGAACTCCGCGCCGAAGGCTTTTTGAGCGCCCACGCCGGACGTGGCACATTTATTGCTGGGGACACCAACGGCACAGGTCAGGCGCATACCAATGGCAATGGCAACGGTAATCACGCCAGCCCAACCGCCACTCAGGAAACCCCCACCACACCAGATCGCTCCATCCGCGAGATGATGCGTATGGCACGCAAACCGGGAATCATCAGCTTTGCTCAGGGTTCGCCGCCCAACGACTTTTTCCCGATGGCACACCTGCGCGATGCCATTAACACGGTGCTGGATCGGGACGGCGCGAAGGCGCTGGCTTACGAAGTAGCCGAGGGACATACACCGCTGCGAACGGCGATTCGGGATTATGTCAGTGCATTGGGGATTCGCTGTCATGCCGATCAGATTTTGATTACGGGCGGCACGCAGCAGGCGCTGGATTTGGTGATTCAGGCGCTGCTTTCCGAAGGTGATTTGTTCCTGACCGAAAACCCCACTTATTTAGGCATGATCGACATCGCCCGCACCCGCCGCGTACAAATTCATGGCATCGACACCGACGGCGAAGGCATCCGTTTAGACATGCTGGAAAACTACATTCTCGACAACCGTCCTAAACTGATTTATGTCATGCCCACCTTCCAGAATCCCTCTGGTGTGGTCATGCCATTACACCGCCGCCGCCAACTGCTGAATCTGGCAAACGAGTATCGCATCCCGATTTTGGAAGATGGCGTTTATCATGAACTGCGTTACGAAGGCGAATCGCTGCCGCCGCTGAAAGCGCTGGATGAAACCGGAATCGTCATTCACGCCAGCGCCTTCACCAAGATGATGCTGCCCGGTTTACGCATCGGCTACGTCATCAGCGACAACACCCATTTCGAACGGATTTTGCGCGTCAAACAGGCCGCCGATATTTCCTCGCCCAGCCTGAACCAGCGCGCTATGCACCTGATGTTGGAACGCGGTGTGCTGGCGCAGCAGTTGGAACGCAATAACCGCGAACTCAAACGTCGCCGGGATGTCGCCCTAGCCGCTGCCGCTAAATATCTGCCGCCCGGTTCGCGCTGGAATATTCCGCAGGGTGGCTTATATCTGTGGGTGCAGTTGCCTAAGACAGGCCCCACCGCCGCCGAACTCTACATCACCGCCATTCAGATGGGCGCGGCCTATGCCATCGGCAACGTGTTTTACACCAACGGCTGTGGCAGCCACCGTATCCGCATCAATTATGGCGCGCAAAAACCTGCTGATATTGAAGAAGGTTTCAAGCGCATCGGGCGGGCATGGCGTGAAGTCGCCTGCGACTACGACGCGATGGAAAAATCGCCGCTGCTGTAGTCCCTTAAAAATCATCACGCAATGGGTATGAAGTTTCGTTCATACCCATTGCCATTTTGGGCGTGATCTATGGGACAGACACATCGAATGCTAAGGGAACACCAAAGCGGCTTTGATGTCATTTCAAAGCCGCCGTTGTCATAAAGAAAGAGCCGACAACGGTGATTTCACTCACGGTTATCGGCTCTGCGTCTTAGCGTCTGGCTCTTTGATGACTGACATATTCAGTTGTTTTACATTGATGAGCGTTTCCTGTTTACACTTGGGACAAAATAGTGGGAAGTTTTCAAGCACCGTATCACCACGTATCTTGACCCGTGTTTTGTTGCCACAGACCGGGCATAATATCCACTCGTATTGACCCACTCTACCTCCCTTCACTGGATGGTTTTGTTGACCACGATCATTTTGATGCCTGCAAACATCAAGCTGCTTTCCGTTTGTATACCCGCATCGCAAACAGATAGGCGACGATCAGTATCCCTAAGCACCACGCCAGTGCAACCCAAATATCATTGCCGACAGGTTGGCCTGCCAGCAGTGCGCGTATCGCATTGACGATGGAGGTAACTGGCTGATTTTCGGCAAAAGCACGGACGACTGGCGGCATCGATTCGGTGGGCACGAACGCCGAACTGATAAATGGAAGGAAGATAAGCGGGTAGGCAAAAGCGCCTGCACCGTCCACCGATTTTGCGGACAGTCCGGCAATCACCGCGACCCATGTCAGGGCCAGCGTAAACAGCCCGAGTATGCCAGCTACAGCCAGCCATGACAGTACGCCTGCCGACGAACGAAAGCCCATAAGCAGCCCCACCAGAATGATGACGACAACCGAGATCGCATTGGATACCAGCGAGGTCAGCACATGTCCCCACAGCGGGGCCGAACGCGCAATCGGCATCGAGTGGAACCGTTCGAATATGCCCCGCTGCATATCCATAAACAGCCGGTAAGACGTATAGGCGATGCCGCTTGCAATCGTAATCAGCAGGATACCGGGCAGCAGGTAATTCACATAGTTATCCATGCCAGTTTGGATTGCGCCGCCGAACACATAGACGAACAGCAGCATGATCGCAATCGGCGTGATGGCGACCGTGATGATGGTGTCCATGCTGCGGAAAATATGGCGCATGGAACGTCCCAGCATAATGCTCATGTCGCTGAAAAAGTGGCTGTTTGTCGCTTCCATTTAGTTTTCCTCCTTCTTGCCGATGATTGCGAGGAATATTTCCTCCAAAGTCAACTGCTTTTCCACATACTCCACCTTTGCGGGCGGGAACCGCTTTTTCAGTTCCGCCAGCGTGCCGCCCGCGATAATCCTGCCCTCATGCAGAATGGCGATCTGATCGGCAAGTTGTTCAGCCTCGTCCAAATACTGTGTAGTCAGAAATACCGTCGTGCCATTATTGGCAAGCTCTTTCACCGTCTTCCAGACCTCGATGCGTGCTTCGGGGTCAAGCCCGGTGGTCGGCTCGTCGAGGAAAATGATCTGCGGTTTTCCCACCAGACTCATGGCGATGTCGAGCCTGCGGCGCATCCCCCCCGAATAGGTGGCAACCCTGCGGTCGGCGGCGTCGGTCAGGCTAAAGTGTTTCAGCAGATCGTCCGCCACCTGACGCGGATTTTTGAGATGCCGCAGTCTGGCAATCAAAATAAGATTCTCCCGTCCGGTCAAAATCTCGTCCACGGCGGCAAACTGCCCGGTCAGGCTGATTGACTGCCGCACACTGTCGGGCTTCGACGCAACATCGAATCCGTTTACAGCGGCGGTTCCGCCGTCCTGTTTAAGCAGTGTGGTGAGGATTTTGACAATCGTCGTCTTGCCCGCGCCATTGGAGCCGAGCAGGGCGAAAATACTGCCTTTTTCCACCTCAAAATCCACGCCTTTCAGAACAGAAAGCTGTTTGTAGGACTTTTGCAGCCCTTTCACTTGGATTGCTTGGTTTTGCATATTCATTCCTTATCGCTTGCGCCTTCCTATGCTACAATACGTTCAGCTTGAATATCCAGCAAACAATACAACATATTTACTAGATACTCAAGTCATCATACGAATATTTATCTTGAAAGTCAAGCTATTTTGCGTGAAACGGAGACATCAAAATTGCCAATACGTTCACCGAATAAACAACCCGAGATTCTCAGACAACTTGTGAATGAGCTTCGGCAGAGCTATGGACTGGGTGCGTCCTTCTTCCGGGCAGCGGCAGCGCGAATCGAGATGACCGATACGGATATGCAAGTCATCGATATTCTGGAGAGCACCGGTGAGGCTACCGCTGGTCAGCTTGCTAATCTCATGGGACTCACAACCGGAACCTTCACGGCTATTCTCAACCGACTGGAGAAGGCTGGACTTGTGCGCCGGGAGCGCGACCCCAATGATGGTCGTCGGGTGATCGTGAGGCTCGCAAAAGGCGCAGCTAGCGGGCAGGAGATGGGTACTCTTTTCGCTTCTCTTGGGAAAGCATGGGAGGAATTGGCGGACAACTACGACGACGAGCACAAGGCTTTCCTGTTGGAGTTTCTTCAACGCAGCAATGCGCTCGCTAGGGACGAAATTGCGCGCCTGCGAGAGGTGTCGGCGGACAACGAGGGAGTTTTCTCTGCGCCATTAGCTGATCTGGAACGCGCCCAGCTCGTCGTCTCCTCCGATACCTTCGGGCTGAACTTGCGCGCGGGGGAGATAACGGGTTCACTCTACCAAGCCCGCTTCGAGGGACCCGTGCCAGATGTGAAGGTCAAAGATGGCGTTGTGACTATCCGCTATCCACGGCGGCTGTGGCTTCCGGGTATGAAGAAACGTGCAGCGGAGGTTACGCTCAGCACCGCCGTCCCTTGGCAGATCGTGCTTCAGGGCGGGGCATCGGAGATAACCGCTGAATTGGGCGACCTCAATCTCGCCTCTCTCGAAGTCAAAGGCGGAGCATACACGGCCCGGCTCGAACTGCCTGCACCCTCTAGCGTAGTTCCTGTACGGATCAGCGGAGGTGCAACCGAAACCACCATTCGACGGCCCACAGGCACCGCCGCACGAGTTCACCTCAAGGGCTGGGCCTCCGGATTTAATTTTGACGATCAAACCTTTAATGCAGTGGGCAATGATGTGCGGTTGCAAAGCCAAAACTTTGATCCGGCTGCCCCGTACTACGACATCGACGTTGACAGCTCCGTAAGCCAGCTCACCATCACCACTGGCTGAAGCTTGGTTTGCGTCACATTGCCGCTTGATGACCTGATCGGCGCATATGCCATGATCGCACAATATTCGCTTTGCCCGGATTGACTTCCAACGCGGCTATTGTGTCGAACACGGTATCGTCGGAAACATCACACTCAACCTGCTCAAACAGGAGAAATCGGTCAACGTTGGTCTTGCTGACAGGCGCAAAATGGCTGGCTGGAACAACGACTACCTGCCCTGTGCCTTATGTCCATCTGTTAAATCTTGATATGCAATCACCCTGATCTGACTGTAGAAGCGGTTGCGCTCAATTACACGATTTAGCACAAAACCACCTTTGAGAACGAAACTACCCCGACCTTCTGCACAGAGTTCGTGAAGGATAATCGTGTTACAATCTGAGCATGGTTTTGATGAGGTAGATATAGATGGCACTTCCACAGCAGCGGGTTTGGACAATCGAGGATTTTCAGGAATTTGTTGGGCGTCCTGAAAACGATGATCGCTTGTTTGAACTCATCAATGGGGAGATTGTTGAAAAGATGCCGGGGCGAACAAGCAACTCGTTTCTTTCCATGAAGCTAGACCGGAAGGTTTACCCATTCTGCCTGCAACACAATATTCCTTGTTATACCAGCGGTGGGGATGGTGCCTATGCCATTCATGGGCAGGTTACTGCGCCGGACTTTGCCTTCAAAACGACTCCCATGAGTGACGATTATCCTGATCCTGTGCCGCCGTTGTGGGCAGTTGAAATTATTTCCCCTACCGACAAAGCGGTTAATATCCGAACCAAGCGCGAAATCTACATTGAGGCAGGTATTTTGTATTGGGAGATGTATCCCGACCTAAAGCGCGTCGATGTCTATGCACCCGGTCAGCCCCTGCACACGGTAGGCATAGATGGCATACTCAATGGCGCTAATGTATTGCCCGGTTTTGAACTCCCCGTAAAAGACCTGTTTACTGAATAAATCCCGTTTCAGGTTTATCCCTTCAAACCGATTTATAATCGACAGATACGAACTCTTGTGCTACCATTATCGGTAGGGGTGTAACCGGTAGCACCACACTAAACGGTGGAGACAGATTTTGGCTAAAAAGGGCAACTATATGATCTGTAGTGGTCTTTAAAGCCCC
>JAIOHM010000033.1 GCA_019912965.1 Anaerolineae bacterium
AACTCATACAGAGTGGAAAAGGCAGCCAACAAACAATCAGCTTGCCACCCTAGCATAATGACCCGTTGTCATCACGAAATGGGAATGCTATCTGATCAGCCAGCTTTGGCGGTACTTGACCGTTTGGAGGCATGTGTGATACCCTTCGGTTGATCGTTTATTGGTTAGTTCAAGGAGGCGCGCAATGAAGCACAGTAACACCCTCATAATCACGAGCGCGCCGTCTCGCCTCTAGTTCATTCCCAAGCGAATAACTGAATAGCGGCTGCGCGCTCCCGGCTTGTTGGATTCTGCTGCGGTGCTTTTGATTCTGGCATCCAGCCCAGTTTCGTTCTGTTTACAGCACAAAGGAGAGACGCGATGCGTGTCATATATCTGTGGAAATCATCACATCGGATTCGCCATTCAGTTTCGATTCGCAATTATGAACATGAGGAATCAACATCATGTCTTTGGATACACCGACCCCCGTTCGCAGCGGGGTTGTCTATAAGAAATCTACCGGAACGTACTACGTAAATATCGAGGGGGAAAATATCCCCTGCTCGATTTCGTCACGCCTGCGGAAAGTGCTGATCTATCCAACGGCGGATTTGTCTTCCAATCCGCATCATCGGGTGCAGAAGGTGGAGGACATCAGCCAGGTTGATCCGATTGCAGTGGGCGATGATGTGAACTTCATCGACGCGGGCGACGGAACGGGACAAATCACTGAAGTGCTGCCGCGCTGGAGTCAGCTTACCCGCCGCGCACCCGGCTCAAAGGTGCTGGAACAAGTGGTTGTGGCTAATGTCGATCAGGTGGTGGTGGTGATTGCGGCGGCACAACCCAGCCCACGCTGGCAAATGATGGATCGTTATGTGGCGGGCGCGGAAGCCTGCGAAATTCCGGCGGTGATCTGCGTCACCAAGATGGATGCACTCAAGCCGCGCGATGAGGCTGATGTCCTAAGCGTTTTTGAGGATTATCGCCGCGTGGGTTATCCGGTCATCCTGACCAGCGCCGCCGATGGCACAGGCATGGACGAGGCCAAAGCAGTCTTAAACGGGCGTACATCCGTTTTCGTCGGGATGTCCGGCGTGGGCAAAAGTACGCTGCTGAACGCTTTGCAGCCGGGGCTTGGCCTGCGGGTTGGGCAGATCAACATCAATCTGGATAAAGGCCGCCATACGACTACCGGGCTAGAAATGTTCCCACTGGAATTCGGCGGCAGCGTGGTCGATACACCGGGGATGAAAACTTTCGGCTTCTGGGATGTCGAGTCGCAGGATGTGGCGCTGCTGTTCCGCGAAATGCGCCCGTATGTGGGACAGTGCCGTTATGGACTGAACTGCCAGCATGATACCGAACCCAACTGCGCCATCAAAGCCGAGGTGCTGCGCGGGAAAATCAGCGAACGCCGCTATCATAGTTATCTGTATCTGCGTCAATACCTCTATGCTCAAGACAAGTGATACAATGAGCGGGGGCGAGCCAATGGTTCGCCCTCCTATACTGGAGATACTGGTTGTCCGTTTTCCACAGCTTCACCCAAAGCCAACAACAGGAACGCCTGACCGGGGCGGCTCACCGTGCGCTGAAACAGTACGGCTTGAGCAACGCCCGTATCGAGGCAGTTTCATCTGTGAACAACGCGGTTTTCAAATGCATGATGGGTGAGCAAATTTATGCACTGCGTCTGCACCGCGCTGGTTATTCCCGCGCGGATTGGATTCGGTCGGAAATGGAATGGCTGCAAGCAATCCGCCGCGAAACCCCTTTGCAAGTTCCGCGCCCGATCTCGACTGCGGCAGGCGATTTGCTGACAACTGTGCCAGTGGATGATCTGGAGGAAGCTGTAATTTGTACGCTGCTCGGATGGATCGAGGGCGCGTTTTTTACGCCGAATAATATGCGTTTGGAACAGGTACGCGCGGCTGGGGAATTTCTGGCGCGGCTGCACAACTTTGCGTTCGTGCCGCCACCGGATTTTGTGCGCCCGCGTCTGGATGCCGATGGGTTGTTCGGGGCAAGCGCCCAATATGATCCCGGTGATGGAGCGGGTATTTTCAGCGCGGCACAGAAAGCCGTTTTTGCTGACGTAGAAATTCGCGTTCGGGGTGTGATGGAGTCGCTGGGGCAATCACCGGAACAATTCGGCTTGATTCATGGGGATTTCATCGCCAAGAATATGCTGTTTAATCAGCAGGGTGTAGGGGCTATCGACTTCGATAACTGTGGGTGGGGGTATTATCTGTACGATCTGGCTCCGGCACTGCTGCAATTCTCGATTGAGCCACGTTATCCTGAACTGCGGAAAGCATTTTTAGAAGGCTATGGGGCGGTGCGTTCGCTCTCAGATACAGATAGTCATGCGCTGGAAGGTTTTCTGGCGGCGCGGCAGGTTGCATCGTGTCGCTGGCTGGCCGGGAATTTGCATAATCCGGATGTGCGCGCCCGTGCGCCGGAGTTGATCGCCAAGCGGACAGACGAATTACGCCGTTTTCTGGAAACCGGGCAGATGTTTACCCATCAGCAATTTTTATGACACCACGAGGAGTTTAATTTTGAGTACGATTTTGCACATCACCAGCCGCGCCGATTGGGCAGATGCACAGGCCAAAGGGTTTCATGTTACACCATCGCTGGAATCGGAAGGTTTTATCCACTGCTCGACAGCGGCGCAGGTGGTACGGGTGGCGAACAGCGTTTTTCCCGGTCAAGCGGATTTAATTCTGCTCAAAATTGATACGGAAAAATTGACCGCACCGATCAAGTTTGAAGCACCGGTTCACATCCCCGGCACAGCTCCCAAGACCACCGATGGCGAATTGTTCCCGCATATCTATGGCAAAATTAATCTGGATGCGGTGATCGGCATTATCGATTTTCCGCCTAACGCGGATGGAACATTCACGCTGCCGTCTGCTGTAGATGCTTAACAACATAAGCCTGATGGGTGAAGAAATGAGGTCGGACGTGCGCTGCGCTTAGTCCGACCCTACAGGGAACATTTTATGCAGATTAGGGTTAGCACACCTAATTCGCCGCTTTCAGGAAATCACCGTACACCCGTTTAAATTCGTCCCACTGCTCGTCGTGAACCGGATGACCGCAGGCAAAGGTCGCTAACCGCCCATGTGATGTTTCCGCGAGGAATTTTTTAGCATATTTGGACGGGTTGAGGGTGTCTTTTTCGCCCAACATGATGAGTAATGGGCAGGCAATTTTATGGGCATTGCCGAGGCTGATGTCGCCGCCTGCGTCGATGTAATGCTTCATGGCATTGATCCATTGCAGCACAAATGTATCGACGCTGGGGATGCTGTGCATCTGGCGTTCTTCGGCAGTAATCCAATCGCCGGGGTACATGGTTTGGATGCGGGGACGGATGGCCGGATCAAATGTACCGACCGCGCCGATAACCGCCACCGATTTAAAACGTTCCGGCTGCTGACCAGCGGCGACCAATGCGGCTTCGCCACCATCCGAGTAGCCTAAAATATGCGCCTGCTGAATGCCGAGCGCGTCCATAAAAGCCAGCACATCATCCGCATCACGGTGGTAAAACCGTAATGGAAAATCGCGGGGCTTGGGTGTGGATTCGCCGTAGCCACGCAGCGTTGGGCCGATCACCCGATACTGCGGACTCAGCCAGTCGATCACGTGCGGGAAGTGCAACCGCGCTGTACCTAAAAGGCCATGCACCACCAACAGCGGTTCGCCCTCACCTGCTTCTTCATAAAACAACCGCGCCCCGGTACTTAAATCAGCGAATGGCATCCTTATGATGTTCCTTCTGGCGCTTCTTTGGGGGCGTTCATCAGTTCGCTCAATGAAACGCCCATCGCCAGCAAGCTAATCCCACCCCAAATGGCATACCCGATAATGTTGACGCCGTGAAACAGGAAACCGAGCGAGGTTGCCAAATTCGGCTGCATCCCGGCAGCGCGTCCGGCTTCGCTGACCGCTAGTTCAAATGGGCCGATGCCAGCAGCAGTGAACGGGATAGCGATGCTGAAGGCCGCCAATCCGACACCGAGGAAGGACATCAACAGCGGATTGACATTCGGGTCGAGTTCGGGAATATTCAGCGCCCGTTGCAGACAGTAGAAGGTGAAGAATGAAAACGCCCAAGAGATCAGTGACCAAACAACCGCATGAACGCCGCTGCGCCAGCGCGTCAACGGCTTCAGCCCTTCCAGCACATTATCTAAAAGTTTTGCCAGCGGCAGACGCTTCAGAAATGGCAGAATCCGCTGCACCAATTCGAGTGTTTTATGCCCGACTCCCGGATAACGGGCGAAGAAAATCAGCACAATGAAAGCGACGATTACTGCGATACCGAATAATCCAGCAATTCTGGTGATGGATTCAGGTGCGGTTGGCAACTGGCTGACGGCGAACGTCAGCACAATGACCACGAACAGCGTATCAATCATGCGTTCGACTACCACGCTGGTGGCGGCGGTCACAAAGGGCACACCGGAACGGGTTGCCAACAAACTGCGGGCGACTTCCCCAGCGCGTAACGGAAGCTGATTCAACAGGAAGGTGATGTTCATCATATGCACAGCCTGCATATGGGGGATTTTAAAATCGAGCAAACCATTCCAGCGGACGGCTCGCGTCCAGTTCCCGGCCAATACGGAAAACAGGGAAATGATAATCCAGACCGGATTAGCCTGTTGGATGTTACTCCACACCTCCGCCAACGGAACATCGCGCAAAGCCAAGACTAAAAATACCGCGCTGACCAGAATGCTGACAATAATGACCAGGGTTCGTCGCATGGGTTCTACCTTAATTTAGCGTAATTTCTCGTCCAGCAGCCAATGTATCGCCAGCGCCTCATTCACAAATACCAGCCGTTTGCGATAGGTGTTGTTCGCTGCCCGCAGCGCCATCGAAATAATATCAGAAGCCAGCTTACTGGCAACCATAATCGCCAGTCTTCCCGGCACATCCGGGCGTAAACTGGCAATATCGCGGGCGCGGCGCAGCGCATAAGTGTTGACAACGTTACCATGCAGGCGAATATCCAGCATCAACCGCCACGTTTTTTCAGACGACCAGCCCGTCAATTCGTGGGTGATGTCCACCACCCATTCATCAATCGTATTCGGACTCAGATCACTGAAACGGTAAACCAGAATCCGATCTCCAGACAGCCACTCTTTAACATACCGGGACGTGCCTTCCGCCATAACCGTCCTGTCGCTTGTTTGCTGACAAGCAACAATTATAGCGGACGATTTGTTTTATGCCGCGCCTAACGCTGCCGTTTTTCAGATTTTCCCAGCACTACCCTGCCACTCTGCCCATTGACCAACGCCATGCGATGATCGCCGTCTTCCTCGACGAGTGCCGCAATCCAGACGGGCATGAGCACCAAACGGAATGTCATCTGGTGAATATTGGTGAATACATTAATCGACACATTGTTGTCATCGGACAGTTCGCGCCGGTTATAGTTGGAGCGCATGGTGTTGGAAACCATGCTGCGAGCTTCCAGCGCGGCTTTATCAAAGTCGATGGTGTAAATTTGTGCCGGGTATTTTGCCAGCAAGGTTGGTTCATATTCCACCATCGCTTTCATATCATAATCGCCAAGCTGGCGAGTCATCGCAAGCGGCGGAGACTTTACCCCACAGACTTCCAGATCATAAATCGCGGCACTTTGTTTCACCTGCTGGTAAGGTACGGCGACGAAACGGGCGCGATCTGGCGAGGGGTTATTGTCAATGCGGGTGCGAGTCACTTCGACCATTGCATCAAATATCCAGAAAGGCAGGTAATAACCGTTGAGTGTCGCCCGTGACACTTTGTTATTGTCAAACCAGCTTTTTACCCGTTCGGTCACGCCGCGCAGTTTTTCTTTTATCAGCGCCCCGGCCTGTTCGCGGGTTATCTGGAAAGGCACAATGCCATCCGGCTGGGTGAATGAACCCAATGCATCCTGCTCGATGACATGATTCGAGTCACAGAATGGGCAGCGCATGGAAAGCTGGTCGGCAGCCATCGTGCGTTCCGCGCCACATTCGTTACAGTGCAACAACCGTTCCCCAATCACCCAACGAACACTTTCGGCCCGCCGTTCCAGCAGCGCAGCGACCAGCAAATCCGGCGCATCTGTATCCCGGCGCGGTGCAGGTGCAGTAGCGCCACAGAAGCGGCATTCGGCTTGACCCGTCGCCTCGTTTACCGTCATATCGCCTTTGCAGTTCGGGCAGCGCAGCGTCGTGGTTGCGGTATTGACCGGACTTTCGGCTTTCTGCAAAACTGGCCCTTCGGAGCGGATACTCCGTTCGGCCTGTTCAGCGGTCAATCGCCCGTTCAGCACCAGCATCATCCGGGTGGCTTCCAGATGACCGGGGTTCAGCGCCAGAATGCTGCTGAGATGATCGCGTTTCAGTTTTTCGTCATCGGTGATTTTGGCAATCCATAAATGGGCATCAAAAAAGGCGGGTTCGAGATCAACCACGCTTTGCAGGGTTTGAACAGCCTGTTCCTTATCGCCCTGATAAAGCTGATCGTGCGCGGTATAAAACAGCGAGGCTGCACGGGGGTTGATGGCGCTCTCGTTGGCGATGCTGATATTCGGGCGCGGCCCTTTGGCGCGTACTTCAGCAGCGCGTTCGTCCAAACCTGTGCCACGTTTGTGCCCGCAGTGGTTGCAGATCACTGCTGTACTGCTCAGATCAAAACTCATGCGCTTGCCACACTCCGGGCAGGTCAGGTTAATACCCATGCTGCTCGTCCTCCTCAATCGTGCCTGCTATATAAACTCAGTATAAGGGGGGAGTAGTCCGGGCGAAGGCTTGACGAAATCAGAAGCGGGCAAATTCAGGCGTTTTTCGGATTCGCCCGTTTCTGAAACGCTTTTCATACGAGATTCAGCCGATATTGTACTTGCCAAAGGGGTGTGGACTGCGGTTAATTAGGAATCACAGATATGGATGGAATCGGCATGACATTCGAAGCACCGCCCCACCTGACACGAGTCCCGCGTAAGCAGGCGCTTGCGATCTTGCAGAGTGCCCGCCTGATGCCCGACCGCTTTACAGCGCATCGCAACGGTTTGTTTACCGCGCGCTATCTCCGAGGACGTGAATTGGTGTTTCTTTCGGACGAGTATGAATCACAGTTGGACAGCGCCGATAAACGGGTATCCATCCTGAAGCGCCCCAGCGCCAAGCTCGACCGGGGGCGTTATATCACCCTGCAATTTACTTTCGCCATCTTCGAGAACTAGTTCGGCCCTTTGATGAACTTATCAACAGCTCCCCGGTTAGGCAGCGATGGAATTGCGCCTAGCTGGGTGGTTGCCAGCGCACCGATGGCGTTGGCAAAGCGCACAATTGACTCCATAGGAGTCAGATAATCGCCCCAATGCTCCAGAATGCCAACCAACAGCCCTGCTACAAAACCATCGCCCGCGCCAGTGGTATCCATTGTACGAACACTGAATCCCGGCACATGATGTTTACTCTTGCGGGTATAGACAGTCGCACCTTTTGCGCCATGCGTTACCGCAATGATCTGCATTTCCTGCCGCCAGAGGGGTGCGATGTCATGGCCTCCGGTCAGGAACTCAACTTCTTCATCGCTGACCTTGAGGATATGGGCAAAGTTCAGCCCGGTCAGCATTCCCTGCCGCGCTGCTTCATCGCTCGGCCAGAGTGATCGGCGCAAATTGGGGTCATACGAAATCAGCATTCCAGCGGTATGAGCCGCTTTCGCTGCCATCAGTGTAGCCGAACGGCTGGGGTCGTCAATCAGTGTGACTGAACCAAAGTGGAAAATCTTGCGCCCATTCAGCACTTCCAGCGCCACCTGATCCGGGCTGTACAACATATCGGCACTCGGATGGCGGTAAAACACAAAACTCCGTTCACCCTCCGCCGTCAGGGAGACAAAGGCCAGCATAGTACGGGCTTCAGTCGAAAAGCGCAAACCGCTAATATCCACACCTTCCGAATCCATGACTTCGGCCAGATGATGCCCAAAGGGATCATCGCCCACCTGCCCCAAAAAGGCGCTGTCTTGTCCTAAACGCGATACAGCTACAGCCACATTCGCAGGCGCGCCGCCCGGCGCTTTCTGGAACGAATAAGCATCGCCCACGCTGACACCATGCTGCATGGCTACGAAATCAATCAATAATTCACCCAGACACACTACGCTCATAATGCTTCTCGCTATTCATGGCTTGCGATTAAATTTTATCCACTCGCCTCAGCAGTGACTTCTGGCAAAATTTCAGATGGGACGGCAGCAGGCGGCGTATAAACCAGCGTTTCCAAAATCAGCCGCAGCATTGGCTCAAACCGGGTCATCTCGCCAATGGCGCTGGTGGCACTGACGATATTGTAATTACCGTCACCGATATTCACCGCCATGACAACGCCCTGCCCATCGGCTGCCGTGCCTTCCACCCGCGCCGCGCTGTATGCGCCCAGCGTCAGATCAATTGGCTGGCTGAAGGTCACGCCTTGTGCCGAAAGCGTTTGTGCAAAAAATTGTATCACCTCTTGCGGGGTCGATTCGGCAGCTAATCCAGTGACCGCGCTAATCGGCCCGACAATCATCCGGGTCTGGAATTGTCCGGGCGCAGGTGTAGCAGCTTCAGCAGCGGCCTGTGTATTCGCCACCGTAATCTGCCCCAGAATTTCGCTGGCAAACCAACCCGCCGGATACTTGAACGAAATCGACCCGTCAATGGACGTAAAAGTCTCGGTCAGGGGCAGCAGCGTAGGCGTACTGCTTGCGGTTGTACCGCCGCACCCGGCGATCAACAGCACCAAAGCCAGCGCTAAAAATCCGATCCGTCTCATGAAAACCTCTGTTTGGTATGTCGCTTAAAAATGATTCGCCAACTGTTTGCCCACCGTCAAACCGGAAAGCACTGCGCCTTCTACCCGTGCCTCGCCAAAAGCATCTCCAGCCAAGGCCAGCGGAGGCAATCCTTCCGCTAACAGATAACGTTCCGGATGCAGCACCGTTGGCAGCGCATAACGCCAGCGTTTGATCTGCGCTTCCAGTATGGGTGACTCTAGATAAGGCTGCAACGCTTCCTGAAACACCGGTAAGATCACCGAATCCAGCGCATCCCACATTTGGCGGCTGTAGTCCGGCCCGGCATGAACCGTGATGATGGCTGCCCCCGGTGAAATGCCCTTGCGCTGATTATCGGCAATCCAACGGATTGGGTCATTCGGGCGTTGCAACGCACCCGGTTCGGGCAATTTAACTATTCCTTGCACCCGAAACAATCCGGCCAGACACGGTGCGTACTCAATGCGTTCCAGCGCTGTTCTGTCGGTGGCTGCAAGGTCAGCTTTCAGTAAGGCCAGCGATTGCGGTACAGGTGGCGTCAACAGCACCGCACGGGCGTTATACCGATTCTGTTTCTCATCTTCAGCTTCCCAACCTTCAGGCGATTGGGTTATCGTCATCAGGCGGGTATCCAAGTGAATCGTGGCACGTTCCTGCAATTTAGAAGCTAACTGTTTCGCCAGCGCGTTCATGCCACCCCGCACAGCATAACGGGGATGCCCATCAAAGGCCAAACTGGTTTCCGTTCCGTCGCTGAATCCGCTTGACCATTGGTAGACCAATCCAGCCGCCAGCCATTCATCGACATGGGTTTGAAATTCAGGCGAACGCACGGTGAAAAATTGTGCGCCGTGATCGGCCAGTCCAGCCCCAATGCGGCGGGTTGCCAATCGTCCGCCCACACTGCGACCTTTATCGACCAGCGTTATTTGCAAACCCTGTTGGGTCAATACCTGCGCCGCCATTAAGCCGCACAGCCCTGCACCCACAATGAGTACATCAGTCAAGCTGATTTATTCCCGGTTCATCCACCATACAAAGAACAATACAGCACCAACGCCGATTAACATCATCCCCAGCACAAACGGAACGCCCATCGGATTATCAAAGGGCGGCCACGTCTGCAAAAAATTCATGCCGTAAAAACCGCTGATGACCGTCATCACGCCGATGATGAGCGTCAACATCGTCAGACGGTTGACCACACGGTTTAAACGGTTGGAAACGGAAGACATGTACAGATCAATCATGGTGGTCAGCGTGTCGCGGTATATGCCAATCATATCCGCTACCCATAAGAGATGGTCAGAAACATCACGCAAGTAAAACTGAGCAGCGTTCGGGTCGCCAAAAATCAAGTTATGCGGATGTGCCAGGACGCTCAGAATATCGCGTTCCGGCCACACAACCCGCCACAAGTGCAGCAGCATTCGCTTGAGTTCAAACAGGCGGTTGAGTGTTGCCTGTTTGGGTTGGATCAAGATTCGGTCTTCCAGTTGGCTGATTTCTTCTTCCAGCATATCCATCACCGGGAAATAGCCATCGACAACCGCATCTAATACCGTATATAGCAAGTAACTGATGGAAATCGACAGCGACGCCCCCATTTCCAGCCGACGCTTGAATTCCGGGATGACCGGTTCACCGGGTAGATGTACCGTCACCATATAATTTCGCCCGACGAAGATATCCAACTCGTGAAAATCAACGTCATGCTTTTGAAGGGCAAATGACTCTTGAGCGGTCGGCGGATGTTCATGGATGATAGAAACCGCGTTGACAATTATGAATAGATAACCCGGATACTGTTCGATTTTCGGGCGCTGTTCATGGTTGTGGGTATCTTCCACCGCTAGGGGATGGAAGTTAAATACATCCAGCATCACTCGTGCGTCGGACTCATCAGGATTGGCAATATCGACCCAGACTAACTCAGTCTCGGAAACCAGCAAATTTCCGAGGTCAGCAACCGCTGCCTGCCGCATACGGCCATTGGTATCTAAAACAGTGACGGTAATCAAAATAGTTGCCCCACATCATTTTGTAGGGAAGCGACACATCGCCTCCGACCGCAGCCACGATGTAGTGTATCAGCAAATCGAACGCCCGCGCCAATGATTTTCATTCGGGCACATCAACCGCTGCCAGCATCAAAACATCTTCCCAAGCCACTTCTTTATCACCACCATCCTCAATCAGCGGCAGGCGTTCCAGCGTCGCCCACTGGTAGACCACCAGCTCCAGATGATAATGCCCTGCGGGAGTCCCTTCAGTCAGCGTCAAACATGGTGTGCGTTCGATCAGACTGCCTTCGGTCACTATTCCCAAACCCTCGTCCCACTGCGCTACGGTTTGCGTCCCGGTAATGTCCACCAGATGTAATCCTGCGGAGAGTGAGTTATCTAAATCTTTCAAAGCCCTCAGCGTCAGATCGACGCATAACGGCTCATCCGCCCGCAGGACAAAAATCTCGTCCGCCAGCGGCGCGGACTCGAAACGCACGGCATCCCCAAAACGGAATTGTAAATCGCCGTCCGCATTGGGGTCGAAGCGGTAAAAAATCATATTGACCAGACTATCCCGGTAGCCTATGCCGCGTTGTCCATCCAACCGGGTCACAATTTGCCACGTTTTGGGGGTATTTACGGGAAGCGCAACCCAAATAGATGGTGCATCATTGAAAATAGCTACCCGTTCACGGACTTCCTGTGGGCTGTGCAACCGCCATGAGAGATCGAGTGATGCTCCATGCCGAATATCAAACTGGCGGTCGTAATAAGCTGACGGGCTGTAGGGTGCGAAATCAGTGATGATGGGTTCAAGCGACTGACGTGCATCCATCATGCCCCGAATAACCGTTTCCCACCGGGGTTTTTCCGGCCAGAGATTTTTATCAACCGTCAATTGGGTGTAGGCCAGAAGGCCGACGGTCAGTATTGGCAGAACATAACGCCATTGCCCTGCTAATCCCGGAATGCCCATTTGCCGCACTGCATAGGCCACCAGAAGCGCCCCAGCGGGCAGCATGGCAATTGCATAGCGCACCTGATATACAGGCGCAACCAACGCATTTAAGATCAGCAGCGCAATCGGGGTCAGCAGCAGCCACAGCAACAGTAACAGAAGCGAACGCCAATATTCGCGCACTGCCGGAATTGCCCGCCCTAACACAAACGGCAAGAGATACAACCACCAATTCCCGCCCGTCAAAATCAGGAGCAGTCCAGCAACCGTTGCCCAATCGGTTGGGACGGGAATCGCCAATGGCCCGTTGGGATTTGCTCGCATCTGTGTCAAAAAAGTAGGCAACCAAGGGGCAAACAAAAGGATCCCTAGCGCGAATGGCAACAGGCTGAAGAGGCTATTCCGTAGCGATTTCAGTCGGATGGTGACCGCTAGATGCAGGATGTGCGTCAAAATCACCAGCACCCCGGCATAGTGGGTGTAAGCCAGCGCAGCCAGCGATACGCTGTAAACCAGTCCATGTATCAGGGTTTTGCGCCCTTGCCAGCGCAGATAGAACAATGTTGATACTGCACTTAAAGCCAGCAACAGGCTGTACATGCGCGCTTCGCGGGTGTAATACACAAAAAAACTGGCTGTGCCCAGCACAACCAGCCCAATTAATCCTGTCCAGCGATCAAACAACCGGACTCCAACCGCGTAGGTTGCGGCCAGACCGAGCATGGCGCACAATGCCGAGAACAAACGCAGCACATAAACCGAATCGCCTGCGACCAGCGTCCAACCGTCAATCAGTAAAAAGTACAGCGGCGGATGGACATCTGCCCGAACCCGCCCCACTGTATCCACCAGATAGGGCGAATGCACTGCCCAAGCCGTCCAAGCCTCGTCGTTCCATAAACTTTCGCGCTGGAGATCAACGGTTGCAATTAAGAATGCGCCCCAGATCACCAACGCAGCCATAAACCATAGGTAGGGGCGAATCGCTGACTCGCCCATCTTTTTCACACTCACAACGACTACCGATTAATCCCGTGGCTCATCTTCACCCGGTTGGGGTGGGCGGCTGTACAGCCACCAAAATGTTTGCTGTGGGTAGACATCTCTTAACGCGACAGACCAGACAAATTTCGATGGTCTGACATAGCGACGCAGGGTGCTGTCTGCACTTTTCACTTTCGTCTCCAAGCCGGACTGGGGCAAATCTCCATAAGGTATAGCCTCCAACAGCTCATGCAGAATGGTGCGGCGCTGCGCCTCCGGTAAATAGGCATTGGCGCATAAACGGGGATCATCCTTGCATTCCCCAAAGTAGGCGTTCAATTCGCGCAGACGCACTTCGGCTTCGCGTATCATCTTTTTGGAATAGGCTACGCCCCATTCCTTGCGGGTCAGTTCAAGCTGTATTTCAACCTGATCAACGGCTGAAGCCTGCAATACACTTATTTGATCCCGCAGCCCTTTTAAACGCCGCAGACGAAAGAGCAAATTACCGATGGTCAGCGGGGGCATATTCATGCCAATCTTGCCGTAAACCACGTCTTCATACACATAGGGCACCAGCGCGCTGACCATCTCGACGGCTTCCTTCAATTCGCGCTCGACAGAATAACCTTGTTCAGACATTTTTGCCTGCCTTTCCCTATCCCATGCCCCACCAGTTTAACCCATCCGCTCAAAACAACACACCCCTCACGAAGAGGGGTGTGTCAGAGAGAGGGAGGAGGAAAATAGCAAGTTTAATGATTTGCGACTGGTGTTCCGTGTACAAAAAACGTCGGGTTTTCCAGGATACGCCGCACCGGACATTTGGTGGCGATTTCCATCAGTCGTTCACGCTGTTCATCGGTCAGTTTGTCGCCATGCAGTACCACATCCTCACGGATTTCGCTGACGAATTTAGCATCGCCCCGGTAAGCTGGATAATCAGCCGTGTTGTAACGTTCAATGTCCAGATGCACTTCAACTTTGTCCAAAGGCCAACTTTTACGGTTGGCGTACATCTGCACGGTAATCACAATGCAACTTCCCAGCGAACCCAACAGCATTTCCATCGGTGTGGGAGCGCTATCTGTACCACCCTGATCGACGGGTTCATCCGCATTCCATGTCTGGTTGCGCGTTTGGGCGATGGTACGGTATCCGGTGTCCGTTTGTACGGTCACAGGGGTCATAAAATCTCCTGGTGATAAATCTCACAAGCTATAGACATGTTCAAGTGATATTGTCTTACACCCGCCCGAAAATGTCGATACTCGCCCCATTGATCGACTTACCTGCGTCGGAAGCGAGGAAGGCAATCAGATTGGCAATTTCTTCCGGTTGTATCCATTTGCTGGTATCAGCATTGGGCATGGCAGAACGGTTCTGCGGGGTATCAATCGTGCTGGGGACAATCCCGTTTACACCAATTCCCAAGCTGCCTAATTCAGCGGCCATCGATTCCATAATACGCTGAGCGGCGGCCTTCGAAGCGGAATAAGCGGCGTTTTTCGCACCTGCTTTATAGGCATTCTTTGCCAGAATCATCACGATGCTTCCAGCAATATGCTTTTCGACCATGTGCTGTGCCACCCGCCCGCAAGTGACATACACCGACTTCGCGTTCAGGGTCATCATTTTATCGAACACATCAATGCCCGATTCATGTACAGTCTGTCCGGCTGCGAATCCACCGACGGTATGTGCCAGCACATCAATTCGCCCATAACTAGCTTCAACCTGCCTCACCAATGCATCCACGCTGGCCGGGTCGGTTACATCCGCGATGCCGGGCATTCCACCGAGTTCATCGACTAAGGCTTGCAGTTCATCCGCCTTGCGCCCAACCAGCACCAGTTTTGCACCATCGGCTGCGAAGCGCCGCGCAACTGCACTTCCAACGTTGCCGCCTGCCCCCGTAACCATCACTACTCTGTCCGCCATACTGATACCCTCCTGAACATCTTTTGGATTCTAGTCTAACCAGAGTGGCCGCCATTACAAAACGGCGATCTTTCCAATCCCTACGTTCAGGTGGTATCGGATAGTTTCAATCGGGGCGGAGTTCCACCAACAAACCATCACTCCAATTGTATTTGGCGTCAAACAGACCGGAAACAGCTTTTGCCAATTCGGGTTCAGCCGCTGGGTCAATCACCCGCCCACGTCCCTTATAGGTTTGTTCGTTGACCCAAAAAGTCACAACCGGATTATGCTGGATATTCTGTACCCAATGCGTTCGTTCGCGGTGCTCGGCACACAGGTAATAACCACCTTCGTGTTCACAAAACCAGATTTCGATTTCGTGCGGCGTTCCCGTTTTATGCCCTGTCGTGGTCACGTACAGGAATTCGGATTTATAGGTCGTCATCGTATCCTCCTACCCGAACTATAACGGATTTCCCGCCGCCTGACGCTGACCTTAAGGACAGATCACAAACCTGCTTTCCGACCAGAATCAAAAAGGCCAGAGCAATTGCCCCGGCCCTTAATTTATCGTGGAAAAATTAGCCGCGACCGAGGTATGAGCCGTCGCGCGTGTCCACCTGAATCAGATCGCCTGTGTTGACGAACAGTGGCACTTGTACCACCAATCCGGTTTCGGTTGTGACCTTCTTGGTCACCTTGCCGGAGGTATCGCCAGCAACCGCGACTTCGGCTTCAGCAATCTTGTAAACCACGCTGGTTGGCAGTTTGTAATCAATCGCCAATCCTTCGTGCATCCGCAGTTCGAGCTGCATCCCTTCCTTGAGATACAACACATCATCGCCGAACAGGTCAGCCGAAGCTTCGTACTGTTCGTAGGTGGCGGGGTTCATGAAGTTCAGCAGGTTGCCATCACGATACAGGTAATCCACCTGTTCAGCCTCGACAAAAATGTTGTCCAGCTTTTCTTCCGCCCCAAACTGGCGCTGTACGGTATTCCCGGTACGCAAATCCATCAGGGTGGTACGCATTGACGCTTTGCCACGTCCCGGCTTGTTATAGGTGGTGTTGACCACACGATACAGGTTATTATCCAGCTTCAGGGTTACGCCTGTTCGCAAATCGCCCGCTTCAATCATGCCCTCGAATCCTTCTGCTCATTTTCGCATTGTGAACGGATTATAGCAGAGTCAATTGCGTGGTTGAATACCGGGATTAGGGGACGCCTTATCGCGCTTCCAGACTTCCACCACCGGATCACCCACGCGAATCACATGACGATATGCGCCCCAATCCACCCACGATGCGCCAAATTGTTCCAAACGGTTGGCGATCACCGCACAGCATTCCGCGATCAGGGTTTCGGCTTCGGTGTTATAACGCGCGAACCTGGGGTTTATAAATCGGCGAAGATGCCCTAATGTTCCTAGCGGAAAATTCAAACTGCTTGCTCCAATGGAGTCGTCCGGCACATTGAGCGAATAATGCAGCGTGCGTTCAATCACCCGCTTGACACCTTCGCGGTCAAAAACAGGTAAAAGCTGGCGATATATGGAGGGGTTACGCACCCACATCGCCCGGACGCCATAACCCGCCCCGCGTATGACACCATCAATTTCCAGATCGTCTTCCCAAGCGATTTTTTCGGCTCTTTCGCGGATAGTGGCGCACACCCCAAACGGAATCATGCCCATCTTGCCCCAGAAAGCCTGCACACGATCAAAACGCAGTTTCCAACCGAACAGCACATCCCGCCCGAAAGCGGTATTCAATAGATCAATGACATCCTGTGGGACACCCGTAGTGGTTGAATGTTGATAATACGTGTATGGACTGACCGCCGCAGGCAGGCCATTTTTAGCATAATGCTGGCTGAAACGGGCTAATCGCCCCAGCAGTCCGCGCCCCCATACCGCGTCATGGGCGGGCATCAACAAATAACCGTTTCCCTGAATCTGAGTGCCGATTTCCAGTGCAGCATCAATCCGCGCCCAGCGGTCGGTCATCTGATAGCGATGCCAGTCACCATCCCAATTCATCCGCTTGGGGGTATCGTCCGTTTTACTTTCCCACAGCGGCGGATTGGTGATGATCGCAGTCATTTTTACAGCGGGAAATTGCGGTTCAAAAACGGCGAGGCTTTCAGCAGTTTCAGAACTGTCACAGATGAACAGTGCCGCCTGCCCTTTCAATTCGGTTAACCGTGACCGCAGCGCAGCGTCAAAAACGGCTTGTTCGCGTGTGACTGTCGGGCGCGGACGATACATAAACTCCGCATTGACCAACCAACTGCCCTTAAGCTGGTCAATCGCTTGTTCAAGGCTTTGTATTATCACTTGGAACTTATTATTGCTTGAACCCGAAATCAATATAGGTCTTGTTGGAATTCGGCAACCGCCCGGTATCCAACACATCCGCGCCCGCCGCCTCTAATTGCGCGATGCGTTCTTCCAACAAGAGGGCTTGCAGCGCCGTGAATGAAGCCGTAAACGTATTGTCTTTATGGGCATGAAGTTCGGCTGTGCCTAATCCAGCCTGTTCTAAAGCGGCACGGACGCGTTCCAGATCAACAGTAATATACGTTTCGACAGGTGCGGATTCGCTATTACCAGCTTTTGCAGACGGCGGATTGAGCATATCCTGCAAATCCTTGATGGCGATTTTCAAACCATCCACCACACCACGATAATACTGCGCTCGTTCCAGATTGCGTCCGCGATTCTGATCGGCATACTGTCCAGCTTCTTTGGCTCGCGCCGCCCACTGTGCTTCTAATGCTTTAAGGGCTGCTTTTAGTTGTGCTTCTTCAGTCATTACTCAGGCTTTCGATTGCTCCACGTCCGATAATTTCCAGCGCGGTATCACCCGAAGGCGGCTGCATCAACCCAGCGCGGGTATCGCGGAAGTAACGTTCCAACGGTAAACCGCGCGTCAAACTCGACCCACCCGCGATTTGCAGCACTTTATCGGTCACACTGTTGGCGGCTTCAATTGCCATGTGCTTGGCCGCTGCGATGCGCGGGTACATCCCCTGACTCCGTTCATCGCCTGTCCATTCCGTCGCCACTTCCATCAATAATGCCCGCGCCGCTTGCAGCATCAAGTCCACTTCGCCAATCTGCCGCTGAATTTTGGGTAAGGTGCTGATCGGTTTACCTAACGCCGTTGGCACACGTTCCAGCGCGAACCGAATCACCGCATCTCGCGCCGCCAGTGCTGACCCCAAATACACACACGCCATAATCATCGGGAACCATGCATTTGGGGTTTTATCATCCCTTTTGCCATGTTCAATCAGATGATCCAGCGGAACACGCACATTTTTAAAATACACATCATGGCTGTCGGTCGCCCGCAAACTGAGCGAATCGCCCCATGTTTCGACCCACTCAATCCCCGCCAAATCACCCGGCACAACAATCACGCCCGGTTCGCCTTCCACATCCAACCGCACCAACATATGCGTCAGATGTTTGCCCCCGGTTGTCCACGTTTTGTGCCCGTTGATGAGCCAGCAATCACCCTCATGCACAGCATTGGTCTTGAAGAATGCGCCGCGCGATGGACTGCCCAAATCCGGTTCGCTTGCAACCGAGTTGAATAAGCCGCCAGCGACCGCGACACGACACCAACGCTCGAATTGATCTTCTGCCCAGGGACGGTTTTCGCTGACATTGCCAAACAAATGAATCTGCATCCCAGCAACCATTGCTGATGAGGCCGAGCCTTTTGCCAATTCCAACTGCGCCGCCACACATTCCCGCAGCGATAAGCCCATCCCGCCATATTCGCGCGGAATGCTGACAGTGAGATAACCGGAGTCTTTTAAAGCCTGCACGTCTTCATCTGGAAGGTGTGCATTTTTATCCGCCTCGTCAGCTCGTGTGGCAAAATCAGCCGCCAGCCGCCGCGCCAGTTCGAGTATGGATGTTGTTTGCTTTAGTTGCATTAAATGCTGCCCGTTCATGGATGGAAATATGCTACCAGTCTACCGCTTCCCGCTTAGATTAGCATAAGTCCGATTTACTTGTACCCCTTCGCCTGTGCCTCGAACGCCTCGGCATATTTCCCATGCAGCAGCATCAACTGTTCATGACTGCCACATTCAGCGATTTTGCCCTCATCAATCACAAAAATCTTGTCAGCGTTCCGCACGGTCGAAAAGCGGTGTGAAATGATAATGAGTGACTTATTCTCACTAAATGCATATAACCGCTCAAATATCTGATATTCCGCTTTAGCATCAATTGCGGAAGTGGGTTCATCCAGCACCAGAATAGGCGCATCACGGAAGAACGCGCGTGCCAGTGCAATCTTCTGCCACTGACCATCGCTGGGATTTGTTCCACCATCAAATGAACGATCTAAAACCTGTTCCAGCCGCTTTTCGTAGGTATCGACAAAACTTTTGGCATCGGCCTTGTAGATAGCTTCTTCCACCAATCCAACATCGCCAATATTATCCACATCCCCCAATTCGACATTGGTTTTCACGTCGAACTGCGTATAGCGGATGAATTCCTGAAACAGCACCCCAACCTGACTGTACCAGCTATCCATATCCAGATCGCGCAGATTGACGCCGTTCACCAGAATCGCACCGCCCGTCACGTCGTAAAAGCGGCACAGGAGTTTAATGATCGTACTTTTGCCCGCGCCGTTTGCCCCCACCAGCGCCACATGCTCACCCGGTTCGATCACCAGATTGAATTTTTCCAGCACCAGTTTATCCGTATTGGGGTACGCAAAATCCACATTCTGGAAAACGATCAGCGGCGCCTGTTTGCGTTTTTCCAGCTTGATCATCCCGGTTTGCACTGTGTTTTCCAGATCAATGAACTTGAACAGATCGACTAAATACATGCCATCTTCATATTGATCACTAAGGCTGCGGAACAGATTGTTCAACGCGCTGGAAAACTGCGCAACCGTAGCCGTATAAAACGTGAACAGACCCAGTGTGATCTCGCCGTTCAGCGTGGCATTGATAGCGATGCCCCAGAAAATCATGGTGCCAATGGTGGAGAGATTGCCAACCAACGATTCTAAAAGGGTGCGCCGCAGTTGGTCTTTGCGCTCTTTATCGGTAAAGCGGTCATAAATGCCTTCTACCAGATTGAGCAGGTAATCTTTGGTGCGGAAGATTCGGAGTTCCATCAACGACTCTTCGCGCTTCAGCATTTCCGCCGAGCGCCAGAACCGCCGTCGATCTTCCGCATTTGCATCCCAGATTCCCCAAGACCCCTGCCCCAATTTGAGGTTCGCAATCAGGCTGGGGATAGTCGTCGCCAGTACCAACAGAAAGGCAGGCAAGGAAAACGTCAAAATAATAGCGACACTAGACAGTAACCGAATCACATCTCCCATCATCCAAATGGTGCGTTCGACAAAATTCGGCGCGCGCCATGTGTAGGTATCACTGGCCTTTTGGATGATGTTATGGCTGTCCGGGCTTTCGTAATGCACCATATCAAGCTGTGCGGCCTTCCGCAGAAATTGCAGTGTTAAAGTCCGCTGAAGGTTAAAGTGGTTGATCTTCTCCACAAACGTGATGCCTACCCACAATGTTCGTTCCAGCAGGCGCATCACCACCACGACCAGCACCAATGTAACCAGCACATTCGTGACCCTGTTTTGTGGATCTAAACCCAGCAACCGCACAATTTCATCAATGACCCGGCTGTCCAGATAGCTGGATGCAAACGGCAGCAAAGAAGTGATGACCAGCAAAAAGAACATCCCCGGCAGGGCATACGGGCTGGTCTTGAATCCCCATCCCAACATCCGCCGCACGGCCCGCATCACTTCCCGAAAACCCGGTTTTGGTGCTTCAGACTTTGCTTCTTCAGCCACAGTTAATTCCTTTTATCTGCTTACTGGATGAAGATTTAAGGGGTGTTTAAAGTTCAGAACAGATCATGTATAATAGCACAAATTTTTGAATTTAGGGGTATAAACATGAATAAACAAGACATCCGCGAGATATACGAATACAACTATTGGGCAAACTACCTCTTGTTGGATATGACCGAGAAAGTCACGCCAGAACAGTTTGTCACGCCCTCGTCGCACAGTTTCAGCAGCTTACAAGGCACACTGGTTCACATACTCGATGCCGAATGGGGTTGGCGGGTCTTGTTACAGTCACAGGGTTCTACACCATTGTTGAAAGCCGAAGATTTCCCCACCGTAGATGTGCTGCGGCAGCGATGGCAAGAAGAAGAAAAAGCCATGTGGGATTATATCAACCGCTTGAGCGATGAAGATTTAATGGGTATCGTGCGCTATCCGGGTGACGAGGATGTTACACGCGAACGAGTCTTGTGGCATTGTCTCTTTCACGTCATCAATCATGGAATGCAGCACCGCAGCGAAGCTGCCAACCTGCTCACCACTTACGGTCAATCACCCGGCGAAATCGACTTCACCGTCTTTTTAAACGAACGCAAAGCAAAACAAAAACAGGCGTAACCCATTGCAGCGATTACGCCTGTTTGCAACAACCAATAGCTGATTTACTTCAGCAGGTTTTTCAGCACCACGCCATCTTTCATCACCAGCCCGATATTGTCAGTGTTTTCCAGCGACCGAATATCCGCCAGCGGGTCGGTCTTGGTGATGATGATGTCTGCCAGTTTGCCCGCTTCAATTGTGCCGATGGTATCCTGCCAACCGAGGCATTCAGCGGCCTTCCGGGTGGTCGAAACGATCACTTCCATTGGCGACATGCCGACGCTTGTCATCAAGCCTAATTCGCGCAGATTCGTGCCGTGTGGCATCACACCCGCGTCCGTACCCATCGCAATCGTCACACCTGCTTTATGCGCTTTGGCGATGCTGTCGCGGTGCTGCTCAATGCTTTCTTTAGCCTTCCGCACCCCATATTCCGGCATTGTGCCGCTGGACTCCGCAATCTCGACCACTGAAAGCGGCGCGAGCAGCGTTGGCACAAGGAACGTTTTGTGCTTCAGCATCAACTCAATCGCTTCGTCGTCCAGATAAATACCGTGTTCAATCGAATGAATACCTGCCCGCACCGCGTTTTTGATGCCTTCCGCACCCTGCGCGTGTGCCATCACCTTGACACCCCGGCGGTAGCGGGCCTCTTGCACAATCACCGCCAATTCTTCCGGCGAAAACTGGGTGAATTCCGGGTGATCGGTCGGGCTGAGGACACCACCAGTCGAGCAAATTTTGACGACCTCCGCCCCGGCGCGTAACACCTCGCGCACTTTTTTCCGCACTTCTTCCACCCCGTCGCAAATCCCATCCGGATTGCCGGGATACGCCGGAAAAATATTGAAAGTCATACCTGAAGGCATCCATCCATCGGTATGCCCACCTGTAATGCCCAACACGCTGATGCTGATCTGCATACGCGGCCCGACGATCACCCCCTGATCGACGGCTTGCTTGACGCCCAAATCCGCACCGCCCGCGTCGCGCACGGTGGTGATGCCCGCCTCAATCGTGCGTTTGAAATGGCTGATGGCTTTATAGAAATTGAACGAAAACGGCACTTGCATCTGCTTCCGCATGTCGCCAATTTCCAACATCATATGCACATGGGTATCGATCAACCCCGGCAGGATATACCCGCCTTTGGCATCAATTTCGGTCATCTGCGACAGATTGATATTGGGCAGCGTCAGGCTGTCCATCAAACCGACTGAGCGAATGCGGTTGTCATCCAGCAAAATTGCCGCCCCCGACTGCGGCTTGCCCCCGTTGCCATCAATTAATGTGCCGTTGCGAATCAGGGTATAAACCATAATGTCTCCTGAAGTAAGGGCGTACCGCCCTGAAATAAATATTTACCGCTTGATGACCACTTGAATCTTTTTCGGCCCATGTACCCCAAAAATCATCTCCATCTCAATGTCAGCCGTTTTGGATGGGCCGGAAATGATGCAGATATTAGAACTGTTTTGGATGGTTGGCAGTCCATTCGCGCGCTGCATAGCGACCCATTCTTCAAAGCGCGGGATAAGCTGATCCAGCGTCACTACCGCGATATGTACAGGTGCAAGCACGGTCGGCAAACGGCCTTTTCCCGGCCCGGTGCTGACCACCAGCGAACCCGTCGCCGCAATCGCCACATCTGCCCCGGTCAAACCCACCTGTGCATCGCGGATGGTTTCAATGGTTTCCGCACGAAATTCGTCATGCATTTCCGGCTGCGTAATGCTGATGCCCGCCCCGCGAATGGCATCTTCCAACCCCGCCACCGGGATATATTTAAAATTCCACGCCATAATGCTGGTCGTATTGTGCGATTGCAGCAAATCCAGCACACAAGCCCGCGCGCCATCGTCGCCTTCCACCGCGAATGCCTGCCCTTTTAGATTTTCAATCTCCGCGATGAACCGCTTTTGCAGTCCATCCGGCGTCAGGTCATCCATCGGCACAATCGGACGATACTGTTTCGGACGCGGCGGTGCATCCGGGAATGGCTGCTTGGCTGCGCGGAGTTTGCCCAAAATTTTGTCGCGTGTTGTGGTCATAAAATGTAAACCTTTGAACGCCCCTCGATTTTTAGATCACATAAAAGCTATTCCGAGCTTGTATTTACGCTACCTAGCAAGCTCAGGATATTCCTTACCTGTTTATCGAGATCATCTATACCTTTTTTATCATTAAGTATTAACCTGACGGGGTGCATAACATTATGCCGAAGCTCTACTACATTCCCGATCTTTTCCTTAACCTGATTAGCTGATCCCAAGCCTAATTTCTCACGTAAAACAGCTTTTTTCTTAATGACTTTTATTAGATCCGACAAATCCAAAAAATGTACGATGTCGATTTTCATATCAGAATCTCTCATCTTTATTTCGACACCCTCAAGTTCTTCGGGATTATTCAGTAAAGCCAAAATTGCTTGGTGATTTTGTCCAAAATGATTACGTACATGCTTAGCAATAAGCATCTCAAGTTCTGCTAGTAGACTATAGAAATAAGTTCGTGCGGGTAACTTATTTAAATCTGCTGGCGTAACTATTCCAATAACATCTTTTGCATCAGAGGCAAACAACCAAGTTCGCTTACTTATAGCAAACTTTTCCACAAGCTCACGTATGGATATTCGTTCTGAAATCAACCAATTATCAGCGAAGGGGATGATTTGATCTTTATTAATGCGTTCCCGAACGCCAATAATTTTATCTCCATCTAAAACAGGTAGCATATCCACGCCTGATTGCTCTGCCACATCCCATTGATCTTGAGGCGATTTATCTTCTTCCCAGACTAGCCACCCATTATCGCGTCGCGGTGTCATGATAGTTTCGACAGTAAATACCTGCTCTAATTGCTTCCAAATTGGCAACATCAACCATGCCCCGTTTCTATACCTTACTTCTCACTTCCGCGTCAGCACATAAATGCGGGGATGCAACCCGCCCAGCCCGACGCGAATCACCTGTTCCGACTTCCACTGCGGCGACTCTTCCAAAAGGTCTTCCAACAGATGTATCTCGCCCGTAATCAGCACGAAGCGCGCACCCGGTTTTGCCACCCGCGCCGCCTCGGTCAGCACCGCTGGATACAACCGTACATTATCGGTATGCGACCCCACCAGATTGCCAAACGGCAAATCCGCCACGATCACATCCACGCTTTTCGCCGCCACATCCAAATCAGTTACATCGCCCTCACGCAGTTTAATCTGCTCACTGTAACCCGCCGCTTCGATATTCTGCCGCGCACATTCCAGCGCCTCTTTGTTCCTGTCGTAACCCACTATGCTGGCCGCCCCACCCCACGCCAACCGTTCGATCAGCAGCGTTCCCGAACCGCACATCAAATTCAGGAACACATCATATTCGCTTGGGCGAGAAAGAACCGCCATCGCATGAGCCACCGCCGCGTTCAGCGCCCCTTCCCGGTTGCAAACCCGCCATGCACGGGTCGCCAACGGACGCGGTGAAAGCCGGATCAGTGATTCCCATCCTTCACTGCCATCGACAGGACGGCGCAAACGAATCAGCAAATCGCCTTCTTGATCCGCGGTCAGCCCAATTTTTGCGCCAAGTTCTTCTTTCAGACGCATCATCACCGACGAGTCCGAACCCGCCGCGCTGATCGTAAACGTGCGGTAAGCCTCCGCCGGAGCAAGATCACGAACAGCAGCAATCTGCGCCAGCAGTGCCTTAAAATGCTGATCGCCCAGCAGGGCCTTCGGTCGCGGAATTGGATAATGCCGCACGAAGTACACCGCCTGCACGGTTTGCAGCTTCAGCAAATGAAACGGATTGCCCGTGTACCGGAAGCGCACAGCCGCTTTTCGCCCGCTTGTGCCAGCTTTTTCAATCCGGTCATCAAACGTTGTTTTCAGTTCGCGCCACGCAATGCCTTCTAAACCCTCCGCCACTTCCGCCTCACACTCGTAAACCGGAATTTCCGGCTCACTAAGCTGCGGTTCTGGCACGGTTTCACGCGCTGGTTTGCTTCCCCTTTTGAGAGGCGCACGTTTATTAGCGCCCCGCTCCGCTTGGGAAGGGGGTTGAGGACTTCTGCGTGGACTGCGTTTTGGTTGTTTTATTTGAAATACTCCAATTTGGGGTGTACCAGAAAATAGGTCAGCCCCATAAATGTCAGGTTATACATAATGCCCATCACATTGCGGCCATCAATATGCAGCGCCACATTGAAGGCAAACGCCAGCAGCAGTCCCCAGAATGCATATTTCTGCCAGAACCACACGCCCAGCGCACAGATGAGCCCGAATGCACTCCACGCCGCTGGCAGCCATACCCCCTGTCGCACATAGCTGTACAGGAAAAAGCCGTTGAAAGCCAGAAAAAACGCCAGCCACAACGTCAGACAGCCACCGCGCGGCGGGTCTTCCGGCGGTGGCGGTGGATCAGGTGTCATATACCGTTCTTCAGGCATAACCTAAGCGTCAGTTCCACGATTTTTGCGATACCACTCGCGGAACGATTCCGGCGCGAACGTCGGGAAGTCCCGATAATCCGTCCAGCCATTCAGCGGCGGGGGCAGCGCCTCGATATGATCGCTTCCCATCAATCCAGCTAACGCCCGTGTCGCTGCGCTGGCGGCCTTGCCACCCACTTCAAACAGCAGCGGATGTTGATTGCCAAACTGCCACGCCTTCAACCCGATCTGCCAGATCGCGTCCTGCTCCCCTTCCAGATCGTGCCGCAGTTTCAGCAGCATATCAGGAATATTGATGTCCACTGGGCAAGCCTGTTTACATGCTCCGCACAGCGACGATGCAAACGGCAGCGGCACAGCATTTTCTTTACCCTTCAACAGCGGCGTAATGACTGCCCCGATTGGCCCGGAATACACCGAGCCATATGAATGCCCGCCGACCGCGTTATACACCGGACAGGTATTCAAGCAAGCGCCACACCGAATACAGGCCAACGCCTCGGTATATTCAGTCGCATAAATATCGCTGCGTCCGTTATCCAGCAGAATCAGATAAAATTCTTCCGGCCCATCCGGCTCATTTGTCCGGGCTGGCCCACCGAAGGCATTGACATAAACCGTCATGCGCTGACCCGTTCCACTACGCGGCAGAAGCTGTACCAGCGTAGCGAAGTCTTCCCATGTCGGAACGATTTTTTCAATCCCCACCACTGCGATATGCACGGGCGGCATCCCGGTCGAAAGCCGTCCATTGCCCTCGTTGGTGACGATCACCACCGTTCCGGTTTCCGCGATCATGAAATTTCCACCGCTCATGCCGAAATCCGCGTTCAGGAATTCCTCGCGCAGCAGTTTGCGGGCGAAAGCGGTCATATCTGCCGCTTCATTGGTGGGTGGCATCCCCAGTTTATCCATAAACAGATCACGCACCTGCTCTTTGGTCATGTGCATGACGGGCATCACGATATGGCTGGGATGACTCTCATTCACTTGAACGATGTACTCGCCCAGATCAGTCTCCACCATTTTGATGCCGTTGGCGATCAGCGTGGGCAAAAGCTCAATTTCTTCGGTCGCCATGCTTTTGCTTTTAACGCCGCGTGTGAGGCCTTTTTTCCGGCAAATATCCAGCACATGCTGCCGTGCCTCGGCTGCGTCCGATGCCCACAGCACATGCCCACCGCTCGCCGTGACGCTGCGTTCCATCTGCTCTAATAAATCCGGCAGATCAGCCAGCGCCCGCAGTTTTGCGCCCCGTCCCTGCTGCCGCAAACCATACGGATCGTCCAGTTCGGCAAACGCGATTCGCCGCCGTCCGTCTGCATTACTGGTGCCTCGATCAAGCGCCGTTTGCAGTTGAATGTCTTCAATCGCAATCACCGCATGTTCGCTGAATTTATTCGGGTTCAGTTCCATGAAATCGCCTACCCCAAAAGCTACGCCTGATTCCTGCTATAATCTTAACGTTGGAACTGCACACCTGCCACAAGATGAGCCAGCCAATGGACTACAATCACCACATTTTTCTCAGCTACAGCCGCAAAGATACCGACATCATGCAGCGCATCCGTGACGATCTCCGCGCCGCTGGCCTAATCGTCTGGACAGATGAAGGGATAGAGATTGGGACAACTAGTTGGAAGCAAACTATAGCTACGTCCATCAGAGAAACTGGCTGCCTAGTGGTTATCTTGTCACCTGATGCAGCAACATCCAGATGGGTACTAGAGGAACTTGATTTTGCATCACTGCAAAGTAAACCCATTTTTCCGTTAATCGCTCGGGGAAGTGAAAATGAGGCTATTCCTTTTGGCTTCGCGGCTTCCCAGTGGCTAGATATACGTGATTTATCTACCTATCATGTAGAAATCGACAAACTTATTGCATCTATAAACAAAAAATTGAATCTTAAATCTACATTACTGGAATCAGATCATAGCGAGAAATCTGAAACATTGATTAATCTAATAGGAATATGGGATCAGACTTATAATGACGAAAAATCTGGCTTGAGTGGAAGCGGCAGATACACTTTTAAGGCATCAAGTGAATTTGAGGCAGTTGTATATAATCCCATAATGAATGTCCAAGAAATTCAACGAGGAAAATGGAATCTCATTGATAAGGAACTATTTCTTGAAGGGCAAACTGCATTGGCGAATAATCCGGCAATGAAATTGCCTTTTTCGACCGTAGTCAGAATCGTTGAGGCAGACACCGATCGATTTGTTGCAATTGCGAAGACATCCGGTTACGAAATATCGGGGACTTTCATCAAATTCCGTTGAAGTACTCAGGATTGATAATGAAAGTTAAGGTTAGAACTCGGTAGGAATCCCGCCAAACCGCTTGACTGATACTGAACTTATGTTCTAAAATGAGATTTGATCAGATACACGGGCAGGACTATCTTAACAACCTGTACCCCACGATTCACAATTTGCACAAAATCGGCCTGTGCAATTGAAGAAATTGCAGAATTTTATGCAAATTATACCCTCATAATTATCGCCCAAACCTTGTCCGACAACGACGACAACGACGACATTTCCCCTCACCGATTGTCATTTGCGACAAATCAGCCTGACAAATTGACACAAAGCAGCAGGTTGAATAAATGAAAACACGGGTTTTGCTGAACGCTGACGGCTAAAGACACCGCCCTTTCATCAGGTGATGATGCGCTCCGCGAGGCGTTGAGCAGCATAGCCAAAACACAGCGGGAGAAAAAGTATGGCGGAGAGGAAAGCCAGAATCAGCGGCGCATTGACGATTTTGAGGTCAGCGCTGATGACGAGCAGTGCCCCGCCCATCACCAACAACCAGTAGCAGAAAACAGCGATCACTGCCGTCGTCAGCGCCAGCACATGATCGCGCGTCAGGCCAGCACACAGCAAACCAACCATCCCGCTGAAATACATTTCAACCAGAGGCCGGAAGGCGATCAAAGCGGTGCAGCCCAGCAGGATCAGCGGCCAGTATGCAACTGGGAGTTCGCCGGATGCCAGCAAAAAGACCATCCCACCAATGATAATTAACCCATGCAGCGCTTGGTAGAGAAGCAGAGTCCACGTCTGGCGAAGCTGATGGACACCTGCTCCCCATGCGCTCAGAAGAATTTCGCGTTGGGAAAATGGCGCGGCGCGGATCAAATCCCAATTGCCCGCCGTTTGCTGGTGATGAATTTTGCTAACTGTGCTCACTGCCAGTTGCAACAGGATGACCAGCGACAACAGCAGGTAAAGCATTGGCAGGCTCAGTCCGCCGAACATCAGGAACAGACCGATGGAACTGCCAAAGATGACATGCTTCAATTTCTGCGAATCGGACTTCCGCAGGTAATAACGAACCAGAGGATGTTCCTGACGCAGTGTGGCGGGTAATGTGCGTTTTAACATACTCCTGATTGTAAAACGCAAGCCACCTGAGCAGCATAAAGCATAAAGGAATTCACTCAAAATTTGCACAATTCTGGACAAGGCCGTTTCCCAACCGTTGGGCAGCCGACTTGGAAAGCAGCACTTTTCGGCCTATAGTGGATAGGAATATTTCGGCTCTTTGAAGGTGATTCATGTTCCGAGCAATCGGTTTTTTCCTGTTCATGCTGTTTATGAGTGTCCCACTGGTGGCTCAGGACGCGCCGGATTACTCCATCCGCAATATCCGCAGCCGCTTTAGCGATAGTAACCGTCAGGCGGTGGTGGAATTTGAGGTCTGGAATGTCGGCGGCGCGGCGGACGCAACCGCAACCGTAACGCTGAACGTCATCGCTACCGGGCAGCAGGTCGCTACCGATATTGTCCAGCCGTTGAAAGCTCAGGAAATCGTCACGGTAACACTGACCTTTCCAACCAGCCTGTTCGCACCCAACACCTTCGAATCCTTCCGGGCGGCGATTGGTGTGGGTGAAGTCGAGCCGACTGGCGGGCCAGATATTCAGGATAATTTCGCCCAGATCAGCCTGACCTTCCCGGAGAATGCCGCGCCTCCAGAAGCAACCGAAAGCCCGGAGGATGCAGAATCTCCATCCGGTGCTCCAAAAGATATTTTGACGGAATTCATCGAGTCACTGAATATTCGGCTGGATTTCAACGACCCGGCACAGGTGGCACTTTTGGCCGGGATTATCGGGGCTGTCATCATTCTGCTGCTGTTGATCGTTTTGATCGTGCGAACGATCTTCCAGCGTCCGCCGGATTTTGGAAGTTGGCAGCCGCCTTATGCCAATATGCCCCTGCTCGACCCAAATACGCTTTCGGGTCGCCGTCAGCAGTGGCAGGTTCACGCCCAGAATGGCTCTTTACCAGCCATTTGTACCGAAGATGCATTTCATGTTCGCAAACTGGTCAGCGGCGTGGACGGCAAGTATTTTGGAGGCTGGCAAGTAATTGCGCTCCGCCTGAATCAGTATGATATGTATGGTCGTATCAGTCGCAGCCAGATACTTGCATCCAAACGAGTGGTCAAACAGATAGGGGCAGTAGCCCGGCGTTCCGGCAAATTGACACCTGACCAGATCAAACGGCGGCTGCGTCCGGCGGGAAAACGTTTGGCGGGACAACTGCGCCGTAAACTGAATGAACGCAACGTCATGCTGCCGCTGGCGATGGATGTGCGTTTGCGCGGAAGGCATGGCGAAGTGCGAATCTGGTTCGAGTTATATCAGGGGCAGCGCGGTGCATGGACGCTGGTTGACCAATGGGAACCGGAAATGGCCGTGATAGGCAAAATGATTTATGAAGGATATACTTACACCGTTTATGGGCAGCGTCCGGGGGAGACATTCAAAGGCTTTCGCCAGCGTTTACAAGACGATATCACAACTGTACTGGCAGAAATGGTTTCTCCTGCCCCGGCAGTGGTCAACCCACCCCCAGACGACCAGCCAACCAACCCGCACATGAAGCAGGTTCAATTATAGATTATGGCACACGAGAACAACGCGAAGGCACAATTTGAGCATGTTTTTGAGGCGTTTAGGGGTTTTCAGACCGTGCAGGTTATCCACTTGGGATTGCAATTAGGTCTATTCAGCACATTGCGCGAAGCCAACCCCGGACTCACGCCGAACGATTTGGCCGCCCAATTACGGCTGCACACACCTTACGTAGAGAAATGGTGCGAGGTAGCTTATGCCTATAAGCTGCTGGATCGGGACAATGCCGGGTGTTACCAGCTACCGCCTAAGTTGGACACTGTGCTTCTGGATACCGATCATCCTCGTTATCTGGGTGGTTTCGCTAACGGCTTTTTCACCTATGGGGCCGATGATTTCCGGCGCTACCCACACGCGTTTGTTGAAGGTGATGTATACCCCTTTCAGGAACATGGCGAAGGTTTCTCGGCGTGGGTATCTTCTCTGACTCATCCGATGCAGCGGTTAGTGGTTGGCAAGGTGCTGCCAGAACTGATGGGCGCAGAATTAGAACACGGTCTTGATGTTCTGGATGTCGGCTGCGGGGCAGGAGAACTGCTATTCAAATTGGCTGGCGCGTACCCGAACTGCCGCCTGACAGGTATTGATGGCGATGGTCACGGTATCAAAATCGCGCAGGGCAATGCCAAAGAACGCGGCCTGAACCACATTACCTTTATGCATACCAACGGCGAACAATTTGACCAACCATCAGCCTTTGATCTGGCGCTGATGTTCGAGGTGTTCCACGAAATTCCGGTTAGTGCCCGTGCAGACGTAATGGCTGCTACCTACCGCGCTCTGCGTCCCGGCGGCGCGCTGGTGATTGTGGATGAAACCTGGCCGGACGACCCATCGCAGTTGCGCGATCCTGCTTACAGTTTCTCGGTAATGGTACAGTTCAGCGAATTGATCTGGGGCAATGTGGTAGCCACCGAAAACGAGCAGACCCATCTGCTGACCGAGGCAGGTTTTACCCATATTCATCGGGGTGATCTTGGTGGCACGTTCACAACCATTTATGCGCGGAAACCGGATTGAACTCGTTAGGGCTATTTGAAATAAAAATAAGGCCAGAATTTTCCGACCTCATTTTGTTTATGTTTTGCGCGAACCGGGATTATTCAGTCGGAGGCAGCAGCACGCCATTAATGACGTGGATGACGCCGTTTGATGCCTGAATATCGGTCACAACCACTTCAATCGTGTCGTTCAGGAATACCTTGCCATCAACCACGCTGATGGTAATCGGACTACCCTGAACAGTCATGGCTTCGGTCAGGTTGACCACATCAGCCGCCTTGACCTCACCTGCGATTACATGATAGGTCAGGATTGCGGTCAGCAGATCGGTATCCGCCAGCACAGAAGCAATGGTGTCGTCACCCAGCGCGGCAAAAGCATCATTAGTCGGAGCAAAGACCGTGAACGGGCCTTCACCACTCAGTGTTTCCACCAGACCAGCGGCCTGCACAGCCGCCACCAGTGTCGAGAAATCCGGGTTGGCAACAGCGATGTCCACAATGTTGGCAACAGCGATGTCCACAATCGTGCCAACTTCTTCTTCTGCCGGAGCAGAGGTTTCGGTCGCGGCCAACGCAACCTGTGGGTCAGCCAGCGTACCAACGGCGGCAACCAGATAGTTGGTGCCAGCCACCAATTCTGTACCTGTCAGGTCGATCACAACCGGGCTTGAAACGCCAGCCGGGGTAACAGCCAGATCATAGCTGCCAGCCGGAACAGTCAGCGTGAATGCACCATCATTGCCGCCCAATTTGCCGGGGAAAGCCAACTGAGAGACGATAACGGCATCACCAGCGCGAACATCAACCGAGGGAGCATCTTCAATGCCATGAAACACGGTTACGCGCGCCTGACCTTCAGGAATTTCGCTGTAATCTTCAGCGATGATAGCGGGTTTGAGTGTGCCATTTTCCAGTGAGCCAACTGCTGCAACGGTCAGCCATGCGCCAGCCGGGAGATCGAAATCCGCCGGGCCGATAGCCGCTGAGTCCAGTGATGTACCCGCAGGGGCAACCGCCAGATTGTAGCTGCCAGCCGGGAGTTCAATCCATTCGGTGATGCTGGGGAATTCCAGACCCTGCACCGCGCTCAGTTCACCGTTTACATACACATCCACAGCCGGGGTATCCGGTGAGAAGTGCGCCACACGGATATGAACCACTTCTTCGGCAGCGACTTCCTCGGCTGGCGCAGCGGCTTCGTCAGTTGGAGGCAGCAGCACGGTATCAATCACATGGATGACGCCGTTGGAGGCTTCAATATCAGTAGCCACAAAAGCTACGTTTTCATTCAGGAACAACTGACCATCGCTGCGTGTCACCGCGATTTCCGCGCCCTGAACGGTCGTCAATGAAGTAGCCGCCGCTACATTGGCGCTGGTGAGTGAACCGGGGACAACGTGATACGTCAAAATCGCGGTCAGCAATTCGGTATCAGCCAGAACCGCGCTGATCGTATCTGCACCCAACTTCTCAAAAGCCGCATTGGTCGGAGCAAAGACCGTGAATGGGCCTTCGCCGCTCAACGTTTCTACCAGACCAGCAGCCTGTACAGCCGCCACCAGTGTCGAAAAATCCGGGTTGCCAACGGCAATTTCCACAATGGTCTGGTCTTGTGCCATCGCTGGAACACCTGCCATTGCCAACAGCGTTAGCATAGCGAGTACGAGTAACAACTTACGCATAACAAAACTCCTCAGGTTGTAACGGGTTTTAATCTTGGTTCATAAGGAGCTTAACGGTGCAATATGAGACAAAACCTAGACAAATGTGAAGGAATTATGAATTACTGTCTAGGTTTTGCGGGGGGGGGAATAGATTAATGAATGATTATTCGTCGAGGTTTCCGGTCACAGCGTAGACCAGCACACCGACAGCCGCCAGCACGAAACTGCCAATAATGCCAAGCGCCTGTAGGAAGCCGAAGATTGGGTCGGAACCTGCATCCCGCAGATTCGACCCAAACCCGAACAGATCAGCCATTCCGGTAATGGCTGCGAACAGGAGTCCGGTCAAGGCTAAACGGATGCCGATTTGCTGCGCCAGATTAGCAGGTTTAAAGACGTAGAAAGTGAATTTGACGTAAATCAGCGCCCCTAAAATCAGCAGGGCGAAGCCGATTAAAATAGCGAAGATTTGTACCACACCAATACCGACGGCGGGTTCCAGTCCCGTGACGCCGGGGAATAACCCCATAAACGTCAGCACCGCGCCAAGCACACCAATCGCCATTCCGAATTGAGCAACACGAGGCATGAATAATGTCCTACGTGATAGGCAGGGCTTGACGCAGTTTGCGAAGCATGTTGCTGCTTAGAACGGCTTCAATATCGGCTTCTGTATAGCCGCGCGACCGCAGCAGCGTACCGATATTCATCAGGTCAGTAACAGTATCTAATCCTTCCGGGATGCTTTCTGTGCCAAAGCCGCCATCGAAATCGCTGCCGATGCCCACATGGGCGGCGCTGCCCGTCAACTGGCAGACATAATCAATCGCATCCGCCACCACGGTTAATGGCACATCTGCTTTAGGATCACCGCCCCGCCAGCCGTTGCTCAAAAAGCGGTTGAAAAGCACAACCCCCATCACCCCATCATGCTCCGCCAACCGCAGGATGATCTGATCGGTCAGGTGACGGTCACTATCGCGGAAGCGCCGGGGGTTGCTGTGGCTGGCGATAATGATGCCTTCGTAGCGGTCGAGTGCTTGCAAACAGGCTTCTTCCGCCAGATGCGAAAGATCAAGTACCGCGTTAAAACTCATCATCACATCCAGTAGCTCATAGCCGAGTGGAGTCAGCGGGCCGGGATGGCCTGTGCCGCCTGCGTAGCGTGTTCCTGCCCATGCTGGCCCGACCATCCGCACACCGCGTTCGTACCATTCCTCGAACTGCTGCGGCTCTATAATCGGGTCAGCGTTTTCCATAAGCAGCACGAAACCTTGCTTATGTTCACCCACATCCTTACCATCTGCCCAACTTTCCAGAACCGTATCCAGATCAGCCTGCGTTTTTATCATCTGAATCTTATCGGTTTCATCGGCCAGACGGTTATAATAATCCAATTGGGCAGATGCCAGTTTATAGGCTTCCCGTGGCGTTTTGTAGGTAAATTTTGACCACGGTTGGCTCTCATCGCCGTCATGCGGAGCAACAAACAGCGTCGAGAAAATCACCCCAACCCGGCCTAACAGCGCATCTGGTAAACCGATAGTCGCACTGCCCCTTCGGGCAATCAAAGCCGGATCAGTTTCCATGCGGCGGGTTTCCAGCGCGCTGCGGCGGTAATCCCGTCCATAACAGAGCGCGTTATAAGCAATATCCTGGTGGGCATCAACAACAATCATAGTGGGGTGGAGTCCTCGGTTGCGTGGTAGTAATAGCTGTATTGTAAGCGGGGAGTCCTAAAAATCCAAAAATGCGGACTCGGCGTAATGAATAAGTAAGAATACTGGACTAAGGTAAAATCGGGGCGCTAAAAACAGGTGAGGATGATGATGGATAAAACTAAAAAACCAACGATATTAATCGGGTTGATAGTCGGCGTTCTGCTGACTGTGACCCTGATTGCGATTTTCTTCCTGGCGACACGTGCCATTGGTACACCATTCGTACCTTTTGACATGTTTGATTGGGTGGGGCGTGTACTGCCCGGAGAAGTGATTACCTTTGGAATTGATCTGATCGTTACGACGATTACCACCTTCCAATTGGGCGAAACCTCCAGCGCTGCTAAAACCGCTGAACAGTTTATGGCAGTGGGCGGGATGTTCATCACGTGTGTAATCAGTGCTGGAATACTGTTTGCCATACTCAACCGCGTCAAAGTGACCTCACGCTATCTGCCGGGTCTGATTTTAGGACTGGTAATCGGCGCGCCGGTGATGTTCATCAGTTCACAGGTCAACTTAACCGCCACCACCAGCACCTTCGTCAGCAGTTTATGGATTATCTTGGCGTTTGTGGGATGGGGTATCGCCGTCAATTGGGCATATGACCGCCTGAACACGGTTGATGAAAAAGTCAAAGCCGATGCCACGCCGGATGGTGTTCAACAGCTTGACCGCCGTAATTTTCTGGTGACTCTGGGTGGTGCGACGGCAGCCATTACCGTTGTTGGCAGTGGCATCGGGCTGTTATTGGGACAGAATGAAACCGCCTCACAGGAAATTGCGCTCAATGTGGCTGAAGGGGAAGGTGCAGAGCCGTGGTCAGCCAGTAATGAACTGCCTAATGCAAATGATCCTTTGCAACCTGCACCCGGCACACGACCGGAACTCACGCCGTTGGATAATCACTACCGAATCGACATTAATACGCTGCCGCCCGTCGTGAATGAAGCGGAATGGACACTTCAAATCAGCGGATTGGTCGAAAATCCTACTAATTTGACGTTAGCCGACATCCGCGATAATTACGAACCGATGCACCAATTCGTCACACTGGCCTGTATTTCCAACCGTCTCGGCGGCGATCTGACGAGCACAACACTGTGGACGGGTGTCCCTCTCAAGAACATTCTGGAACAGGTCAAGCCAGGTGCGGAGGCCACCCATCTGAAAATCACCTCTGCGGATAACTTCGACGAATATGTAGCAATTGATGTAGTCAACAATGATGATCGTGTGATGCTGGCCTATGCTTGGGATGGGCTACCGTTGAAGACTAAACACGGATTCCCGCTGCGAGTTTATATCCCTAATCACTACGGAATGAAGCAGCCAAAATGGATTACGACCATCGAAGCTGTTGCGGAATGGCAGCCGGGTTGGTGGGTGCGGCGTGGATGGGATAGAGATGCCATCATGCATACCACTTCGGTGATTGATACGGTGGCAGTCGATGATGTCATCCCCGGAGAAGGTGACGCAAAACTCATCCCAATTGGCGGTATTGCCCACGCAGGCAGCCGGGGAATCTCAAAGGTTGAGATACAGGTTGACGGTGGTGAATGGGTTGAAGCAGAACTGCGACAACCGCTTTCAGAAACCACTTGGGTTATCTGGCGCTACAACTGGCCGTTCCAGACTGGAACACATACTTTTGCCGTTCGTACCTACGATGGCGAAGGCGCAGCGCAGATCGAAACAGTTGCCTCACCACGTCCCAGCGGCGCAACGGGCATTTACACAGTGACCGAAACCATTTAGGGGCAGGTGTGATGCACGAAAAACCAAATGCTGGGCAGGGGACAGTTGCCGGATTTTTGGCGACTGTTCTCTCACTCATGATCTTCTTTTTAGCGCAGGGTTTATTCGGAACAGCCTTCGTCCCGTTCGACCTGTTCGACTGGATGGCGCGTATTCTCCCCGGCGGTTTGGTCACTTTCGGCATCGACCTGATTGTGAGCATCATCGCGGCGCTTAATCTTGAGAATACATCCGGCACAGCCAAAACCGCCGAACATATTCTGGCGATTTTCATCATGCTGATATTGGGTGCTTTAGCTGGTAGGCTATTATTCAGTTTATGGCGGCGTTCAGAGCATGATCCGCGTTCCGGTCTGATTATCGGAGTCCTCATTGGCGCGGTGCTGGCGTTCATCAGCGCGGCTGTAAATCAATCCGCAACTGCCAGCCAATTTGTCAGCATGGCGCTGATTGCTGCGGTATTTGCAGGTTGGGGCGGCGTGCTGCGCTGGCTGTATGACCGTTTAACGCCACTGTTTTCACATGAACTGGCAGGTGGGCTGAATCGCCGCCAATTCTTGATACGAGTCGGGGGCGCAACGGCTGCACTGACCTTCGCAGGTGTTGGCTTTGGGGCAGTCGTCCGCCGGACGTTAGCGCCAGAAGACGAAAGTGTCCGCACTTGGTCAGCAGATAATCCATTACCTAACACCGATGCTGCCCTGCAACCCGCACCCGGAACACGCGCCGAATTCACCCAAATTCAAAGCCACTATCGCATCGACATCAATTCTCTGCCGCCTGTTGTTCGAGAAGATGATTGGAAGCTGAAAATTCATGGACAGATCGAAAATCCGCTTGAACTGACCTTGAGCGAACTCCGCGAAAATTATGAACCCCTGCACCAGTTCATCACGCTGTCATGTATCTCTAACCCGGTCGCGGGTGATCTCATCGGCACGCAGCGATGGACAGGTATACCCATTAAACGCATTTTAGAAGATGTACTGCCGCATCCAGAAGCCTTGTATCTCAAAATCACCTCGGCAGATGGCTTTGACGAATCTATAGCGATTGAGCGCATTATGGCGGATGAATGCATCATGCTGGCCTATGCTTGGGATGATTTGCCGCTGACGACCGCCCATGGTTTCCCGCTGCGGATTTACATCCCTGATCGCTATGGCATGAAACAGCCAAAATGGATTATGGATATTGAAGTCACCGAACGGTATGACGAAGGCTTTTGGGTGCGTCGCGGATGGGACGAAGTCGCACGGGTAAATGCAACTTCAGTTGTGGATACGGTTGCTATCGACAGCCTCATCGAGCAAGGCAACCAAGCTCTTGTGCCGATTGGCGGTATGGCCTATGCCGGAGCGCGCGGCATTTCCAAAGTTGAAATTCGGGTAGATGATGGCGATTGGCAGAAAGCCCAACTCCGCCAGCCAATTTCCGATTTGACGTGGGTACTGTGGCGTTATGATTGGCCGTTTGAAGCTGGAGAGCATACCGTTTATGTCCGCTGTGTGGATGGGCAAGGTGTGCCGCAGATTGAGACATCACGAGGCGAACGCCCTAGCGGTGCAACCGGAATTGATTCGCGCTGGTTCTTCTTGTCAGGGAGCTAAAAGGATTGAGATTTTGTGAAGAATGTGTAAATTGTTGTTTGGATTATTGACACAGAATCAATTCCCCTGTAGCATGTTAAACAGTGATGCGAATGCATCCTCATCTGCCGAAACCTAATTAGGAGAACTCATAATGCTGTACATGCCACGTGAAGAAGGCCAGGGCCTCGTAGAATACGCTTTGATCCTCGTTCTGGTCGCCGTCGTCGTCATCGTCATTCTGGCGCTGCTCGGCCCGGCCATTGGTAACATCTTCTCGAACATCGTCAACACGCTGTAATTCGGCAGCTTTTCATCGCAGGAGAAAGCGCCCCAAACGGGGCGTTCTCTTTTTATTTCTCTAGCGCGGCGTTGGGCTGGCAGCAATGGCTGTCGCTGTGCCGATTAGCAATGGACGCTGAGATGTTGGCACAGCCTGCACCGTCAGCGGAAAATTGGCTGCTTCTTCGGTGCTTTTGGGCAGATTGCTCCGCACTTCAAGCTGAATAGTAGCCGCAACCTGTGTATCAATATTGTTGTATTCCTCGCGCGGCGCTTGAATGCCGCCAAAGCCTACCAGCACAATCCCGACGATAAACCATACAATCGCCAGAATCGCCAGCAGATAGCCGTACCCTCGGTTAGAGGCAATCACTTTGGGTGTGCGTACCTTCAGCGGCGGTTTAGCACCCGGCGCAGAAAGTTCGGCAACCCGGTCGAGCAGAGTTTGGCGATCATACGACTCGCTGAAATCCACCGCTGGCAAATGGTCAATCAATTTGGGCAGTGGCACAGTTTTGACGATCACGGGAATGATATGTTGGCTGGCATCGCAGGCTTTTTCAATAGCCGCCTGGACATCCCCGTCAGCATTACTTTCAGGCGAGATCAACGCGATCAGGACATTGCCTGCCAAAGCCAATTGTAAATCCTGCTGAATTCGGCTGGCGAGTTCAGCATCGCCGGGTGCATAACTAATTGTGAGCATGAATGTTCCTCTCAACTTACGGTACTTCTAAGGTGCGGAGGGCGTTCACCACATCCCACCGCTGTGAATCCGTCCAATTTCCATTGCAGGCTGGCAGTCCATTCCAGCCGTCGCGCGTGGCATAAAAAAGCTGGTCATCGCGGGTACGCGGCAGTCGGGCGATCAACTCAGCCAGCGAACGCCCTTCCCATCCGACACAATCGGCTGCATAAAGCGATTGACCACGCAGCAACGATTCGGCATTGGGCAGCACTGTATTGACGACCTGTGGTGGAGGATTCAGTGTTGCTTGATACTCTGCACTCAGATTTTGTATAAAGGCATTCCCCAAAACAGTGACAAAAACAGTAGCAACAACTGCCCCAACAGCTACTGTGACCGCTGCTGGACTCAAATCGAGTCGTTGATAAACACGATAGGCTGCGGGGTACAGCACCCATCCAACCGCCACCATCACACCAAACAGTGCCAGCACATTGACAATTGTAGGAGGGCGAGATTGAAGCACCGAAGCCGCATTCGTGATGTTCCAATCAAAAGCTGCCCGCTGGGTTGTGCCATCTGGCAGCGTCACATCGACCAGCGACCACCACAGCCCTTCGCGGTCAATTTCCGCGCCTGCTGCCACATACAAACCGCTTTCCGCTCCTTCCGCGATTTCCCATTTACCGCGCCAATCGCGTTCTGGATGGACCAATTGCAAACGCACTGCTGCCTCATCCATTGGGTGTCCATCTTTTGTAATCAGGGTGTCATAGGTATTCACACCGGGGCCACCGGGAGTGATGGTCAATATAATGTTCAGATCACCGACTTGCTGTGAGGCGTTCGGTGGCGGAACGGCATTTGCTAAAGGCGGCACAGGTATGGGTGTAGCGCTCAACCATCCAGCACTGACCAGCACAAACGCAACGATCAGCATTTCCAGCCGCAGTGTCGGAACAAAATTATTCACCCGCCGGATGATAACCTCGAATTGTTGATAACGTTCCGGGCGCAGGGCGATATGATGCGTTGCCCCAACAGCCACCAGCACAGCCACCAATATCAGTTTGAACAGAAGCGCCCCACCAAAAGGCGTTTGTGTCACGTCTGCCGGGGTATAAAACCAGTTGGTTGCACTGTAAATCCCGCTGCTGATGACGATCACCAGTGCTGCCACCGCCCACCGCGAAAAACGCCGCATCACCGCCAGCAGTGCCAGCCGCCGTGCATCCCCTTCCAGTGGAGCAAGCGCGGATGGCAGCATCAGCGCCAGCGCTGCTACACCGCCAGCCCAGAAGCCAACTGCTAATCCATGCAGCCAATCATTAAACACTGCCACCCACGGCAGCATCAACGACCCGGCCCCATGACTGCCGATGCTGAACGACCCGATCACCAACGCCATCGCCCACAGATTGGCACTCAGGAACGGGCGCACATTTTCCGGCTGTTCCTCACGAAAATACAGGCTTAAGCCGAACATGACCGCCACCGCACCCAGCAGCAGCATCCGCCCACTCCAGATCTCGCCAAAGCGTGTACCGACTCGTGTCACACTCCACAACTGCTGGCTGATGACCGCGCTCAAATCGGTGTTGAAAAAGGTCATTGCCTGTTGCAACAGCGCCATAACCCCTGCTGCGAACGCAATCACCAGTCCGATAGCAATCACCCAATTGATCCGGTGCATCACGCGCGGCGGCAGGCCACCTGCCCGAAATGCTGGATTACCCCACGCCGGGAGCAAAATCCCGCTGTAGACCGCGAACATGCCGAACAGGAGCATGGTCGAACTGAGCGCCAGTCCCCGCCAAATGACTTCCAGTGGATCAGCCTGTGTATTGGCAGCGCTGCCCGCAACACCGCCCACTGCCTGTCCGATAAAAAATACACTGCTCTGCGCGATCACATGTCCGTCGCTGGCGAAGGCTATTCGCATATCGACAATGTACGCACCATCCCTCAATCCGCGCGGCAAACGGGCAGCCAAGAGACTCGTATTTTCCGGCGTGACACCACCTTCCGCAATGATCGTTCCGGTTTGGTCGCGCACAGTAATTGAACTGAAGGCGGGTTCTAGTCCTTCGCTAAACCAGTATTGCAGCCGTACCGGAGCGCGTTCCAGCACCGCCCGGTCATCGGGAATCGCCCGAATCAAAAATCCATGTGCTGCTGCTGGACGCACACCCAACACCAGCATCAATAAAGTGATGAGTAATGAGGGACGAAGGACGAGTCGTTGCTCAATAGACAATAACTGAGAACCCATATTCATTCGAGGCGGAAGCGGTCAGCTTCAGATTCAGGAGCGGGTGTTTCTGGTGTGGGTTCTTCCGATTCATCAAATGTGGCAGTTCGGCTGCGAATCCAACTAATCCCCATCATGATGAGAAATATGGCCGCGACCGACAGGAAAATAATTTCATCCCAACTGCCAAGCGCCCCATGCGCCGGGATCATCGGGAAGGGCATAATCCACCTCGGTAGCCTTTAGTGACATGCTAACGGCTGTAAATTGTCAATGAAAGTCGGGATTGTACCACAACGAAAGGATAATCTGTACCTTTTTTCACGAGTCGCTCAGGCAAAGAAAAAGCGCTAATGGGCAGCGCTTACAGGAATAGTTTTAGTAGTGCCCCCGGTAGGAATTGAACCTACGACTCACAAGGTTTAGGAAACCCCGGCTCTATCCCCTGAGCTACGGAGGCAGGTAGGTTGCATTATAGGATTGTCAAAGGAGATCGTCAATCCATTGTCACACCTTGAACAATGATTTTGATCGCTTCTAACGCATCCCCGCCAAGTCAACTTCCCCTGACTTATATCGTGTCACCATTCGCATATTGATGTTCAACAATGATGCCAGTCGTTCATGAGTGTGCTTATTTTGCAGTCGCAGTGTGTGGAGTCTGTCACCACGAATCATGAAAATTCCTTGAAATTAGATCAAGTAGATAGTAACTCGAAAAAACCTGACAAAAAACGGCTTTTATGCCTAAAGTGCGACTTATATAGCAACTATATAAATGAGATAAACACAGATGCAACAAAATCCGGTTGACGATTAAGGCTGGACTTGATAAACTGACGGGCAGATAGACCGTACCGTTAATCGACCACATACGCGGGGCTGTAGCCCAACGGCAGTAGGCAACTCACTTAAAATGAGTCAAGTGTGGGTTCGAATCCCACCAGCCCCACAACCTCCAAGCGCCACCCGGCGCTTTATTATTTCACCCATAACTTGTCTGCTGCGGACAAACTATGGATAAAATAACAAGAATAACGAAACTGAACTGTGGTAATCCCGTTCAACTAGCCACCAGGTACTCACCAATCTCACTGTCTACCACAATTGCATTCGCCAGTCCGTTACGAAGACAGGTCGCCACCGCCTGCGCCTTATACGCCCGTGCTGCCACGATGCATACCTTCCCGATCATCGCGCAGTTGTAGCGCAAAATATCCAGATCAACCTGCGCCCCAACCGCTGGATCGCTGCTGATAATTTGTCCATTTTCATCCAGCAAATAGCGCAGCAGTTCCGCCCCAAATCCACTGGGCAGTTCAGCATAGGCCGCCCGCAAATCCGGCGCTTCCGCTGCATAATCTGCGCTCCTGAACTCCGCGTACAGGTACGCCCGCCCGGAACGATCACGACGATCAACCCCGCTAACCGAGACAAAAATCGTCTGCACATTTTTCATCCAGCGCAGCGTTTCAGCCTGAATCGCCTTCATCCGCTTAGTAGTGCATTCGTCCGGATGCGGCAGCAGCATCGCCTGTGAACCCGGATGCCGCATCGCCATCAAACGCGCTAGGGTATTGGCATCATAATCGTTGGTATTTTCCGGTGCGAAAGCCAGCAGCGGCACCCACCGCGTCCCGCTGAATTGGTCAATGCTCGGAATGCTCTGCTCACACAACCGCAGCAGGGTATAGCCCGAACCCAACCCGATTGCGCTCTCCCGAACCGCTTGCGTCAGCACCGTATTCGCCGCTAAAAAGGTGACCAACTCAGCTCGGATGATCGAATCGTCATAGTTCAGCGGCACATCTGCCACCACCACATCTTTCAAACCGGGATAACGCGCCCGAATCCCATCTTCCAGTGCCGCATTCCGCTTCACCTGTGTCAGCCGGATTGCGCCCGACCGCAGCGCCGCCTGAAGTGCCAACCGTCCATTTGCCGCCCGCACCTCCTCCGCCGAACGATTTTCTGTCACCAATAGATTAAATAACCGAATCCCATATTCAATCTGTTCGCGCTGCACCCCGCTAATAAGCGGCGGGATTTGTTCAACCCAATGCAGGCTTTCCGGCACATCCTGTTTTTCAATGTGTGTTTTTAAACCCAACAACCAATCCGCCGAACACCTCAGCGAATCGCATAATTTGCCCAGCAGCCCCGCATCCGGCAGCGTCCCATAACGCACCCAACTGGTCACGGTACTGCGCGAAACACCTAAGACTGTTGCTAACTGGCTCTGGCTCATGCCCTGCTGCGCTAGTGCTGCCTGCAATCGTCCGGCAAATCCGGTTACGGTAAATGGATTGTAGTTCATGAAAACCGACACCTGTGTTCGATAAACCGAACATACCATGCCGCATCCGTCAACTTTTCGCAATCAGATTTTAGGGGATTGTGCTTCTCATGGAACTTTTGCGGGCTTACCATCGTCTCTATTCCGATTGTCACCGTATCGAGGAAACAAGGCGCATGAACGACCTGATTCGCATCCAAAAAGTTGAAACCCTTTCCGACGATTGGTATATCCTCAAAAAGACTACTTTTGACTACCAACGCAAGGATGGTTCCTGGCAGACGCAAAGCCGTGAAACCTACGACCGGGGCAACGGCGCAACCATCCTGCTGTATAACCGCGAACGCAAAACCGTGATTTTGACCCGCCAGTTCCGTTTCCCAGCTTATATCAACAATCATCACGGCATGTTGATCGAAACCTGCGCGGGTCTGCTGGACGAATGTGCGCCAGAAGAAGCCATCCGCCGCGAAACCGAGGAAGAAACCGGCTACCGGGTACACAACGTCACCCGGATTTTCGATGCCTTCATGAGTCCCGGTTCTGTGACCGAGCGCGTTTATTTTTTCGTGGCGGAATATGACGAGGATTCACATATTGATAACGGCGGTGGGCTGCGCTCGGATGGCGAAGATATCGAAGTGCTGGAACTAAACTTTCAACAAGCTTTGCATATGATCGAAACGGGCGAAATCATGGATGGCAAAACCATCATGCTCCTCCAATATGCCCTCATCCATCACCTGCTAGACTGATGCTCCACAGGGGCGAACCCACATTTCGCCCCAAACTTTTCCCGCTTATTCTTTCACTCGTACCTCACTACTGATTTTAACTTTATCCTTTCAGCTTTTAACGACTCTTCGCTTGCGCCCTCCCCCATTCTGCACTACACTTATCCCAAATTATCGCAACACATATCCCAAATCCCAAATTAATTGAGGGAAGCCGCATGGCCTGGCGTGTACATCTCACCAACTCTGCTATCCAGACTCTCGACATCCTGCCCGGCAAAACACCACTGCTGGCTGCCTGGATGCAGCGTGACCGTGCCGCCTACTTCGAGCTGGAATCGGGTGTCGTCGTAGGCGAGCATCAACATAAATCTGTCAGCCGGCAGAGCGATAAATGGCCGGAGTTCATCGCCTCGCTCATCGCCCCCAATGGCGCATATCTGCCCCTCGTCCGCACGGCTGCCATGACCTTCTACACCACCGACGATGGCAGAATGCGTCTCTACCGTTCGGCCAATGATGAACTCACGCTGGAACTGGATGCAAAAGAAATCGCCCTCGAATTTACCTCCAAGGCACCACTGATCGCCCTCGGACTGGATCGTTTTATGGGCACGATTGCCGCGCTCGATGGCAAAGGCAAACTGCATCTTTATCAGCAGCATATCCGTGTGGGCACATTCGATATGAAATTGACGATGGATGATGATGCACTGCCGTCACTGGCGATTGCCAACGGTGGCACAGGCATTTTTATATCCGATGGCCGGGATATTGTGTTGACCGATACGGGTGGGCGTGTTAAAAAACGTCAGCCCGTGCATTACCTCGTTCGCCGTCTGGCCTGCTCACCTAATGGTCAGCTACTCGCCACCAGCGATGCTGAAACCGGGGTGATTCGTGTTTACAGTGGTGAAGACTTGACGCCATCCTATCAACGCCACGCCATTGACCTGCTGCAAGATGCCGCCCAACTTCAGCTTATCGCTGATCTGCCGCCATTCAGTGCTGCCCCCGGTGCGCTGGCAATCGACGATAAAGGCCATCTCGCCTTCACCATATCCGGCGTAGTATGCGTCACCGCCCTCAAGCGAATGGACGCCATCCCGCGCCCTCAGCCGCTGCTGTGAGTGGGCGGTTTTTTGGTTCTTGGTTCTTGGTTGAGAGTAAATATTGAGGTAAATTATCGGAAAACGCTTCTAAATCCTTCTATGTTCTCCATGTCCTCTGTGGTAAAAATCTTCTCTTTTTAGAATTGTTTCTCGGTCAGCGCGCGCTGTGGGAACACAAACCGATCCAGTGAGCGTGTGCCCCGTTCTAGCGCCAGTTTGTTCGCCCGTTCAAAATCCGCATGTAAATCGCGCACCAGATTGCCCTGTGCCGCGCTCGGTTCAAGCTGATAGAGCACTAACGTCACCGCGAATTCGCCAAGCGCCAACACCAACCACTGCCCACTACCCATCGCTTTGCGCGCCAATCCCACCTTTGGACGGCTCGGCAAGCCCCACAGCGTTTGTAAGACCTGAACGATCTGGTTCATATCCGGCTGCTGCCTGCCGCCCATCATCAAGGGAGTAGTCAAACCATGTTGATACACCAGATAAGAAAGCAAACGGGCTTCAAAATGATCGCGTAAAAATGAGGTATGTCCCGGTGCTGCGGCCTGTTTCCATGCCTGATTTTCCGGGTTACGTTGAATCAGCCTTTCGATAATCGTGCGCTGTTCGCTGTAACGTCCGTAAATCGCGTTAAACTGCGCCCGATTGATCTTGCCCTCACCGAACTCGGTTGCCACCGATTCCATTTTTCGCCGAAGTTGTTCCAACGCCGCCTGTGGGCCATCCGGCGCATTCAAGGGATTAGCCTGCACAGAAGGCAAGGCTTCCATCGTTTGGCGTGCCCGCAATTGTTCGGCTTTAGCAATCATCCCGGAACGGGGCAGCAAATCTTCAGGCGGTTTGGGGCGGATGGGCGAACGCAGCGCTTCATCGCCGTCATGCGCGGGAGGTGCAGTCGGAGGCGTGTTGTTGGGATGGTCATTCACGGCTGGCATACTCGGTCTAACCGAACATCGCTCTACTAGGTATACTAGCATACAATTCTGTAATGCGGAGTTCGCATTATAATTTTCCAACCATAAACAAACCCTGACTACAGGCCTTTGGTACTATGCCCACCTTCACACACAGTGGTCTTTACTTTACCGATCAACATATCCAGACCGCCCGCAAACATCGCGATCAAGAACCTTTCGCTGCGGCATGGGCTTTACTGAACGATTCGGCGCCTGCAGATTCATTGACTGCTGCTCTCTGGAATGGATTTCGCTACCGTCTGGATGACAACCCCGGCGCGGCACAAAATGCCATCATCACCCTGCAAAGTGGCGCAGGTTTGGATGGTGCGGATTTCAAAGCCGTTGAACATGCTATCACCCTTGCCCATAGCTACGAACTCATCCGTGACCATTTTCCGAGGGACGCCGAACACATCTGGCGTGAACGCTTTGCTGCACAGGTCGTTCATCTAAATAATCAGTTGCAGTTTAGCTTTGTGGAACATCTCTGGCTTGGGTTATTGAATGTAGCGGCTGGAATCGCACTGGAAGATGAAACCCGTTTCGAGTCCGGCGTCGAAACCTTCCAACAAACGATTCAGAACGAAATCCGCCCGGAGGGTTACTTACCCCGTGCAGTTGAAGGTGGGGATGATGGCAGTCTAACGCGCCAACTCCTGTCGGTTGGCGCGCTGGTGCTGATGGCGGAAGCTGCTGCCCATGTGGGCGTTGATTTATGGGGTTATACTTCGCGCGGAATATCCGTCACTACTGCGGCTGCCTACTGCATTTATTACTACTATTACCCGGATAAATGGCGCTGGGGCAGCATTACCCAAGCTGTGCCCCCCTACCATGATTACGGCGCATTTCTGGAAATCGTCAACCTGCGCGCCCATCCCAAAGATTTGAAACTTCTTCTGGACGAACGCCGCCCGTTCTTTAGTCCGGTTGGTGGCGGCCTCACCACGCTTACGCACGGCCTTCCACCACGACGGCGCCTGTTTGGCTAATCGCTAAAAGAACATCTTGGCGAGGCCGAGGATACCCTGTTTCCACGGGACGCGGTGGGAAACACCGGATTGTCCCTCAAACTTGGCGAGGTTATCCATATACCACTGATAATTGCGGATAAGCGCCTGCTTATTGGAGTATTTGGGGGCGTAACCCAATACTTTTTCGGCCTTTTCGATGGAAACAAACGAGTCTTTGCTGGCAGTTTCGTAAACCCACTTGTACAGTGGTGACAATTTCAAGGCTTCCAGCACGCGTAAGGTCATGATGGCAGGGCCAGCAGGTAAAGGACGGATTTTTTTGCCAAAGCCTGCATAGTCCAACACGGCCTGATAATCCTCGCGCATGGTGGTGAAATCCTTCGCGCCGATGTTGAAAGTATCATTCACGCGGTCGCGGTCAAGGGTGCAGCTTAGATAGATGGCGTCGCACAGGTCTTCAACGTCCAGCAGTTGGTAACGGTTATTGCCGCTGCCCAACATGGGGAAGCCGTGTCCATCTTTTGCCCAATCATAAAACAGCGCAAACACGCCGAGCCGTTCCGGGCCGATGAACGACTTCGGGCGGATGACCGGGACACACATATCCTTTTTGCGATACTCAAAACACACTTCTTCAGCCGCGATTTTGGCCTTGCCATACGGCCCAACGCCATCGAGTTTGTCGTTTTCCAGAAGCGGATGATGGTCAGGAATACCATAAACAGCGGTTGAGGACACATGCACAAAACGCTCGACACTGTTGTTATAGGCCGAGTCGATCAGGTTGCGCGTGCCGTCCAGATCGGTGGACATAATATCGGCTTCGGAATACAACGGTAGCGCCGCCGCTGTGTGGATGACGATGTTGATACCCTGCATGGCACGGTCAACCGCCGCACGATCACGGATGTCACCCTTGATTTCAGTGATCTGCCCGCGTTCGGGGTAATCAAAATCGGCAATATCCAGCGATGTGACCTTGTGGCCGCGCGCCAGCAAATAGCGTGCCAGATTGATGCCTAGGAAGCCCGCGCCGCCGGTAATGAGATAAGATTTGGATTCATTCATATAAGACCTCGCTCACAAAGATAGCCCGTCAGGAAAACCCGCCGGGCTGATAATTTTACAGTTAGGGATTCATGAGGGTGAAATTACGCCTGATGAGTGTGCTGCTCCTGAGTTTGCTGCTGGATACTTTCAATCAATTTGCCCAGACAATCCGGGCATAAGCAGCCTTCGCGGCTGGCATTTTCAAGTGAAATAACATGCGGAAAATCGAAACACCAGCAGTGATCTTGCCGCGCGCGCAGCCCACAGGTGAAGGCCGCACCGCAGCGTGGACAGGTGTGTTCGCCGCTTCCTTCATTTGCCATGACGATTTGCCCCGTTGCTTTCTACCCTGTCAGTGTAGAACATGTTCAGGAATAACGTCAATGGCAGAAGACTTGAGAGCCATAACTTTTAATACCTGATAAACAGGCAAGAACAGGTAATCTTACGTATATTGCGAAACCTTAAACACCCCGGTTCAGTTCATCTATGTGATCGATTAAGCGTGGGTAACAAGGGCGAACCCAATGACTCGCCCTCGTAGAATGGCTCAGGAGATGAGGAAGGTTTCAAACTGCCACATGTCGGTGGGATTGGGGTGCGGTTTGCCCCAATCCTCGAAAGGATCAAAACGATTCTTCAGGGGATTCCAGTCGGTTTTTATCGAGGCGACCGGGCCAAGATAGGGATTGGCGATTTCCAGAATTTCGCGGTGGGGCAACTGGTCAGGGACACAGAACCCTTTGCGCGGGTTGCGTATCATCCAAAACAACGCGCCTAGCACAGAAGCCGCAACTTGTAAGGTCGTGGCATTCTGACCGGGTACCAGCTTACGGGCTTCGTGAATATCCAACTGTGAGCCGACCCACCAGCCATTCAAATCGTGACCGAGCAGCAGGACGCCCAGTTCATCTTTGCCGCTGATGATTTCATCATTCAGGATGCGGTAGTCATACTGCAACTCATAATTATTCATCCGCAGTTCGTGGAGCGAAGCAATGGCCGAGTCCGTCGGTAAATAGGCGTAATGCACAGTTGGACGATAGATCGGCATTTCATCCTGCCAGACGGTCAAATAATCGCTGAGGGTGAAGGCTTCTCCATGCCGAACAACCATGCCGATGATTTCGCCGCCTGGAACCCACGAACGGACATAGGTATTGATTCCACACTGGCTCAGGCAAATCTGGTTGCCGGGGCCGTAGCGGTGAGGTTGTGCGCCGGGGGGCAGACGGCGCTCATGTGTTCCCCAACCGAGTTCCGCCGGGGCAATACCTTCCTCATGAAAACCCGCGATTGACCATGTGTTGACAAATTCGCCTACTAGTTTGGGTTTGGCGCTGATCTGGGTGTCACGCTCGGAAATGTGAATTACTTTCGTGCCGGTGAGCATGGCAAGCCGAGCGTAATCCGAATCAGCCAGCGCGTGTTCCAATGCGGCACGACGGCGGCTGGCAAGATATTCGTCCTCAATGATGGCTTTGGCGATGGCTTCCAGACCGAGTTTTGCCCAATGACTAACCAAGCCGGGATTCGCGCCGTGTTCAACCACAGCAGTTGGGCCGGGTTCTGACCAGCCTTTTGCCATTTTGCGGAGCGTCATATGCCGTACATATAGGGTGCGTTCAGTCGGCGGCTTGTTTTCGATGTCGGCGTAAGGATCCCAGAGTTCAACCGAGGTATTGATGTAAAGCACATCCTGATCGTGACACCACTGAATAATTTCGGGTGTATCAATATTCCACGCAAGATCAATTAACAGATCGCCCGCACCAACATACTTTTGTAATGTGGAAGCCAGATCGTCGGGGGTTACGCGGTGCTGTACAAACTGCATTCCAGCTTCGAGCGGCCCTGGGATAGCGGCGCGCAGGTCTTCAAAATCCATGACTGTCACACGGGTGAAATCCATCTCGAAGTGTCTGACGAGCAGAGGGAGAAGACAGCGCGACACCGAGCCGCAGCCCAAGACGAGAATACGGCCACTGAACGGAATCTTCATCTTTTTACGAGTACCTCTTGGCATGAATCAATCCCCTGGGGGCGAACAGGAATTGGTACTGTAACATAGGCTGTAGTACGAATGAAGGGCGATTATTCCCCGGCGGCCTGCACGGTAATCAGACCACGCGGTACAGTGACCGTGTAGCGAATCTGGATTTCGGAAGTGTCGAAGTTACGAGCTTCAAGAATGCCATCACCATCAGCCAGCAGGTTATAAACAGTGGAGTCAAAATCCGGTCGTAAACCACTGCCACCCCGATTCAGGGTAAAACGGGCGGCAACGGTCGTCGGGACAATAAGGGTAACGCTGCCTTCACGAACCACCAGTGCACCTAATGTAGCATCCGGCGCAGAACCCAGCGGACGGTAATTCGGCAGCGAAACCGCAGCATTCCCCTTGACTAAATCCATGTTCAGGCGCTCCAAAGCGAGGCCATCCATATTCAGGGAAACCGTGCCTTCCTGACCGACAAAGGAGACATCCAGCGCAACCCCTGCCGGGAGTTCGAGCAGTAACCGCCCACGCCCGATGGATTCCAACATAGGGAAGGTACTGGTACGGGATTCCGTCACGGCTAAATCGGCTGTGCCGTCGCCCAATTCGTTGTAGCTGGCAACGAGCAAACTTTCACTGCTGCCGCTGAATTGACCGGAAACTGTTCCTGATGCCAGTGAACGGACAATTTCGACATCGGTTCCCAACGTATTGACGCTTACCCGTAGGAGTGTGATACCAGAATCAATGGGTTGAGCGATGACTTCCTGATAATCGCTGCGTTCCTGCGTGGCGCGGGAAGAATAGGCAGAGGCAGCCAGACCGCCAACCAATGCAACAGAAACGATCAGAGCAATCAAATTTCCAAGCGGGATTCGGTTTCGCAGCAGTGTGCCCAAACCGAACAACACCAGTAGCGCAGGCCATGCACGCAGGGCGAGATCATACATTCCGGCAGGCAGCACATCCAATGCCCGGAGCAGAACGATGAGACCAACCCCTAAAGCGACCAATCCCCAAATAAAATTCGTCTGCCGCTTTACTTTCATCCCCGAACCTGCCTGAGAAAGAAAACCGCACCAAGTGCCAGCAACAAAATCGGCCAGTATAAATCCTGACCGGATGGCCCACGTAACTGACCACTGATGTGCAGCAAATAGCCGATGCCTGTGGCAAGTGCCAGTACAATGGTGATGAGGAGCAGACCTGCCCCACCGCGCGAACGCCCGATGAGCGACTCCTGCGGGATAAGCCACCACAACAGGAGATACAGGGCAGCAAACGCCCCCATTGTCAGGATGGTGAGCAGGATAAACAAGACGCGAAAGCCCCAAGCGTTCAGGGGTAAAAGCGCCCCCAAACCACCGCAGACGCCGCCGAATACGCGATTTGTAAAACTACGGTACATTGCCTGTCCGTTGCCAAGTCGATATAGTAACTCGCGTTCACTATAACCTCAGTGTTAGGGGTAAGGCAAGTTGGAGTTCAAAGTAACAACTACTGCTGCGAAAAGAAGGAATGCATGAACCCAAAAGTCCGGATTAAGATTTCGGGATACGAACCGTAACGCGGGCGCTGCCGAATTCAAGTTCATCACCATCGCGCAAGCGATAGGGTTGGTTAGGAATTAGCGTCAAGCCGTTGATCCGTGTGCCATTGGTGCTGTTCAAATCTTCAAGCTGTGGCAGACCATCCTGTACTGAGAAAGCTGCATGGATGCGCGAGACGCCGTTGGTTTCGCCATCATAAGGAGCTAAATCCAAACCGAGGTCGGTGGTGCTGTCTTCGTCCAAACGGCCTACCAACACACGCGCATCCGATGGCAGCCCCAGCGGCAAGCGACGTGTCCCAATATGCAGCATGATACGCACAAATTCAGGTTCATCCGGTTGATGAGACATAAAAGGCAATTCCTGCAACTTACGGGGGCATAAGGACAAATTGATTGTCCCACCGAGACTGAAAATTGGCAATAGCTGTGACGTACCGTACAATCGGTGACGTTCAGGAGCACGTAATGCGACGAATACTGATCGTTTTGGCGCTGACTGTTTTTTTACTGGCCTTCAGAAATCCGGCGGTTGCCCGCGAAATCCGGCAGGGTGACCAATGCGTCATTGGCGCGAACGAAACCATACAGGGGAACCTGTATGCATTGTGCCGAACGCTGGATATTAAAGGACGGGTGCAGGGAAATGTGTTTGCGGCGGCAACTAACGCAACCTTGACTGGCACTGTTGAAGGGGATGTCTATCTACTGGCTGGACAGTTGGATGTGGCAGGCGTTATCCGTGACAATCTGCACTTTGCCGGGGTGAGTTTACGATTGCTGCCCACCGCCGATTTCAGCGGTGAAAATGCTGATGTGATCAGCCTGAGTCTGAGCACAACCATAGATGAAGCGGTAATCATTCCGGGGAACATTACCGGGCTTGGCTATCAACTGGTACTGGATGGCACAGTGGTGGGTGAGGTGAGTTTTTGGGGGTCGGCGCTGACGCTTGAGGGCAACATAGGCAGGGATGTAGACGCAACTGTAGGAGACCCGCAATTGACCGGCGTTTCCCAACTACAAGGTGTGCTTGATCTGCTGGCATGGGAAGTGGATTTGGTGAATCCCGGTCTGGTGCTGAGCGAAAGTGCCATCATAGAAGGCAACCTGAGTTATACCGGGCCAGCCGCAGGGCGACTTGAGGGAACGATCAATGGCGGAACGGTATTCTCCCAGATCATAAACCAGCCGGATTTGACACAAATTATCCTTCAGGAGGAAGGCGGCGGACTCAGTGTTTTTCTGACGCAGGTTATCCGCGAATTTCTGATTCTGGCGCTGATTGGGATTATCGGGCTGGTGTTTTTACCCCAGCAATTCCAGGCACCCATTCGCAGCATCCAAAGCCGGTCATTACCCAGTTTGGCTATGGGGTTGTTGTCATTCATCGTTGCCTTCCCGGTCGCGCTCATTTTATTAATTCTTATTCTGTTCCTGATCGTGGTACTGCTGCTGCTGCAATTTGATGGATTGGCGGTGGCGCTAAGTGGTGGAACACTGATAGGTATGTGGGCTGGCGGAGTCAGTCTGTTTTTCCTCGTGGCAATTTTCGTCAGTCGGGTGATTGTTTGTCTGGTGATCGGGCGCGGGATTGTGCGGGCAGTCATCGGTGATGATGGAAGTTCGCGCATTACCTATCTGAGTCTGCTGGTCGGGATACTGTTGCTGGCACTGCTGGTGTCGCTGCCGAGTGTAGGGATAATCATCAGCGCGCTAATGACATTCCTCGGATTGGGCGCGATTTTGAACGCACTGCTGATACAACTGCAAACTTACCGGGATCGCCTGTATGGGCCGCCATCCCGATTGATGCCTACGCCGCCCATGCGCCGGGGCGAAGTTGCGCGCCGACTGCCTCCACCAATGATTGACGATTACCCTACCCCACCGGGGCTGGATAATTTACCGGAGGGGTTCGAGTGGTGGGATGAGGATTCAGAAGAAAGTTAAAAGTAATGAGGGATGGAGATGCGTAAAATTCAGCTTATCCCATATCTATTTGAAGGCTGCATCGAGGGCGGAGACAGGTGCATTGAAACTGGTAATAAGGCACCAGGCATCGGGCGAACCCACTTGGGCAAGACGGAGTTCATAATTCGGAGTCGGCGCAGTGGCATAAATATAGTGGATATTATCCAGAAAGCTGATGGTAGACACAGGCATCGGAAGTATGGCGGGTGGCTGACCGGGACTGCCCACAACAGAATCGGCATCATGGGTATAAAAGAATTGGGCTGAATCGGCAATCCAGATCGGCGGGGAAAGCGTGCCTGCTATACCGGACGCATAGGTTATGGGGTTCGTTCCATCACCTTCTGCAAGGATAAGGTTAAACTGGTTATCGGCTGGTTCGCCCACACGCTGCATGTACGTTAGATAATGACTGTCAGATGACCATTGTGGCAGACCGAAAAAGCTGGATGGGACAGCGCCGAGTTGTTCGGCGTTACCGTCTGTGGTCAGCCTCCAGAGGGTGGTTGGCGGCGCGGCAGATTCGTCATAAATCAGATCAGGGTCAGGGAGAGCGATACGCAAGGCAGTACTATCCGCTTCCCATAAAATTTGCGGGTAAAATCGGTATTCTGAACCGGTGCTGACACCAGCAAAAGTCAGCAGGTCAAGCTGGCGACTGCCATCCGACATAATCAGGCGAACGCGGCCATCCTGACTGCCGTAGCTGCCATGATAGGCAACAGCGATCCATTGACCATCCGGGCTGATGGTGAATGCGCCGCCTTCGCCGGGTGGGAGCAAAAGCTGGATTTCGCCTGTATTGATGTCCAGCAAACGCAGATCATTATAAGGTGCGAGATCAAGGGCGGTGTTGAAAATCAGGGTGTGTGTGTTCAGCCATGCGACTTGATTGATGTAGGGGAAAATGCCTTCGGTCAGGGCGAGGCTGTTGGCGTCGGCCAATTGGCGAGCATCCGAACCATCCGCATTTACGAGCCATAGACTGATGGGCGGGCCGGCCTCGGCACGGGTGAAGGCAATATGGGCAACATCCGGCGCGATGAAGGGTTGAAGGATACCACCGGATACAATCTGAGTGGGTTCGGTATCGCCGTTACGCCAGCTAAAGAGATTGTCTTCGGCAACCCAAACCAGAATCAGAGATGAATCTTGCGTGAGACAGGATGTTATGTCGGACTTCCAAGCACCTGTAAAGAGTATGGCGAAGGTGATGAATATGGCGATCAGTGGGTATAACATCATGCCTCGAAAAGCTGGCAAAATTAATTTCGGCAGATTATAGACTGAAAGCGCGAGTTGATGCGATTTAAGGATGAGGGCGAGGCTGTTACCTATATTTTCCGATCCATGCGAAAGCTGCGGGGGCAAACGCGCGGACTGGACGAAAACACACGCGATGTGGGGCCAACAAGGCGATTGATGTACGCTCATAATTTGCTGACGACTTCGCGTGAATATGCCGTCGTAACGGGCAGCAAAGGTAAGGGTTCAACCACCGTCATTACCGCCAAACTGCTGCAACATCTGGGACACACAGTCGGGACGATCACCAGTCCACACATGGTGAGCTGGCGCGAACGCATCCGTGTGAATGGGCAGGCGATTCCTAAAGCTGCTTTGCTCCGTATTCTGGACGACATCGCGCCTACGGTGGATGAAATTGAAGATTCACTGGCGGAAAATCAATACTTTAGTCCACAAGGGATTTTTCTAGCGGTAGCGCTCAAATGGTTTGATGAGCAGAATGTCAAAGCGGCAGTGCTGGAAGTCGGGCGCGGGGGACGATTTGACGACATCGCGGTTGTCCCCAACAAACTATCAATGTTTACGCCGATTATGCTGGAACACCCGGATTATTTAGGTGGGACGGTGGAACGCATTGCTTGGCATAAGGCGGGCATCATTAAACCCTACAGTTATGCCTACAGCACACCCCAAGCACCAGAGGTTCTGGATATGCTGCAACGCGAGGCGGATGCAGTTGCGGCAGAATTCAACTGGATTGCGCCCGCAGATATGGGACATTATGTGGAGACAACCAACAAAGGCATCCGCATGGAGATGGGGCGCTACGGCATCGTGACACTTTCACTGATGGGGCGCTACCAAATCCCGAACGCGACGCTGGCAGTAATCGGGGCGGGGAATATCCATGCCCGATTGGACGGTATTCCGCACGCTTCACGGGAATATGTGGAGCGCATCCGCGCAGGATTGCTGGATGTCCATTGGCCGGGACGCTGCCAAAAATTGCAGGATCATCCAGCGGTATATCTGGATGGGGCAATTAATGCCGAGTCAGCGGCGTCACTGGTGGAAAGCCTGAAGGATCGGCTTCACAAGCCAGTCGTGTCGATTCTGGGTGTGCCAGATGACAAAGATTATCGCGGTGTATATGCGACGTTGGGCGCAGTCAGCGATGCGATCATTCTGACGGAAACCGCCCGCAATCCATCGCTGCACTTTTTGCCGGAAACCGAAGCCGTAGGGGCAGCGCAACCGCATAACACTGATGTGCATTATGCCAAAACCTTATCCGAAGCGGTGGAACAGGCGAAAGCCAAAACGGGTGAGACCGGAACGATTTTGATTGTAGGTACACAGTCGATTGTGGCGGAAGCATTGGCGCTTTGGAAGGTGGAGTTGGAAGTCATTTGAGGTAGAAGTAAAGAGGGCATACTGAATAATATGCCCTGAGCGTTTTAAGTCTTAAGGAGCATTGATGGTGAAGGCGTCGAAGATGCTCCATGCAGCGCAGCTATTGGTCGCATTTTTGGCGCACACACGCCAGTAGTAGCTGCCATCCTGTGGAAGTGCAGCCTCGATGGAAAGCTGATCAGCAGCGGTGTCGTCGGCAAATTCGGGTGACATGAAATTCTGATTGTTGTCGATTTCGACATGGTAGCCAGACGCCCAATTGACGCGAGTCCAGGTGAGCGTTGGCTGAAGCGTGGTGTAGTAGTTGCGGTTGGGGGCTGTGCCAGCGGTTGAACCTGCCGTCACGGGGATACAGGCGGAAAATTCGGAGGTGCTGCTGCTGTTGGCGGAGGCAGTAGCGGTGATGAATTGGCCGACAGGAACATTGACGTTTAACCCAACCATAAAGGATTGGTTGCCGTCGCCATCAGTTGTAAGGCTGGCGAACCCCAAATAAATCTGGCCTTCACCATAACCGGATGAATCACAGGTTGGATTGGCGAAAAATTCCAGGCGGAAGGTCGTGTTGGGTAAGCTGTTGAATGTGCCGGAAATGGCAGTGACGCCAGCGGAGGATAGCACCTCAGTCAGCACTGGATAATTTTGCAGGTTGTTCGCCCCGGTATCACCATCGCCTGTATCGTTGGGGGTTATGCCGTCGCCATTGAGGTCAATGCCTATTCCAACATTGCCGAAGATGAAATTGCCTAGAATGCGATTGCTGACTCCGGCTGAACCTCCATCCAATTCGCCATAAACGCCGCGCAGATTATTGAAGGCGATGACATTGCCAGCATTGGTAGTGGTTGCACTGCCGATGAATACCCCGCTGGATGCGTAGCTGATTTTGATGCCATCCCCCGCGTTGCCCAACGGCGAAATGCCATCGGCGGCTGTGCCGATGAAATTGCCGCGCACCTGATTATTGATGGTGTTCGGGCCTTCAAAATTGATGCCATCATCGTGGTTGCCAGAAATGACGTTGCGATCTACTGGAGTTGTGCCACCAATGACGTTTTCCGGTGTACCGAGAATATAGATGCCATCGCGGTTGCCATGCGCCTGCGTTCCGGTGCTGTCTGTGCCAATGTAATTGCCAACGATTTGATTGCTGCCAACCCCTTGCAGCACAATGCCCGCACCCACGAAATTGTTGATAATCAGTCCACGAATGACGCTGCCGCCCGTAGTCAGATAAAAACCATTGGCAATTGGCCCGGCTTGACTGCCATCAATTTCGATGATGGGGACGCCATTGAAACCGGTTTGGGAAGTGCCGTTGATGATTACCGGATCGCTGATGGTGGGCAACATGCTCGTCGGCTGAATAGTTTTGACGCCCGCGCCGGGAATATTGAAAGCAATGGTTTGCTGATTGGGTGTGCTGTTGGAAGCATTGATGGCTTCGCGCAGCGTACAATGGGAGTCACAGTTTCCATCATCGGTATCGGCGGTGGATGTCACGGTGAGGATTTCGGGAGCAATGCGGAAGATAAAAGCATCATAATGGTCAAAGAATTCATTGTCCACACCTCCCGGCGCAGCCTGAAAAGCATTCACAACCGGGAAATCCTCCGAAAAGGTTGTGCCTGACACATAAATATTGCCATTAGCACCGAGAGCAATATCGGGTGAAAACTCAAAATATTCGTCTTCAACACCGCCGAGATAAGTTGAGAACATCAAGGCCGAACCCGATGGATTGAAATGGCTTACGAATACATCCCCTAGTGTGGGATCACCAGCTTTTGTGGCTTGGATGGACATAACAACCGGAAAATCATCTGCCAAAGTTATTCCAGTGATGTAAATATTCCCGATTGAATCGACTGCAATATCCTGCGCCGTTCCCCCCCCAGTTGTTCCCCCAAAATAAGTGGAGAAAAGCAGGGATGCACCATCCCAATTCAGCTTGGTGATAAAGGCTGCCCCATTGCTGGATGGCCGAGTTTCCTGATAAGCATTCAGAGTGGGGAAGTTGGTTGAATATGTATCACCCACCAGATAAATATTTCCTGCGGCGTCAAGGGCAACGCTATTGCCCTGATCAAAATCACTGCCACCTAAATAAGTTGAGTAAAGCAGACTGCCATTGGGGCTGAATTTCGATAGATAAGCATCTTCGCAATCAGGAGCGAACTCGCCGCCGGGGCAAAATCCTCCATGTGCTGCCTGATAAGGATTTAAGGTGGGGAAATTATCAGAGATTGTGCCTCCGGTGACATAAGCATTCCCGGCTGAATCCAGCGCAATATCCATGCTGATGTCTACAAACGTTCCACCGAGATAGGTGGAGAAGGTCAGGGCTGAACCTGCTGGATTTAAGCGGGTGACAAAAGCATCCCACTGTCCGCCCCCATAGGTATTCTGATGAGGATTGAGGGTTGGGAAGTTGGTTGAGTTGGTGACACCTGCGATATAGGCGCTGCCAGATGCGGTGATGGCAATACCGGTGCTGTGTTCAGACCCAGTACCGCCCAGGTAGGTAGAATAGATGAGTGCCGACCCGGACGGATTGAACTTGGCGATAAAAACGTCTTCCGCACCACTATTTGTGTTCTGGTAAGCACTAGCTGTTGGAAAATTACTTGAAAGGGTTCGCCCTGTGATGTAAGCATTTCCACTGGTATCAACCGTCACACTATATGCCTCGTCCCATCCATTACCCCCTAAATAAGTTGAATAAATTAATGCTGTGCCGCTTGGATTCAGTTTGGCAATAAAAGCATCACTATCAGCTTGTTTAGCAGGTTGAAAAGGTGTGGCGGTTGGAAAGTTAGTAGAACCTGTTCCACCAACTACATACACATTCCCACTGGGATCAATAGCAATATCTTGGGCATTATCCCCTGCGCTGCCACCCAAATAGGTGCTGTAGACCAGTGTGGGGTCGAGGATGAGGGGATAAGATGGGTTGTAGCTGCCGAGGGTGAAACCAATGCTATCATCAGGGGCGAGGTCATAAGCAATAGAAACCGGAACGTCTTGCCCATTAATGGTTTGCCATGCGGTGGGGGCGCGTTCGGCTAAAACGCTGCCGCCCGGAAGCGCGATTTGCAGGTCGCCCGTTATAGCATCAAACGAGATAGATTCCGCACCAGCATAACGCCAGCGAATGATGGATGGGTCAGCGTTCGGCGCGACAGTGAATGTGCCTTTGAGCAACCCTTCGCTGCCGTCGTAACTCAGGTCAACGCCGGGATAAAGTTCGGTGTAAGTGATGCCTTCATAGGTCGGAATGTTGGTATGCCAATCTGCCGTGTCGCTGCCAATGAAATAATTCACTTTGCCGGGAAGTTCATCCAGCGCAGTTAAAGTTGGGCTGGGATTCGCGCCGTCGAAACTCAGCGAGAGATTGCCAGCAGGTAGCGACAACTTGACCTGATTGATCGTGAACGTCAGTTCCCCGCCGAGACTGCGTACCAAATAGCGGGCCGTAGATTGGCTTTGCCCCCGGTTCGGGATAAAAGACAGGGGAAGCTGACCAAAAGCGTGCGGCTGCTGCGGATTGGCATCCACAGGGCGCGGGAGGATGACCAGTAGGGCAACGATGATGAACAGCAGTGGGCGGAAATGGGTCACAATTGTTTTCTCCCAGAGGAATGCCTTAACCGCACGGATACCGTTGGATAAACGGTTCTTAACGTTTGGCTTTTACATTTACTAACAACCATGATAAACGAATTGTCGGCAAATTTATACAAAGAGCGATGACTTTTTTCTCATCACATTGCCCGTAACGCGATTTTCCAAGCGGCGGTATCCTGTTGTGGAACGTCCTGTAATAGACAAAACCATAGGAACATTGGGCTATCGCATTCGACACCTGACAAGATTATAGTCAACATTACATACGTTTCCTGAACAAAACAAAGAAACGTAAAGAAGGAAAGACCATGACTTTGATGAAACGTTTGATGTGGCCGCGCCGGGGTGAAGAGGTAACAATCTTCCAGAACGGCAAGCTGTTTGTGGAAGGCCACGTAAGTTATTCCGGCGACGACAGCATTACTATTTTGGGGCGAGACGGCGTTACCGCGACGATTGACCCACAGGCCCTTACGGATGGAATCGAAAACGGCAGCATTGTCGTGAAGAAAAAGGGATGGATGCTAAATAGCGAGAAGTAGTTCTGAGTTCCAAGCCATTCCCCATTGACGCATTTGCTGACTAAACACTTGAATACATTTTGCAAGTTGGCCTGACCGTCTGGTAGGATAGCGGTCATGCGTATTTTGCACCTGACCCCATATTATGCCCCTGCGTATGCCTTTGGCGGCGTCGTCCGTTCGGTAGAAGGCATGACCCGTGCGTTGGCGCGGCGTGGACACACCGTAACCGTGCTGACGACCGACGCACTCAACCAGACAACACGTTATGTTAACTCTGCTGATGAAATCCGCGATGGTGTGCGGGTGGTTCGCGCGGCCAATTTATCTCCTGCCCTGCGTGGACGACTTAACCTTTCGACCCCTAACAAACTGCATAAACGGGCACAGGATTTGCTTTCAACAATGGATGTGGTTCACTGCCACGAATTCCGCACGACTGAAAATTTGATGGTCACACGACTGGCAGCAGAGATGGGTAAGCCGCTGATTCTTTCGCCGCATGGCACACTGACGCCGGAAACGGGACGCAGCGGATTAAAAGCTGCATGGGATCGGCTATTGAGTCCAGCGGTGGCACGGCGGTTTGACCATATCATCGGGCTGACGGAAGCTGAAT
>JAIOHM010000034.1 GCA_019912965.1 Anaerolineae bacterium
GGATACCCCCACCCTAACCCTCCCCCGTAAACGAGGGAGGGAATCAATACTTGGGCTGCGTGATTTTCGCAGTATTTTCCTGGAATTACTGAGATCACCGAGAGAGAATGATATATAGTCATGTGGAAAGCGTAGCAGAAGCTGGATGAAAAAGGGTGACTCTTTGGTAATCCATTTGGCACGTTTTGAGGTGGGTTGGGGCTAACATTTTGAGGGAGGCTGGAAGGGCGATGGTTGCGAAGTGGTTAAGGAACGGTAGATGGGCAAACTGAAAGCTAACCTATAACCCAAAATGACCTAACATAATATGCTGATGATGACAGGTGGCAAAATCTGGCGTGGCATTTGGTACTGCTGTGCTGGGCTGCAGGTGGTTATACTCAAGTTGTAAACTTTTTAGCTACTGGCAGGTGAAAATATGATTCCTTCTGATATTGAGATCGCCCAAAGCGCAAAACTACTTCATATTAACCGCATCGCAGAACAGCTAGGCCTTGATCCTGAAAATGATCTGGAACATTACGGCAAGTATATGGCAAAGATCAACCTTGATGTGCTGGAGAAGCTGAAGGATCGTCCGGATGCCCGTTATGTGGATGTGACCGCGATAACCCCAACACCACTGGGTGAAGGTAAATCCACAACATTGGTTGGGTTGGGGCAAGCGATGAAGCATATTGGCAAGCGGGCGATTATTACGATTCGCCAGCCTTCGCAAGGACCAACGTTTGGCATTAAAGGCGGGGCAGCGGGCGGTGGTTACAGCCAAGTTGTGCCGATGGAGAATTTTAATCTGCATCTGACGGGCGATATTCACGCGATTACGGCGGCTCATAATTTGATCGCGGCGATGATTGATAATCATCTGTATCATGGCAACGCGCTGAATATTGACCCGCACCGGGTTGTATGGCGGCGGGTCATGGATTTGAATGACCGGGCGCTGCGAAATGTGGTTATTGGTCTGGGTGAGAAGGAAGACGGCATTCCACGCCAGACCGGGTTTGATATTACGGTCGCCTCTGAAATTATGGCAATTCTGGCGCTCACAACATCGCTGGAAGACCTGCGGACACGGCTTGGCCGGATGGTGCTGGCCTATGATAAAGATAAACGTCCAGTTACAGCCGAGGATTTGAAAGCTGCCGGGGCGGCGACAGTGCTATTACGGGATGCGATTAAGCCAACGCTGATGCAGACACTCGAAAATACGCCAGCGATTGTACACTGCGGCCCGTTTGCCAATATCGCGCACGGGAATTCGTCGGTGTTGGCGGATATGATCGCGGTTAAATGCTCGGATTATGTGCTGACAGAATCGGGTTTTGGGGCGGATATTGGGGCAGAGAAATTCTTTAATATCAAATGCCGAGCATCTGGTTTACGGCCCAATGCGGCGGTGCTGGTGGTTACGGTTCGGGCATTAAAAGCACATACAGGCAAATATAAAATCACGCCGGGGAAAGCGCTGGATGCGGGATTGACCTCAGAGAATATCGCAGATGTCGAAGTTGGTGCGGCAAATATGGTGCGGCATCTAGAGAATATGCGGAAGTTTGGCGTTAATCCGGTGGTCGCGATTAATGTGTTTTCGACGGATACCGAAAAGGAAATCCAGGCTGTGCGCGAGATTGCATTAGGGGCTGGAGCGGTTGGTGCTTCGGTGGCACGGCATTGGGCAGAAGGCGGCGCAGGCGCGACAGAACTGGCTGAAATGGTGGTTGAAGCCTGTAACCAGCCGAATGATTTTAAACTGCTGTATCCGGTTGAGTGGTCAATCAAGCAGAAGATTGAGCAGATTGCCACTGAAATTTATCGGGCGGATGGGGTGGATTATACGCCGGAGGCCGATAAACAAATCGAAACTTTTGAGAAAAATGGTTTCGGCAATATGCCGATTTGCATGGCAAAGACGCATTTGAGCTTTACGGCTGATCCGACGATTAAAGGTGCGCCAACGGGTTTCCGGCTGCCCATTCGTGAAGTTCGGGCTTCGGTCGGGGCGGGGTTCATTTATCCGTTGTGCGGTGAGATGCGAACGATGCCGGGGCTATCGAAAAGTCCGGCGGCAGAACGGGTTGATCTGGATGAAGACGGGCGGGTTGTAGGCTTATTTTGATAGGGTGCAGGGGATAGAATCATCATCTATCCCCTGTTTTGGGGTCACATGGGCAAGGTGATGCTAACTGCTGTGCCTTGTTCCGGGGTGCTTTGTATGGCAAGGTGTCCACCATACAGCTCGCTTATTCGCCTGGTAATCGCAAGGCCAAGCCCAAGCCCCTGTTGTTCGTATACTTTGCGTTCAAACTGCATATATGCGCCGATGGTTTCGATTTGATCGGAGGTCATCCCGCGCCCCTGATCGTTAATCGTTAGCACAAAGGTGTTACCATCCGCTTTGCCGTTAATCTGGATGGGTGTCCCCGAATCCGAAAATTTTACGGCATTATCGACAACTTCTTCGATGATCTTCGCCAAATGTTCCGGTGTAATGCGAATATCCAAAGCGGCTACCTGAACTGTAAGATCATCGAGTCGTTTTGTGGTGCGTGCGATACGCGATGCGACATCTGGAATAACACTGCTTGCTTTGGAAATATTACCATTACGAGCTGCTTCAACTTTTTTTGGATCAAGGTGCATCAGTTCAAGTTGAGCATAAAAAAGGTAATTTTCTATGACCCGGTGCAACCGCATCCCTGATTTGTAAATGACCTGCACCATGTTCCGTATTTGTTCGGGGCGCATTGAATCAATATCCATGAGAAGCATTTCGGAATAACCGATGATTCCGGTGAGCGGTGTACGGAGTTCATGGGGCAGGGCACGGGTTACATTTTGCCGCAGATCATCCATCTGGCGAGCATAGGGTTCGGTGATGTTTGTATGTCGTTCAAGTCGGGCGTTGATGGCTGCGAGGAGTTCGGCATTGGTAAAAGGCTTGGTTAGATAATCATCTGCTCCAAGTTCCATGCCTTTCCGCATGTCTTCGCGCTCAGCTTTGGCTGTGAGGAAGATAAAAGGAACTTTGGCTGTTTGCCGATTGCCGCGGAGTTCCAAGAGTACATCATAGCCATTCATCTCCGGCATCATGATGTCGCATATGATGAGTTCCGGGAGATATTCAATAGCAATTTGCACCCCTATGCGACCATTGGCAGCTCCGCGTACATCAAAATCTTCTAATGTAAGTGTTTCTACAATATTTTCGAGTATTGTTGACTCGTCTTCTATTACCAAAATCCTGGGCATGGTTTATTAGGGCTACAGCTATTTCTGATACCCCTTACTCCTTTCTCGTCTCCAGAGTCATTATAACAAACTTTTTTTATGGGTATTTGTAAGGATTTGCCGGATTGATGGGAAATTCATTTCTTGACACTGCATGCCTATGGACATGCGATTCAGATTATTTCGATTTATAATCCCGAATGGTCTTTGGCTGTATATCGTTAAAGGATTTTCTGGTTGAGAACTATCATCCCTTTCAACAACAACTGGCTGTTCATCTCCCAAGATGTGGGTAACGATGTGTTGGACAGTTCGTTTGAACCTGTGACACTCCCGCATACCAATAAAATTTTCCCTCACCACAATTTTGATAACGCCGAGTATCAATTCATCTCTACTTATCGCAAACATTTTCAACTGCCTGAAGTGCGTCATGGACGGCAGGTGTTTATCGACTTTGACGGGGCAATGACTGCCTGCGAAGTGTTTTTGAATGGGCAGAAGATTGGGGATAACGAGGGCGGTTTTACTCCATTCTCGTTCGATATTACGGAGTATTTGCGGGAAGACGGCGATAATTTGCTGGTGGTTCGACTGGATTCAACCGAGCGACCTGATATTCCACCTTATGGATTTGTTGTGGATTATCTAACTTTTGGCGGTATTTACCGAGATGTATGGCTGCGGTATGTTGAGCCATGCCATATTGAGCAGGTCTTTGTGCGGACGAAGGATGTTTTGACGGACAGTCCTTCGGTTGAGTTTGATGTGCAACTTAGTCAGCAGGATGGGCGACCGCTGCGTTTTGAGATCAGCTTACTGAATGCCGAACAAAATGTGCTTTACCAAGACGTTCGGAGTGTTTCACAGAGCGATAGTCCAGTCAAAACAGAGACTATTTCCCATTTGTCGGGCATCCAGAAATGGTCATTGGATCAGCCGATTTTGTATCACTTGCTGGTGAAACTGGTACAGGATGGGCAAGTGCTGGATGAGCAAAAAATCCGTTTTGGCTTTCGGGAAGCTGAGTTCCGCAAAGATGGCGGGTTTTATCTGAACGGCGAACTGGTCAAACTGATTGGGCTCAATCGTCACCAGACTTATCCGTATATCGGTGCTGCTGCTCCGGCGCGGTTGCAGCGCAAGGATGCGGATATTGTGAAATATGAGTTGGGGTGCAATATTGTTCGCACATCGCACTATCCTCAATCGACGCACTTTTTAGACCGGTGCGATGAGATCGGGTTGCTGGTGTTCGAGGAAATTCCCGGCTGGCAGTATATCGGGGATAACGATTGGCAAGGCATTACGCTGCGGGATGTGCAGGTGATGATCGAGCGTGACCGTAATCATCCTTCGATTATGCTGTGGGGTGTTCGGATTAATGAGTCGAAGGATAATGAAGCGCTGTACCGGGCAACGAATGAACTGGCGCATAAACTTGATCCGACCCGGCAAACGGGCGGGGTGCGGTATTTCCAGAACAGCCAGTTCCTCGAAGATGTGTTTACGTTTAATGATTTTTCGAACAGTGTTCAAGAGCCAGAGCATGTGCCGCATCTGATAACGGAATTCAGTGGGCATATGTTCCCGACGAAAATCTGGGATCAAGAAGAACGGCTGATTGAACACGCGCTGCGTCATGCACGGATTCAAGATAAACAGCTTGGTATGCCTAGTGTGGCCGGGGCGATTGGCTGGTGCGCGTTTGACTACAATACGCACCGGGAATTCGGTTCTGGCGACCGTATTTGCTATCACGGAGTCATGGATATTTTCCGTTTACCGAAATACGCCGCGTATTTCTATGAAAGCCAGATTTCGCCAGATGTGCGTCCGGTTCTACGGGCGGCTACGATCTGGTCAATGGGTGATCGCAGCGGGGGCGGAAATGATCCTCTGGTGATCTTTAGCAACTGCGATGAGATTGAGGTTTTTATCGGGGACAATTCGTTCGGGCGTTATCAGCCTGACCGCGAGGCTTTCCCGCATTTGCCCCATCCACCATTCCAGATTCGCGGGATTCAATTGTGGATTACATGGGGGCAGTCATTTCCCGATTTGCGCCTTGTGGCTTATTATCAAGGGGCGGCGGTGGCGGAACAGCGCATTGCTTCCAGAGGTTTGCCACATGCGCTTGAATTGACTTTAGACGATGTTGAACTTCGGGCTGATGGTGCGGATATGACGCGGCTGATTTTCAAGATTGTCGATGAGTATGGCAATCGGATTCCGTATACCAATCAGGTGGTGAATTTCGAGATTGAAGGTTCAGCGGACTTGATTGGTGAGAATCCATTCGCACTGATGGGTGGGCAGGCTGCACTGTACATTCGGGCGCGTCATGAAGTGGGCGTGGTTACAGTCCGAGCTGTGACGCCGGGATTGACGCCTGCAACGGTAACATTACACATCCGTTAAGAATGGTGGAGAGCAGGTCGCAAGCCTGCTCTCGCTTGTTATAATTTTATCGTGTATCGGCACAGGGAAAATAATTATGGGAAATTATGTCCTCTCTTTAGATCAGGGTACGACCTCCTCCAGAGCGATTTTGTTCGACGTGAAAGGGCAGATCGTTGCTGCTGCACAGCAGGAATTTCCGCAGATTTATCCAAAACCGGGCTGGGTTGAACATGACCCGGAAGCGATTTGGGAATCACAGTATCAGGTGGCACGGCAGGTGCTTGATTCGCAGCAATTGACGGCTGACGATATTGCGGCGATTGGGATTACCAACCAGCGCGAGACAACGGTTATCTGGGATAAAGAAACGGGGAAGCCGATTTACAATGCGATTGTCTGGCAGGATCGTCGTACAGCTTCCATGTGTGATGCGCTGAAGGCTGAAGGATTTGATAAGACGATTCGTGAGAAAACCGGGTTGGTGACGGATGCTTATTTCTCTGGCACAAAGGTTGCGTGGTTGCTGGATAATGTTCCCGGTGCACGAGAACGGGCAGAAGCGGGCAAGCTGGCGTTTGGCACGATTGACAGTTTTCTGATCTGGCGTTTGACAGGTGGGCGTTTGCATATCACTGACGTGAGTAATGCCAGCCGAACGATGCTTTATGACATCCACAAACGCTGGTGGTCAACAACGATGCTGAAGCGGCTGAACATCCCGCAGGCGATTCTGCCGCAGGTTGTGCCGAGCAGCATGATTTATGGAGAGACGAGTGCGGAATTATTTGGCAAGCCGATTGTGATTTCGGGAATCGCTGGCGATCAGCAGGCAGCAACGTTTGGGCAAGCCTGTTATGAACCGGGCATGGTGAAAAATACTTATGGCACAGGCTGTTTCATGCTGATGAATACGGGGCATGAAGCGAAAGAATCTCATAATAATCTGCTCACTACGGTTGGATGGACAGTGGGTGAAAGTCCGATGCAATACATGCTGGAAGGAAGCGTGTTCATTGCAGGGGCGGCAGTGCAGTGGTTACGGGATGAGATGAAATTGATTGCCAGTGCCAGCGAGACCGAAGCTATTGCACGCAGCATTGAACATACCAGCGGGGTATACGTTGTTCCAGCCTTTGTGGGGTTGGGCGCTCCGTATTGGGATCAATATGCGCGTGGGGCGATTGTCGGTCTAACGCGCGGCAGCGGGCGGTCACAAATTGTTCGTGCCACACTGGAGAGTATTGCTTATCAAACACGCGATGTGCTGGAAGCCATGCGGGCGGACTCTGGCCTCTCAATCCAGACTTTACGGGTAGATGGCGGAATGGTGCGAAATGATTTCCTGATGCAATTTCAGGCTGATATTCTTGGTGTGCCTGTGCAGCGTCCGACTGTTACGGAAACAACAGCCTTAGGTGCTGCTTATCTGGCTGGTTTGGCGACTGGATTTTGGAAATCACAGGCGGAAATTGCCCAACAGTGGTCAGTATCCAAAACGTTTGAGCCTGCTATGTTGGTCGATAAGCGGGATGCATTGTATGGAGGCTGGAAGCGGGCGGTTGAACGGGCTAAAGCTTGGGAGCAATAAATTCGAATGCTATTCATGGTTTTGAGTTTCTTTCATTTAAGGTAGTTATTGCGGATGAAAAAAATACTGGTCGCCGGACTCATCAACATCGAAGTAACGGTTCAGGTTGAGTCCTTCCCCATTCATTACAGCCCTGTTCGGTATCCATTTTTTGGTGTTAATAGCTCGGTTTCCGGCGTGGGGTATAACGTTGCCAAAGCTTTAACCACGCTGGGTAATTCGATTCATTTTCTTTCGATGATGGGTAAGGACGTAGCTCGTACCCTGATTAAGGAGTCCTTGAAAGCTGATGGTATCTCCAGTAAATATGTAATTGATGCGCTGGAGCGAACACCTCAGTCGGTGATTTTGTATGACCAAAATGGTCACCGCCAAATCAATGTGGATTTGAAGGATATTCAAGAACGGATTTATCCACAGGTTTTATTTGAGCAAGCGTTGGCTGGATGTTCGTTGGCGGTGCTGTGCAACATTAACTTTGCCAGACCATTTCTGGACGCGGCTCGCCATGCGAATAAGTTGATCGCAACCGATGTTCACGCGATTTCGGATATGGAAGATGGATACAACCGGGATTACATGGCAGCAGCGGATATTTTGTTCATGAGCCATGAATGGCTGCCATGCTCACCTGAAGATTGGGCGCGGTGGCTTATCAACCGGTATGGGACGGAAATTGTGGTGATTGGCTTAGGGTCGGAAGGTGCATTACTTTCCGTAAAAAGTCATCACTTTTTGGAGCGCATACCGGCTGTGTTTACCCGCCCTGTTGTGAATTCGATTGGGGCAGGGGACGCATTGTTTTCGGCGTTTGTTCATACCTATAACCAGACAAATGACCCTTATGAAGCTATTCGAAAAGCGGTACTGTTTGCATCATACAAAGTAGGCGCATCTAGTGCCGCTGATGGATTTCTGGATCAACAGGGACTTGATCAGCTCTGGTCACTGCATGAAAAACTTTAACAGACAGGATTAGTGGTATGTCCAGGCAAGAAGTGCTTAAGGCGATCCGGCAGCAGTCGGAAGTTTCGGTGTTAATCGTGGGTGCAGGGATTAACGGGATTGGCACGTTCCGCGATCTGGCGCTTCAGGGGGTTGATGTGCTGCTGGTGGATAAATCGGATTTTTGCACAGGTGCCAGCGCGGCATCTTCGCATATGGTTCACGGCGGGCTTCGGTATTTAGAAAATGCCGAGTTTCGGTTGGTTAAAGAAGCTTTGCACGAACGCAACCGTTTGCTGCAAAATGCGCCGCATTATGTGAAACCGCTGCCAACCACAATCCCGATCTTTAGCTGGCTTTCCGGCATTTTCAATGCACCGTTAAAGTTTCTCAATCTGCGTGATAAACCGAGCGAACGGGGTGCTTTTATCATCAAAATCGGTTTAATGCTGTATGACTGGTTCACACGTGGTCAACAAACCCTACCCGCACATCGATTTACCTCGCGCATCAAATCGCTTGAAGATCGCCCACAACTCAACCGCGACATTCTGTGTACAGCAACATACTACGATGCGTGGATGCCTTATCCTGAGCGAATCTGCCTTGAATTGGTGCTGGATGCTGAAACATCGAACTCTAAAGCACGGGCATTGAATTATGTGCGACTGGACAGTGCAGCAGACGATACGGTTACACTGCTGGATGAAGTTTCCGGCGAAAGATTTGATGTAAAGCCCAAAGTGGTGATTAATGCGGCGGGGCCATGGATTGATTTCGCTAACCGGGCTATGCAGCAGCATACCCGATTCATTGGCGGGACGAAGGGGTCGCATATCATTGTCGATCATCCAGAACTGCACGTGATGACGCGCGGTCATGAGATGTTCTTTGAGAATAAAGATGGGCGGATTTGTCTGTTTTTTCCGCTGCTCGATAAGGTATTGATTGGCACAACAGATATTCGGATTGATGACCCGGAACAAGTCGATTGCACTGAAGAAGAAATCGATTATATGCTGGAACTGGTGCGAAAGGTGTTCCCCAAAATCAAACTTGACCGTTCACATATTGTGTATCATTTCTCCGGGGTTCGGCCTTTGCCAAGCAGCGATGCATCCACTACGGGGCAAATCAGCCGCGATCACAGCATTCAAGTTGTAGAAGCTGACGATAAACTTCAGTTCCCGATTCTGTCATTGGTAGGTGGTAAGTGGACGACCTTCCGGGCTTTTTCTGAACAGACAACCGATGCGGTTTTGAAACGTTTGCGGATAACCCGTCAGGCGAATACGCGACAACTGCCGATTGGCGGCGGAAAAGATTATCCGCGTTTCGAGGCTGAACAAGCAATATGGATAAACCGAGTTCAGCAGGAAACGGGGTTATCTGGTGAGCGCGTCAAAACATTGTTTGAGCGCTATGGCACACGAGCCGAGGCGATTGCAAAATATGCCGCTGCCGAGGCTGATGAACCTCTGCATTCACAAGGGGATTACAGCCGCCGGGAAATTATGTATCTGGTGCTGAACGAGAAAATCGTCCATCTTGATGATCTGCTGTTGCGACGGTCACTGTTGGCAATGCTGGGTTTTGTGACAGGTGAACTGCTGCATGAAGTTGCCGCTATTATGTCGCCATTATTGGGATGGTCGGTGGATGAAATGCAGCAGGAAATTGAACGGACTGCGCACATACTCCAAGCACATCACGGTGTGACAAGCGATAAGTTAAGACTCGTTCCGCAGGTGTAAAATTGGGAATAATCGGGAGGGTTTATGAGAAATTCCCTCCCGATTTTCTTAAGGTGTTGACAGCACCAAATTTTTTGAATATCCTATAGTTAAGGGCTTAACTACACGATTTGCATACCGAAGCCCGTTTTTTTATGCGATTTAGTTAATCGCTTAACTATTGATTTGTTCCAAAAAGAACGGCTGTTGTTTATGCCAACTTTACAAGACGTTGCCAAAAAAGCGGGCGTTTCTACCGCCACAGTCTCCAAAGTTCTTTCCAATACGCCGTACTTCACCGAAGAAACTCGCCTCAAGGTTATGCAGGCGGTTGAAGAACTTGGTTACATGCCCAATCTGGCTGCCCGCGCGCTGTCCTCTGGCAAGACTCGCATTATCGCAGTCGTTTTCCCCTATGTTTATGACGCCATTTTTACCGATCCGCTGGTGCTGCGGATTCTTGAGGGCATCGAAGCCGAGTGTGGCAAGTTTGGCTACAACATTCTGCTGAGTACCCCGCGCTTGACTACCAGAGGTGTAGATGCACGTTATCGTCAACTCATCATGAGTGGATACATTGATGGTGTTATTGCCCTCGACAATGTGCCGTTTGCCTCGGTCATTGAGCCAGTACGGAAAAAGGGGATTCCTGCGGTTGCCATTGGATACTACGAGGCAGATTACTGCGTCCGCAGTGATGATTTTTCCGGCACATTGCAAATGATGCGATATGTGACAGGGTTAGGTCATCGACAAATTGGCATCATTGGTATAGCAGAAAACCTGCATTATTCCATTCAGTATCGGCTCAGAGGTTTAAAGGCTGGTGCAGCGGAAGCTAATCTGGATTATGAAAATTTCCCTCGCGTGGACGGCGATTTTTCCACGACCAGCGGTTCTGACTGTGCCGCAAAGCTCCTTGAACAGAATCCACATCTCACGGCGCTGATTTGTTTGAATGACCGGATGGCGATGGGCGCTATCCAATATGCACGAACAATCGGACGGGATGTGCCAAACAATCTAACCGTCGTAGGCTATGACGATATTCCAATGGCGGCAGCATTTTCGCCGTCGATCACCACCATTGACCAACAAGCACCCGAACTTGGGCGGGCAGCAGCCCACATCCTTTTTGATGTTTTGGACGGTCGCTCTCCTCATTCGGTTGAACTCCCAACTCATTTAATTATTCGCCAGTCTTCGGCTTCACCTGCGAGTGGGTGAGCCATATTCTTGCGTGGAAGGAGGTGATTGAGGGCAATAAGTAGTTCATCCTAATAGTTAGTTCGGATTTGTATCAGGAGAAAAAGGTATGTCTAAGCGTAGTTTGTTGATTGTTTTGTTGGCAGTGTTTGCACTGTCGATCTCTATTCCTCTAGTTTCTAACGCGCAGGAAGATATCACGCTGCGCTGGCGCACACGCCCAGATAATCAGGCTGAAATTGACGTTTACACGGCGGCCAGCCAGTCGATTGACGAAGCGTGGGAAGGTGTCAGCCTTCAATATGAGCCCGGTGGTTCGGAAAGTGCCAGCTACCAAGATGTTCTAGTGACGGAAATTGAAGCTGGAACCGCGCCGGATGTCTTCTGGATTCCGGGGACGGATGTGGCTCGCTTTGCAAAGGCTGGTTTGATCCTCAATCTGGCTGAACTGGGCGCTGCCGATGGTGACTTCAGCGCAGAAGATTTCTATGCTGGCCCGATGGGTTTCCTGACGACCCCAGTGGAAGCGGATGTTGATGCACTGTGGGGTCTTCCGCGCGATGTGTCGGCGTTTGCTATCTATTACAATGCTGACCTGTTCGACGAAGCTGGTTTGGCTTATCCCGGTGGTGATGACTGGACATGGGAACGGTTCACGGAATCCGCCAACGCCATCAATGAACTGGGCGATGAGATCACCGGTTTTGGCATGAACGCCTGGTGGGCGAACTGGGGTTACTTCATTAACGCGGCTGGCAGCAGCTTCTTCAACGAAGATTTCACAAGCTGCGGTCTGAACAATGAAGGCACCGTGGCTGGTCTGGAAGCGGCTAAGGCTCTGTTTGACAACGGCGCGGCCATTCCCTGGGGCACTGACTCTGAACCGCCTTTCCTCGCGGGCAATGTTGGTATGTTCATGAATGGTCGTTGGGCAACACCTGGTACGATTGCGAATGCTTCGTTCAACTGGAATGTAGCACCGCTGCCGATTGGCCCGTCCGGTGAGGCGACCAACTGGCTGTTCTGGGGTGCGTATGTGGTGAATGCAAATACTGCAAACCCCGAAGCTGCGTGGGATCTGGTGACCCGTTTGACGAGCGCCGAAATTCAGGGGCAGATTGCCAGCCTAGGCGCGAACATTCCCAGCCGTGCAACCCAGGAAGCAATTGATCTGTTCCTAGGAACACTGCCGGACAGTGGTGTCAATAATCAGGCATTTGTGGACGGCACAACCTCCGCAGATGTCCGTACCGAAGCTCCATTGTTCTACGGTGACTGGCCAGCGATTGACCAAGCTTACGGCACAGCGGTAACGGCTGTTTTCAATGGTGAACTTGGGGCACAGGAATTCGCAGATACGATTTGTGATCAGGTTGCACCGTTGTTTACACCCCCTATGTAATTGATTAAATAAATGCAGACAGGAGGGGCACGGTAAACCCGTGCTCCTCGTTTCTCTATAATGTGATTCAAAATAGATTGTGATTGGACAAACTTTATGACTACTGCCAATCCGGTTCTGCAAAGTGCCTCTCCTTCCCCACAGCAAACAATGCCAATAGCTATTTATGCCAGTATCGTCTGTAATGGACTGGTGGCAATCGTTTGTGTGTTGCTGGCATTGCAGTTTCTTACCTTTCAAGAATTGGATGCACAGAATAATCCGCTGTTGGAACAACTGCTGCGGCTAGGGCGGCCAGTAGTCAATTTTGTTGGCTTGATTGTGTTAGTGCCAATGGCTGTGGCAGTTTTTAGCAGCGTTCAACTGTTACGACGGCGTATATCCGGGCGGTATGCGGCCATGTCATTGCAATATGTTGGCTTTGTACTCTCGATAGCTGCGCTGATTCATTTGTGGGGATTTTTCCTGAGTTTTGAAATCATTGTTGACGGCATCATGGCTAATCCCTGGATGCTGTTGGGCATTCCAGTTGCTTATGCGATTTTCTGGATTGGCAGTCGTTTTCCTGAAAAAGGCATCTGGCGGGGACGGCTAGAATTAGCAGGCATTTTGCTGGGCATGGGAACACTGATCGTTGTGCTATTTCTTGCAAATATATTGACTTTTGCCAACAACATTCTCAGTGCGTATGCTAACCCTATGACGTGGGGGGCAACACTGGTCGCTATAATTTTTGGTTTTCTGGCATGGCGGATGCTGCGACTAGGGGAATATTTTGGGGAAACGCAGGATCAGAGCGCTGCGTGGCAGGGGTGGCTGATGCTTTCGCCCAACATTATCGGGTTCACACTGTTTTTCGCAGGGCCGTTACTGCTCTCGTTTTACTTGAGTTTTACCAACAGTACAGTCGGGCAGGTGCCAGAGGTAGTTGGTACACAAAACTATTCAGATATTCTGGCGCTTGAGTTTCAATGGCTGGATAACCCTGAAGCATCCAGACAGAGCGTCATGAGCTTTGGTTATACTCCCCTCGGTACGCTGGATCTCGGTGGGCGGACGCTCGTGGTTGGGGCTAAGGATGCTCTTTTTTGGATCAGTTTGCGAAACACCATTCTGTTCTGTCTGCTTCTTATACCTCTGAGTGTGCTACCCGCATTAGGGCTTTCGCTGGTGCTTAATTCCAAACTTCCGGGTGTGAACTTTTTCCGGGCGGTTTATTTCCTGCCATCGGTGGCTGCGGTGGTGGGAACGGCGCTGATCTGGCGGTGGTTATACGACCCAACGATTGGGTTCATCAATTATGCGATTACCCAGCTTGTAAATAGTCTTCAATCAATCGGGTTTCGAATCACCGACCCGTAAATTGCATGGTTGACGGGGCCAGGAGTTTTGTTGATCTCGGTGGTTATTTTGGCAGCGTGGCAGGTGGTGGGTTTCAATACTGTGCTTTTTCTAGCCGGGTTGCAGGGTATCCCCAAAGAACTTTATGAAGCGGCGTCGATTGATGGGGCAGATGGCTGGCGACGATTCCGGTTTGTGACGCTGCCGATGCTCGCGCCAACGACGTTTTTTGTCATCATTACGACGGTCATCACCGGATTGCAGGCGTTTAATGAGCCTTATGCATTGTTCCCCTCTCGCCCACTGCCGGAAAATGCAATCACATCGGTTTTCTATCTGTACAATCAAGGGTTCTTCCGGTTCAACTTTGGTTATGCCTCGGCGATTGCATGGGTTCTGTTCGCGCTTATTTTCCTGATTACGCTGGCACAGTTCCGGTTACAGCGTTCTAATGCTTACGAGGGGTAAAAAATAATGTCTCCAAGCAAAAATGCTCCCTGGAGAGTCTGGATGCCGCGCATTCTGGCTTATATTGTGTTGAGTGCCTTCGCCTTTTTGATGTTGTTTCCGTTCACTTATATGCTGATGACTTCGTTCAAAAATTCGTCGGACGTATTTCATTTTCCGCCGCGTTTGCTTCCGTTTACGCCGGAAACGCAGGAGTTTAACGGGGAGACGCTTCCGGTTTACCGTTTCACTATTGATGGCGTTGAGCGTGATCTCATCCCATTAACGGGTGAACGGGTGAACTTCGGTTTTTTCACCAGTGAAGATAAAGTGAATGTGGAAGCACCACGCAGCAGCGATATTTTGATACAAGTTCCAATTGATGAAGCGGTCGAGACGGGCGAAAGTGTGACCCTCAAGGATAGCGCGGGGGCTGATGAAAGTTTCGATGTGTACGAGGTGACTGCTGACGGGGAAACCCAGCGTTTGCTGCTGGCGTATCGGGGTGCGCTGGACAAGTTTGTAGACCCGACGGATTCCAGCATTTTTACTTATGCAGTAGCCCGTACCGCAAGCGCGGCGGAATTTGTGGATTTTCAAACCAGTAATTATACCCGTGCGTTTGGCGAACTTAATCTGAGCCGGGCATTGATTAACACCACGATTGTGACGATAGGGGTGGTGATTGGTCAGCTTATCACGTCGATTTTTGGCGGATATGCATTTTCGCGGGTTGAGTTTCGCGGGCGCAATACGCTGTTTCTGGTGTACTTAGGATCGATCATGATTCCGTTCGTTGTGCTTATCATCCCGATGTACCGTTTGATGGTGGTTATTGGGTGGGAGAACCGGATTGTATCGCTGATTGTGCCCTGGATTTTCACCGCTTATGGGACGTTCCTCATCCGGCAGTTTTTCATCACTATCCCAAAGGATATTGAAGAGGCGGCGTTGATGGATGGGGCGAGCCGGATGCGAATTTTATGGACAATATTTGTTCCCCTCAGTCAACCTGCCATTGCGACATTAGCGATTTTCTCGTTCCTGTATGCATGGAACAGCTTCCTGTGGCCGCTGCTGATTATTGGCGAGGGGAATACGGCCAATCACGTACTAACGCTTTCGATGATTCGATTAAGTAATGCTTTTGCTGACCAACCGAATTTGGTGCTTACGGGCGCGGCAGTAGCGATTTTACCGCCGATTATTATTTTCATTCTGGCTCAACGCTACTTTATCGAAGGGGTAGCAACCTCCGGTTTGAAG
>JAIOHM010000035.1 GCA_019912965.1 Anaerolineae bacterium
TGTTTGAGTTCATTGAGGTGTTCTACAATCGTCAGCGCTTGCACTCGTCTCTGGGCTACCGCAGCCCACTGACATTTGAAACCGCTCATTTATCCTGAGGGTGTCTCTTATTCATCCTCCACCAAAACGGGTCAAGTCCAGTTTTTTGACTCTTGATTGGATGGGCAGCAAAATTACCAATCTGCCGTATAGAATCAATTGCCTCAGCTATAGAGGAGGGCAATTCCCTACTAAGTAATTCTTCTATCTCGTTTGAAAGATCACTGTGTTTAACTTTTGCAACTTCTCTGAGTATATTTTGCAAACACCTTCGACTTAATGCTGCAGAGGCTTTTGGGCTATCTACTAAAACAAGACAAGCTTCTTTATAATCTTGTGCAAATTCTCCCGGTACTTCAGGCGGGCAAGGCGGCCTTGAACTGCTTCTTGGTCACACAAGAATTTCAGAACCCGGTTTTATCCTAGACTTTGTTTTTTTCATTTATTATGACCTCTTCAAGATTTGCCAGATGAAAAATGAACCGTCCGCAATCTGGACATTCACGCTTTAACATTACCCATTCAGCATCGCGATCTTTTCCATAGCTGTGTTGCTGGATCTTATCGTGAAAAGCTACTCTGCAATGCGGGCATTTCATAGATGCTCAAATTCCTATTTAAGATAATGGCTCAATCTTATTACTTATGTATAACACGCTTTTGAAAAAAAAAGCATCAATCGCTAACAAAAACAGCGTCAAGCCTTCTGACCCAACGCTGTATTTTAACTAACGTCTAGTGACTAACGACTAGCGACTGACCTAATCCAACAGCGTCAGTTCTGCCCAGTTGCCCTGCTTGGTCGCAGCTTCGGTGATGGCCTCGATGCTTTGCAGTTCGGCATCGGCTTCCGGCGTGCCGAACTTCTTCAGCACATCATAATTGGTGTTGCGCTGCGCCGGGACAAAACCTGCTTCCCGAATCTGGCGGTGGATTTCGTTGGGCAGCATCACCGGGCTGACCTTCGTGATCGCGCCCGCCGCACTGACCACATTTTCCTCGATCATGGTGCTGCCGAAATCGTCGCAGCCAAAGTGCAGCGCCATCTGCCCGACTTTCGCGCCCTGCGTCGGCCAACTGGCGCTGATGTGCGGGATGTTATCGAGGAAAATTCGGCTGATGGCGGTATGCCGCAGATATTCCGAACCCGTCGCTCCGTACTCACTGGCAAAACGGCTCTTGCCAAGCGGTGTACCTTCGATCTGTACCGTCCACGAAATGAACGCATTGAAGCCGTTGCCGAAACGCTTAAGGCTGTCATCCTGCTCATCGCGCAAACGGGCGAGGTGGTTCATGCGGTTGCGCAGTTCCTCGCGGAAACCGATCACCATTGTAGTCGTCGTAATCAGCCCAAGTTCATGAGCCACCTTCATCACGCCGAACCAATCATCCGTCATGATTTTCTTAGGGGTGACGCGCTTACGGATTTCATCATCCAGAATTTCACCACCGCCACCGGGCAGACCGGAAAGCCCAACCGCCTTGAGTTCGGTCAGGGTTTCTTTCCATGTCTTGCCGCCCATCTCGCTCATATACTGGATTTCGCTGGGCGAAAAGGCATTGATCTCAATCGCCGGGAATGTGCGGTGAATCCAGCCCACAAGGTCAATGTAGTATTCATAGGGCAGATCAGGATTATGACCGCCCTGCATTAGAATACGGGTTGAGCCAAGCTGCAAGGCTTCCTCAATCTTCTTGCCCAGAATCAGCTTGCTGTTGACGTAACCTTTGCCGGAAGTATCGCCGGGCAGGGCATAGAAGTTGCAGAATTGGCAGTCCGTCACGCACACATTAGTGTAGTTGATGTTGCGGTCGATCAGATAAGTGACAACATCGCCGGGGACAAGCTGCTGACGGCGGGCATTAGCAGCCTCCGCCAGATCAAGCATATCGGCGTGCTGGTACAGCAGCATCCCTTCGTCATAGCTGATGCGTCCGCCCTGATGGACTTTCGCCAATATCTGGTCAATTTGAGCTTGAATAGCCGTGTCGATCATAAGTTCAGTTCTCCGTTTTCTCTAACAGTTCGAGCATCACGCCCAGCGCAGGGGTGCTGTCATAATAGGTATACATGCCGCCCGTAAAATGTCCCTGCTGGACGGCTTCGATTCCGTGCTGGCCTAAAAAGTGGGTTACACCATCCGTTCCCTTAATCCAGAATGCGATATGGTGAACGCCTTCGCCTTTGGCATCCAAATGCTCCTGCCAAATGCTTGGGCTGCCGATGGGTTCGATCAATTCAATATCGACCTGTCCCATGTGGAAGAAAGCCAGTTTTGCTTTAGCCGGGGTTGGCTGACCGCGATAATTGGTCTTGGCCTTTTCGTAATCATCAGTGATGATGACAGGCGGCTTCTCCATGCCCAAAATCTGACTGAAGCGGTCGATAGAAGCATCAATATCATGCACAACAATGGCGATCTGGGTCACAATCTGGCTGCCGATTCCATTCATGAGAGCAGTTCCTCGCAATATAAATCTTCAAAAGCATTTATGACTTTTTCCAGCGAATGCCACCAGAACTTGGGCGGCGACCAACTATACCAAAAGATGGGCATCAACAAGCCTTGAAAGGTGGCAAGGCGATAATCCAGCCAGCATTGATCCCATGTGTAACCCTGTATACCATGTTCCAACAGCCGTTCATGGTAATACTCGACCAGTGGTTTTTCGATTCGGCGTCGTAATTCTGGGTAAAACTCCAATGTGATGAGAAACGCAATGTCTGCCATCGGAATTTGAATCCGCCAGTCAGCGCAGTCGATCAGATATACCCGTCCTGCGTCGCGCGGCAGCATGTAATTTTGCGCGTGAGAGTCGCCGTGAATCAGCGTAATTTGTTGACGACTATTCAATCGTTCGGTCAGCATCGGCAAGGGCATAGAAGAAAGCACTTTTTCATATAGCTGCCGCCGCTTTGCCGAAAGCCGTTCGCCCATAAAATCCACAAAACGCGGAAAGGTTTCCTGCGTCCGCCGGAGGATAAATGCATCGTTGCCAATTTGCGCGTTCTGTTCCCCAATATCCCCACTCAGGCGGGAATGTTCCCACCAGAAAGCATGGAATTCAGCGGCGGTTGCCATCATCCGCTCACATTCAGCGTGGGTTGGTGAGACAATCTCCGGCGCGGCATAATGCGTTTCGGAGATGTCTTGCAGCAGCAAAATCTGGGTATCCGATGGTGCATCGTACTGGGCGAGATAGCAGCGCAGCAGCGGGCCATCCGGCATCATCGGCGCAATTTCGCGGTGAAACAGCGATTCGGTAGGCCGCCCACCCAATTTTAGGAACAGTTTACGCGGGGCATCGGCTGGAGCATCGGGCGAATAGCTTAGACTCAAATGGGCAGTGGTCGCGGCGCTGCGTTCGCTGGCGTCTGATTCCACCTGTAAGACTTCACCCTGTGACAAAATCCCGGCTGTATGCAAGGTATCAGTCAGCCATTCCGGTGTTGCCTGCATAACACTGGTGATGAGATGGTTCATGAGAGTAGCGCCTCGCAGCCTAAATCTTCAAAGGCGCACAACACTCGTTCCAAACGCGGCCACCATAATTCCGCCCAAAAATCGCTGTCCTGTTTTTCATGCCACCAAACTATCGGCATAAACAGCAGCCGGATGACCGAATAGCGATAGTCATCCCAGCAAACCGCCCAATCATACCTTTTCACACCATTAGCTATAAGCTGTTCATGATAGCGCCTGACCAAACGCATTTCATCCCGCGCGCGGTGCGCTGGAAACCAGAACAGCGTCATCAGATAGGCCAGATCGGATATGCCAACATCAACATCATAGGCTTCCCAATCGACCAAACAAGCTGTGCCTTCCGCTGGATACAGAAAATTCCATGCATGGGCATCGCCATGAACCAGCGTCAAAGCACTGCGGCTGGCGAGTCGCATGGTCAGTTTGGATTTGTTCGCCAGCACACGCTCGAAAATCCCACGGCGTTCTGCCCAAAGCGCATCCCCCAAAAAGTCGGCAAATGCCGGATAATGCTGCTCAACGCCAAAGAATATAGACTTTTCCTCCGGCGGCGTCCCAAGCTCCTGACCCAGCTTGGGACTATCCCACCAATAAGCGTGCAGCATCGCAAGTGCATCCACCGCTTGCTCTGATTGTCGCTGATTGGGCGGCAGCGGATGAGGGATGGTGACATATGTTTCGCTTAAATCATCCAGGAGCAGGTGAAATCCAGCAGTTGAATGGGCAGCACTATAACAGCGGGGCAGCGGCAAACGGGCGAAATCTGCGACTGGAACAATCCCATAAAATTCGCTCTCGCGCCGTCCACGTTCCGGGTGCTGCTGATGGTTTTCTGCTTCTGCCAATTTTAGGAATAAGCGCGGTGGGGCATCTGATGGGGCATCATCGGAATAAGACAGTTTCAGCCGGGATACCACCGAACCGAATGGGCGTGATGTATGCTGGTCTACCGATACGACCTGACCCTGCGGCAGCACGTTTGCCCGCCGCAGGGTTTCTGTCAGCCATTCTGGTGTGACCTGTGTTGTATCGGTAATGACGGTACTCATGGCTATTTCAAATCAACTCCGCGCAATCCAAATCTTCAAACGTGCTCAGACTGCATTCCAGGGTTGTCCACCAGATATTGGGCGATAAATGTTTATGCCAGGAAATCGGCCAGAGTACATGATAAACAGCCGCCATCCGGTAATCCAGCCAGCACTGTTCCCAACTATAGTCCTGTACATCCCGTTCCAGCAGACGTTGATGGTACCGATGAATAAGGTGCTGTTCGTGCTGCTGGCGATAGGCCGGGAAGCATTCTGCCCCAATGGTGTAGGCTAAATCAGTGATACCGATGTTGATGTGCCATGCTTCCCAATCAATTACATAAGCCGGATCAGTCGCCGGATTATGGGGATACATGAAGTTCCACCAATGGGCGTCGCCGTGTGTTAAAGTGATTTGCTTCCCACTTCGTATCCGTTCATACCATGCGGGTAAAGGCATCGCCGCCAGTACACGTTCATAAAGGGTGCGGCGATGGGTTGGCAAACGGTCGCCTAAATAATCGACAAAAGCTGCAAAGTGCGTCTGAGCTTCCCGAAGCAAACGTCCCGGCGCATCCTCAACAACTGCGCCGATATCCGTTTTGAGGCGCGGATGCTCCCACCAATGTGCATGAATATCGGCTAGGGTATCGGCTACTTGCTCAGCGTATATGCCCTGTGCAGGCAGCAGTTCCGGTGGATCGAAATGCGTCGGGGAAATATCCGCAAAGAGTTGATGTGAACGCCCGGTTTCGACGTCGTACTGTACGTCATAACACTTGAGCAGGCTGGCAACATTTCCCATCTCTGAAGCCATATCACGGTAGAAGCGGCCTTCAATCAAGCGGCTGAATTTAAAGACCATCTGATCTGGCTTCAGGCCGTCTGCATCCGCCGAATAGCGCAATTGTAGCGGCACAATCGCGCCGCCTTTGCGGGATACCTCGACCGACTCCACACGCCCAGCGGTTAAGGCTTCTGATTGTCGCAGCGTGTTGGTCAACCATTCGGGCGTGATGTGCTCAAGTTGGGTAATGACGCTGTTCATCTAAACTACTTTTTCGCTTTCGCCCCAGAATTCCAGGGTTGACCAGTCAAAATCGTCCAATGCCAGTTCGAGAAACAATTTTAATCCTGACAGATCATCTTCTGTTAAGTGATAGCGCAAATCACGCAGGTAACGGCGGCAGACTCCAACAGGTAGCGCCAGCCGTGCGGCATAAGTCTGTGCCAGCGCATCCCGCGAGCCTTCCAGCAAACCACGTTCAGTAGAGGCATACAGCGCATCAAATACACCTGCATCAGCAAGTGCCTCTGCCCGGTCTTTACGCGCTGCCCAAACCGCGAAGGTAAAGGGAAGTCCGGTCATCTTCAGCCATTCGTCGCCCAGATCGTAGATATACGGCAAGTTCCAGCCGCTTGGGTTGCTCAATGCGCGATGATGTGTACCCTCGACCAATGCGTCGTCGCCAATGACTAATGCGCCCTGATGTTCCGCCAGCATACTTGGCAGATGCTGTTTGGTCACTATGAAATTCGGCTCAATCTGGTAACGTTCGCCGCACAGCACTTTGAGCAACGCGACGCTGGTCGCCGAATGATCGGTCAGCGCAATCGACTGCCCATCCAGATCGCGCATATCAGATGCCCACGAGAACAACAGCACCGTCCGCACTGCACCCAGACTGGCGATGCTCAAACCCGGCAGAATAACGACATCATCTGCATTCCGCGCCGCTTCGATGGCCGAAATCGGCGCGAGGTCGATCTCGCCTGCCATCAGCCCCCGGTTCATCTGCGAAGGGACGCCGCGTTCAAAATGCACATCCACGTCTTGCAACCGTTCCGCCAGATCGTAATGAAATGGCATGGTGTTGAGATAGTCAATTAATCCGATGTTTAGGGTCATGGTTTTCAGCTTTCAGTTATCGGTTTTTAGTTCAATACAGCCAGAAACAAAATGTTCTCTCTAACCTTTAACTATCCAAATACCTTCACCATAATGACGACCACCACCACCAGCGGAATCAGTCCGGCAGTCATCAATGCCACGATTTGCAGCGGACGCACGAACAGATTGCGCCAGTTGACATCATCTACTCCGCCGTCATTGATCTGCCAGATATTTTGTTCGCCCATATGGATTTTGACGCCCAGCAGTTTGCCGAGCAGTTTTCGCAGCAAAGGATCAACGATGCGCCAATAAACGCCCATCCAGAAAACACCGATGACCAGCATCAGCGCGGCTGCAATTAGAAGTGTTCCACTGTCTTTCATAGGTTTATGCTGATCTCCTGATTGCAACGGTCATTAATTGGCGAGATATAAGTCGATAGTGCAGCTTTAAGAAGGTCAATCCCCACAGCGTCAACACATGGTTAGCGCGCACATCACCTGATCCGGTTTCGTAAACGTGGATGTGTTCTCGCAGCGGACGCACATATCGGGCATAAATTTGCTTGGCTGAACGATGCACCGTGAAGTAAAAACCGGGATCGCCAAATTGATGGCCTGAAGAAATCACACTGAACGAGCCATCTTTATGCACTTCTGGTTTCATGATGACAATCCCATTCCCATTGGGAAGTGGAAAGACCACTTTGATGCACATGCTGGCACAACCGGGAATGCGACACACCGAATAACTGCCTGCATACAACACATTATCACTGCCGATTAACTCGCGTAGCCAAGCGGTGTAACGTACCTCACCGGAAAGCGGATCAACTAGTTGGATAATTTCGCTGGTGATTCCCCGACTGGTATCTAACCCCGATAATGGCACATTCAACTGCTGTAAGCGCCTGCTAAACAACGCTGCTAGAAGTCCGCCGAATGGACGAAACACACCCGACCACTGTGACCACGCGTCAAGATCGTAATCCGCCGTATTTTCATAAAACTGCCGCACACCAGTTTGGATGTTATTTGAGTTGGTTGGTGTCAATGAGGCAAAATTCTGAATCAGGCCTGTGTGCGGATTTGAACTTAGGAGTTCAAGGCCCTGTTCCTGAGCCAGTTCCCCAAAATAGTGCTTGCCAATGCCCCTTGTTTTACCAATAGGCCCGTCCAGCCACGAATCGTGCTCAAGATCAACCAGACGCCCGGTCAGGCAGACCCATTGCTGGGTAACCCAATCGGTTAGATATCCTCGTTTTTCGCCCAACCAGAACATGATGCACCTCGCTGAAATGACCTTTATTTGTCACTTCTCAGGCGAACACCTCAAGTTCATTGTAAACAGTGTCGCGTTCGACCGGAGTGTAACCCGCCGCGCGGATGAAGTTCTTAAGTTCTTCCACCGTCATCGCCTGCCGCTTCGCCCCGGCATCCTGATAGATATGTTCTTCGATAATTGTGCCGTCCATATCGTTCGCGCCGAAGTTGAGTGCCACCTGTGCCAGTGGTGCGGTCAGCATCACCCAATACGCCTTGATATTCGAGATGTTGTCTAGCATCAAACGGCTGATCGCCAGCGTCTTGATGTCGTCCACACCTGTCGTCCATTGGCGGTTGAGCTTGCGCCCCAGATTGTTTTCTTCAGGGTGGAAGGCCAGCGCGATGAACGTCTGGAAACCGCCAGATTTATCCTGCTGTTCACGCAGTGCGACCATATGATGCACGCGATGTTCTGGTTTTTCGATGTGGCCGTAGAGCATGGTGCAGTTGGTCTTTAAACCCAATTTATGCGCCGTATCATGAACATGCAGCCATGTTTCCTGATCGGCTTTTTCCGGGCAGATTTTCTTGCGGACATCCCAATGGAAGATTTCCGCGCCGCCACCGGGCATACTGTCCAAACCGGCCTTGACCAATTCTTTCAACACTTCTTCGTGTGAGAGGTTGGTCAGTTTGGCGAAGAAATCAATCTCCACTGCTGTAAATGCCTTCAAGTGAATATGCGGAAATTCGCGTTTCAGCGTTTCCAGCACATCCAGATAGTATTCAAAACCCAGTTCCGGGTGCAGACCGCCAACGATGTGGAACTCGCGCACACCCGCCTCGACTGCCGCGCGCACCTTATCGGGAATCTGGTTCGGCATATGAGTATACGCCCCGGCTTCATTGTCGCTGGTGCGGGCGAAGGAACAGAAATTGCAGTGGAAAGCACACACATTGGTAGGGTTGATGTGTCGATTTTTGTTGAAGTACACTTTGTCGCCATGTAAACGGCGGCGCACAACCTGTGCCAGTTTGCCGATTTTAATCACATCGCGCTGCTCAAAAAGCCACACGCCTTCTTCATAACTCAGCCGTTCAGCGGCGTGGACTTTTTCAGTGATAGTGTTCCAATTCATCTTGCGGTTCTCCCCAACTTTGCTCTGGTGGGTCTGTTTACGTTCACACTATTGTGAATGTTCTAAATTTCACATTCATTGTACTGCCAATTTTAGACGCTGTAAAGCATATTTCGATTACGGTTTGCTGAGATGGTATCAATAATTGGGGAGATCATAAAGTGATGTTCCGCCGCGCGCTTATCCTCTCACATGCACCTTTATCATCTTCGCCCTGTTCCGCCAATCCAACCAGCACCCGCGATATTTACGTGATGGATGCTGATCGTGATCTATTTCACCACATGCAAGTGTTCGGGCATGAGGACGAAGTGCCTGTCTGGTCGCGGGAAATTCGATGGTTGGTGTATGTGGCGCGGTAAGCAACCTTTGTATGATTAGTACAAAAATGGGTCGATTGCTTCAGCTTCAGCGTACAATTTTAAGTTATAGTATTTTTAACTTTGCCGCCTGTTCAGATGTGGCCTAACTTAATACTTTCATATAAACATCATGATATTTTGTTTTCGATTCACGACGCATCTCCGTTTTATGATCTACGCTGCTATTTTCATGGTGATGGTCGTTATGATCGCCCTGCTGATTGGCGCATGGTCGCCGGGGAAGGGAGTATACGCCTTTACAGTTGACCCGCTGATGACGCGCGACATCTACGTGATGGATATTGACCGTGATCTGTTTTATGCGGTGCAGGTTTATGGCCATGAAAATGAGTCGCCTGCATGGTCGCGGGAACATCGCTGGTTAGTGTTCGATGCACGATAGGTAGATTTATTCACCCAATGTCACTACGTCGATAGTAAATGGCAGACTCGGTGCGACTGCCTGTACCACCAGCGAGAATGAATCGAAATTGCTTACATATAATCGCTTGCCTGCCGGATCATGATCGACATCGCTCCCACCCCGGAATAACCCGGCTACATACATCAGCGAGTCGCCCTCTAATCGTGCCAGCCCGCCTTGCCCCAGTGCCGCCACATAAATTGTGCCATCTGGCAGCACAGTCACTCCGTCGAATCCCGGTGCATCAGGACGGTCGCCATGCTGGTAAAGAATGGTTGTCGTAGCATCTGACACTGCCACCCGATAGAGAATATTGTTTGTCCCATCAGTGACAATTAGCGCATCGTTCACTGGGTCATAAGCCAGTCCGGTTGGTTCATAGGCGGTAATGCTTTCGATGGGTACTGGAGTCCACCACAATTCGCCGCTACCATCCGGGGCAAAACGCCAGATTTCATCGCGTCCTCGGTCGCTGACATAAAGATTGCCCGCCGAATCCCGCGCGAGATCATCCACTGCAACGAACCCCTGACCGTCGGGCAGGGTGGCAAAATCGCTGATTGTGCCATCCGTATTCAGCCGTTTGATACTGCCGCCGCTGGTACGTGGATCAGAGTCGTTCTGGTCAACGATATAGACAACACCGTCTGCCCCAACCGTCAATCCGGCCACCGCACCAATAGCATCCCGCGAACCCGGAATTTCTGTTGCCTTGCCATCTGTATCCATCACCCACAATGCGCCAGTTTTGTAGCTTCCGGTATACACCCGACCATCTGGGGAAACCGCCACCGCCGCCGGGTAGGAATCGTTATCTGGAAGGATGGCGAATTCTTGAACCGTCACACCCTCCAGCAAACCAACCGATTGCGAACGTCCGCTAAGTGCCCCTGCAACCAGAAAGGCGACCAGCCCGACCAGCAGCGCCAGTCCACCAACCATCAACAGAATGAAAATCACTATGCGCTGTCCGCGCCCCAGTCGTTGAATGTTTTGTAACATTTAGATTCCTGACACCTGCCGTACCGCCAAAACCACACCTAAACCAACGCCCCATGCTGCATACCCCGCTGCGAGTATCGGGACAACACCATATCCCTCCCGCGCCAGCAACCATGCAACCAGCAGGAAACCAATCGTCGGCCAGATATTAATGAGCATGGCACGGGTAAATTGTTCCATCGACGCCGTATCACTGCCTGCATACACAATCCACAGCGCCAGCGGAATGTTGATCGGCATGGTCGCCGCAATCGCCGCCAGTGTCTTGGAATATTCGCGCAGAACAGCCACCCCGATGATAATCACAATCGAGACAATGACGGGCAGCACCCGTCCCCAGACAATTTCCATGTTGAGTCTTTCCGGTCGTATTTCGTCAGCAACAGAAATGATTGGCTGATGACGAATGGCTAAAGGCTACCGACTATCCCATGCTGTCCACCCGCTGCTGGTCGCATCTTCCAGCGCGTCCTGCCGTGCCCAGAATTGGTCAATCGCCCGCGTCGTATGGGGCAACTGCTCGAATTGTGGCAATCCCAGTGTAGGTGCAATCCGCGCCGCATTCCAATCTTCGCCTTCATGCAAAATATTTTCCAGCAGATCAAAGCGCACATTCGGGTCGCGGTCGTAGATGACCAGCGTTGGAGTTTCCAGCCGTTTATAAACTGCCTCGTAAATATTGGCGGTGAACAAATTGCCACTGATGAAATAGAGTGGCGCATGACGTGCCCCCGGCTGGTGGCTGGTCGCGTAGGCGTAATCTTCCAACCCTTTATCGACGGTGTCCTCGAAGTTCATCTGAAGGAAGTACCGAATGCTGCTGCGTGTCGCCAGCAGATCGTAAAAGGCCTGACTCCATAATGGGAACGCAAACAGACCGTGCAAACCCTGGCTCAGCCCTTTCTGGCTGACCCACTGCACACTTTCCTGATGCTCCCGTTTGGTGAATCCGGTGGGCGAAATCATGGTCAGCGACCGGAACAGATCCGGTCTTGCCAGTGCCGCATGTGCCGCGAATTCCCCCCCTAGCGAAAGGGCTATCACATCGGCAGGCTGTCCAACCTCACTCATCAGAAAATCCAGCACAGCCTGAATATACAGCCGGGGAGAATATTCCCGTTCCGAACGTTCAGAGAACCCAAAACCGGGCAGATCAAGTGCATACACCGGACGCAACTCGCGGTAATGTTCAAATAACGGGCGCATTTCGTAAGCTGACGCGGCAGCATTGATGCTGTGAAGCAGCACCAGCGGGCGTCCCGGTTTTCGGCGATCAACATAGTAACTCAACAAACCAGCCTCGGACGAAAGGAACGCCCGCCGTTCGGCATCAACAGCCAATTCCAGTGGCAGGTTGTGGTCAATCCCCAGCGCGCTGTATGCAATCCAGCTCGCTGGAGCAGCCAGAAGTGTTGCGATAATGCCAAAACCTTTTTTCGCCATAATATTGCTCCAGGACAACTGCTATAGACTCTATTTTACACCCGCCAGATTAGCGCTGCATAATTTCAGGATTGGCGGTCATCAATTTCGTAATCCACTGGCATAGCATCGAGCCGCAGTGCCCAGATTAACATGGCTGAACAGGCATGGTGCATCATCGTGGCCATTTCCTGCGGCGAATAATTCGGTTTTTCTTTCAGCCACCAGTTGACCACGCCAACCTCTGCACCAGCCAGAAGACTTGCAATAAAACCTTTGGGCAGCCGGGGGATTTCCTCACCTTTCAGCAGGGGGTGTAAAACCTCATGCCGCATCAAATGGGTGAGATATTCCAGAATGGACGGAATAAAACGGGGTGTTCCTTTGCTGCTCAACATGGCTTCATAAAAATGCACATGATCGGCAACATGCTGAAAATCACTGTCATCAATGGCCTCGTTGATGAACTCCTGTTTGGATACATCCTGATATGAAACCGGGGAATGCCTTTGCGCCAGTTCGTCATAAATCTCCTGAACACTGGTCAGCAGCAGTTCCTCTTTATCGTTGTAATGCAGATAAAAAGTAGGGCGGGCGACGTTGGCGCGGTCGGTGATGTTCTGCACAGAAATGGCGTCATAACCCTTTTCTACGATCAAGGCCATCAATGCATCGCGCAGAAGTTGGCGGGTACGCTGTACCCGGCGGTCTAGTTTTTGCGGTGGTGTGTTTATTTTTAGACTCCTGTCATCTATATAACAAGCTGAATAATTTCGTTGTTGACACTGACACAGATTGCTCTATCATCTGATTTAGGCGACATATTGTAGCATAAATATCACGTTGTTAAACGCATACATTCAACCCGTCATTGTGTATTACAAAGTATCGGTTTGAGCGAGAGAAGGATGAACATGATCGAAAGTAAATTTGCGCCGGGGCCACGTCCGGCGAACAACATTTTCAGCCAGATTAGTATGTTTCTGACCATGCAGCGCGACATCATGGGCATGTTTAAACAGTTAAAGGCCAAATATGGCGACATTTACACCTTCAAAATTGGGGAAACCTACAACTACATCATAAGCGACCCGGACGCTATGCATGAGGTGCTGGTGACCAATGCCAAAAAGTTCTATAAAGATCGGGATATGAAAGATACCCGTAACGGTCTGGCGCGGTTTCTGGGCAACGGCCTGTTGACCAGCGATGGTGAATTCTGGAAGCGTCAACGTCGCCTCGCCGCCCCCGCTTTGCACGCCCGACGCATTGAATCCTATGCCGAGACGATGGTGAACTACACCGAGACGATGCTCAACAGTTGGCACAGTGGCGCAAAACTGGACATTAGCAAAGAGATGAGTGCGCTCACCATGCGGATTGTCGCCAAGACGCTGTTTGATGCCGATGTTTCCGACCAGATTGAACGGGTGGGTAAGGCGATGGAAGCGGTACAGAGTCTTGCTGGCCCGCCGCCAGTGATCCCGCCCTGGGTTCCTACACCGCACGAATTCCGTTTGCGCCGCGCCGGACAAACGCTGGATGACATTATCTATGGCATCATCCGCGAGTGGCACAAAACCGGGGAAGATAAAGGCGATTTGCTCTCCATGCTGCTGTTAGCGGAAACCGAAGATGGCGAACGCATGACCGATCAGCAAGCACGCGATGAAACCGTAACGCTTTTCCTTGCGGGTCACGAAACCACCGCCAATTCGCTCAACTGGACGTTCATGTTGTTGGCCCAACATCCGGAAGTTGAAGCTAAACTCCATGCCGAACTGGATGCTGTGTTAGCTGGACGTTCGCCAACGCTGGCTGATCTGGAGCGGCTGCCCTATACCGAAATGGTGGTGAAGGAATCCATGCGTTTGTATCCGCCCGCCTGGATTATTGGACGGCAGGCGATTGAGGACACGGAAATTGCGGGATGGAGTGTTCCAAAGGGCAGTCTGGTGAATTTGGTGATCTATCTGGCACACCATGAGGCGCGTTGGTGGCCGGAACCGGAACGTTTTATGCCTGAACGCTTCGCGCTGGAAAACGATGCCAACATCAATAAACGGGCTTATATCCCCTTTAGCAGTGGGCCGCGGGTGTGTATCGGCAACAGTTTCGCCATGATGGAAGCCCGGTTGCTGCTGGCCGCCATTGCGTCGCGTTACACCTTATCGCTCGAACCGGGGCAGCAGGTTGACATGAACCCGATGATTACCCTGAATCCCAAAAATGGTCTGCCAATGACGGTTCGCATCCGTCAGCCTGTGCTGGAATTGGCATAACACTTTGAAACAGAAAAGGGGCACTAAGCCCCTTCTTTTTATTCACGTTTTGCGTGCTGTTTGATGGCGCTCAACACTGCGGCAATTTTCATATCATCGCTATTCAGGATGATAGCATCGTCGGCTGGTCGCATTGGCGAAGCCTGACGGGTTGAATCCATATGGTCGCGCTGTTCAAGTTCGCTTCGTATCGCTTCCAGTGTGACTTCAAAATTGTTGCGGAGCAGACCGCTTAAACGCCGGCTGGCACGGATGTCCAGACTGGCATCTATGAAAATTTTGAGTTCGGCGTCCGGCATGACAACTGTGCCAATATCCCGTCCGGCGCACACGATGAATCCCAGTCGTGCCATCAGGTGCTGTTTTTCGCGGACAACGGCACGAACTTCCGGGTGTGCCGCGACAACCGGGACAATCATATTGATTTGTGGATCATAGGGACGATCCCGAACGAGCTTGCCATTAACGCGCAGTTGAGAAGTACCATCGGCTACCATGCTGGCACTAAAGCTGATGCCTCGTGCGACTTCAGCCACCGTCTGGGCATCATGAATATCGACTTGTTCTTCAAGGGCTTGCCGGGTAACACTGCGGTACAGGGTTCCCGCATCCACAAATACATAACCCAACTCCTGCGCCAGTTTGGCGCCAACCGTACTTTTCCCGCTGGCTGCTGGCCCATCAATTGCGATAGTTTTTGCGTAGTTGCTGGGTTTTTTGTTCCGCATGGTTGCCTTATGATAGGGTGATATGGACGATTGTATATTCGCCACCGTCGTCACGGCGCTTCGCAGTTTCGTCGTACTGTACCACAAAATGTGCACCGACTGGACGAAAACGACGAGCATAGCCGTACATAACGCCGTAAAAAACATCGTCTGGGTAGGGAACCTTCATGGTGATTTTGAAGTGGTTGTTACTAACCTGTTCAACCGAGATTTCCCCGGCATCCCCGCCCCGATGGCGTATTTTGTAAATTTTACCATAGGCCATCAGAATTTCCGCCAGTGACATCTTCTCCATCTCCGGCGGCAGGACGCTTAATTCGGCAGCCGAAATTCCAATGCTGACGAAGTTGGACATCGCGTTGTCCCCATCGGAGATGTCGCTCAGGACGTTTAACACATCCTGCATCTTGTACCACGTGTCCGGGTTGATCGAATCCAGATTGTGTTTACGCAGAATCGGTTTGATATCTTGGTGCTGAATATTCTCAATCAACGAAAGGGCGGTTCGCCCCATCAACTCCGTCTGTGGATCACAGGTATATTTAGGCATACAGCATACTCACTCGATAATTTCACGATATTAAGATTATATCATTGTAAATTTATTTTTACCTATGAGGCATGTCATCGCATGAAGGGTGTATAAAGTCCCTGTGTCGCCTCAACTAATGCTGCAAACTGATTCAGGCTTTCATACAGTGCCGCCCCGTTTTGCCCCGGTGCCGCCAGCACACGTGCGATTATAGCTGCAAAATCCGGTGGACACACGGGAAAAGTCGAGATTGTTGCTACCGCACCTTTTTCGTTGATACCGTAACGTTCATTTAGTGCGAACTCGTTTCTATCCTCTGTTATACCCTCAGTAAGATATAAACAAATGTTCTAATAGGCGAATTTCGGAAAATTGAAAAGATTCTTGTCTAAAAATGCGCCCAAAGCGGCATTCTTATATGTATACCAATCACGGTATACGGATAGAAAGATCGGAGGGCACTGCATATGGTTAGTCTTCAACCTCCCCCCGATAGCAGCAGTGGGCATCTACCGGATGTCCAGACCGATGAGGAGTGGATTGAACAATTGAAACAGTTCGACTCGGCAGCGTGGGATCGTCTGCTGCATCGCTACCAGATCGAACTTTGGGAATACAGTTCATATCGGCTTTTAAAAGCGGGCATCGCGCACGATGACAAAATCTGCGATGACATCGTGAGCGCCACATGGTTGACAGCAGTCGAAAAAATACATTCGTTTCAATGGATGGGTGAAGCAGGTTTGAAGTGGTGGCTGCGGAATATTGCCCAGAACCATATTTTGAAACTGCGGCGCAAAAACTTCCAGCAGCGGTCACAATCCTTTGAAGCATTCGAGGATGACAAAGAGTTGGATAATTTCCTCGGCGAAAGCGGTCTGTATAACGACAGTGCCGAAAGTGAAGCGGAACGCCGCGAACGGGCAATCGCATTGGATACGGCGCTGCGCGAGTTGAACGCCCGTGACCGGGAAATTTTTATGCGGCGGATGGTCAACCGGGAGTCTCCGGCTGATTTGGCGGCGGAATACGGCATGAACGTGCAGGCCGTGTATAAGCTGGTTGACCGGGCGAAGAAGAATGTTTATCTGCAAATGATTATGCGCGGGTTTTTCCGCAAATCAAGCCAATAGTCCCAAAGGAGCAATTACATGGTTGAGCAGACTATTCCTAACGATATGCTGCGGCAGCAGGTGCTGGACAAGGTGGAAAGACAGCGCCGTTTGCCACCACCGCCGCCGAGTCATATGGTCAAATTGTTAGGGAGTGTGTTGGAAGCCTATCTGATTAATCACAATCATCTGCGGGAAGATTTGGCGAAAGAACTGGGTGTCGAGGAGGAATTCGTGGATGCACTGGTAGAAGGAATGATCCCTGAATCCGAAATCAGCGATGAATTATTGGTCGAATTGGCACATGCCATCGGCTATGAACCCAATTTGCTGCGTATCATCCTGAACCGTCCATTGGAACGCGGCGCGGGGTGGATGGCTATGGCAGGTGATTCAGTGGCTGAAGCTCCTATTCAGCTTGAGACCCAGATGAGACCTGGTGGTATGCATAATTGTGGCGTTGAGGGCTGCCCCGGACATGATACGTTCTCGGCTTCCTGTTTGGACGCCAAACGCAAAACCTCGGAAGTTGAGGTGGTGGCGCAGGAATCCGAAGGCAGTGAACTGGTCGATTTGCAATATTTATTGCAGCGGATTGAAAATCAGCAGCAGGATATACGGGTTAAACATCAACATTTTCAGTCGGCTTTGCGAACCATTGAGCAGGGATTAAACAGGCTTTACGAAAAAATAAGCAGCGCTCCCGAAGCACCCGCATCAACTCTGCGCGAATTGGACGAGCTTTACGAACAATTCCAGCGGGCGTCAGCTTCCAATACGCTGCTTTCGCTGGTGAATAATGTGGTTAAGCCAGAAGACGAACCTATTGCAGTCAATTGGGTGGAATTTTCTGAGACAGCGGAGCGCAACAATCGATGAACGATTACCTGCGACAGGCGGTGAAAGAAGATGCGGCAGTTGGCGACACGTTGGCCGCGCAAATCTGCCAGAAAGAGGGGGCGGACTATGTACCCGCCCGTTATGATGAACTCCTCAGTGGTGAGGATGAAGACCCCGCTTTAAACAGCCCGCGCTACCGTTCCCGGATAGCGCGGGTCTTCCGCAAGTTATTCGTCGCCAGACGCTAAATTATCCCCAAACAACGGCTTCTGCCTGAGCAAATGGCAGATTGAATGTTTCTGCCACCGCCGGGTGGGTAACAGCGCCCTTATAAATATTCAGCCCTTTTGCCAGACCAATATCCCCGCGTAACGCATCGTGCAGCCCGACATCCGCAATCCGCAGGATGTAACGCAGCGTGGCATTAGCGAGGCCGAAGCTGGATGTGCGCGGCACTGCGCCCGGCATATTGGCGACGCCGTAATGCAGCACATGATCGACAAAATAAATCGGATCACTGTGGGTGGTGGGATGGGTGGTTTCCACGCAGCCGCCCTGATCAACAGCCACATCCACGATTACACTGCCGCGCAGCATCAGTGAAAGCATATCCCGCGTAATCAATCGGGGTGCCCGCGCGCCTGTCACCAGCACACCGCCAATGACGGCGTCGGCAGTAGTGATGGCATCCGCGATATTGGTTTCATTAGAAGCCAGTGTGGTCAACCGCCCTCTGCTGCCCATGACCTCATCCAGATAACGTAGCCGTTCCATATTGACATCGAGCAGGGTGACGCGAGCGCCCATGCCCAAAGCCACCTGAGCCGCGTGTGTGCCGACTGTACCCGCGCCCAGCACCACCACATGAGCAGGTTTGACGCCGGGAATCCCGCCCATCAAAATGCCGCGTCCGCCCTCTGGTTTCTCCAGATAATGCGCCGCAATTTGTGTCGCCATACGTCCGGCAACTTCGCTCATCGGTTGTAGCAGGGGCAGGTGACCTTTGGCATCCTCAACGGTTTCATAAGCCAATCCGGTGACCCCGCTTTGCAACAGGGCATGGGTCAGCCCTTCCTCAGCCGCCAGATGCAAATAGGTGAACAGCAGCAAATCGCTCCGCAAAAAACCGTACTCTTCGGGCTGTGGTTCTTTGACTTTGAGCACCATCTCGGCGCGTCCCCATGCTTCCTTCGCCGTGTGGACGATAGTTGCACCCGCTTTGACATACTCCTCATCACTGAAGGCGCTGCCACTGCCCGCGTTGGTTTCGACGACGACCTGATGACCATGACGGACGAGTTCACGGACTGCGCCGGGAGGGAGCGCTACTCTGTACTCGTTGTTTTTTATTTCCTTTGGGATGCCAATTATCATGCTGATGTGCCCCTGTTAAGATTGCTCAGTATAGATATTTTAATTGTACACTCTGTTTGAAAAAATGGACATAATTTTGGTCAGTGTGTAGGAAATGGTTGGTACTTTCGCAAAATTGGATTTGACGTTACTTTTTCGTGACTTGCTTTTACGGAATTGAGGAAACGATTATGGATGCTAATCAGCCCAATCCTGCCCCTGCGCCGCCGCCGGAAAAACCCGCTGATCCTGAACCGATTGTGACACAACATCAATTTGAACTGAGCAACAAGCGGTTCGCCTACACCGTCACAACCGGAATGCTGCCCCTCAAGAATCCAACAGGTGAAACCGAAGCACGCGTTTTCTTTATGGCCTACACCATGGATGCGGGTGCGTTCAAACGTCCGTTGACCTTCGTCTTTAATGGCGGGCCGGGTTCAGCCTCGATCTGGTTGCATCTGGGAGCGCTGGGGCCGAAACGGGTGAAGATGCAGGATGAAGGCTGGATGCCTAAGCCGCCTTATCAACTGGAGACGAATGAACATACATGGCTGGATATGACCGATTTGGTATTCATTGACCCGGTTGGAACAGGCTACAGCCGCGCCGAAAAACCGGATTTGAACAAAAAGTTCTGGAACTTAAAGGGCGATCTCGAATCGGTTGGCGAGGTTATCCGTTTATACCTGACGCGCTACAAACGTTGGGATTCGCCGCTGTTTTTGGCGGGTGAAAGCTATGGCACGATGCGGGCAGCGGGGTTGGCTGGCGCGTTGATCGACAAAGGCATCGCCTTCAACGGCGTGATGATGATCTCTACAATTATGAATTTCCAAACGGCGCGGTTTGATCGGGGCAACGATCTGCCATATGCCTTGTTCCTGCCGACCTATACCGCTACGGCCTGGTATCATCAAAAACTGCCAAAGGATTTACAAAAACATCCACTGCGGAAGGTGCTGGCGGAAGCCGCCGCGTGGGCAGAAGGTGACTACACAGCCGCGCTGATGAAAGGCGACCGTTTGACCGAAACTGAACGCCAAACGGTTATCGAAAAACTGATGCGCTACACCGGAGTGGAAGCGCGGTTCATCGACCACAGCAATCTACGGATCGAGATTTTCCGTTTCTGCAAAGAACTGCTGCGGGATGAAAAGCGCACCGTCGGGCGTTTAGACAGCCGTTTTAAAGGCATTGATGCCCTCGCGGTAACTGAAAAACCGGATTTCGACCCGTCGCTAATTGCGATCACACCCCCTTACACGGCCATGATGAATCAGTATGTGCGAACGGAATTGAATTATGAAACAGATGTGGAGTATCAAGCCCTGAGTTTCGAGGTCAACCGTGCGTGGGAATGGGGTGATGGCGCTTATCCTGATACAAGCGAAGCACTCCGAAGCGCGTTTGCCAAGAACCCGTACATGAAGCTGTTTGTGGCAATGGGCTATTACGATCTGGCGACACCCTACTTTGCTACCGAATACAGTTTGAATCACATGGATATCGACTCAACCTTAAAAGCAAATATCCACACGGCAGATTACGAAGCAGGCCATATGCTGTATTTGGATGTGACCTGTTTGGCAAAGCTCAAAACAGATGCCGATGCATTTATACAGGCTGCATTGACATAACCGTTTCTCTTTGGGAGGCAAGCGGCAGCGTGACCCAGAAAGTGCTGCCCTGACCGGGCGTACTTTCGACCCCTATTTTGCCTCCCATAAGATCGACCCACGTTTTGGCAATCGCCAAGCCGAGTCCGCTGCCGCCAGTAGCGCGCGTCCGGCTGTTATCTGCCCGATAAAAGCGGTCGAACAGGTGCGGTAAATCCGCTGGCTGAATGCCCTCGCCTGTATCCTGAATGCTGATGCGGAGGGTGTCGTTCTGTGTGGCAGCCGCTAGTGTCACCCGTCCGCCCGCCGCATGGCGCAGTGCATTGGTGATGAGGTTGTAAAGCACCTGCCGCAAACGATCCGAATCTGCCAGCGCATACGGCAAATCGGGTGAGGTTTGCAGTTCGATAGTCGTGTTTTGCGATTCGGCAGCGACGCTGAAATTATCCGCAGCCGCTTGCAGCACACTATTAACGTCTACTGATTCGATGTGTACAGTCGTCTGGCCGGATTCCGCTAATGCCAGTTCGCGCAGATCAGAAACCAGACGGGTGAGCAGGCGGGTTTCATCATACAGTGAGGCAATCTCTTTCAATTCCAGCGGATACACACCATCCAGCAGCGCCCGTAAATTGCCCTGAATCACGGTGAGTGGTGTGCGGAGTTCATGGGCAATATCGGCCATCAGATTGCGGCGCAGCATTTCGGCGCGCTGCAATTCGTCAGCCATCGCATTAAAGGCCATCGCCACTTCCGCCACTTCCGCTACGCCATCTACTGCTGCACGACGTTCCCAATGACGGGCGGCGAAATCGCGTGCGGCATTCGAGAGATTGGCTAATGGTGCGGCAATTGCCCGCGTAATCAGTGCGCCGAGGGCGATCCCCACACCGCCAGCCACCAGCGCCGCGATGATGAGTACAGTCCTTAATTCTTCCAAAAAGGCAATATCAGCCGGACGCGGTGGGGGCCGCCCATAGGGTGGGCCGCCGCCTGCCGCGTTCCCGGTAGTATTCTCGGTTTGCATTTGGTCGCGGCGTTCAAGATAACCCCGAACTCGATTATCGGTATATACACCGGATGCCAGCGCCACGATGAGCACTGCCACCAGAGTCACGGCGATGAAGGCCATACTGAGACGGGTTGAAAGTCTGTTCATCCGTCACCCTCCCGAAAACGATAACCCACGCCGTAAACCGTTTCGATGCAGTTGGGTTTGGCTGGGTCGGGTTCGATCTTCTTCCGCAGATTTTTGATATGGCTGTCCAGTGTGCGCTCCAGCCCGTCATAGGTATAGCCGAGCGCCCTTTCGATCAATTCCCCGCGTGTGAAAGTATGATTGGGATACTCCATCAAGGTGCGTAAAAGGGCGAATTCGGTAGGCGTAACGGGCAGGGATTGATCGTTGACGGCCAGTGTGTGCTGGTCAATATCCAGTTTCACTGTGCCTATTTGCAGCACGCGCGAGGGTTGGGGTTCGCTGTGCGCGCGCCGCAGAATGGCCTTGACGCGGGCGACCATTTCCTCCGGGTTAAAAGGCTTGGTCAGATAATCATCCGTGCCGAGTTCAAAACCATAGATTTTGTCGGTATCCTCAACGCGGGCGGTCAGCATCAGAATGGGGGTTTTGGCGAGGTAAGCATCGGCGCGCAGCCATCGGGCAATTGACCATCCATCCTGACCGGGCAGCATGATGTCCAGCACAATCAAATCGGGACGTTCACGGCGGATGAGTTGCATGGCTTCGTCACCATCATAGGCTGTCAGCACAATCATCCCGGCCTGTTCCAGATAGGACTGAATCAGCCGGACGATTTTGCGGTCATCATCTACAACCAGAATGCGATTTGCCATGACACTTCCCTCTGCCGGATTGATTTAATCCTACCTGTTGTTGTTCGTAAAGCAAAACAGGGCACCCCGCAGGATGCCCCAAGCCAATTCAATGTTCCAGTTATGCGTTGGGTGTTGCTTCCGGTGTGGTTTCAACCGAGGGTGCTGCGTTTGACCCACCCCAGCCTTGCCCCATACCCGGTCGTCCACCACCCATGCCGAAACCACCACGTCCATCACGTCCACCGCGTCCACCGCCCATGCCGAAGGTCATCGGCTCGCTCAACTGTGCGGTGATGTTTTCGGCGAAAGTCGCCAGCCGTGCATCGGCCTGTTCCTGAGTAATGCGTCCAGCTTCGACTGCTGCCGCAACCTGTTCGGCATGAACCGCAGCCAGCGCGTCCACCACAACCGTCAATTCAACGCCTTTTTCCTCGGCCAGTGCCGCGACGGTCTGCCCGCTTTGGAGCGCGGTGACCAGTTCGGTCTGTTCAATGCCCAGCGCTTCGGCAATTACAGCGGCAAAATCATTGCCACGCCCGATGAAGCCATCACCCATCCCAAAGCCACCGCGTCCGCCCATGCCGAAAGTCATTGGCTCGCTCAACTGCGCGGTGATGTTTTCGCGGAAGGTTTCCAGCATGGCAGCGCTCTGTTCGGCGTGGGCTGCAACCAGTGCATCCACAATGACCGTCAGTTCAACGCCTTTTTCTTCGGCCAGCGCTGCAACCGTTTGACCATTCTGAAGGGCAGTCAGCAGTTCGGCTTCTTCGATGCCCAGTGCTTCAGCAATAACGGTGAGGGAATTAACGCCACTTCCACCGCCCAGACCGGGGCCGCCGCCGGGATGCGCTGCCACTGCGGCCACACCCAACGCTGCCAGTGCTGCTATCAGACACACGACCAAAAACCACTTCATCCGTTTCATTTCATATCTCCTTCAATGTGTTTGCTATCTACAGTTTCAGAATAATCTGGCAGTATGGAAAAGTTGTGGAGAACGGCTAAGTGTTGGATGATATGGATAATTGAGGCATAACATCGAGGTTCTATGCAGGAACACAAAAAGGGCATTGATCGTTTTTCACTGATTTTTATTCTGGTTACGGCTTTTCTCAATCTGGCCGGGGTTGGATTAACCGGGCCGGTATCCCCATTTTTAGTTGGGCAGTATGTTCAGGACCCCAGCCAGTTGGCGCTGGCAAATGGTCTGCTGTTCACCTCCTATTCGTTATTCCAGTTTGCTGCCGTGCCGGGGTTAGGCGCGCTCAGCGACCGTTATGGGCGGCGTCCCGTGCTGCTGATCTGTTTAGTAGGTTCAGCACTGGGCTATCTGATATTTGGGATTGGCGGGGCGCTCTGGATGTTATTCCTGGGACGGATTATGGATGGCGTGACAGGCGGCAACCTGAGCGCGATTTATGCCTATGTTGCCGACCTGACTGAACCCGAACAACGCACCCGATATTATGGCCTGTTGGGGGCAGTTTCCGGGATGGGATTTGTGATCGGCCCGGCGGTGGGCGGCGCGCTGGCAAAAGTTGGCGGGCCAACTGCGCCCGTATATTTCGCAGCGGTTGTCACCTTGCTCAATGCCATCTGGGGTTATTTTGTGATGCCCGAAAGCCTGACCGTCAGTCGCCGCAGCGAGTCGATTTCCATCCGGCAGTTGAATCCGTTTAGCCAGCTCACCGGAATCTTTCAATTGCCACAACTCCGCTGGTTGCTGATCGCCATTCTGTTATGGGCGCTGTCGTTCGCCGCGCTGCAATCCAATCTCTCAGTATTCACCAAAGACAAACTGGGTTGGGAAGCAGCAGATGTGGCGGTCATCTTCACCGTATTTGGGGTGATCGGTGTGTTGGTGCAGGGTGGCTTAATTCGGTTATTGCTCAAACGCTTCAGCGAAGTCCAAGTGGCGATGATGGGCGGATTGAGCATGATGACCGGATTTTTTTTGCTGTCGCTGGTCGCCGTTATGCCCTCCACCGCGCTGGTGCTGATCGGAACAGCCGTATTCGCGTTTGGCAACGGCTTGTTTAATCCGTCAATGACCGGGCTGCTTTCGCAAGGAGTCAGCCGGCGTGAACAGGGACGTGTACAGGGCGGCGGTCAATCGGTACAGGCAGTGGGCCGGGTTTTAGGGCCGCTTTTAGGCAGCGCGGTCTATGTCTCAATTGGGACAGGTGCGCCCTACTGGATGGGCGCAATCCTGTTTCTGCTGGCGACGCTGTGCATTGTGGCGGCTGTCCCGGTGCTGCGGGCCGCACGCGAGGCAGCCCGGTAAATTTACGGCTTGAATTGAATCACACCACGCCGCCCGTTGACGCGCCACTGAGCATCCAGCCCATCCAGTTTTTCTGCCAAACCGGATGCCAACCCGACAACCGGATCGCTTTTGAGGGTACGCAAAGCCAGCAGCGGTGCAGGAAAATATGCGGTCACATCGGCAAACGAGGTATCCGCAGGCCACAGCGCATCGCCAACCATGCGCCGGTAGTTGGCATCGCCCTTGATGATGACCAACGTGGCATCCCGGAAAATTCGCCCAAATCGCGCGGGCATATCCCACAGCAAGTAGGCGCTGTTCCAGAAAAAATCCGGGGCAAAGCGCAAACGCCCGTTTTCCAGTGCCGCCCCTAAACGGTGCGCTAAATTTGCACAGGTGCCGCCTTGCTCACGCATCGCGCCCAGCAGGATATGAGCATCCGCCACAATAGCATCGCTGACGAAAGTGGGATGCATCTTCAGATGGAAAATTACGTTGTTGCCGGGACGTTCCAGCAAGGCATCCGCCAGCACAAAATCCATCGCCAGTTCTGTGCCCGTGTTATCCGCAATAAGATGGATAGCCCCGGAACGCCCCATCAGATGGTCAACCGCTTTCGGTGCATCATCACTCAGTAAATCATCATGGCTGCCCTGTGCCCCGTGTTCCAGCGAGGCAGCAAAACTCAGGTCGATGCGGTTGCCCCACAAATCGGCGTGCAGCAGTGAATGCAGCCGTTCATTGGGTGACATGTCTTTCAGCGCTAACACACCTTCCAGCAGACTCCATAACGCACCACTTCCCAATTCCGCCGTTTTTTTGGGCGTAAAAGGATCGTGTCCCGTTTCCCACCAACGCACGGCCTGAATCAGATGACGGTAGAAGAAGGTTTCAGCAAAGAACCAATCGACGTTATGCCACGTCGCCCCCGGTCGCAGGGCATAACTCGCGTCCCACGATTCGTAATCCGGTGCGAGGAGGTGGAGCATGGGAATAGGCGCATTGCTGGCAATTTCCGACTCCAGCAGTTTGAGAGACTCCTGTATCGGGGGCGGATAATCCGGGTTGAGCGCCAGCGTTTCCCGCACAGTAGCCGGGACACGGTTCAGCATGGTGTCATGGGCGAATGGGTTGGTGTGGTCAGCGCGAATCATGGGTGGTCGAGAAGCCATGAAATACATTCCTTAGAAGTGATGCGGATTCTTGCTTTTGATAGGCAAATAATTCATTTAGCGTAGAAGATTTTTGCGGTATTCGCTATAGCTGAAAATGCCACCACGCGGTTTGTGATGTAGAATTCGAAAACAACGCCAGCCTGCATTTTGAATGAAGGACATCGCTTATGTTAAAGAAGTGGAATTTACCGCTTGATCTCGAAGCTGCCCGCAAGGTGCAGGTATTTTCCGGGGGGGCCTGCAATATTCTGGATAGCAATGGAACGCTGATTCGCAATCAGGAACGTGACGAGATCAACGATTGGATGAGCAGCAAGAACATTCTGCTTTTCGATCCGCAAATTCACCCCGATACACACAACGTCGAATACGATTATGAGGTTCACGCACCGCTGGAAGCCGCCGCCCGCAAATCAGCGATTATCAATCTGTTTGAAATTTCACCTCGTACTTTTGGCGGCGTGACCAGTTTGGAAATCGCTATCGAAGAATTCCGGCAGGAACACCCGACCATCATCTTTTTCTCGGATGGCAACCACAGTCTGGACATCATCCCGGCGCACTCGCGTGATGGCTACCCGTTGTTTGCCCCGTATGCCATCCGGGACACGGAAGAAAATATGAAGGCTCATTACCGGGAGATGATTAAAAACGCTAACCGGATGCGGCAGTATTTGATGCGTTTTGCCGACCAGCTTCCGGCGCTGACGGTCAGCTTTGATAGCGACAGCTATCAGGGTGATATTGTCATCAGTCCACGACGAATGCACGCGGTAGAGTTGTTCACAGCCGTGACACAAGCCGCTTCTGGCAAACGTTCCAATGTGAATTTTACAGGCGGTGACGAAGCCCGCGATGCTAAAGGTTATCCCATATTCATTGCGCCGCTGGAACCGCGTTTGCTGGATTTGCATTTGTATCTCGATCAATATGTAGACGAGGCCAATCTGCTGCGGCGGGCGATCTGTGAACTGGTGCATATCAATGTGTTCGTGCGGGTGGTTTATACTCAAAAGACGGCGGTTGCTGCCTTGGACAGTCTGTTACGCTATAAGAAATTGATCGAATAACGTATCTTTTGCAACCCAAAAACGGTGTTTTTAAGATATAAGGCATATACATGGATTTGTTATTTATGCGACATCTGCGCCGTTTGTTGTTATGCGGTTTATGGGTAGTGTTAGCAGGCATAAATTGGCAGGTGGATGCTGCGCCGCTAACAGCTCTACCCACTGGTTTCCGCACAGTATTGGTGACGACCGGATTGCAATCGCCCACCGCAATGGCTTTTGCCCCGGATGGACGTTTGTTCGTGGCGGAGCAGCGCGGTAATTTGCGCGTAATTCAAAACGGGACTCTGCTTTCATCTCCCTTCCTCTCGCTCACAGTGAATTTTTTAGGCGAACGCGGCTTGCTCGGCCTTGCCTTTGATCCCAACTTTAATGCCAATAACTACATCTATATCTACTACACCACCGCCACCAGCCCAATTCATAATCGCATCGTCCGTTATACTGCGAACGGGAATGTGGTTGTACCGGGCAGCGCCTTCCCCCTGCTTGATCTGAATAACTTGAGTGCTGCCAGCAACCACAATGGCGGCGCGATGCACTTCGGCCCGGATGGCAAACTGTATGTCGCCGTTGGGGAAAATGCCAACAAACCCTATTCGCAGGATTTCACGAATTTGCTCGGCAAGATGCTGCGGATCAACAGTAACGGCTCGATTCCATCGGATAATCCTTTTTATAACACCGCTTCTGGGAATAATCGGGCAATCTGGGCGTTGGGTTTACGCAACCCGTTTACCTTCGCCTTCCAACCCGGCACCGGACGCATGTTTATTAATGATGTGGGGGCAGGAACGTGGGAGGAGATCAACGACGGCATCGCCGGGTCAAATTACGGTTGGCCGACCTATGAAGGGCCGACGAACGTCCCCGGTTATCGCAGCCCACTGCTGGCTTACCCGCATCAGGATGGTGCTTATAACGGCTGTGCCATCACTGGCGGAACATTCTATAACCCGTCCGTGCTGGAATTCCCGGTGAGCTATGTCGGTAGTTATTTCTTCGCCGATTATTGCAGCAACTTTATCCGGCGGTTTAACCCGGTGAATGGCATTTCCTATGCCTTTGCCAGCAATACGCACAACAATATTGTTGATTTGAAAGTTGGGCCGGACGGCTATCTGTATTATCTGGCGCGGGGTACCAGCAGCACCGATGGACGGGTTTACCGGATTGAATACGATCTGGAGTTGACGCCGCCCTCAATCACCCAGCATCCGCAAAACCTGCTGCTGGCGGTGGGGGAGATGGCACAATTCCAGTGTGCGGCGCAGGGCACACCGCCCTTCACCTATCAATGGCAGCGTAACACGGTCAATATTCCCGGTGCGACCGCCGCTAAGTACACCATTTCAACCGTCTCCTTAAGCGATAACGGAGCGAACTTCCGCTGTGTGGTGAATAATCCAGCCGGCAGCACCACCAGCAATCCTGCAACCCTAACCGTAATCGACGGCTCTCGCCCGACAGCCACCATTGATACCCCAACCGTTGGAACACTCTATCAGGCTGGGCAAACCATCAGCTACAGCGGGGCTGGATTGGATGCTGACGAAGGCGATTTACCCGCTTCGGCTTTTGAGTGGGAAGTAGTATTCCATCATGACATCCACACCCATCCCTTTGTGCTGCCATATTCCGGTGCGACAGGCGGCACATTTGATACACCCACCGAAAGTCACTCGGCCACCAATGTGTGGTATCGAATCCGGCTGACCGTGACCGATGCTACCGGACTAACCCGCACGGTCACGCGCGACGTTCGCCCGCAGATTACCCTCGTGTCGCTGCGTTCGGCCCGCACTGGCTTACAGATTAATGTGGATGGTGTGCCCTATTACACCCCGGCAGTGATTAGCGAAATTGTGGGCACAATCTGGAATGTGGAAGCCGTCAGCCCGCAAATTCTGCCGGAGACGCTCAAATGGGTGTTCGAGTCGTGGTCAGACGGTGGTGCTGCATCCCATAACATCACCATTCCGGCAGGCAATCCAACCTATAGGGCTGAATTTTTCGGCTGCCCGATCATTGACCCGGCATTGCCCAACGCCGCGCCACAGCGTAACTTCTTCAATAGCGATACAGCCGTGCTGACTTGGACGCGCGTACCCTGGTCAACCGGATACTGGATTCAGGTGGATAACAGTCCGGCATTTAACGACCCGGAATTTAGCGATGACACACTCACTGCCGATCAGCTTTCGGTCACGATTCCGGATTTGCGCGACTGTACCTATCATTGGCGTATCCGCGCCAAAAACGCGAATGGCATATGGGGAATTGTCAGTGACGCCGATTCATTTGTGATCGACGCACCCTGATCGAACGTGCAATATGGGGCGGTACACACCCCGCCCCAAACCGCTTCACTCCACAGCATGGGCATAATGCTTCTATGTGGCTTTTGTTAAGCCCAGTTGTTCTCGCACAAAAGATAACCGATCTTCGCGGATTTCGTCCAGTGCCATTGCATGTTCGGTCTTGTACACTTTTAACGTTTTTGGCTCAACTGCCGCCGCGAAGAACGCATCAACATCGTCTTGTGGGGTGTAAAAATCCTCCGTTCCCATCTGGAACAGAACCGGCGCACCTGCTTGAGCAATAAAGCGAGTCGGCGCAATTTCATCCATATGGGCTTTGTATTCGGCTAATCCAGCAGTATCTTCCGCCACGCCGAACAGCATCCACTGATTGAAATTGGAAGCCGCCGCGATGATGACATACGCTTTCGCCCGGTGATCGACGCCCGCCAGCAGCGACCCGTACATACCGCCGAAATCATGTCCCACATACATCACCCGTTCGGCATCAATATTCGGCTGTGCCAGCAGCACATCCAGACCGCGCCGCAGTTCAATCACCTGCCGGATGGCATCGTCATAATCGCTTTCCAGCGAACGCCCTTGCTGATACCATGTCGGTTCTGACCACATCGTCGAAACCAGCAGCGACATCACACCATCGGTTTTTGCCAGCGATACTGCTTCCTCCAAAAACTGCGTGCGGTTCGATGTTGGCGATGACGGCTCATACCAATGCACATAAAGCACGCCGGGGAATGGGCCTTCTCCCGGCGGCACGACTAAATAAGCCGTGATCGGGTCGCCCGTGACCGGACTTGGATAAGCAATATCTTTGACGGTGACATCCTCCATCTGTGTTTCGGTAGAGGCCTCGGTAATGACTAACGGCGCACTCTGGTCATAATCAAACATAGCGGTCAGTTCCTCTGGTAAAGGTTCGGGCGTGGCTTCCTGTGCCATCAGTGGCAGGCTGGTCGCCAATAGCACAATCAACAGGACTAGGGCTTTCTTGAACATCTGCAATCTGCCTTTCAGTTATTTATACCACTGAATCTATTCATACTGGTATAAAAAGGTTCAGCAGTATATGGGGTTTGTTCCTAAACCCGTGTAAAATTTGTTGTAGGGGCGAACGGTCCGTTCGCCCACCAACCCAATTCCTTTGGAATATCCTTATTTATTGAGTGCCATGAACGATCTGCAAACCATCCCTTTTCCGGTACGCTTGGGCGGTCATCTCGCGCTGGACTTCACCAACACAGTGGAATTTCAGCATACCGAGGATGCCAAAGAATTTCTGCACTCGTATCAGCATGTGCTGGCATGGTGTTGGAAATCCGCTTTACTGCCGGATGCTTTAGCCGAAAACTTTCGGCACATCGCCGCTGCCGACCCCGCCCAGGCCGAAGCCGCTTTTCAATCCGCGTTGGCGCTGCGTCATGCCATCAAATCCCTGTTTGTTGCCGTCACCCAATCGGCTGAACCCGCCCCCGAAGCACAGACTATTTTTAAAACGGCAGTCACCAGTGCCGAGTCACACCGCACAATTGAATTCGTGAACGGACGACCCCTATGGACATGGGCAGATGAGCCGGATAATTTAGACCGCCCGCTGTGGCCGATCACGCTGGCGGCGATGGAATTATTCACCTCCCCTCAACTGGAGCAGGTGCGCCAATGCCCGAACTGCGGTTGGCTGTTCGTGGATACCAGCCGCAACCGTACCCGCCGCTGGTGCAGCATGGAAGTCTGCGGCAGTCAGATGAAATCCAAACGGCAGTATCAGCGGAAGTTAGCGGGCAAGGCGTAAGGCTTTGTATCTTTCGCCTGATGATTTACTTGACACACCCCTTTGAATGTGTTCCACTTTTGTTAAAGAGTTTGCTTAAGCCACCTACCCACAATCAGGAGAAAATTAATCCTTAAATCGCTGTCTTTCATACCAATCGTGGTCGTATCTGTTCTGGCTTAAACTAACGCTATCTAATTAGTTTTTAAGAGGCAAAAATGACCAGAAATTTTAGACTTTCACGACGTAATTTTTTAAAGGCAGCCGGTGTTGGCGCTGCCGCCTCAGCAGCTTCCCTCCCCACCTTCCACGCATTGTCCAAACCAGCCCATCGGCTGAGTGGCGAACTGAAAATCCTCCAGTGGAGTCACTTTGTCCCCAACCATGACAAATGGTTTGGCCCGTTTGCTAGGGCGTGGGGCGAAGCCAACGGCGTCACAGTGACCGTTGACCACATCAACAATGCCGATATTCCAGCCGCCGCCGCCGCCGAAATCACTGCTGGCGAAGGCCACGATTTGATCGAATACATCTTCCCGCCGTCGGCGTTGGAACCCAGCGTCCTCGACCTGAAAGATGTCTATGACGAAGCCGTTGCGCGCTTTGGCGAACAGATCAGCCTGTGTTCCCGCGCCAGCTTCAATCCCGTGACGGGCAAACATTTCGGCTTCTCGCATGGTTGGGTGCCGGATCCGGGTGATTATCGCAAGAGCCTTTGGGAGCAGGTCGGAATGCCAAACGGCCCGACGACATGGCAAGAACTGCTCGAAGGCGGCGCGATGATTAAAGACCAACTCGGCATTCAGATGGGCATCGGCATGTCACAGGAGATCGACTCCAACATGGCTGGGCGCGGTTTGATCTGGTCGTTTGGTGGCGCGGAACAAACCGAAGACGGACAGGTTGCCATCAATTCGCCGGAAGTTGTGGCGGCTGTCGCTTTCATGAAAGAACTCTACGAACGTGCCATGACGCCGGAAGTGTTTAGTTGGACAGCGGCTTCCAACAATCAGCTTTTGGTCGCGGGTCAGGCCTCGTACATCCTGAATTCAATTTCGGCTTACCGTACCGCCCAGAAGATTGACCCCACCGTAGCCGACGACATCCACTTCCTGCCTGCGCTGAAAGGCCCCGGCGGTGTTGGACTGGTCAGCGAACACCTGATCCCGACTTATATTGTCCCCAGCCATGCAGCCAATCCGGATGCGGCTAAAGAATTCCTCCTGCATCTGGTCGCCAACTACAATCAGGCCGTTTTCAACTCCGAACTCTACACCTTCCCGGCCTTCGCCAGCACCGCACCCCAATTGACGGAAGAGGGCGGCTGGCTGGATGTCGATCCGTTCGGGTCGCGCCCGGTAGACAAGTTGAAACTGCTGAAGGACTCGGCCTCATGGAGCACTGTGATCGGGCATCCCGGCCCGGCTAATGCGGCCATTGGCGAAGTCTTTGGCACGTTTATCATCCCCAACATGTATGCGAAGGCTGCGCGCGGCGAAATGACGCCGGAAGAAGCCGTGGCCGAAGCCGAATCACTGATGATCCCGATTTTCGATAAATGGCGTCAGCAGGGTTTGATCTAGCATTACCACGTAAGGGCGCACTTGTTGCGCCCTTACCATATATTTATGCCTTTTAACTTTTAAATACGGATATGTATTCTGCCTTATTCCCCCTCCCTATAGC
>JAIOHM010000008.1 GCA_019912965.1 Anaerolineae bacterium
GTGGGGTAAATTGCCTCCACCACTTAATGCAGCCCTACCCATTGACACTTTGAGGGAAATAGATAGACAATATGTTCTGATTTAGAGCCTCGCCTGAGCATTATGCTCAAAAAGCACGGCAAAAACAGGAGCAGGTAATGACCGCAGAACCAGTAACCATACTCGGCAGCGAAATGCACATGATGGACTCGCAGCATACTGGCAGAACCTATCGAATCACCGTCAGCCTGCCGCTTGGTTATTCCAGCGCTCCCGATGAAGATTGGCCGTTCCACAACACGCCCCCCGAATGGCCTGTCGTCTATGTGCTCGACGGCAACTGGTACGCTGGCATGGTCACGGGCATTATTCGCCCGATGGCATGGTGCGGGAGCACAACCGATGCCATCGTAGTCGGCATTGGCTATGCCGAAGATAAAGACCCGAAAGAAGCATTCCGGGAGTCTTTCACCCGGCGCGATTTCGATTTGACGCCTGTTCGGGATGAAGCCGTTGAAAAATCGATGCAGGCAGCCCATAAGCGTCCTGTACCCAACGGTGATGCCGGGAATTTCCACAAATTCATCAAGGATGAGCTAATCCCGTTCGTCGAAAAAACATATCGCGCTGACCCCTCTCGGCGCATTCTGGTGGGGCATTCGTATGGCGGTCTATTCGCGCTTTTTGGTTTATTTGAAACGCCTGACCTGTTCGACACGTTGATCATCGGCAGCCCGACACTCTCTTATGGCAATCGCTTCACTTTTCAGCAGGAGGAAGCCTTTGCTAAAGCACATCGGAAACTTCCAGCCAAAGTTTATCTTTTCGTGGGCGAGTTCGAAGAAAGCCAGAATGATCATACCGTCACAGATACGCTTCGTTTGGCTGCTATCCTGCAAGACCGCAAATACGAAGGATTTTCACTGGTCAAACACGTTTTTGCAGACCAGAACCATTGTGAAGTTGCCGCGCCGGGCATTCAGGCGGGATTGAAATTTGCGCTCAAAAGTTAATGGATAACCAAAATCGAATGGTTCTGATGGAGGGGCGGACTAAGCGCAGCGCATGTCCGCCCGCATCATACTGACCTGGCACTAACTTCCCAATCCATAACCGAACGGGAACAGCGGCGCATCTTCCCCTTCGCTCGGCAGATTGGCGAAGTCGAACGGAATCTGATCCATCGAACGCGGCCATGTGAACGACAACTTACCCGTGAACGGTTTGTCGCCAAACAGCGCGTCCGTCACGCCCAAGCCCTCCGTACCCGGCAGCCATGCGGCGACGAATGCATCCGCCAGTTCCAAATCTTCGGTAATCACAAGCGGACGCCCCGAAAGCAGAATGATGACCAGTTTTTCACTGCTCGCCCGAACCCGGTCAATCAGTGATTGTTGGGCTTCGGTCACGACCAATTCATTGGAATCGCCCGGCCCTTCGGCATACGGTTCTTCGCCGATGACCACAATTCCAATATCCGCAATCAACGGATTGCCACTTTCATCCGTCTCATCCTCAAACCGCCCAAAGCGGTCAAACTTCACCTGTGCATCCGGGTCAGCAACCGTCGCTTTAATCGCCTCCAGAATGGTTGTGCCCTCAGTGATCGAACCACTGCCGCCCTGCCACTCAATCGTCCACCCGCCGGACTGAACCCCGATGTCATCGGCAGCCGCCCCGCCCACAAAAATATGCGGCGTATCTTTGGCGATGGGTAATGCTTCGTTATCGTTCTTCAGCAGCACCAGCGATTCGGTCACGGCCTGCCGCGCCAATTCCCGGTGAGTATCCGAACCCACACCCTCCAGCAGCGACCGTTCAGCCAACGGCTGCTCAAACAAGCCCATCACGAACTTGACGCGCAAAATCCGCAGCACCGCGTCGTCAATCCGTTCCATCGAGATGTCGCCCGCGCTGATCGCCGATTTCATCGTGCCGATAAACACCGTGTATTGATACGGAACCATATTCATATCGACGCCCGCGTTGATCGAGGCCACCACCGCTTGATAATAATCCGGCGTAATCTGGTCGATGCCACCCCAGTCGGAAACGATAAAGCCGTTGAAGCCCAATTCGCCCTTCAACACATCGGTGATCAGATATTCCTGTGCGTGCATTTTCATGCCGCCCCAACTGGAAAACGAAATCATGATGCTCAACGCACCCGAATCAATCGCGGCCTGATACGGCGGCAGATGCACCGTCCGCAGTATCGCCTCATCCACATCCGTAACGCCCTGATCGATCATATAATCATTGGTGGTCGAACTGCCCCATGCCGTCCCGCCGTCACCCACAAAATGTTTAGGCGTCGCCAGCACATCCAAAGACTCGCCTTGCAAACCGCGAATGCAGGCCGTCGCCAATTCGCTCACCAAATTGGTATTTTCGGCGTAACCCTCATACGTGCGCCCCCAACGAATATCCTGCGGCACAGCCAGAACCGGTGCATAATTCCAGTACACCCCGGTTGCCATCATTTCGGAGGCCGTTGCCGCGCACACCTGCTGCACCAATTCCGGGTTGCGGGTTGCGCCCAAACCGATGTTGTGCGGGAAGATCACCGCGCCTTCCACATTGCTGTGCCCATGCACCCCGTCCGCCCCATAAATCAGCGGAATGCCCAACGGCGTTTCCAATGCTTTCTGCTGGAAGCCATCCACCATATCCGCCCAGGCCTCGGCGGTGTTCGGACGTGGATAACCACCGCCGCCGCTGAGTAATCCACCGATATACATTTCGGTGATGTCATTCGGGCGAATGCTGTTTTTTTCCACTAGCGTCATCTGCCCGATTTTTTCGTCGATGGACATCCGCGACAGCAAATCCGCTGCCCGTTCATCCGGTGATAAATCCGGGTTTTGATACGGCAAAATATCTTGGGCTGCCGCCGGGGCAGTCAGTAGAACAATCAGTAAAAACCAGACGAAACCAATACGTTTATACATGCTGTTAAAATCCTCCTAATGGGGGAAGATTATAACGCTGCGCAGGCGTATCCCACATCAGGCCAATCCTGCCAACCGGACGAGCATTTTTACAATCTTGGGTTGACATACCGACCGTCTGGACGGTATCCTAATAAAGACCGTCTGGACGGTTTATAGTCGAGAAAGACATAAATATGTCAACCAAACAGCTTGCTGCTGCACAAACCCGCAGCCGATTGATCGAGGCCGCTATCCGCACACTGGAAACACATGGCACTTCCGGGCTGACGCTGGACGCCGTAGCCAAAGAAGCCGGAGTCAGCAAAGGCGGATTGCTGCATCATTTCCCTTCCAAAGAAGTTCTGCACGAATCTATTATCCGCCATCTGATGACCGAATTCGCCGCGCGGGCAAAGGTTTACTACGATCAGGAAATCCCCCGCCCCGGTCGCTGGCTGCGCGCCTATGTTCATGCCACCTTTGAAGAAACCCCACCACCGCTGGAACTCAGCGCCATGCTCATGCTCACCCTGACCGAAAATGCAGGTATGCTGAATGCCATCCGCGAGGATTTCCATCAATGGCAGATGGGCTTGCTGGAAGATGGCCTACCGATTGCGCGGGCGCTGGTGGTGCGGCTGGCCGCGGATGCCTATTGGTTCGACCGCCTGATAGGGATTTCCCCGCACGACGACGACACCCGCCAGAAATTGCTGAACGAATTGTTAGCCCTGACGGAAGTGACCCCGGTATGACTCTCCCACTGCTGCTTACGTTGACCGGAATCGCCGTGCTGGATAGCTTCAATCCCTCGCTGTTCATCGCCCAATTTTATCTGTTCACCACGCCGCGCCCCGTCTCGCGGATCACCAGCTACATCGCCGGAATCCTGACCGTCAACTTCGGCGGCGGTGTCCTCATTCTGGGCGGTGTCCGGGCAGTGATCGCGGATTTTCTCGGCAATATGGGAGACACCACCCTCTACAGCCTGCAATTCATCGTGGGGATAGCCCTGCTCGGTTTTGGCCTCTGGTACAAAGCCGCAGGCACAGTTGAAACGGAAGCCAGAAAGCCGCAGTCACTTGGCATGATCTATGCTTTTGGCTTCGGCATGGTGGTCATGCTGAACGAAATCACCACTGCGCTGCCCTACTTTGTCGCTATCGAGCAAATGGCACAGGCACAGTTAAATGCCTTGCAAAGTCTGTCCGCATTAGCCGTCTACAATCTGGTATTCAGCCTGCCCCTGTTTGCTTTTCTGGGCTTGTATGTGCGCTACCGTGACCGGTTCGCTGCCCAACTGAACAGCATCAGCCAATGGATACACATCTGGACGCCGCGCCTGATGAAATACGCCTGTATCCTTTTCGGCATATTGTTAGCCCTCAACGCCGCTGTTTATCTCATCAGCGAAACAGCCCTGTTCCGCTAGAAGCACCACATTTCTGCCTGCATGGCGCTCTGTAAATCCAGCCCCTTTAGTGGGGTCTTGGGGTTGTGTAGCCGGGCGGGTTTTAAACCCCACCTTTTCTAACCAGACTCGAACTTGACTTCGGTAGTGGTTGCAAAGTACGTGATGGTGGATAAGAATCTGCCACATGATCGAAGAGACAATGACCTACTCGTGTCGATCATGTGGCAGTGAGAATATTATACGCAATGGACACAATAAGTGTGGCAATGCCCAATATTTGTGCAAACAATGCGGAACCTGCCGTGTGTTGACACCGAAAACAAGGTATACCCCCGAACAGAAAGCCACCATTTTACACGCCTACCGTGAGCGGATGAGCTTGCGGGGCATCCAGCGGGTGTTTGGCGTGTGGCGCACAACGCTGCTGGGCTGGTTGAAAGCCCGGGTTGCTGATCTGCCCAATCTGACCGACACGCTCCTGCCTGTCCAGCCGGATGATGTGTTGGAGCTGGATGAGTTGGTGAGTTTTGTGAGTGAGAAATGGTTCAAACGCTGGTTGTGGCTGGCGATGTGTCGTCGAACGCGCCAGATTGTGGCCTATGCCATTGGCGACCGTTCTGAAACCACCGCCCGGAAGTTGTGGCAGGCTGTACCCGAAAGCTATCGCGCCTGTCCAGTTTACACCGATGCATACGATGTCTATCCCTTGATTGTTCCGCCTCAGCAGCACCATGCTGCTCCCAAGGCAGCCCATCAGACTAACCACCAGGAACGCTGGAACAACACCCTACGCCAATGGCTCGGTCGCTATACCCGCAAGAGTTTGTCCTTCTCGAAGCAGGATACCTATCATTCCCTCGTCACCCACTGGTTCATCATCGAGCATAATCTTCGGATGCGCTCATCACGTACCTTCTGACCATTACCTTGACTTCACTAGCCCCTTTGTTCTATGATAACCTGTACGGGCGCAACATGTTGCCTCCCCAACCTACTGCACCTTACCAACCACCAAAAACCGCCCATATGGCAAACATGACGGCGGCACACCCCATGACATCACCGCCAATCTTGCTCCCCTCTCCAGTTTGAAGAGGGCGAGTGGTTAACCGAGCTTGCCACAGTTGTCAGCCACGAGTGGGGTGAGGTAAATTGACCGAAAACCGATAACTCCGCCGCCACCGCCGCCACTTCCGTCTCAAAGATTCGCAAGATTCACAAAATCCATCTGACGAATCTTGCGAATCTTATGAACCTATAATTGTCTGGTAAACCCGTTCCGACACCGACGACGACAATCCTGCCCTTTGCACGCAAACCCATTTTCGCAATCGCAATCGCCGCAATCTTGCTCCCCTCTCCAAATTGGAGAGGGGCTAGGGGTGAGGTGATTTTCTGGAAACTGGTAACTGGTAACTGACAATGACATTGACGACATTGACGACATCTCCCCTTAACAATTGTCATTTGCACGACATTTGCGACATAAAAGTGATGCAAATGCTGCTGTATTGACTAAAGGCTGATGGCTAAAGGCTAAAGGCTTCTTGGCAGCCAAACCCTTTTTCGCCACGCCACCGCCATCGCCGCCAATCCCGTAACACATCGTAATCTTTCTCAGTACTTTGTACTCGGTACTCAGTACTTCCTTACTCCACCCGAATCGTCACCACTCCGTCAGCCGTCGCGCCCTTGTCATCACTGATCGTATAAGTCAGCGTTTCAATCCCGGTGAAATCCGCGTTCGGCGTATAAATACCGCCCTGCACATCCGCCGTCGCCGTCAGCGTCCCATGTTCCGGCAGAGTCGCCCGGATAATTGTCAGTGCATCGCCGTCCGGGTCGCTGTCGTTTGCCAGCAAATCCGACATAATGATCGTCAGCGATTGTCCCTTTCCAATACTGAATGCATCATCATTAGCCACAGGCGCTTGGTTGCTGGATGAAACGCTCACCCCATCCCCGCTTAATCCGGCGAATGCCAGAATCGTGTCATCACTCAGCAGCTCTAACCCGGCTCCGGTTGCCGCGTTGATCGCTTCCAGATACCAGTTCGCCAGCAAACCTTCCAGCACTGTCCCGCCGTGAATGCCATCACCCAGCACCCCGTTGTGCGGTGCATCGCCCACGCCGAACAGATTAATTGGCTCATGACCAACTACCAATTTGCCCCCGTCTATGCGCCCAATCAGCGATGCATATAAGCTATCGAGATCAACCATTTCGACGCCCCGCCCCGCTGCCGTCTCACTCAATCGGACATTCGTCGTTTGCACGGCATCCGTAACCAACTGGCGTCGTTCGGGATCAGCAAAATCAGGATTACCCAAAACCAGCGGGGTATCTCCCCAATTAGGCACAGTCGCTACAATAATCGGCACATCGCCAGCCGCTTGCAAGGTGTCGATAGCCGTTGCCACATCCTCAACCAGCCCGTTAATTTTCTCGTCTAATGCTTCCCCGCTGACCGTCCCGCCATAAATCGGCCCATAACCATTGGCACGGTACGGCGCAAAATCATTACTGCCAACAGCAATCACCACTACATCAATCTCGCCCACAGCGATTTGTTCAGCCAATCCGGTATGCTGTCCGGCAGCGATCATATCATCAGCCGTCGCCCCGCTGCGCGCCCAATTCGCGGCGTATCCGGTGCGGCGCGGTTCAGCGTAATCGCCCCATACACCCATATCCACCCGTCCCGCCAGGATCAACTGCTCAACCCAGTTGAACGTCACCGCATGGAAATCACCACCACGATTATCCGTCCCCTGATATTCATCCTGACCGCTGTCGCCCAGAATGCCTAACCGCAGCGGTGTTTGCGCCCGCGCAGCTTGAACTGCCGTCAAACAGAGTGCTAAACCACACACAACACCCCACCGAAAAATGCGATTGACGAATGGCATGAATACCTGTCTCCTTGAAAACGCCGAAGCCATTTTATTGTACCGGAAAACAGCCAGCCTCAAGGTTACAGGTTGTACAAATGATCACAAAAAAAATGAGGAGCGTGTTGCCGCTCCCCATTCTCACAGTCTCGGATTTTGACCCGTCACTAACCTTATGCCTGCCCCATCTCATCCACATGCTGATGATCGGCCACATGCTCAAAAGTAACCTTGAAACCTTCCGGCAGCGGAAGTCTGTCCAATTCGACCTGCTTGATATTGAGCGCCACATTATCCACTTCCATCAGCGCATCACGCAGGAATTTATCGGTGGACATGTGCAGCAGACTGTAGGGGAAGTGCGTCCGCAGCGCGCCAATGTAAATCTGGAAGTTCAGATCAGGATACATCAACCGCAGGTCTTTGAGGGTGCGCGCTACACTGTGATACAGATCACGGTACTGGTCTTCCACCACTTGCGTCAGGCTCGCATCCCACTGATTTTGTTCGACGATTTCTTTGGAACGTTTGACGAACGCTTCCGCCCGTTTCGGATCAACATTGATATGGATGATTCGCATCGGGATGCCGCGCTTGAGAATTGCTGCCACCACCGCCACCGCTAACTTCGACCATGTATCGCAGAAATAGATGGCGAGTTCATCATGGATTTGCGGATCAAAAACGACTGGCCGGACATCAAAGACGGGAGCTTCTTCCAGTTTAAGCCGTGCTGCCGTCTCTTTATAATGACGGTGAATGCGGAAGAACACCCAGACCAGCGTCGGAATCAGGATGACGATGAACCACGCGCCGCTGGTGAACTTGGTGATGATGAACACCAGCATCACGATAAATGTCACCGTTGCACCCGTTCCAGACACGATCAGTTTCAGCAGCCAGCGCGGATCATAGACAATCTTGGTTTCCAGCCCATAGGTGAATTCGCCCGGTTTGAGCCGCCCCGCCCGCCAGAAGCGCCGCGTCATCCCGGCTTGACTGATGGTGAAACCCAGAAATACACCGATGGCATACAGCGGAATCAGATTGGTCACAACTGCCCCGGTAATCACCACCAGCGCGATTGAACCGAACGCCAGCGTAAGAACACCCCATGTGAAAACCAACCGACGCCCACGATAGGTCAACTGGCGCGGCAGGAATCCGTCACCACTGTGCAGCGCTGCCAGTTGTGGGAAATCCGCGAACGGAGTATTGGCCGCCATGAACAGCACTGAGAACGCCCCGGCAATCGCCAGCACATAGCCGATATAGCCGATGCCTTCTTCACCATAAATCGTGCGTGCAATCTGGCTGATGATCGTCTCATGATGCGAAGGCACAGCCTGAATAGCATTCGCCAACAGGGTAATGCTCATGAACAGCGTAATCAAAATCGCGCTCATCACCACCAGTGTATTAGCCGCGTTCTTAGCCCTCGGCTGGCGGAACAACTGTGTATCGTTGGAAATCGCTTCAATCCCGGTGAGCGCTGTACACCCGGACGAAAACGCCCGCAAAAGCAGCAGCAGCGTAATCGGCTCCAACATATTGTGTTGAATAGCTTCAACACCCGTAACAGAGTCTAGCGTTCCTGTGAGCAGCTTAACGAACCCGATGCCGATGGTCAGCAGCATCATAACGAGGAAGAAATAGGTGGGGATAGAAAACAGCCGCGCGCTTTCCTTCACACCACGTAAATTCACCAGTGTCATGAAAACAATGATGGCGACCGTCAGCGGTACACGGTACGGCGATAAAGCCGGAAAAACGCTGACCACATTCGCCACCCCGGCACTGATGCTGACCGCGACCGTCAGGATGTAATCCGTGAGCAGCGATGCACCTGTCACCTGCGCCAGTTCCTCGCCCAGATTTTCTTTAGCCACCCGGTAACCACCGCCGCCCGCTGGATTAGAGAAAATCGTCTGGCGGTACGAAATCGTGACGATACCGATCAGCAGCGAAATCGCAATCGCAATCGGGATGGAAATACCGTTGCCCTGAAAGCTTCCTATGGTAAATGCACCAATAGCCGCCGTGTTCAGGATGATGAGGATTTCTTCAGTGGCATAAGCAACAGAGGACAACGCATCGCTTGCAAGTACCGCCAGTGCGACGAAGTTGGGAGCGGTTTGGTGGGCGATTTCGGCTGTCCGCAGCCGCGCACCCAGCACCACTTCCGCAAAGCGATCCTGCACTTCATGGATAGACATGTTCTACAACCTCAATGCCCCATTGAGAAGCAATACAACACAAAAGCGCGCCTTAAGGAAAGGTCACGCTTTATTCACTACTTTAATTGTAGAACACGGGTATCAGGATCGTATCAGGTTTTTCGTGGGGCGCATAAGGAAAGTATCAAGATTCGCGGGGACAGCATCGAAGCGGGCGGATACAGTGATCCGCCCTGTATTCGTTCTGTTTATCTGGTTTAATCCCCAACTGCTAATGGCTCAAGGCTGACTGCTGAAAGCTGACCGCTGGTAACTGGCAACTGGCGACTGGTAACTTTCATCATCATCGCCCCTTTAGGCCGCAGCGTAATCAGCGGATCAAGCTGTACATTCTGCCCCGGCACGAGGGAGAGTTGATAATGCTGGGCGACGGCGGCCAGCACCAAACGCGCTTCCATCATGGCGAAGCTGTTGCCGATGCACACGCGCGGCCCGCCGCCGAACGGAAAATAAGCATAACGCGGCAAACGCTTTTCCAGACCATCCGCCCAACGTTCCGGCTTAAATGCATCTGCTTCGTCAAAATAACGCGGGTCGTGGTGCATGACATAGGGACTCATAAACATGGTCGTCCCCTTGGGCACAAAATACCCGCCGATTTCAACATCTTCCAATGCCTCGCGTCCGTTCAAAATCCACGCGGGCGGATACAAGCGCATGGCTTCTTTGATGACCATATCGGTGTAGGGCAAATTCCCCAGATCGCGCATGGTCGGCGCACGTCCCGCTAAAACAGTATCCAATTCAGCGTGTAATTTCGCTTCAACTTCCGGGTGCTGCGCCAGCAGATACCACGTCCATGTTAATGCGTTGGAGGTGGTTTCGTGTCCCGCCAAAAACAGCGACACAGCTTCATCCCGCACCTGACGGTCACTCATGCCGATTCCGGTTTCCTCGTCCTGTGCCATCAGCAGCATCGAAAGTAGATCGCCTTTATCCTCGCCGGATTTACGCCGCCCTTCGATGATCGGCATTATCACCGAATCCACTGTCGCCACCGACTGCGCCATGCGCCGATTTTGCGAAATCGGCAGCCATTTGGGGAACACGAATCCCTGATTGTACTGGTCGCCGCCAATGGCGTTCAGTGTATGCACCGCCTCGCCAATACCATCCGCGCTGGCGGAAACATCCGCGTCGTAGAGCGTTTTGGAGACGATAAATAAGGTGAGTTTGGTCATCGCCTCATGAATATCCAACATCAGGCCATCGCGCCAGCCGTCCACCATTTGGGCGGTGTAATCCACCATCACCTGTCCATAATTTTCGATGCGTTTGCTGTGAAACGCGGGCTGCACCAGTTTGCGCTGCTGGCGGTGAAAATCACCGTTGGCGCTCAATAAGCCATTGCCCAAAAACTGCTGGAAAATCTGACCATCCAGTTTGGCTTTCTGGAATTTTTCGCCCTGCCCAACCAGCACTTCATGGATATAGTCTGGGCGATTCAGTTGGTAGACCGTCAGCGGCCCAAGGCGATAGCGCACAATATCGCCATACGTTTTGGCCGCATTCTGCACATAACTCAGTTTATCGCGCATAAAGGCGAATAAATCACCAACCAGCGGCGCGCCTTTAGGGCCGGGGGGAATACGTTTGCTCATGGGGATAGCCCTTCTCCATACACTTCGTCATCATTGAACACAATGTCCTGTTTAGGGTATAATGAGTGCTTGGAACCCGTCAAGGAGTCAAAATGGTCAATTTTTGACCCCGTTTAAAATTGGAAAGCCGTCAATAATGAACACCAGTACAATTAACCGTTTCGAACGCCGCAAGCAGCGCACCCGCGATCAACTGAAGCAAGCCGCCATCACCCTCATCCTCGAAAAAGGCTTCGATGAAGTATCGGTGCAGGACATCACCGACAGCGCTGATCTGGGACGCGGCACCTTCTACGTTCACTTCAACGACAAGGAAGATATTGTCTGGACAGCCGTGCGCGAAGGCTTCGACGTACTCGATCAAGACATTCGCCAGAATTATTATGGGCATGAACAATCGCCTCGGCTGGAATATCTGGTATGGCTGCTCAAATTTGAATATGCTGCCGAACACCGCGATTTGTTCATGGTCATGTTCGGCGGCAAAGGCGCATCGTGGATGACGGAACGGATTGTGGAATATCTGGTTGCAGCTATGGTGGAGCATATGAAGGACGGTTCATGCTTCCCACACGTCAAAACTCAGCCGGAAATTTATGCGCAGGTAGTTATGGGGGGTCTGGTGCGTTTGATTCAGTGGTGGCTAAAAACCCCCAATGACTACTCACCCAAACAAATGGCCGACCAATTCTTCGAGATCATATTCCAGCAGCCTCCGCCTCTTATCGAGGCCTAGGCGGGTTATTTGCGTATAATAGAATCATAGAAACGAGACTGAGGTAGGCTGTATGGTACTCAAAACCATTGATCTGGAAACCACGCATTTGACTTTAGAAGAACTGCTTTCAGAACTGAATGCTAATCCTGAAATCTTGCTCACGCGCGGGATTTCGCCGGTCGCAAAGGTTGCCGTAGCAGAGACACCCGTCCAGCCTAAAGAACGAATCCTCGGATTACATGAAGGTCAAGGGTGGATGAGTGAAGATTTCACTGATGAACTGCCTGATTCATTTTGGCTTGGAGAAGATGAATGAGGCTACTGCTCGATACTCATGCCTTTATCTGGCTAGATATAGCCACTAGCAGATTATCGACAACAATCCAACAAGCAATCAAAGACCCACAAAACGATATCTATCTCAGTTTGGCGAGTGTTTGGGAAATGCAGATCAAAATCCAATTGGGTAAATTACAGCTCGACTCAACCTTGCCCATTACCCTTACTTCACAACAACAGACAAATGGTATTCAGTTACTTCCTATTCGATTAGACCATATTCTGGGTTTGGGTCATCTTCCATATCATCATCATGACCCATTTGACCGTTTGCTGATTGCCCAAACACAAGTTGAAAATCTGACTTTAGTAACCAATGATCCTAAAATTCACCAATATCAGATCAACATTTTGTGGTAAGAACCAGTAAATAATTTTGAAGGACTGTCTTTATGACTGAAATCCAGCAAAAAGGGCTTGGCATCGCGGAGATTCTCGGCGCACAGCGCGAGGATATTTTACAGTTGGCGGCGAAACATGGGGCTTTTAACGTCCGCGTTTTTGGGAGCGTTGCGCGCGGGGAAGCAACGCCAGAAAGCGATGTGGATTTCCTCGTGAGCTTTCCACCGAAAACATCTATTTTTGATCTTGTGGGATTATGGTTGGATTTAAAGGATTTGCTAGGGAGAGAAGTTGATCTTGTCACCGATCATCAGTCTGAGCAAAATCCATTTAAGCAGGCCATCTTAAAAGAAGCTGTCGCATTATGAGCGATCTCAAGAAATACATCGCTGATCTGCTTCAACGCATCAGCTACATTCAGGATTTCACTCAGGATGGTATCGATAGCTTTATGCAGGATATTAAAACTCAGGAAGCTGTTATCCGTTCCTATGAGGTCATTGGAGAGATTGTAAAACGTATCCCGGAAAGTGTACTTGAGCTATATCCCAATGTGGCGTGGAAGAAGGTCAAGGCATTTCGAGATTTCTTGATTCACAATTATGACCAGATTGATCTGGATTTTGTTTGGATGGCTGTGGAAGATTTATCAAACCTCAAAGCTGCTGTCGAATCGATGCAACGCAATCTGGAAGCAGACAAATCATCTGAATAAGTGAATTCACCCCGCAAAGACCCGCTCGTGAAGAAATGTTTTGAGGGCTTCTAAATAGGCGAGTCGCTTTTCGGTCATCGGCACATGACCACACTTGTCTAGCAGCACTAACTGACTCCCCTTTACATACTGCTTTACCAGATACCCATGTTCGACCGGAACGGTGTTATCCTGCTTGCCGAAAATCACCAGAGTCGGCGTGCGGATTTTCGAGAGATCACCCGTCAGGTCACAGGCTGCAATAGCTTCGAGGTCGCGATACATGGAAATTTCCACCCCCGGCTGAATCGCCATCTGGCGGTCAATTGGATCAATGTGGTTATGTCGCACATCATAAATGATCGGGCGATCAAAAAGGTCGGTGTACCAGCGCCAGCGTGTCGCCCACCGTGATGCATTCCACATGGGCGGAAACAACGAACCGAGCCAGAAAACCGGCTTCATAACATAGCGCACATAAGCCGAAAGTTTCCCGGTCACCACACCTGCTACACTCACGAGCTGATCCAGGCGTTCTGGGTGATTGATCGCGGTATACAACCCAATCTGCCCACCCATTGAATGCCCAATCCATGTGAAGCGTTTTACACCCAGACCATCCGCCACAGCCAGCACCCGCCGCGCCTGTGCTGAAATGCTGTAATCTCCATCGTGTGGTTTGTCGCTCAACCCGTGCCCCAACAGATCGACAGCTACACAGTAATGGGTATCCTGAAATGCCTCCAGCGTCGGCTTCCAGAATCCCGCGTGCGAAAGCCAGCCATGCACCAGCACCAGCGGCGGATTCGTCGGATTGCCAACCACCAGATATGCAATCTTGTAACCATCAATCGTCATGAACTGGCGGGCAGTGGGGTCAATCGCAGGCATAATCTTTATCCAGATAATAACCAAAGGGGTAAACCTATCTGTTCACCCCTTGTACGATCTTTGGATTTGATTATAGACAATCTTCGACGTCCCGCCGTCAGGAGATCGTTATAGTCCTGAAACATTCCCCGCCTGATGAGGCAGCGACTGTTGGTATTGCTGATTACCGGATTGCCGATTGCGCCGCATTTGCCATGTCCGCAGCAGCACCCGCGCCACAATCGCCGGATGCATCATCACCGAGGGATGTTCGAGCAAATTCATGCCTTTGACGAAAGCCATCGTCACCTTTTTGTCATAAGGAATCGCCTTCGCCAGCAGGTCAAGATAACGGTGCATCAGGTGCATAACTGCGTTCGGTCGCTGGCCTTCGACATCGGGATAACGCATATCTTCCGAAGTCGCCATCAACCACGGGCCATCCGCTACTCGGCGCAAATCTTTTTGGAAAGCTGCCGGGAAACCCGCCAAACTCCGCCCGTTATAACGCCGCAGCAGTTTACCCATCATTTCGGCTTCCATCGCGGATGCGGTCATGCCCTGCCCATAAATCGGATTGAGGGCACAGGCCGCATCCCCGGTGACCACAAAACCTTCCGGGCGGCGTGTCAGCCGTTCATAATGCCGCATCCGGTTTTCCAGCTTACGGTAGCCATAAATGGAGGTGATCGGTTTGGCATCTTTGATCGCTTCGTAAATATCTGGCCCCGGCAGCGACTTGGCAAACGCCATAAATCCTTCTTCATCCGTCGGTGGATAATCGCCATTCGCGCCCAACAGTGTGACCACCCAGCGGTTGCCATCCATTACCAGCAAACCGCCGCCGCGATACAATTTTTCGCCGGGACGCGGCTGAATCACGATTGCCCAATCGTTAGACGCATCCGCCGGAATTTCGTACCAGCGTGTGGCATAACCAGTGTGTGCATTGATGACGGTTTCTGGCGGCGCATCATAGCCCAATGTCTGCAACCATTCCGGCGCTTTAGAACCGCGTCCGCTGGCATCCACCACCAACTGCGCGAAGATTTGCTCAACGCGATGGTCAGTCCGCGATTCGGTTTCGACACCGATGACCGCTTTGCCGTCTGCGGTAGCGATCAACCCGCGCACATCGCGCTCAGTGATAAAGCGGATATTTTCGATCTGGTAAATCCGTTTACGCACCAGCCATTCCAACTCAACCCGCGCCAGCAGATTGCTCTTGATGCCGCTGTCCTGTGGCTGTGCATACCCCCCCGTGGTCAAAAAGACGTTGCCGATCCCCCACGTCACTTCCGGCGCGCCCTCTGCCGCCATCTCATCGCTAAAACCGGGGAACATCGTTTCCATAATCCGCTGCCCCTGTACCAGCAGGGTATGCAAATGGCGTGATTGTGGAACCCCGTTGCGATAAACCCCTTCATCCGGCAGTTGATCGCGTTCGATAATCGTCACCTGCTGGAAGTGATCGCTCAAAACACGCGCCGCCAGCAAGCCGGCCATGCTCCCCCCAATCACGATTGCCTGTTCTCGTTGGCTGTTCATGCTCATCCCCATATCGTTTCGCAATAGCTCGTTTCGTAATTGAACATATTCCGAAACGTAACACCCGTCAATTAGTACGGAAGTCCCCTATGTAAACATTACCCACCGAAAGACTGAGCGAACCCCCTGTTTGTGGGGGCTGGACTTGCCTTCCCACCCAAATATGATTTATACTGCACAATATGTCGTATCGTACTGAAAGAACATGATTATGAGCCGGACAGGCCGCGAACTCACCCTGTTGGAATATATCGTTTTAGGGTTAATCAGTCTGGAGCCGCAGTCGGGTTACAGCATCATCAACTTCTTTTCGCCAGACAACACCTACAGTTGGAACGCCAGCCCCGGTTCGATCTACCCGATTTTGAAACGGCTGGAGCAGCAGGACATCATTCTTGGCGAACTGATGATGGAACACGAAAGCCGTCCCCGTAAGCTGTATACCCTGTCCCCTGCTGGCAGTAAACTTTTGGATAACTGGCTGCGGGAAATCCCCAAACTTTTGCCCATCAATGAGCAGCGCGAAATTGCCATGTGGCGCTTCCAGTTTATGGAAGGCCGCCTCACCAAACGCGAAATCATCCAATGGCTGAATGAATATCTGGACGCGATTCGCATCTACGACGCCGGACGCCAGTTCGCTGTACAAGGCACATTGGAGCAGATGGCGGTCGTTGGGCAGATGTCTTTACATCGCCAACTGATTATGGAAGCTGGGCTGATGGAACTCAACACCCTTCGCACATGGGTCGAAATGGCCCGCACCCGCATCATGACCATCGCCCACCAAACAGGTGAATTTCAATCCCTACCGGACGAATCGTAACGCGGATTGCTCAATAAACCTTCAACCTCATCGGCTGCCCGCACCGCGCCTCCAGCCGAACGTAAAGTATCGCCAACACGCTCGGCCTCGGCCTTAAACTGCGATTCGGTCAGCAATCGCACAGCACTGTCACGGATCGTCTGAGCATTCACCTGTCCTTTTTTGAGCATCAGCCCCGCACCCAATTCGACCACCCGCATTGCATTAATCGTTTGCTCGAACTGCTGTGGAACCACCAGCAGCGGCACGCCGAAATACAGGCTGTCGTGGACGCTGTTCATGCCGCCGTGCGAGATAAATAACGCCGCCCGCTTCAGCACCTCAATCTGCGGAACCCATTCATAAACTGCGACATTTTCGGGCAGTGTACCGAATGCATCCGGTTGAATACGGCCTCCGGTGGTCATCATCACGAAATGATCGCCCCCGGTAAAGGCTTCAATGCACATTTTGAAAAAGCCGATGTCATCGTTATTCAGCGTCCCCATTGAGACGTAAATCAACCGCCGTCCCTGTAGGTGCTCGAAAGAAAACGGTTCGTTTGCAGCAGTTTCATTGACCGTCCAGCCCACAAACCGGACAGATTTATGAACGGTATCGGCGTAAGGCTGAAAATCGGCGGAGGTATAGCTGAGGGAAATATCCCCTAAATTGTTCATGATGCCGATCATGCCGAACGGCGGCAGGCCATAGTGTTTCGTCAAGGCTTTGGCGCGTTTGTTCGCCGCCATCCCTTTCCCAAAGTCGCGGAATAGCATGGGCAGAATGTCGCGGAACAGCACGGGCAGCATGACGGGGATGTGTTTCAACATGGCACGGGGTGGCGGCGAGATTGGTGCGGGAAGCGCGAACGAGGCGACTGCTGGAAGTCCCAAAATTCGCGCGACCATATACCCCCACGGACACATCCCATCAAACAGAATGTAATCGGGGTTTTCTGCCCGCGTTGTTTCCAGCAGGTCAGGCAGAATCTCCCCGGCGGTGGTGATGAGTTCGTAAGCCACCTGCTGCGGCACACTACCGCTTAAACCGCGTCTATCAAAATAATCGTCATGGATGGTGGCATATGGGCGGTAGACTGCACCAGCGGCTTCGACTCTCGCCCGGTAGCCTTCGCTGATGAAATAAATAATCTGATGTTCGCGCCGAACCAGTTCAGCCACCAACGGCAGCGAAGGATTGACGTGTCCATGCGCTGGAACATTGAAAAACAGTGCCTTTGCCATTGTGCCCCCTAACTTAACAAGTCTGATGTGGCAACAATGTATGACTGGCGATTGACCATTTTTCTATTATAGGAGCGTTTTGCTTATCCGCGCAGCACCCGCGCCACCATCAAATCCAGTGTGTCCATCTTCGCCACCGTCAAATCCGGGTCAGGGATATACACGCCGAATTCCTGCTCCACATACACCCCCAACTCCGCCAGCGAAAACGAATCCATCAACCCGCTGCTGACGATCCCCTCGTCATCCTTCAACGGATATTTCGCATCCCGTATCAATTCTTTGGTGATGTACGCCCGCAGTTTTTCCCGAACGACTTGTTCATCCATAGGCCTTGTACCTCTCATGTTGTAGGTGCATCAGTATAAAATCCAATCCCCAAACCCGGTAGCCCATTCAATAAATTCCTGCTTGCAATCGCCGCCAAAATCGCATAATCTGAAAACAGACGCGCATCGGCTCTTTTGCCAGATGCGTGTTTTTTATTCATCCGAAACCGCCTGCCATGTTTTTCTATTGGGGAGTTTACCCATGAACGACTCAGCCTTCTTGGAAGCCTTTGAAAACGCGACTTTATCACCCTTTCGCCACATCGACCACCTGCGCCTCGCATGGCTCTACCTCAGCCAGCATGGATGGGATGAAGGAATCCGGCGCATTCGATCAGGCATTCAGGGCTTCGCCGCCGCGCATGGTGCATCCGGCAAATACCACGAAACTATCACGTTGTTCTGGGCGCACGTCGTCCACCAAGCCATGACCGCCCTGCCTCCTGAAACCGATTTTGACGCCCTCATCGCCCAACATCCCCACCTGCTCGATACCCATCTGATTCAACGCCATTACACCCCCGAACGCCTCGCCGCAGGCCGCTCCCAATGGCTCGAACCCGACCTGCACCCCTAACCTAAAAAGATGTGGAAAGTTCCTCTCCCTTTCCACATCTTCGATTTGCCGATAACCGCCGAAACAACTACACTATTGTTGAGCATTCATGACTCATCGGAGACCGCGTGTGACGCTGCAAGTCTTCATCAGCTACAAAAGCCAGGAGCGCAGTTTTGCCGAACAACTGCGTGACCAGCTTCGCGCGTGGGGCTTTTCAACGTGGCTGGATAAAGACAACATCCCCGAAGGTGCATACTTCCGCCATGAAATTCAAAAAGGACTGGAAACCTCACAGGTTGTCATTGGTCTGCTGACCGAAGAAGCCCTGCAATCCCGTGAGGTTATGTGGGAATGGGACTATGCGCTTTACAACAGCCGCCTCATTCCTGTGATGCTCCGCCCCTGCAAACTCCCATATCATCTACAAGGTACACAGTATCTCGATTTCACCCAGCCCAACACTACTGCCTTTGATCGCCTCCGCCAAGCTATCACATCGCCTCTAGGGGCGCAATACATTGCGCCCAATCCTGCATCTATCACAAAACTGCAAATCACTACTTCTACATCTGCCACCAATCGCGCCCGAATGCTCGACAAGGTGCATGAATTTTGGGTCGTTGGTGTGCTGGAAAACGCCTTAAAGGAAAGTGGCACATTTGAATTGGGCTTATCAGCTGTCCCCGGCGCGGTGTTAAAACATATCGACTACGGCGACTACCAACTCCCATCCACCGCCGGAATTGGCGAGGTATTTAACGATCTCAACCGCGAACTGCTCATCCTCGGTGCGCCCGGTGCAGGCAAAACCATCCTGCTTTTGCAGCTTGCCCGCCATCTTATTGAACGCGCCCGTGCCGACGAAACCCAACCCATCCCCGTCATCTTCAATCTCTCTTCATGGGCTGCCGAACGAAAATCGCTGGAAGATTGGCTCGTTAGTGAGCTGCGGCTGAAATATCAAGTTCCTCAAAAAGTCGCCCAAGAATGGATCGAACACGAAAAACTCTTGCTGCTGCTGGATGGGTTGGACGAAGTTGCCGAAGAATTCCGCAATCAATGCGTTGATGCCATCAACATCTTTCGTCGCACCTTCAAAGCGATTGATCTTGCCGTATGCAGCCGCATTGCCGATTATGAACCCCTCACCAGCAAACTCGATCTGCGCGGCGCGATTGTTCTCCAATCTCTTAACGCTGACCAGATCAACACCTACCTCAACCGCCCCGAACTTGAAGGGCTTCGAACTGTTCTAAAAACTGACACTGTCCTCCAAGAAATGGTCGAAACTCCTTTTCTACTCAACACAATGGCCTACTGCTATCAAAATATCTCCCCGCGTAGTCTTCAAATTCCGCCCACTGAAAACTCGATCAAACAGCGCCGCAATTATCTCTTTGATACTTACATCGAAAAACTTCTCAACCAATCGAATCAACTTGAACATCATTCGCCGCACCAAATCCGCCTTTATCTTAAATGGTTGGCCAGCAAGATGGTTAAATTTCAGCAGACTGTGTTTTATATTGAAGGTCTGCAACCAGCTTGGTTGGAAATAAATGCACAAAAACGCGAATATAGAGTGAACTCTGCACTATTGACAGGCATGATAGCAGGCTCGTTAACATTTATTTCGGTAAACTTTCTAGGGATTTTTTCGATTGAAGTGTGTGTGGTTTTGAGTTTATTTACCGCGTTCATAGGGCTTATAGTTGCTGTACGACCCGTGGGTTCGGGGCGTGCAGAAATTAGCTATCAATCGCCATTTGTTTGGTATTTAATATTTCCTGTTTATATGTTCAGCCGATTTCTAAGCCACAAACTGGGTATTGGCACCCTCACGCAGCGTATCATTTTTACTGTGGGATTCATCTCGTCCATATTCTTTATCATTCGAATAGATAAATTAGATCGCATTGCATTAACAGCAATGTGTTCTACTGTAATATTCATGGTATTAATGCAGATTTTAGCTTTTTCTATGCGAGCTGCAGCGCGAAGTGTATCACCACAAACAAAAACGACCTTGATTCCTAATGAGGGAACAGTTTCGAATATCATAAATGCAGTTTTTACGACAATGATCATTATGAGTGGATCGCTTGTACTGGGGTTTAGCTATCGAGCGTTGCAGCCTTATATTCTGATAGACCACTACAATGAGTTCGTGTTCCAAATACTGAAAGGCAGTGAACTCGGAATAATATTCGACAATATTGCTATGAATACCCATCAGTTAGCAATTTTAGGGGAGTTGTTGAAAACAATTGGAGTAATTACTGGAATCATGTCTAGCATTGGATTAGTAGGCATTCTATTATCTTTGATTGGTGCGGTTTATGTTGCTCGCCACCTTGCATTACGGCATATCTTATACCGCGCCGGACACATCCCATGGAACTACGCCCGTTTCCTCGACTACTGCACCTCCATCGGCCTCCTGCGTAAAGTCGGCGGTGGCTACATCTTCGCCCACCGTTACTTGCTCGAATACTTCGCTGAAGTGGATGCCTAATTCCCATTTGTAAGTAGAATAGACTCCAAACGACGCACGAGGATTTTATGGACAGTGAAGTCGGTTTCTTCGACGATAATTCGCCGCCACCACCACAGAACAATCGTCCCCCGTTCATGCGTCTGCTGTTGATCGCAGTCGTCATCTTCGGCGGCGTTCTGGCAGCACAAATCTTTTTCCGTTCACCGGAAACGGTTGCCATACCAACAGCGACCATAACCCCAACAGCCGATATTGACCTGACCGCCACCGAAATCATCCGGCAGGCCACCTTGACCAACCAACCCGCCTCCGCAAATATCGTTGACCTGATGACCACCGCTTCCGCGTCCCAAGCCACGCGCACCGCCATCGTGCGTGATCCATCGCTTGCCCAGCCCGTCACGCCCGCCCCCATCGAATTGACCATTACGGCGCTGCCCTTAACCATGCAGGCGGTAGAAGGAACACCCCAACCCACAACCGGAGATTGTTGGTTAGCAGTGGTCATCGCCGGAAATGCCGGATTGCAGGAATCCCTCGAAACCGATTTGACCGCCGCCGGAATAACACCTTTTTATGTCGGTGTGCAGCAGTTCGGCGTTCAGCGTGAAGATTGTTCAGTCGATGCCAGCGAAACCACCTTCGATCTCGTGATCGATGTATCGCAAGATCAGGCCAACCTTGACCGCATCCATGACCTCATCGCCGAAATTTTAGCCGTATTATCGGGGTACCCGGTCGATAGCAGTTTTGGCCCGCGTCCGGCGCGTTTACGCCTTGAGTTTACCGGGGCTGAAATAGAAGACTTGGGATATATCGACACAGGCTACGCCAACGCTTTGAGTGCCTATGCCGAAGGGCTGCGCGGTCGCAACTTGATCAAAGCCCTCGGTGGTTTCGTCGCCTATTGATAAATCACTCGGCATCTTGGCGGTTCACGATTTCCCCCGCCACCCACGCCGCCACCTGTGCCGAACCAGCCGCCGTCAAATGCACCGGGCTATCCGTGAATGCGTCCGGTGCAACCCGATCCCACCAATCCCGGTAATCGAATCCGTTCGGCTCGGCATATGCCGCCAACTGCTCCCGATACAGATCATAGACCCAGCGCGGGTAAAAAGCGTTGTAACGGAAATCGCTGTTCTCGCCATCGCTGATGAACATCGGCTCATTAATCACCACCAACAGAACCTCACCAACCAACTGAATGCCCATATCCAGCACATCAAACGCCAGATCAACTTGCTCACTCGGCGTCTCATACCCCTGCCAGCTCACATCGGGTTCAAAATCCGATTGGCGCGGTGTATAGTCTGCTGGGATATACTGGTCAATCCCGGTCGCCATCCACGAGAATCCATACAGTTGCAACCGCAGCCAATCCGCCAGATCGCGCCGCCGCCCAACGATTGTCTCACCCATAAAATCCGTCGGCATTTCACTTGGGGGTGAGGGTTCTCCCATCAATCGGCTAACCCGCACCTCATTATTCTGCACAATCGGCGGGAATGTCTGCTTTTCACGCAGGAAGGATTCCAACGTCACCAGCCACACGATCATATCCGGCTGATACCGCATCGCCTCATCCAACAGCAGCACATCTTTCAACAGGGACATAATCGGATAGCCCAGATTGTACGCCACCACCCGCCGCCCGTCCGCCATCCGATAATCCCCCACGTTGATCTGCCCCGCCAGCGTATCCCGATTTTCCAGCCGCCAGCCCCATGTTGATGAATCCCCCATCAGCACCACCCGGAATTCATCCTCAGCCTTCGCGTGGCTGATAACATGACTGGCAAACATCGCCGGAATATTGTTCAGGCTCAGGCTGTACG
>JAIOHM010000036.1 GCA_019912965.1 Anaerolineae bacterium
CACCCGCGCTTCGGACTATACGGCGTTCTTCAGCATCCGCAAGGAAGGCGACGACAGTCAGGAAAAACGCTGGGGCGAACTGGTGGAGTTCGGTCAGACACAAAAGCTGTTCGCCCAACCAGAAAAACAGGAAACCGCCGATTACATCTCCGGGCGCTTCGGATAGGAATATCCCCACCCCTAGCCATGCAATTTGAGAGGACGACAGTTTTAAGAGTAGGTGTGGAAATTTGCTTTTTACCCCACCCCCAACCCCTCCCCGCACGCGAGGAGGGGAGTCCATACCCCGCTGATTCCGGCTCGAAAAATGGCTTTGCGTTAAAAGTGTCGTCCAGTGAACCATGTAATGGGGAGGGGAACAGAAATAATTCCGGGTGTGTCAATTTGTCAGTAAACAATGGGGAAATATCTTGAAAACGATTCATGTGCTTGAGGAACTGACGTTCAGCGATATGGGGCCATACGCCCAACAGTTGAACAGCGATGATGTGGGCAAGATTGTGCGTTATACGCTGAAGCCCGGTCAGGAATTGGATGAAACCCACGCGCCCTTTTTGCCCCGGCATTTCGTGGTGCTGAAGGGCGAAGGAATCTTCAAAAATGAGGGTGGCGAGGAAATTCGGTGTGCGCCGGGTTCGGTGGTGGTCTTCAGCCCGAAGGAAGAAAACAGCATCATCGCTGTGGATGGTGAACTGGTGGTGATTGGGTTTTTGTACTGGGCATCGGGCGGGTAAGAGAGCCGTTAGCTTTTAGCCATCAGCCATCAGCTTGAAGACAAATGCAGAAGAGAACTATAAAGGGGCGAGAGTGCCCCTTTTTGATTAGTTGAATTCGATGGGGAGTCCGGCGCGTTTCCAAGCGTCGATGCCGCCGGAGAGATTGAGGATATTGGTGAAACCGCGCCGTTGCAGCAGGCTGGCGACCACTTGTGACCGTACACCGCCGCCACACTGCACAATCAACGGGGTTTCGGTGGGCAGTTCGGCAATGCGTGTCGGAATATGGCCTAATGGAATGTGATGTGCGCCGGGGATATGATCGGTTTGGTATTCATCCATCCAGCGCACATCCAGCAAATATGCACCGGATTGCATCAGGTCAGCGGCGGCCAGTGGCATGATCGTTGTGATTTTCCCGGTGTAGCCATTGACTGCATCGGGCGTGAAATAACCGGGCAGATTATCGACACCGATGGCGCGCAGCATATTCACCACTTCGGGGACTTCGGTTTCTTCTGCTATGAAGTAGGTCGGCTTATTGAAATCCACATACCAACCCGCCCATGTGGAAGCATTATTGCTAGTCGTTGGAATGTTGATCGTGCCGGGGGCGTGCTGTTGAGCGAAAGCCTCTGTCGGGCGGGTGTCGATGATCAGCGCATCTTTCAGCAAAAGCGGCAGCGCAACGGGTGGTAAATGCTGCGGGGCATTTATTTCCTTCAGCAGTGCGGGGCCAATTTTGTTGACGCGCTTCATCTGCCCGAAGTAACGCGGCGCTTCCGGCTGACCATCTAAAAGCCAATGCACGAATTCGGTTTCATCGGTGAACTGGAAAGCCGGGTTAAACAGCTTTTCGTAGCCGAGGGTTGTGGACGGAATTGCGCCTAAGCCTTTGCCACATGCGCTGCCTGCACCATGTCCCGGCCAAATTTGCAGATAATCCGGCAGGGTTTTAAGGCGCTGCATATTCTGGAACTGCTGACGTGCGCCGGGTTCTTTGGTGTTGGCGATTCCGGCGGCTTCTTCCAGCAAATCCGGGCGTCCAACCGTGCCTACAAACAGGCAATCCCCGGTGAAGATGCCCATCGGCTTGTTTGCGCCAGCAGTATCGGTGATCTGGAAGCAGAGATGTTCTGGGGTATGACCGGGCGTATGCAGGGCTTCAATACAGATGTTGCCGACCATCCACGAATCGCCATCGTGGAGCAAAACGGTATCGGAATCGGCGAAAGCATATTTCCAATCGGCATCGCCCATATCGCTCAGGTAGAGTTTTGCGCCTGTGGCAGCCGCCAGTTCGCGCACTCCGCTGACGAAATCCGCATGAATATGGGTTTCGGTGACGTGGGTGATGCGTAAGTCTTCGGCGCGGGCGGCATCCAGATAGGGGGTAATATCGCGGGCGGGATCGATGACCAGTGCTTCACCCGTTTGAGCACATCCGACCATGTAGGAAGCCTGTGCGAGACGGGAGTCGTAGAAGTATTTGAGGATCATAGGGAGTTTCCAGTTATCAGTTGTCAGTTACCAGTTCTCGGTTATCAGACGTATTCACAGACTGAAAACCGACGACTATAAACTGTGAATTATTTATCGTTCGACCGGGAAGCCGCGCAGCACCCATGTTTTGGTACCGTCTTCAAGGTTATAAACTTCCGGGTAGCCGTTCTTCACCAGAAAATTCGCGCCGTAGAGACTGCGAACGCCAGAGGCACAGACGACTACAACCGGTTTATCGTTTGGGATTTCGGCAACCCGATCAGGCAGATCATTCAGCGGAATATGAATCGCGCCGGGAATACGCCCCATCGCCCATTCCTGCGGTTCACGCACATCCACCAGCGTATGGTCACCGGGTTGGAAGCGTTCACGGTAGGCGTCGATGGGCAGGTTAGCGAAATGGAATGGTTGTTGGTCAGTCATAGGTGGTTATTGGTTCTTGGTGATTGGTTATTGGTTGGAAGACAGTCGCCAGACTCATTATAGTATGGGTTACGATACGTTCCGCTTAAGATGGTTCTACTGCTGCTTTTGCGTAGCTTTTCTGGTGGTAACGCTGGATGACGCCTTCATAGGTATCCAGCAGTTCATCCATCACCACGTCCCACGACATTTTGCTGGCAGCGTCACGGGCGGCCTGCCCCATGGCGCGGCGACATTCGGTATTTTCGACCAATTCACGGGTGTATTCAACCATCGCGGCGGTGTCGTTCGGCTCGAATAAATAACCGTTGAGACCAGAAGTTACGATTTCCGGCACTCCGCCTACCCGACTGCTGATGACGGGCAACCCGGCTGCCATCGCCTCGGCTGCCACCAATCCGAAGGTTTCGATGGTTGACGAGGGGAACATAAAAATATCGCTGGAGGCGTAGGCTTTGCTGAGTTCAACGCCTTTTTTGTACCCGGTAAAAGTTACGGAACGGCCCGCAAAAATCTGCTCCAATTTGGCGCGGTATGGGCCATCACCGACTATCGCCAGATGCGCGTTCGGCACAGAATCCAGCACAGGCAGGATTTGCTCCACCTGTTTTTCCGGCGCGAGACGACCGACCGAAAGCAGCAGCACTTTATCCGGGTTGCCACCGCTAAGTTCGTAGCGCATTTCCTCAGTTGCGAAATCCGGCGAGAAATTCTGGAAATCCACGCCGCGCCGCCATAAACCGACTTCGCCAAAACCACGTTCCTGCAATTCAGCCACAACTCGTTTGGACGGTGCGAGGCTGTAATCGGCGCGACGGTAAACCATGCGATGACCACTCCAGAAAGGTTCCTGCAAGAAGCCAAAGCCGTAAAAACGGAGCATTTCCATCAGGTGCGCCTGAAAAGAAACGACGAGGGGTTTATTCAACCTTCTTGAAAAATACATGCCTTTTAAGCCCGCGAAGGCCGGATTCATCACATGAATCAGGGTTGGGTCAAATTCGCGCAGGATGTCGAACGAGCGTTTACCGGGCAACCCCAGCGTGACTTCCGGGTAAATCGGAAACGGGACACCGGGAATCGAGATGACGGGAAAGCCCGCGTAACTTTCGGGATGTTTGCCAGGGGCGAACAGAATGGTTTCGACGCCGGATTTCCGCAGGTGGTCAAGCAGGATGCAGGTCACACGGACGATTCCATCGACTTTCGGCAGGAAGATTTCGGTGAAGATGGCAAGGCGCAGATTGTGTTTCGGCATGGTGTCCCTGTTAAATCAGTCGAAAGGAAAAGGCTAAAATCAGCACGGTTATCATCCCTAGAATCGCGCCGATGACCACCTGTGAAGGGGTGTGGCGGTGCAACTTCAGCCGTGCCGCACCGACCAGCGGAATTAAGGGGGAAAAAATGAGCGCGGGCACAAGACCAAAGAACACGCCGATGGTCACCACACCGGAACTGACGGCCATGGTGTGGATGCTGATCTTCCAAATCTGGGTGATGACGGTCATAAAGATGATCTGGATGAGCGTACCGAGCGCAAAAATCGGCATGGTGGGCGTGGCGCTGATGGCTATCAAAATCAGCAAAACCACCGTGGTTGAGGCGATGGTGAACAGAAAGGGGCGCAGACGGTCTTTCTGCTCCGGCAGGTGAATATCCGCGATGTGGCCGCGATACAGCATCCAGACAATATACAGCGTCGGGATGATGCAGACGAAGCCGATATATAACCCGGATTGAATCAGGCCATCTTCCAGATTAACTGCCCCATGCAGGGCAACCGGAAAAGCCAACAGCCCCCAGATGGCGGGCGGACTCATCACATTTGAGACCAGTCTGGCCCAGTTTAAGGTTTGACGCATTATTGCAGGCTCGTGAATAATTCGATGGCTAGTATCCATAGCTATTCCCCAGCCCTTCCCCCGTAAGCGAGGGAAGGGAGCAAGGCGCGAAACTTCGCATTAAAGTCCTCTCCTTAATCAAGAGGATTTAAAGAGGTGGTTTATGGATGACCTCTTAGCCAAAGACCCGCTGTTCGCTGGGTTGGGTCACGGTATTTTCGGTGGTGCGCCAGTTGACAGTGGGCAGAATCAGCCGGGGATCAACACGATCCCGATATTCGACAGCCAGACCAATCATGCGTTCGATTTCGGCGTCATCCAGCAGGTGCGGTTGCAGGCCAAGGTCAAGCAGTTTGGTATGAACGGCATTGTAGTAGTGATTTTCGGATTCGACACGCGGATTGGAAACGTAATCTGACTGGGTGGTAATGCCCATAGTGGCTGCTACACGCTCGACTTTATCGGCAATGTCGTTGATGGAGAAGGATTCGGTAATCTGGTTAAAGACGCGGAATTCTCCCGCAGCGGGTTCCGATTGAATGGCCAGTTCGATGCAGCGCACGGTGTCTTTGATATTGATGTAGCCGCGAGTCTGGTTGCCGCTGCCGTAGCGGGTGAGCGGATGCCCGGTGGCGGCCTGCACGCAGAAGCGGTTTAAAGCGGTGCCGTAAATCTGATCGTAGTCAAAGCGAGTCGCAAGATCGGGATCGAGCGCTGATTCATAGGTTTCTGCGCCGTAGACAATGCCCTGATTCAAATCGGTTGAGCGAATGCCCCAAATACGGCAGCAGAACATGATGTTGTGTGAGTCGTGGACTTTGCTGAGGTGGTAGAACGAACCGGGCTGCTTGGGGAAAGGGAGGATGTCTTTACGGCCTTTGTGATTGATTTCGATGAAACCTTCTTCGATGTCGATGTTGGGCGTGCCGTATTCGCCCATTGTGCCGAGTTTTACGAGATGGCACGACGGCGCGAATTCTTTAATCGCATAGAGCACATTCAGCGTCCCAATCACGTTGGTGTATTGGGTAAAGACGGCGTGTTCGCGGTCGATCATCGAATAAGGCGCGGCGCGCTGTTCTGCAAAGTGGACAACCGATTCCGGCTGGAAATCCTGAAATGCCTGTGTCAGTTCGTCGTAATTGGTTGTGTCGCCATGATAACGGGTGATGTTTTTCCCGGTGAGTTCGTTCCAGCGTTCAACACGCTTATGGAAGGACTTGATCGGGATCAGGCTGTCGAAACCATTCTTCAGGTCGAACTGCCGCCGGGCTTGATTGTCGAATACTGCTACTTCATGACCTTTTTGGGACAGGTACAAAGCCTGGGGCCAGCCCAGGTAGCCGTCGCCGCCTAGAATAAGAATCCGCACTGGTTTGCTCCTCGTTAGGGTTAGATGCTTCCAAAGGCTGAAACCCCGCGACTCTGGCAGGGTTTCAATGGAATTTATGTTCTTTATGAGGGAGTAGCAAAAACGCCATTTTGCTTTACCTTTCCTCCATAAGCGATTTGTGGTGAGCAAAAGATTCGCAACGTTCGCAAGATTCGTCAGATTCGCAACCACGATTTTTGAATCTTGCGAATCAGTGGCGGCGATGGCGGCGGCGCGGTGGCGGCGGTAAAAAGGATTCCGCCGCCAATAGATGGGGACAGCAGAGTGTTCGGGCCGAACGCCCCTACATGGTTATGGACGCGTGAGGATTTCCTGTTCAAGCCACGCGACCTTACGGGCGAGTTCGTTCAGCAGGGGGTCAGCAAATTTGGCGGAGTCCAAGTCGTTCCCTTTTTGCTGACGAAGCGAAATCAGTTTGGCGGCGCGTTCCTGCTGCCCCTGTTGGGCGGGCGTGAGCTTATCAGGATCGTGGTTGATGATGATCTGGCGGGCGGTTTGGGCATCCGTAGGGATGGATTTGCCTATGAAATGTACCGTGACGAATCCGGCGTGGGTGCTGATGCCGCTGATGGCTTCGCCCAACGCAGCGCGCAAGTCGGCATCCAAACTCTCCAAGTTGATGTCCGCACGTTCGATGCTGATGTCCATGTTTAAATCTCCTTAACCCAAAATTCGGGATGTACATCATATGAGGCTGTGCCTGCCCCGGCGTGGAGCGTGACTGTGCCGCCGGAAACTTTCCATTGCAGGCGGATGGTATGCGCCCCGGCTGCTAATCCCCGCAGCAGATAAACAAAGCTCATCACGCCACGCACGGCGGTGCTGTTGGGGTAAAAGACCAGCAGGCCATCGTCGTTACCGAGGCGGTTTGAATCCACCAGCACATCCAGATAGATGGCGTGGGAGGCGTTGTTCTGGTTGAAGCTGCCGAAGAAACCGATCAGCACATCTTCGCCTTTGGTGGTGAGGTTGAAGCTGAAACGGGTCGCGTCGATATTGACGAAGCTGGTGGAGGTGGTGGAATAATCGGACAGTTCGTTGGCAAGGTAGCTGTTAGAAGGCTTGTCCTTCAGGTATTCGAGGTTATCGCGCAGGTGGGCGTTGAGGTCGGCGGCGGTGAGGGGTTCGCCGGTGTTCCATGTTTTGGGTGTTGACCAGATGGCGGGCATGGGGAGCAGCTCCTTTCAGTCGCTGAGTGGCGAGTGATGAGTAACGAGTGACGAGTGGGGAAGTACTGAGTACTGGGTACTGAGTGAAGAAGTGACAAGTACTGAGTGGTGAGTGCTGAGAAAAGGTTAGGGTAAGGGCGCAGCATGCTGCGCCCCTACAGCGAACCCCGAATAGCTGAACAGCTTCCCGGATTATCCACGAGAACTGACGGCTGTGAACTCAGTACAAGAGGGCGTGAGAGCCGTCGGGGTTGTGAAGGCCGACGATAAAAAACACATCGGAATCGATGGGTTCGAGCAGCCAGTTGACGGTGTGGCGATAGCTGCCGAGATCGACCGTGTGATGCTCGGCTACGATGAGATAGTCGGCGCTGTGGTTGGTTTGGGATTCGTGCAGGCTGATGCGGTCAAACAGGGTGCGGGCAAGAATCTGCGCCTGATGCAAGGTGCTGCTCAAGGTGACTGAACGGACGAGGCCGCGCGGATTCTTACGGCGGACAAGTTCATAACGGGCAAGCTGATCGGCTTCGTCGTAATCGGTCAGAGCGGCGAAATCGAAAGCGGCTTCGCCCAATCCGTAAAAGGTGATGCTGGTCAAATCGCTGTATTCGATCAGCAGCGGATCAGGTTGATAAATCGGCGTTCCGCGCACAGTCAATCCGGGCTGGATGAAAAAGGTGGCTGTGGTGGTGTTGCGGAATTCCAGTGCGGCGGCGCTGGCGTTCGGCTGGTAGTGCAGCACAACATCATTGGTGCGGTCGATTCCTGTTCCGTGCACGCGGGCATTGGCGGTGTAATCGACATTGGGCTGCGGCGTGATGGTTTCCAACGCACCAATTGGGCGTTTATTTGAATCACGGAAGCGGGCGACGATTTGGCGGGTTTGACCGGGATCGATTCGAATCGGATTTTCGCCCTGCCATAACACTGTTCCGGGTGTGCCGAGACTGCGCGGGCGGAAGCGGGCGCGCACCCGGTTGACGACATCCGCGCCGTAGACATATTCGAGGCCGTCCATGCTGTCGGTGAAAGTGGCGGCGACGGCAGTATTGAGCAGGGTGTGATGGCGATGGTAGAAGATGGCGTTTCCGTTCCGGTCGATGAAAAAGCGTCCGCGTTCACTTTCAGTCATCAATCGGATTGCTTTGTCTGCCGGGAGGCCATCAAGCCATGTATCAGCAATATAGGCGAAGATGGAGCGTCCAGTTTCGAGGGTGTAGGCGATGGGCGCGCCGAACATTTTATGCGTTCCGATCAAATTATGGCCGCTGACGCCGATGATGAGATAGGGATTCAGGGCGGGATAGCGCAGGCGGAGCGAATCGAGGACGGCTTGAATCACCTGATTGGCGCGTTTGTTCACCTGAAGACCGAGCAAGACACGCTGGGCGCGCATTTCGGATTCATGACCGCGTGCATGAATTATGGCAAGGCGTTCGCCTAACGTTCCGGGTGTGGGTTCGACGCGCTCGATAAATCCAGTGAAATGGGTGCGTGCCGTTGTGCCATCGAAGGATTGGATGCGGACGGGTTTGCCGGGAGTCAGATCGTTCGCAGTGTATTCGGGCGAGTAGGCGCGGGTTGGGCTGCGGCAGGTGATACGGGCGCTGATGGGGGCGGCCATTGTGTCGTAGGGGGCGCGCATCCCTAAACGCCATTCCATGTGTAACACATCAGCGGTGATGTTTTCGCCGGAGTCGGCAAAATCACCGTCATCGTTCCAGTCGATGGCGAGGGTGTAAGTGGTTGGGGGCATGGGGACTCCTTAGAAGTACTGAGTACTGAGTACTGAGTACTGAGTACTGAGTACTGAGTACTGAGTACAAAGTACTGAGAAAAAACTAAAAACTGAGAACCGAAAACTGAAAACTAGACCTGAAGAATCCATGTGTGGCGGAAGGCGACGCCGTGATAGGTGATGCCGCCGTAGGGGTAACTGCCGGGTTCGACATGGACGCGGGCGGGTTCGAGTAATTTGCCGCCGAGGGTTACATCAGCACTGAGGGCGGTGAAGTAAGCGTCGATCAGGTCGATGAGTTTGGGCAGGTGGGAACGCAGGCCGCGTCCGGTTTCGGTTGGGGCGACCAGCAGTAAATGGGTGACGGTGTAGGTGACCGTGCGCCCGCCGCTGCTGAAGGCGATGGCCTCGAAACCTTTGCCGCGCTGCTTGGTGGCGGGTTCGTCATTCAGTTCGAGGGGTAAAACCAGCAGGGCGGGCAACTGTGGGCGGGCGAGGGAATCGGGGACGGAATCGACATCATAGTTATGGGTGATGCCGCTGACGGTCAGGCCAGCGAGGGCGGTGAGGGCTTCGCGGAAGGGGGGCATGGGGACTCCTGAGTAAAAGATAGGGATCTGTGGCGGGTGGATGAATTCGCAAGTACGCTTTTAGTAGCTACAATAGAAGCGAAAGATGGGTTTATGGGGGACGAATATGAATTTGAAGCTCCTCTGTAGGATGTTTTTGGTTATCGTTCTGGCGGCTGTACCTGTGTGGGCGCAGGATGCCACGCCAAAAAGTTGCGATGCCGCAGGTATTCAGCAGGCCGTAGATGAATTGACAGCGGCTTATGCTGCGGATAATGGCGGTACAGATAGCACGGCGGCATTGGAAGCGGCGACGACGATGCGGGATGCACTGGATACACTGGTTGAAAGCTGTGCCAATCAACCGGAAGCGACACCCACCGCAGAACCCCTTGAAAATACCGGAATGCCAGTTGCAGGTCAGTGGCGGATTACATGGGATGAAGAAGGCACGTTTAATTGTGCGGACGGCAGCTATAACGTCTTGCGCCATAACCGACCAATCATCCTGCGGTATGAGGGCGATGCACTCCTGATGGAAGACCTGTTCATCTGGCCTATTCTCGAATTTACCGAGGCGGAAGACAGCACATATTTTTACCGCCGGAACGTGGCGCTGAACGACGGTTCTCATTTCTCCTTTGAATATCACCTTCTGACTCTGGATGCCGAAGAAATCACTGGGACTGCGATCACCTTTTATGATCGGGTTGACTGTACGCTGGAAGGCACATTCACGCTGACCTTTGAAAATCCTGATCTGGTGTGTCTGGTCGGCGCACATCGCGGGGCTAATCTGCGTTCCGGGCCGGGAACGGACTTTGACCGGGTGGGCAGATTGGTGGCTGAAGACCTGTATGTTGTCTCCGGTCAGGTGACGGGCGATGATGGATTCGTGTGGTGGAAACTGATTGATGACGCCGGGTGGATACGGTCGGATTTGGTCGAAGAAACAACTTTGTGCGCTACCGTGCCGGAAAGTGAATAGACTATGTTGCCCTCACCCCAGCCCCTCTCCCCACCGCTGAGTACAGCTAGGAGAGGGGAACAAAACGCAGCAGGGAGGATGTGGTTTGCTGGAAAGTGTTGGGTGGCGAACGGGTTTCATAGCTTCACCCCAATGCGGTGGAAGGGCGCGAGGGCAGCGATGAGATCAGCCGGGAGGGATTGGAAGGCGGCGGTGTCCGGTTGTTTGTAGAGCCATGATGCCCAACGCAAGGCCAGCGATTCGATTTCGGCGGGCGGTTGGTAGGTATAGATGAGTGTGTTCTGGGCATGGGCAGCGGCGGTTGTGCCGTTGACGCCGCGCGAGACGGTGAGGACGTTGGTGGATGTGTTGACCGCCAGCACGCGCAGATATTCATCTTCAATTCTGAGCAAATGACCGACCTGAAAACGGGGTGTTTCAAGGGCGGAATCCGCGCCATCGGTATCGGCAACGGTGAGCGAAGCGGCGGAATCGCTGAGGGGATTGTTTTGTACGGTGTCAGCGGAATTGCGCCACATTTCGGACGGGTGATCGTGATACCCCCAGATTCCGGTGACGGTGATGGCTTGCAAAGGGAAGGCATCCCACGTAAAGCGGCTGCTTCCGGTTAGGTAGAGCAGGCTGTGGGGCGCTTCATCCGGGGCGGCGATGACATCGGCTAAGGGGATGGTGCTGCCGTCGCCGTTGGTGAGTGTGAGCAGTTGGAGCAGGTCACCATCGAGTAACAGTTCGGCGGAGGCGGTGACGGTGTGCTGCAGGGCGGCGCGGCGTGGACTGAAACGGCGTCCGGCGGCGCGTTCGATTTGGGCAGAGGCGGCATTCAAGGTATTGAGCAGGCGGGCATCGTCAGCGGTTTCGGCGGCGGCGAGGTTGAGACGGGCGCGGAGACGGTCAAGTGTGGAGAGGGGATGCATGGGGAGTCCTTTTCAAGTGCCAGGTACGAGGTGCTAGGTGCTAAGTGAAAGCGGGGTGGTTATTGGTTGTTGGCTTTTAGTTCTTGGTTCTTGGTAAGGGACATTGCGAGATTTGCGGCGAAGGTTTTGTCACAAATGACAATGGTTTGAGGGGAAATGTCGTCAATGTCGTCAATGTCGGGACAGTTATCAGTTGTCAGTTATCGGTTTTCGGTTTTCAGTAAAATACGGGAAAAGTTTGCGGCGATTGCGATTGCGAAATAAGGTTTGCGCGCAAAGGGCGGGATTGTCGTCGTCTTTATCGGGCAGTAGTGGGCGACAACCGGGGTGGGATTGCAAAGCAGCACAATCCGATAATCAGCATAGAACAAGAATTCGCATTCGTCAATTCGGGAGGGGTTGGGGATTGGTCAGGAATGGGTTAGAAAATTTATTTATATTTCAGACGAAATGTGGCAAGGTTGGCAGGCAATCAGCATAATTAATGATGCAATAGCAACCAGTGAGCAGGATGGGAAAATTATGCCAGATATTTTTATTTCGTATTCCCGGCGGGACAAAGCGTTCGTGGAGCAGTTGTTCAACACGATGAAACAAGCAGAGCGCGATGTGTGGGTGGATTGGGACGACATTCCATCGGCATCTGACTGGCAGAAAGAAATCAACGAGGGCATTGAAGAAGCGCACACCTTCATCTTCGTCATCAGCCCGGATTCGGTGAATTCGCCCTACTGCCGCCAAGAAGTGGAATATGCCGCTGCACGAAAGAAGCGGGTTATCCCGATCCTGTACCGCGAAGTGCCGGATGGAGACGATGCCAAGATGCATTCGGCGGTGTCGTCGCACAACTGGATCATGATGCGGGACGGGCAAGAAACGCTGGAGACTAAATTCCCTGACCTGCTGAAAACAATTGACACCGATCTGGATTATGTGAAGATGCACCGTCGGGTGTTCGTCAAGGCACAGGAATGGGATAACCATCACCGGGAAACCAGTTATCTGCTGAAAGGTGCAGAACTTGCGGCGGCCTCCAAGTGGCTGGAGACGGCGGATACCAAAGACCCCGACCCAATGCCGCTGCATTCGACGTATATTATCGCCAGTCGCAATGCCCAACGGAAGCAGTCACGGCAGTTATTGATAGCAGCATTAGCAGCGGTGGTGGTGTCGCTGGTACTGGCAATCTTTGCCATCAACCGGGCTTTCGTGGCGGAAAATCAAAAAGCGATCGCGGTGACAGCACAAAGTATCGCCGTAGCGGAAGCCGACAGCCGCGCAACGCAAGAGTCGATTGCGGTAACAGCCCAAAACCGCGCGGAAGAACAGGCGGCGATTGCCCAAACGCAGCAGACGATTGCCGAAACCGAGGAAGCGCGGGCAGAACGCGAAGCCGCCCTCGCGCGCAGCCAAGCCTTAGCAGCAGGCGCGAGGAACGCCGCGACGCAAAATCAGCTTACCGCGCTGGCATTGGCGCTGGAGGCGATCAATATTGAAAATCCGCCGCTGGCTGCCCAGCGTACTTTAGCTGAACTGGCTTACAACCCCGGCCCAGCTTTTGCATTTGTTCCGCCGAATGGTGAAGGGATACTGGGCATCAGCGCGGATGGCCGGATACTTTCACAAACATCAACAGGCGAAATCGTTCTTTGGGATGGTATTCAGCATCAAGTCTTGCTGACATTCCCCGAAGCGGTAACGGACTGGCAAGATCGTGCGGTATTTAGCCCGGATGGACTTTGGGTCGCAACCACATCAATGGACGATGGCATTATCTTATGGGATACCACCACCGGAGAAACCGTTTGGAAGCTCAACAACGGCGGCAACTTATGGCGAACCATCGTTTTTGACCAAACGGCAACCCGCTTGCTCACGATGACCCCCAACAAAGAAGTGGTGGTTTGGGATATTGAAAGCCGAAGCATTTTGCGGCGGATTTCGTCCGATACCAGAATGGTGTTTGATGAGAGTACTTTAAGCCCGGATGGGCAGCTTTTGGCAATTAGCGATGTGACTGGTCAGATTAGGGTGTTCCCGGTGGATGGCGATGCCCCCGCGCAAACACTTGTGGTAGGCAGCCGTGTCCTCAACCTCTCATTTACCCCTGATGGAACACGCTTAGCACTCCTCAGTGAATTTGGTGAGCTGGCGATTTTCGACGTTAGCAGCGGCGAGATTTCCCGAACATTTCCCAAGATAGATAATACGGTATTTACCAGCATGAGTTTTAACGCATCCGGCACGACGCTTGTATTGGGCGGTGCATCTGGCAACATTACCATTTGGGAAATTGAAAGCGATGCCCTGCCTCAGCAGTTCACTGGTCATGGAGCCGCGATTGATTATGTGTTGTTCAGCCTAGATGAGCGATTCATTATTTCGCGGTCATTTATAGATAATTCGGTGGTGTACTGGGATCGGAGCAATGGGGAGATCATAGACCAGTCCGAACCCACAACCGCACTGCTTGGGGACATCCACCTCAATCGTGATAACACACTGATCGTAATGACCGATGAAACCACTGAGCGCGCCAGCCTTTTGGATGCCAACACATGGGAACTGCTGCATACTTTTGGCGACGAGGCACACCCCACAGTCCGAGCCAATTTTAGCGCGGACGATCAGGAAATCTTGACGGCAGGTTTCGACGGAACAATTACCGTATGGAATGCCACAGATGGCAGCATCATCCGCAGCTTTATGACTGTGCCTTGCCGTGATGCAATTTTCAGCGATGACAGTGTTTATCTGGTCACAAACCACGATGACAATATATGGACGCTGTGGGATGTGCGTACTGGCGCACAAGTATGGTCGATGCCGGGGAAAACTACATGGGCGGACATTAAGTTTACGCCGGATAAGAGCCAAATACTGGTAACCGTGGATCAAGATGTCGTGATGTTAAAAGTGGCGGATGGCAGCGAAGTCTGGCGGCAGAATTTTCGAGATGCAGTGGTCACCATGTTTGCGACCTTTAATCAAGACGGCAGCGAAGCACTAATCGGTACAGGAGCCGGGGTGGTGGTGCTGCTGAATACGGCTGATGGAAGCGTGATTCGAACCTATGCCGAACACACCGGTTTCATCACCGCAGTGGCGTTTAGTCCGGATGAAAACAGCATCCTATCCGGCGATCTTAATCAGACAGTGATCTGGTGGGACAAGGCAACTGGGCAATCCCTTCATACGTATTCGGGGCTGCCCTTTATACCTGCGCGATTAGCACTTAACCCTGAAACGCACACTTTATTTGTCGGACTGGCAGACGGCGCATTCATGCGACTGCGGGCGGATACGCTGGAGAGTTTGAAACAGTGGACGCTGGATAACCGGTTGGTGCGTCCGTTAGACTGCGATGAGCAGCGGCTGTATGATGTGCAACTATCGGCAGACTGTGACCAAACAGGGGGATAAGGATGGACACAGGCAAATTAGCGGAGCTTTTGAATGCGCCAGCGGGCGGGGTCTTTTCGGTCACGAATATTCAGTTGTTGAGTTGGGGGAATGATCTGACGTTCGACTGTTTGTATGAACCGGAAGGATTGCCCGCCCTTCCTTTTAAGATGACACTGAACGACTGCCGGGAATTGCAGTGGCGGGTGTATGCTCATCTGAAGCACCCGGAGGATAAAACGCTGCCCGTCGCCATGCTGGTCAATTTGCGACTGGGGACGGATAACCATCGCAAACCGCTGCATATGCTGACGGATTTCTTTGGGCTGACGGTCAGTTATGGGACGTTGATGGTGGTTTCGTAAGTTCATCCCGGCAGTGGAAGCTGTATCACAAAGGTGCTGCCCACATTGGGAGTGCTTTCAACGGTAATCGTGCCGTAATGCATTTCGAGGATGCGTTTGGTGATCGATAAACCCAATCCCGTGCCGCGCTCTGTCCGGGCTTGATCGACCCGATAAAGCGGCGTGAATATTTTCTCGATTTCGTGTTTGGGGATGCCCATGCCCGTGTCCTGTATACGCAGGTGAACCTGATTGGCGGCACAGCTTAAAGCGACGGTGATTGTCCCGTTTGCCGGGGTGTATTGAACCGCATTTTTGACAACCTCCCGAATGGCGCGGGCGAGTTTTTCGGCATCGCCCATGATGTGTGGAACGACGGCTAACTGGCGATTCCATTGCAGCGGTTTTTGCCGGGAAGCGGTTGCCACATCCTGCACTGTATCTTCGGTGATTTGCTTCAGGTCAAGAGATACGCGATGAGCATCGGACTCGCTTTCCAGCTTCACAAGATAGATCAGATCATCCATCATCGCGCTAATCACATCGGCCTGTTCTTCTATCTGCGCCGCTAACTGGCCTTTCCGGGTATCATCGGTGGCTTTTTGTACCAGATACGCCTTGACTTTAATGATGGATAGTGGGGTTCTGAACTCGTGTCCAATATCGCGGATGAAGGTTTCGAGCATCCGCGTTCGGGCTTGTTCCAGCCGCAGGTCAAATTCATATTTACGGGTGCGCTTCTGTTCGGTAATGTCCTCCTGAACGAGGACAAAATTATGGACGCCATCGCCTGTTTTGATGGGTAAAAGCGCGACAATCGTCTCGTAGGGCTGACCATCCTGCTTACGCTGAGTGAGTTCCCCCTGCCATGAAATCTTGTTGGAAATCGCTTCCCAAATCGGTTGATACCCGGATTCCGGCAGCAAAAAAGCGAGCGATTTTCCGATGACATCCTCGGCTTTATAACCGGAAACGTGGACAAAAGCGCCGTTCACAAATTCGATGATGGCTTCCTCGTTCAGAATGCCGATCATGCTGTCGCTGTGCTGAATGGCGTCCGAGAGCTTGCGAATGGTATCCAGTTCGCGCTGGTAGGCCGCCAGATGCCCGATGGTGATGCCGTACAGCCTTAACAACTCCGGCTGATAATCTTTCAAATCGCGCTGGTTGATGAAGTTATCGGCAGCCATGAAGCCGATAAAACGCCCGCGATACAACAACGGCACCGAAATATGCCAACCGTAGCCAACCACCTGAGAAGCATGGTTATAAATTGGGGCGTTGTTTTGGATCACAAAAAGGGTGTTTTTGCCCTCGACGAATTCCATCACATAGGTATCGACATATGACCATTTGCTGCCGCGTTCATCCCGAATCGCGCCTTTCTCGTCTACGCCATATGTCCCGGTTACGACCTGTGTTTCTTCGTCCTGAAGCCAAATGCTTAGACGGTCAAAACCGAGCTTTTCCATGCCCAACTGAACGCCGATTTTGCAAAGTTCATACAGCGATTTGGCTTCCGCCATCTGGAGATTGATTTCGTTAAGCTGTTTGAGTTTTTCCCGGAAGTGAAAATTGGCATCTTCGCGGCGGCTCAATTCGCGCCATAATTTTTTCCGCAGCGAGAGGTCTTCCAATGTGTATTGCAATACTGTGCCATCGCTATCAACATGAATTACGCGCTGATATACCCGTATGGGCAGACGGTATCCATCATGATGCCGATACGCGCAGGTATACATGTGTTCCTGACTGGTATTCTGCACATAAGTCACATGGTTTTGGGGCAAATCGTCGGACGTGATTTCAATCTCGTCGATGCGATGCTGGCGCAGTTCATCCTGGGTGAAGCCTAATAAAGCAAGGGCTTGCGGGCTGGCGTCCTCGATTTTTCCGGTAGATTGATGCACACAAAGAAAAGCATTTCCCCCGTATTCATCCAGATTACCGTTATTGGCGGCATGGTCGATTAACTGGTTTAACCCAATATAGTCCCGTTCAACGGCTTCTAGCTGTTCAACGCGATCCTGTAAACGCTTCAAGTCATTATTCATCTTTTACAGCCTAAAAAATCAAAATTTTATACTTGCCAACTCATCGCTGTCTGTCAATCGTACAATAACCGAACATGGGGATATGTGTACTATACAGTTTATGAGTAAAAGATGAGAAGGGCTTGAGGTTCACGTAACGGAAACGTTTAGGATAGGGCTATCGGTGAGAAGGATGGATCAGCCATGTTTACGGTGGGCGAATTTTCACGACTGGCGCAGGTTTCCAAACGGCTGCTGCGTTACTACGATGAAATCGGCCTGTTGAAGCCGGTTCATATCGACAAATCCACAGGCTACCGTTCCTACAGCGCGGAGCAGATGCCGCTGTTGAACCGTATTCTGGCGCTGAAGGATTTGGGATTATCGCTTGACCAAATCCGGCGGATGCTGCACGACAACATTTCAACTGAGGAAATTCAGGGGATGCTGCTGCTGAAGAAAGCTGAAATCGAACAGCAGTTACAAGCTGAGATGAAGCGGATTCGGAATATCGAATCGCGGTTGCAATCCATCCGTAATGCGGAGGCCAACCGCCCGCTGAACGTGGTCATCAAGCAGATGCCCGCCCAACCAGTTCTGAGCGTCCGCACGATGGTGGAAACCTTTGAAGATGGATTAACCCTCTTTGGGCAAATCCGGTCGGCACTGCCGGGAAAAAGTGGTTATGGATTGTCGTTCTGTATGTGCCACAGCGAAGAAATCGTTGAGCGCGATATGGATTTAGAAATGGGCTGTCTGATTGAGGCCAAAAGTCATACGCCCGTTCCGCTGCATGATGCGCTGCAACTGCGTTTTCGTGAACTGCCCGCCGTCGAGACGATGGCGACGATTGTCGTCACCGGGGCGCTGGAAACTATCCACACCGGGTACACCGAAATCGGCACATGGGCGGAGACCAACGGCTACCGATTCGCAGGTACACCACGCGAAATTTCGCTGCAAGTTCCGCAGCGGGCGGACGGCAGCGATTTGATTACGGAAATTCAGCTTCCGGTATTGCAAGCAACCTCACCCCCTAGCCCCCTCTCCACTGCGTAGCGAGGGGGAATAAAGATAAGATTCTCGTATCAAAGCGCAGTTTTCGGCTGCGCTGATCAAGGAGGATGTAAATGACGCTGGAAAATATTGTGCTGGTGGTTGGCGGGACGCTGACCGGACTGCTGGCCGGGGTGTTTTATGCGTTTGATGTGGCGATTGTTCCGGCGCTGCGGAAGGCAACAGGCAAACAGCACATCGCGGTGATGCAGGCGATCAACGACAAGATCAAGAATCCCGTGTTTTTCCTGAGCTTTTTCGGGCCGACGATACTGCTGCCGCTGGCGGCTTATCTGCATCGCGGTGGGGAACAATTTCTGTTACTGGTTGCGGCTGCGGCACTGCACATCATCGGTGCGAACGGCGTGACCATCGCCGGGAATATTCCGCTGAATGAGCATCTCGACAAAGTGAATGCCGAGCAGATTTCGGAAGCCGAAGCGGATAAGATCAGACAAGAATTTCAAGGGCAAGGTGCGGCGTGGATTCGCTACCACCGGATTCGCACGTTGACGAGTACAGCAGCGACGGTGCTGATTTTCATCGTGTGTTTGTCGAAAAGCCTATCGAAATAACGTGTGTAGTAGGGGCGTAACATGTTACGCCCCTACCTTATAACCCCATGCTTTAACCTGCAAGGGGTTTGCGCGCCCATGCGACCCAATAGCCCCGCATCGGAAGTCCGCCTTCCGGGGTGCGTTCCGGCACATCTGCCCACAATTTGACGATCTCAAAATCACGCAGCAAATCGCGCACTTCGGCCTCATCAGAATAATGATGCGGCAGGAAGGCATCATCATCGGTATCCGGCTCCGGGCTGAGGTCAACATAGGTGTCCGGCTCAACTTCGGAAAGTTCCCCAGCAGCAGCCTGATCGCGCGCCCGCTGATAAGAGCCTGTATCCTTATGGGGAAAATCGACGAGGAATAAACCGCCGGGTTTGAGAACGCGCCGGACTTCGCCAATGCTCTTGTAGATGTCCCCGCGTAGATTATGAGATATGACCGAAGTGGAAAGTGCCGCGTCAAACGTGGCATCCGCCCACGGGAGCGCGGTCATATCGGCAACCCGTCCATCAAAAGTAATCCCGCGTTCGGCACAGACTTCCTGCGAGGTTTTGATGCCCGTTGGCGATACATCCATCCCCGCCATCTTGAAGCCGCGTCCACCCAGATACACCACATGCCGCCCAATGCCGCAGCCCACATCTAAAACAGAACTTCCCCCCAGAAGGTTATCTGCCCATTCGACAACAGTGTCGTTGGGGGCAGCAAGCGTTTGGTAGCGGGGCGGAAAATGCCCACTCTGAAAGAGATGTTCCCAGCCAGCACGGTTATCGGGATGTGAGGAGTCTGCCATATTCGCTCATCCTGTATCTGGTTTATGAATGGCTCACTGATTTTAGCAAGTATCCTGTTTTTCCAAAACAGCCTGACTGCTTCAATCTGAGGCGATTGCATTGGAGACGGCAATTTACAATTCGCAGTGTGGATGTGCTAGATTAGCACGCTGACCAGCAGCGAAGGCACTGATTTTCATCGTTCGCCCGTTCAAGAGCCTGTAGAACCCTCACTGACTATCATGAATTTTTCCGGGCATGATGGAGGATACTGAACTGCGGCAACTCCTGCTAAAATAATATCTGCAAGAGTCACCTAGAGGTTTATCCTGATTGTGAGCTGAATGATGTTGAAGCAACTGGCAGAGTTTTCCCGTCCGGCGCTGGAATTTCCGTATATCCTGCGGACGCGGCGCAATCATGGTCTGGAACACGCAAGCATTCACATCCTTTCGACCAAACGCTACCGCCTTTCCGGGCGCAGCGATGATGGCGGATTCGTCATTCTGGGCGATGTGCCGACCGAGGCGGTGGAAAATGCGGTGAACGAGGCTTTGCGGCGGATGAAAGCAGGCGAACACAATCTGGCGGTTCACCCGAACTGTGGAACGAATCTGGTGACGACGGCTTCGCTGGCGAGTCTGGTGGGGCTGGTCGGATTGGGTGGAAGCAACCGCCGCGATGGATTCAACCGCCTGCCAACGGTGATGACCGCGATGATGATTGTGCTGCTGTATTCGCCGCTGCTGGGTATGGCGCTGCAACGGCACTTCACCACCGAGGGCGACCCCGGCGATATGGAAGTGTTGAGCGTGACGCGCAACATGTTTACGCTGCCGCTGTTCGGCAAAATGGTTGTGCATCGGGTTAACACGCGGTCAAGCTAAATGGCGAAAACAACTGCTACAACAAAAACAGTTTTTCTGCTGCATGGCGATGATGATTTCGGTCTGGAGCAGGAATTAAGTACGCTGCGGGCCAAGATGGGCGATGCGGACAATGGCGACCTGAACACCAGCGAATTCGCGGGCGAGGCGGCCAGCGTTTTTGAAGTGATTAACGCGGTCAGTTCATATCCATTTCTGGCGGATCGGCGTCTCGCTATAGTGAAGGGCATGATCGGCTGGATTACACGCAAGGGCGCGGGCGAAACGGGCAAGAAAGCGGTTGAGCAGTTGAGCGAAGCGCTGCCGAATTTGCCGGATTGGGCGCGACTGGTGTTTGTTGAACGACAAACCCTGACTGAGAGTAATAAACTGGTCAAGCTGGTGCGGGAACTGCCGACCGGATATGAGAAGGTTTTTAATTCGCCTTCGGACAGCACAGGCTGGATTCTTAAACGGGCGAAAGACATGTATCAGGCGGAGATTGAACCGCGTGCGGCGGCGGCGCTGGCAAGCGTGATCGGTAACGACTTGCGGCGGGCGGATAACGAACTCATCAAGCTGGTGAGTTATGTGGATGGTGAACGCCCAATCAATGAGCAGGATGTCATGCTGCTGACACCGTATGTGGCGGATGAAGATGTATTCAAAATGGTGGACGCACTGGCGGAGGGCCGCGCGGACGAAGCCATGCGGCGGATGCATAAACTTTTGGCGCAAAAGGGCGAAGACCCGTTTAAGACCTATGGTATGATTATCCGCCAGTTCCGCCTGCTGCTGACGGCGAAGGAATTCCTGGCGACCGGGGGTTACCCGAACCAGATGGTCGAGGCGCTGCGGATGAATCCGTTTGTGGCGAAGAAGATGGCACAGCAGACGCGGGCATTTTCGCTGATCCAACTGGAACGCATTTATCGGGCACTGCTGGATTACGACATCCGCATGAAAACCGGACGGATCGAACCCGCATTGGCGCTGGATTTGCTGGTAGCAAGTTTGAGCGGGAGTCGTTAGTTTGCCTGTGCCGAGCCAAATAACTCAAATTCTCTCCTGATGTATCCTTTCTAAAAGTTGCCCAGATGATGACCATTACACTGCGTGAAATCAACAAAGACAATTGGCGGACGGCTGCCAAGCTGAATCTGACTGAGCAGCAGAAAACCTTTATCGCACCCAACTGGTATTCGATGCTTCAAGTTGTGTATTCCGGGGGCGAACTTTACGACCGGGGTATCTACCTTGATGACGAGATGATCGGGTACACGATGATGGGACAAGACCCAGCTAATAAACGCTGCTACATTGATCGTTTTATGATCGCGCTTGAGCATCAAGGCAAAGGTCATGGACGTGTGGCGATGCACGCAATTATTGATGCGCTTAAAACGCGTTACAATCCTGATAGTATTTTTATCACTTTTGAGCCGGAAAATGCCATCGCCCGTAAATTGTATGAAAGCCTGGGTTTTGTGGATACAGGCGAACTGGATGATGGCGAGCTCGTGTTTCGTTTACCATTGACCTCATGACCTCATTCCTTCGCTTCTTCTCCGGGTAGACCAGATTGAGCAGTGAGATCAAATTATCGACAGGTTGGTTGATGTTGCAGCTTTGGGCGCGCTTGGCCGCGTTTATGATTGTGTTTACGACGGTGCTGGTGGGCGTAGCGTCGTTGTTGGGGCGTGCCATGCCGACGGACGAAATCGCACTTGATCCATTATCCGCAAATGGACGCCGGGATATAACCCTGCTTGATCTGGGGCGGAATTTGCGTCACCGCTTGACGTATGACGCCGCCGATTATTTCAGTCCGGCATGGTCACCGGATGGTCAGCAGTTGGCCTATATTGCCATCCGCGAGGATAAACAATCGCTGGTGGTGCGGAATGTGTACGGTGGGTGCTGTGCGCGGACGGTGTTCACAACGCAGGCAGAAACAGGCGGATTGACTTCGGCCAATCTGGTTTCTACTGCATGGTCGCCGAATGGTGAACGCATCGCGTTTACAGCGTGGCAAGATGGCGGTCAGGTGGTGTATATCATTAATCTGAATGGGGAAGGCGATCCGGTGCAATTGACAGCCAATATCGCCAATGCGATTTCGCCAACATGGTCGCCGGACGGGGAAATGCTGGCGTTTTCGTGGTCGCCCGCCGCCAATGTGGAAGTGTTCGCCGCGCCCGTTAGCGGATTGGAAATGCCTGTACAGAGTGACCGCTTTCTGGAACGGCTGACGGCGAATCCCAGTTATGAGTCATGGCCGTCGTGGTCGCCGGATGGCCGCTACATTGCGTTTACCTCCGACCGGGATGACAACAGCGAGATTTATGTACTCGATGCAGCCTGTGTTACCCAACCGGATGATTGCGAAAGCACCATGCGCCGCCTGACACAGCATATGGCCCGTGACATTGCACCGACCTGGACGCCCGATGGTCAATATTTGCTGTTCGCATCCAACCGGGGGGGCGAGTGGGCCGTTTATCAGCTTGACGCGACCTGCGCGGACAAAGGCGAATGTTCACCCCTGCCGCTGATTCAGGACATCGACAGCAGCACCCATACCTCGTGGCGACCGTAGCATAGTGATCGGCTCACAGTTTTAGGGATGAATAACATCTGAAAGCGATGTGGATTATGGCAGGCATTGATCGCAGTCGGCGCATCAGCTTTGAGGAACAGGCGGAGCGTTATGATGCCACCGCCAGTGGTTATCCGGCTGAAATCATCGACGACATCGTGAAACTAGCAAAGTTGTCACCCGGCGGGCGCATTCTGGAGATTGGCTGCGGGAGTGGGCAAGCGACCATCTCCTTCGCCGAACGGGGTTATGCGATTGTGGCGGTGGAGTTGGGTGAGCGTCTGGCACAATTGGCTGCCAACAAACTGCGTTCCTTTCCACTGGCACAGGTTATCCATCATGAATTTGAGAGTTGGCCGCTTCCGCCGCAGCCTTTTGATCTGGTACTAAGCGCCGAAGCCTTCCATTGGATTGTGCCGCAGGTCGGTATCCCCAAACTGGCACAGGCACTCGTCCCCGGCGGTATGGTGGCATTGCTCTGGAGCCTGCTGGAGCGCATGGATACGCCTCTGCACCGGGCGATTGCGGCAGTATACGCCGAAACGGCATCTGATTGGCCTAACCCACTCAGCGGCGAGGTGAACGCCGATTTCATCCATGAGGCTACCAGCCGCAGTTTCGCTCAGGTCGGCGGTTTTGAACCACTGCAATCGCGCACATACACTACCCACCACACGACCACCCTTAACGGGGCGGCGTATATCGAAGAACTGCGTACTTTCTCATCGCACCGCACTATGCCCGAAGCCACACGGCGGGACTTATATGCCGCCATTCAGGCCGCTTTTCAGGCGCATGAAGATCGCCTGATGCAGAATATTGGTTATCAACTGCTCTACACCCACCCGTTGAATAATATGTGATTCGCGTGCGATTAGGGAACATGCTAAGGTTCCCTCACGCGATATTTTTATCAGGGGGTAGTTTCCATGCGTTCCATCCGCCGTCTCTGGCCGGGGTTGATTGTCGTTATTGCTGCTGCTGCTTTCATCATCTGGCAGATCGTCGGTGCAGGCGGCAGCGGAAGCGCCCTCGGCGGCCTGACCGCCCTGAAGCAACTGACTGCGCGTGGGAACGTTCAACTTCTGAATATTATGCTCAGCCCTGATGGAACGCTGGCGGCGGTAAACGTAAACGGAACTGCTGATGGGCCTGCGGATTCCCTGCGTATGGTTGATATGATTAACGGCAGGACGCTCTGGGAATTTCTGGACGAAAACCAGCAGTTTGTTGAAGGCTACATGCTGGGCTTTGTCTCGAATGGCAGTGCTTTTGCTATAACAGGCAAAGATGCGGAACGGGGTGATGCGCGCTTCGTTCGTTTCTTTGACACCGCTAATGGGGATATTCTCGATGAAGCTCTGCTCGAAGGGAATGAACGTGGGCTGGCCGCGAGCACAACCCATTATGTCGTGGAAGACGGCACTACACTGACGATTCGGAATCGGGCTGACGGGCAAACCCTATTTACCCACCAATTCGAATCCGGCTCACTGGAACTGGCACGCTTCACGACGGACGAGAAAATAATCTGGGTCGCACGCGGCGGCGATGGTTATAAGTTATACCGTATTGAATTGGCGAACCCCGTCATCGACGAAGAAAATGTCATCCATATCACCGATTTACCGGTCTGGCGGCCTGCCAGCGCCATGCTGAGCGCCGGGGGTAAATGGCTGGGGGTGAATATTATCAATGGACGTGGCGTGGCAGTCATTGATTTAGAAGCAGGTCGGACACATCATTACATCCCGAACTCAAGCCTGAGCAGCGAGGCAGTTGATGAAGTGCGCCTCGACCCCGGCTTTGGATTTTTCCGCAATGAGCAGTTTTTGGCTTACATGACGAATGAAGGTGTGGTTTATGCTGTCGATCTGAAGACTAACACATTGGTCGATAGTTTTGACCCCAAGGTGGGAACATTTCCGGAGATGATGGCAATCAGTGCCGACGAACGCACGCTGGGTGTGCTTACGGACGATCTTATTGCAGGTTGGCGACTACCTGAGCCACCAGCCTAACCGTGATGCTGATTAGTCAGTTCATATCAGCTGGGTTGCTTATTCAGGATTATTGGAGTCGCTGAATTTGGAGAATATCACCGTTGTGATATTCGATCAGGGTCAGCCCGGCACGTTTGCTGCACGTCAGATGGCCGCTGTAGGGGGCGGTGAAGGTGCCGGAGGTTGGCGAAACATCGCGGTAATCCCGCCCAACCGCAACGGTGATGTAGGTTAAATCAGGATGCCGGTTATTGGTGGGGTCAAAGGCAAAGGCACTGAATCCACCCTCGTTAGGCAGCAGCACTTCTACCCAGGCGTGTGATCCACCTTCCCCTAACAAATGCCCGGATACATAACGCGCGGGCAAACCTGCCTGACGACAAATTGACAGCATCAGGTGAGCATAGTCCTGACACAAACCGCGCCGCAGTGCCAATGCTTCGGCGGCGGTGGTGCTGACGGTGGTCACTGCGCTTTCGTAGTGCATGATCTGATAAACCCAATCGCTGATGTCCTGCGCCAATTCATAAACATTCCCGGTTTCGCGCTGCAACTGACGGGTGATATTTTTGATTTCGGTATTGGGCTTCGTCAGGGGAGTAGGTTTGAGGAGTTGGCGTATGCTGGCCGGGGAAAGCGCAAGTTTGGGGTGGGACTGGTTTTCGCTCTCAACAACCATGAGCACTTCAAATGAGATGGATTCGTCCGCCTGTGCCACCTCCAATTCGAGTATACGATTGCCGAAGGAATCGATCTGCTGGCGGGTGGAATCAGCCAGCGGATTAACGGATATGGAGTGACTACACAAACGCTGTGCGCCGTAGCGATCTGCCGGAATCACCATCAAACGCTGTTTCAAATTCTGGATTGGGCCGGGATAAGCATAGTGGAAGCGCTGATAAAACTGACAGCGTGTGCGGCGGACTTTTGACCATTCAATCCCACGCTCGTCAATAAACTGGAGGTCGTGGGAAACTGTGGAGTCATTCATCGTTTTTCACCGTATGGAACTCAAAGCCACATGTTCTTCTACCTGATCGGCCCACACTTTGAAATCTGTGAGCAGGGCATTGCCGAAAGCTGTCGCAAAAGCCACATCAACCGCGTCGCGTCCCCATGCAATCAACACACGTCCGATGCGAGGCCGATTATGGCGAGCGTCGAAGGTGCGCCATGCACCGTCGATATAGACCTCAAACCATGCATGAAAATCCATCGGAGCCGGGTCAAAGGGCACGTTGATGTCCGGCAGATAACCGCAGACGTAACGCGCCGGGAAATTCAGTGCACGGCAGAAGGAAACACCCAGATGGGCAAAATCACGGCAGACACCTTTACGCTGCTGGTAGGCTTCCCAGCCGCTGGTGTTGGATGTGCTGCCCGCGCTGTAGGTGATATTGGTGTGCAGCCAATCGCAGACGGCTTGCACCTGTGCCCATCCGCCCTCGATATGCCCGAATAACTGCCACGCATCATTGATAAATAAATCGGATGGGCAGTGACGGCTGGGCAGCGTGTAAATCAAAAATTCATCAGGGATTTCTTCCACAAGGGTTTTGGGCAGATTGGGGAGTGTGGGGTCAGGGGTTGACGGTACTTCGGCAATCGCATCGTAGGCGATGTGAAGCCTGCCCGCCGGAGCTTTCAGCCGCCAGATTTGATTCCCAAACCCATCCTGATACTCATGCAGGGAAACCAGCGGATTGATTGACCAATTCTCTTCAATAATGCGGTGATGGTACTCCTGTCGTGGGCGGAGTGCCAACAACATCGGTATGGGATATTGACTATCGTAGCTAAAACTGCAACCGACCCGTACACGCATAACATTTTAAACCTTGTTCCATCCACCCATCTATCTCACTGTAACAGACCTTTACCAATGCCAATATGGTGGAAATGTATAAACATGGGAGCAAATGTTTCAGACAGTGCGTGGTTTATGCAACGCTGCACCCTCAAATACGTATATGAGGATGTAATGTGTAACGGAGGATTTGGAGATGAATATTCTGGTACTGCTGGTTCTGGTCATTCTGGCGCTGGTGTTTCTGGGGCCGCTGGTCGGTTTGACTCTGGGCGTGGCGATTACGCTGGGTGTGTATATGCTGGCGGGGATGTTCGCCGGACGGATTATGCGCGGGCGGGGTTATGGGCCTTTGGCTGATATTCTGCTCGGTCTGGTCGGTGGTATCGTCGGCAGCCTGCTATTTGGGCTGATTGGTATTCAAACCAGCGGCATTCTGGGCGGCCTGATTGTCGGTACAATCGGCGCGGTGGTCGTGGTGTATGTGGCACGAATGCTAGGCAAGTCGCAGTTCGCCCGCTAGTCATCAACGGAACGAAATCCAGGAGAGGGACATGGGCAAACCGTGTCCCTCTTTTTGTTATCGGATTGATGATATCCGCGCTGGCGAAAATGCTAAATGATTATTTCACACGAACGCCAATACCAGCGCCACGATGTAAGGGATGGCGGCGATGAAGGCCATTACTGGACGACCCCGCCGAGTCTTGTTTTGACTATCCCAATTGAACAAATAGATCGCCAGCCCTAAAGCCAGTGCGCCGCCCGCATACAGCACCCCTGCCGACAGATATGGATTCAGGTCATACGGCAGCCCACGCGCGAACACATTATACAGATTCATGGCGTGGGTGGTTGGCAGCAGGTTGGCAATTTTCCCTAACATCTCCGGCAAATACGCGGTCGGAAACATCAGCCCGCCAATCAGCATGGACGGCAGGAATACGGCTTGACCCAGCATAACACCTGCTTGTGAACTCGGCGCGACCACACCGAGCATCAGCCCTAATCCGGTTGAGGCCAGCACCATCAGCAGAAACGATAACAAGAATCCCAACCAGTTTACCGGGAGTGTCGCCCCAAACAGCAGCGGCGCGGTCACCACGATAATCAGGGCAACCAGCGTCATGTGGATCAGGGTGGTGAGTACGGGAATCAGCAGAATGGAAAATTCGGGAATGCCATGAATCTTGTAGCTGCGGAAAATACCAGCCTCACGCGCCTTGATGATCGGGTCTGGAATGCCGATGAGTGCGCTGGTGAGTACCGCGAAGAAAACCATCGCCGGGATCAGGATGTCTTTAAAACCGGGATTCAGGCTGCTCATCATGGAACTTGCCAGCAGATAGAACCCTAAAGGGAACAGGTAAAACAGCAGCAGCAGGGTTCGATCCCGGATGCCAGTACGAAATTCAAACGAGAAATGATGGGTAAAGGCGCTCATGCAACCACCTCCGCAGCGGATGTAATTTCAAGGAAACGATCTTCCAGTGATGGACGTTCAACCCGCAAATCAATCAGGGTGTCATGGCGGTAGGCGATGTGTTCAAGGATGGCGGAGACGGTAGCTGCTGCATCGGTGCTGTAATACACCTCATAGCCTTCTTTAGACGATTTTTGGGTAACGGCTGGCAGTGCGGCGATTTCCAACAGGCTGGCTTCCACCGTCTGAACCGAAATCTTGGTGAAGCCTGCTCCGGTGGCGGTAATTTCGCGGGGTGTGCCGACTGCGGCCAATTTGCCACGTAACATGATAGCCACCCGATCCGCCATCTTCTCAGCTTCCGCCATATCATGAGTCGAAAGTATGATGGTCGTGCCATTGGCCTTCAGCTCCTGCATCAGGGCGTGCAGTTCAATACGTGACTGCACATCCAACCCGGCGGTAGGTTCATCCAGCAGCACAACCGGCGGGCGATGAGCAATGGCAAGCACCAGCGCCAGACGCCGTTTCTGCCCCGTCGATAAGCCGTGATATTGGGTGTTGGCTTTCGGCTGAAGTCCCATACGTTCCAGCAAATCGAAACGTGGGGCAACCCCATGATAAGCACAGAACAACTGCATCGATTCGCGGACGGTGATATTTTCCGGCATCCCCGAAGCCTGCAACTGTACGCCGATGACCGCCCGCAACTGACGCGGCTGCTGCACCGGATCAACCCCGGCAATTCGCAAATGACCGGAGTCCGGTTTACGCAGCCCTTCAAGGCATTCCAATGTGGTGGTCTTACCCGCCCCATTCGGGCCAAGCAAGCCAAAGATTTCGCCCGGTGTGACCTCAAAGCTGATGCCATCCACCGCCCGCAGTCCGTTATAGGATTTACGAAAGTCCCGAACTTCTACAATGGAATTCATGCTATATCCTTTATCGATTACGCCCCAACGGCTTCGATACTCGGCCAGTGTGCCAGCAGCAGCGCCCCCAGCACGATCAGGTTAAAGGCCAGCGCGAAGACTGCTGATGAACTGACCGGATTGACCCAGAATAGAATCAGTCCGACGGTGGATACGATGGACGCGCCGATTGCTACGCTGCGCCACCACGGTAATTGACTCCACAGGCCGAACACAGCGACACAAAAACCAATGGTTGCGACAACCCACAAAAGGCTGCCAACCAAGCGCGCGCTTGACTCCCCGGTAAGCAGCCATGAGCGCGCCGATTGCCCCCAATCCGCGATACCCAGCAGCGGCACAAGGAACAGGATATGCCCGATTCCGTGTGCCCCAATGACCAGCGCCAGTACAGCGCGTAACATAAAAATGTCCCCCTATGAACTCTATAACTGTAATCATCCACACCGTTGCCCACAGTCACCGTAAAATTGCCGGAAGGATTATGGAGAAGGACGGAGCACGGTGCTTTTTGCGATGAGGTTTGCCAGCAATTCAGCCGGAGCGAAGGGTGCTTTAAAGATAACGCTTCAGGCGAACCAGAAACGTCGCGGCAGCCGCTGCCAGAAACAGTCCAGCGACCGTACCCGTAATAAACTGGATAACCGGATTAACAGGTTGGCTGACAAGCAGCAGCACGCCTAGCGCCAGCATCGCCAGCGGTTCCCAAAGGATGACCAACGTCGGTTTTGGCTTGTTCATCGCGCAATCCACGTTATCTTGACAATTGGGGTGCGATTTTGGCTCGAATATTCGAGGCCAGGAATGTATAAATGTCACGTTTTGAGCATGAGGACTGGCCTAATAGACCCGGCTAAAAAATGCGAAATTTTCCCTTGAGCCAAAAAAAGTAATATTTACGCCCCGGAATATTTCGATACAGTGCTGGCAGTTCTAGCCCTTTGCCAATCTTGAGCGGCAAATCTGGCGAAGCAAAATCAAGATAGCCGAGTTTGCCGTTCGCCGCCCAATGAGAGAGGCCATAATAATTTTCGTATAGCAGCCGAAGTTTCTGCGGAAGTTCTGAAATAATATCGGTTGTGTAACTGGTAAATCGTGATGCGCGATAAGCAGGGGCTAAAGTATAGGGATAATACTCATCATCATTTTGAATGGCTTTCCATTGGGAATCGTAACAACGTTTAATGATTGTGTCTGTATCTGCACTAAAATAAGTCAACATGAAATGGGTATAAGCAGGCACAAATTCCTGCTCAACAATTTGACAGATAGGCAGCGCGTGCAGCACCGCAAATGAGTCAATATCATCAGGCAAAAACCATGGGGTTACATACGGCACCTCGCCGGATGCAAGATAAAGATCAACAACTTCATGCGGCGTAAGATCATGTAAGTTTATGAACTCATGAACACCTAAATAATGTGTGCAAGGGATACCATAACGTTTTGAAGCGCCCGGATTTAGGATAAGGCCATGCTGAAGAGCAAACTGCAATGGTTTTAAATGCAAACTGTAGACATTAATTTGCTGCTGACCGATTGCACCACAAATGGGACAGCGTGCATAGATATAAGTGGGAAGTGCAGGAGGCACAGGTCTCATATAGTAGAGGTGTTTGTCAATCCAGCCCTCATAATCTTGTGCGGAAAATGGAAATTGCATAAGGTGCTGTAGTTCAGGGTATGGATAAGCCATATCTCATGCTCCTTGAGTCCATTCAATAAGAAAACTGGCGAGTGCTTTAGCCCATTTTATTGTGGAAACCATTTATACTTCGCCCGTTGTTGACAATCTAATGAGAACCAACCAATGAGATCAATCAATTATAGTCAGTTGGACGCCAATATCGCTGAACTGGTGCGGGCGCTGAACGCCTTCCCCGGCATCGAAACCATCGGGAGCTGCGGCGGGCATGAAAATCCGACCGAAATTCAGCGATCATTGGGGGAATGGTTTGTCACCTTTAAGGTGCTGCATACGCAGGGCGGTTGGCGTTCGTTGGAATATATCGCAGGTGTCCCATTGCTCGATCCCCATCGCACGTCGCTAACGGTACATACTAGCCAACCCGGCTATGCGACCGGGCGGGCGTTGTTTTTCTCGCTGCAAGGCTGGAATTTTGCCGACCCGATACGGACGACCAATTATCTCAACCGGGTTCGGGAACAGGCAATATGATTTCGGGCGGGAGGGCGTGCTGGCGAACGGCAAGGGTTTGCGCCAGCCGCAGCAGTCCCCATGTCAGAATCAGCGTGACCAGCAGCCACAACACCCAGAAGGCCATATAAAATCCGGCTTCGTGATTCTCGAAGGCCGTAAAAATCAGATAGGGAATCGCCAGCGGGGCAGCCGTGAACAGAACGCGCCCCAAGAATCCCAGCAGCACTGCCATGCCCGTGTTGAAATCCAGCAGCGGGATGATCTGCCCGATAGCGGCTGTGAGCATGGTATCCAGAATGGTGTAAGCCGTGACCGTGAATCCCGCCAGCAGCAGATAGAACATGTGCGGCGGCAGAGTCAGGAATCCGGGACGAAACGCAAATTCGTCATGCGTGATGGCGACCAGCCACGCGATCATACCGAGGCGCAGCAAACCGACCAGCGCGTGATCTTTCCACATCACGCGGACGGTTGCCCACCATTTGCCCCATACAATTCGACGCGCATCGACACCCGTTAGCAGCAGGGTTTCCCATGTGTGATTCTGCTTTTCGCGCTGAATGCTGTTGGCGGCTAAGGCCATTGTGACCAGCGTGACCACCGCATACAGGGCGACATTCATGGCGATCAAGTGGGTAGTAGCCGCGCCTAAAACACCCGCACCCTGCGTTCCCGAAATCAGCCAGAAGCCGCCGGGAATGACAAAATTCAGCAGCGCACCCAGATACAGAGCCGCCGAAACCGCCAGCGCCGGATACAGCATCAGGTAGGCCAGCCATATCCAGACTGTGCCTGCCCGCGTATTTTCCATAATGTTGGACTGGTGTTTATGTTCGGCCTGCGCGACCGGGCTGCGAAAAAGTTCAGCAGAAGCAATCAGCATGAAACATCCTTGGTAGACATTATGCAGGGGCGTTCGGCCCGGACGCCCCTGCTACAGAAACATAATAATTAGCATACTGCAAAACCGCCCGCAATTAGGTGGTGATTTTCTTCACAGTATCGCCCGCACGAACCGTGCCGGATTGAATAACCCGTGCATTCACGCCACGCCGCCGCAGTTCACGGCCTTCTTTAGAGTTCACGAAATGGGTTGCGCCGCTGCCAAAACGTTCCGTGAATTTGCCACAACCGTTGTGGGGAATCTCGCTGATTTCCAGCACGGCTGTGCCGACGGCGATGCGCTGTCCCGGCGGTAGATTTTCGGCGCTCAGGTCGAGGTCAAGAAACAGTTGGTCGCCTGCCAGCGCCCACCGCGATTCATCCTGTGCGATAGCCTGAATCACCCGGCTGTTCATAATGGCGATTTGTTGACCGGGATTGGCGCTGCCGTCTTCAGTATGGCGACTGCCGCGCGTCAGCCAATTATCCCCGATTAATCCTTGTGTGGTATCGATTTCGGCTGCTTCCAAAACCTGACGTTGACCAAACTCCGGACGGCGGACGATCATGGCGACCGTGCCATTATCCTGTGGCGATGCGCCCAGTTCGGCAAGTCCGGCTTCAAGATCAGGTAAGGCCAAATGTACTGCATCCATCTTTGCTCACTCCTTGTTTATGAACGTGTTGCAGGGGCAACCTGCCCGGTCGTCCCTACGGGGTAACCTGTTTGTAGTTGGTGACGAAGGATGTGTCCAGCGGTAATGCGCCAGCTTTGTTTACTGCAAGTCGTTCCGCCCGTTGGATAAGCAGAACGGTGAACAGGGCATAAATCGACAGGGCTAAAATCACGGTGGTGAAGACCTGGATAAAGCTTATAACGGGTGATGCTGTGGGCGTAACATAATCATTCCACAGATACTTTACAGCGACAAATTCATAAATAACGCTGACACCATTATCCACTAAAGCGCTACCTGCTCCGCTGATTACAGTAGCCAACCCACTGATTACCGTATAGCGATACAGACCGCCGATCGCCACACAGGCAATACCAATAAGTGGCGTCAGGGGCACTATCGCGCGTGCGAGGATGGCCCAGATGAGCGCGCTGACGGGGCGTTGGGTTTGTGCCGAAGCCTGTATGCCACAAGCTGCTGTGAAAAACAGATTGACGATGGTGAACCCAAAAACGATCAGACCAGCAACCAAAATCCCTAAAGGTGCGGGTAGCAAAATCTCGATACTCATTGCGCTGTAATAAGGCGAGTAGATCATGCCATACATCAGGCGGCTGTTAGCAGCCATCCAATACACAGCAGCACACGCGCGGAATACCCCCAGCCATACATAATGCGGGAACTGCTGCTGTATGGTCGCCCACCATTTGCCGCGCACAATCTGCTGGGCATCGACCCCGGTCAATACCAGCAAATCCCACGAACCGGACTGCTTTTCGCGGGTGATGCTGTTGGCTGCTAAAGCTAATGTGCGGAACATGAGGCTGAAATGCCAGATGACCACATAGGCGATAAATACAATCGTCAGAACACCGAGTTTTTGACCAATGGGTGAGGCATCACGCTTGGTCAGCGCCCCGGCGACTTCACCCCAGAACAGAATCATGCCAATCGTCAGCATGAACCAGTTCACCACACGCTGCACATAACGCCGCCACCTGCGTTGGGTGGTTATTGCCAGCCCCTGATGGGATCGTTCCGCGCGCATAATAGCATTGTTGGGAAACCAGACGGGCGATAAACGGCGCATTCAGAATCCTGCTAAGGTAACCAATGATGAGTGATGCATAACGAGTCAAGGACATTCATATCTTACGGTGAAAATTGTGATGAGGCTATCACCGAATAGATACCAATCCACTTAAACCGGACATCGCACTTGAATTGGTTTTGCGATATGATGAGCCGTCTTGAACCGTATATGAAAGGATCGTACATGTTTAATACGCTCCCCAAAACTGCCCATGAATTTATGGACTGGGACTGGCCTCAGATCGAACCTTACCTGAATGATTTGCTCAACCGCGAACTCACCGCCGAAAATGTGGCGGACTGGCTGGTGGATTGGTCGATACTGGATCGGTTATTCAGCGAAACCTATGCGCGCCTGTCGATTGCGACCACACTCGATACCACCGATAAAGCGGCTGTCGAAAAGTTCCATCACTTTTTGCAACATGTCATCGAACCCGCTTCTGCTGCCAACAACAACCTGAAGCAGAAATTACTGGCAAGTGGTCTGAATCCGGTGGGTTTTGAAATCCCCCTGCGGAACATGCGGCAGGAAGCCGAAATCTTCCGCGAGGAGAACATTCCGTTGGCAACCGAGGAACGCAAACTGGCGGACGAATACAACCGGATCGTTGGGGCGCAAACGGTGCAGTGGGAAGGCGAGGAAAAGACGCTGACCCAGTTGAAGCCCATCTTCCAGAATGGCAACCGTCCCACGCGGGAAAAAGCATGGCGCTTAATCAACGAACGGCGCTTGCAAGACCGCGAGGCGTTGAATGCCCTGTGGGTCAAGCTGCTGGATTTGCGAGTCCAGATGGCGAAAAATGCCGGGTTTGATAACTTCCGTGATCTGCGCTGGAAGCAGTTCATGCGTTTTGATTACACCCCGCAAGACTGCAAGGATTTCCATGCTGCCATCGAGGAAATCGTGGTTCCGGCAGCGACACGCATTTATGAACGCCAGCGCCAAATGCTGGGTGTGGATAAATTGCGCCCGTGGGATGTAGACCGCGATGATGTCTATCCACCGTCGCGTCCGGCGCTGACACCTTTCGAGACCGTTGAAGAACTGGTCAGCAAGGCCGAGAATATCTTCCGCAAAGTTGACCCGGAACTGGGTGATTATTTTGGCATGATGCGGCGGGAAAATCTGCTCGATCTGGATAACCGTAAAGGCAAAGCACCCGGCGGCTACCAATCGGGATTGGCGATGGTCAAGCGTCCGTTCATCTTTATGAACGCGGTCGGCATTCATGACGATGTGAATACGCTGCTGCACGAGGGTGGTCATGCTTTCCATCTGCTGGAGGCGGTCAAACTGCCCTACAGCCAGCAGTGGGAATACGGCTCAGAAATCGCGGAAGTGGCCTCCATGTCGATGGAGCTGCTGGGCGCACCTTATCTGACAGCCAAAGAAGGTGGCTATTATTCCGATTCGGATGCAGCCCACGCGCGGATTCACCATCTGGAACATATCCTGCTGTTCTGGCCGTTCATGGCGGTTGTGGATGCCTTCCAGCACTGGGTATATGAAAACGCCGACGCCGCCCGCAACCCCGCCAACTGCGACGCCAAGTGGGGCGAATTGTGGAGTCGCTTTATCCCCGGTGTGGATTGGAACGACTTTGATGCTGCCCGCATGACCGGATGGCATCGCAAGCTGCATATTTTCCAGATTCCTTTCTACTATGTGGATTACGGTCTGGCACAGGTGGGCGCACTGCAAGTCTGGCGCAATTCGCTGCAAGATCAGGTGCAGGCCGTCAAGCAGTATCGCTATGCGCTTTCGCTGGGCGGAACGCGGACTCTGCCGGAACTATACGCGGCAGCCGGGGCAAAACTGGCTTTCGACGCCGGGACAATGCAAGAACTGGTGGATTTGATCGAAGGCACGATCGACGAGTTACACGCCGCGATTTAAGGAGTATCTATGTTTAACACATTGCCTCAAAGTGCTCAGGAATTCATGAAATGGAACTGGGCACAGATCGAACCCTATTTTCTGGATTTGGAATCGCGGGAACTCAACGCCGCGAATGTGGATGCATGGCTGGCGGATTGGTCGCGCCTGACCGATTTGCTCTCCGAGGCGAATTCGCGCCTGTTCATCGCCACCACGCTGGATACGGCGGATAAAGCGGCTGAAAAGCGGTTCATTGATTATCTGGAACAAATCATTGAACCGCACGAGCCGCACGAACAAAAGCTGCGTGAAAAACTGCTGGCAAGCGGTCTTGAGCCGGAAGGTTTTGAAGTGCCGTTACGGGCTATCCGCGCTGATGTAGCCCTGTTCCGCGAGGCCAATATTCCGCTGTTCACCCAGGAAAAGAAACTGAGCAACGAGTATGAAGCGGTGATTGGCGCACAGGCAGTCATCTGGGAAGGCGAAGAACGCACTTTACCCCGGATGCGCCCACTGTATCAGAACGCCGACCGGGCTGTTCGTGAAAAAGCGATGCGGTTAGTGCTGGAACGGCAGTTCGCAGACCGCGAGAAGATCAACAGCTATTGGCAGCAGTTGTTTGGAATTCGTGCTCAACAGGCAGCCAATGCAGGTTTCAGCGATTACCGCACCTTTCGCTGGCAGGTGATGGGACGCTTTGACTACACCCCGGAGGATTGCCAGCAGTTCCGTGATGCCATCGAGCAAACGGTTGTTCCGGCAGCGGTGCGGATTTATGAACGGCGGCGTCAGCATTTGGGTTACGATACCCTGCGCCCGTGGGATTTGGATGTTGACCCGCTGGGGCGCGAACCCCTGCGCCCGTTCACGGTGGTGGCTGATCTGGAAAGCAAAACCGAAGCTATTTTCCGCCGGGTAGACCCGCAGTTGGGCGAACATTTCGCCACCATGCGGCGCGAAAATCTGCTCGATCTGGAAAACCGTAAGGGCAAAGCGGCGGGCGGTTATCAGGAAGATTTGGCAGCCATCAAGCGCCCCTTCATCTTTATGAACGCGGTCGGTTTGCAGGATGATGTGCAAACCATGCTGCACGAGGGCGGACACGCTTTCCATACTTTTGAGAGCATCGGCTTGCTCTATAACGCCCAGCGCCATTTCGGGGCGGAAATCGCGGAAGTGGCGTCGATGGCAATGGAACTTTTGGCCGCGCCCTATCTGGCAGAATCAGAAGGCGGCTTTTACAGCGAGGCAGATGCGGCACGGGCACGCATCGAAAAGCTGGAAGAAATGATTCTGTTCTGGCCGTACATGGCCGTGGTGGATGGCTTCCAGCATTGGGTCTATACCCACGCGGCAGATGCCACCGACCCGGCAAAATGTGACGCGGCTTGGGGCGAACTGTGGGGCCGCTTCATGAAAGGTGTGGATTGGAGCGGTCTGGACGATTTCAGGGTGACGGGTTGGCAGCGCAAGATGCATATTTTCAGCGACCCGTTCTACTATGTGGATTATGGTTTAGCGCAGATGGGCGCGGTACAAATCTGGAAAAGTGCGTTGAACGATCAGACTGCGGCTGTCAAGCAGTACCGCGCGGGCTTGGCGCTGGGTGGCACGCGGACGCTGCCGGAACTTTATGCGGCGACCGGAGCGCGATTCGCTTTCGATGCCGGGACGCTGGGCGAACTGATAGTCCTGATCGAACAAACACTTGAAGCACTGGAAGCCAAGACCTAAAACCCCAAGCCTATGTAAAAACAGCAGGGCGAGAAATTCTCTCGCCCTCTTGATTCCTAGAGAATCATCGCCAGCACAGCCAGCGGCAGGCTGAACACGGTGCAGATGACGATGCCCTTGAGGAAGTTTTTGAACTGCATCGACATATCCGCCAGCAGATATTCCATACCTTCCGCGCCGGGTGGGATAGCGAATTTGGGTTTCATCACCGTCAAAATCAGCCAGTCGAGCACCACCGCATCGAACAGGTTGAAGATATGGGCGATCAAGGCGATGTGCAGGTACGCCGTCAGGAAATCGATACTGCCCCCATTCGCCAGTTTGAGCTGCACAGCCGAATAGACCGGGAAGCCGAACATCAGTAGCATGAAGGGGATCATCAGGATGTATTGATCGCGCTTTTCACGTGGTGTCACTGGTGGAAGTTTGGCACGGATTTCCGCCGGGAAATCCTGCAACCACAGGCGCGGGTTGTAGTACAGCGACGCCATAATGAGCAATCCGAGCGCTAGACTGAGCAGCGAACCGTCGATGAGAATCCGTTGGATGGAGAGCATTTTTAATCTCCTTATTTTACTTGTATAATCCTGATTTTAGCTTGGTCTAAATATTTACACATCCGTCTTTTGGCTGATTTTTGATAGAATGCGGAGTGAAACGATATTTTGTTGGAGTCTCATGTCACACCGGGAAACGATTGATCTTGAAGCACACCGCGCGCCGCTGCTGACCATTTTGCGGCAGTTAGTGACGAATCCTGAGCTGACGCGCCAGGAACTTGACCAACTGCTGCGCGAATATCCCAAAGGCCGCGACGGAATCTACAGCCGTGACGAGTTGATTTCGGCGTACCGGGCGTTCGCGGGCGGGGATGATCTGCCACCGTATGACGCGGGCGTGCTGGAACGCTTGCGGCGCAAACCCGTGCGTACCAGTTCCGGCGTGACGCCTGTGACCGTTTTGACGAAGCCGTTCCCGTGTCCCGGCGAGTGTATCTTCTGCCCGAACGATGTGCGGATGCCAAAGAGTTATCTTTCGGATGAGCCGGGGGCGCAGCGGGCGGAACAAAACAGCTTTGACCCCTATTTGCAGACCTATACCCGGTTACAGAGCTATCACAATACGGGGCATCCGACCGATAAACTGGAAATTATCATCCTCGGCGGTACATGGTCGTTTTACCCCGAAAGCTATCAAATCTGGTTCATCAAGCGGATTTTTGATGCGGCGCATGATTTCGGCCAAGGGATTGATCGACGGCAGGAAGTGGAGGATGCGCTGCTGGCGGTATCCCAACTGCATCCAGACCACAACACGATTACGGCGACGATTGATGGACGCAGCATTGTGCAGCGTTATAACGCGGTGGTGCAATCGGTCTACAAGGACGAAATGACCCGTTCGCGCGAGGTGGCAGACGCGATTGGGCGCGGCGAACGCCCCCGGTTGGTGGTGGACGAATACGCGACGTGGGAAGAACTGGAAGCGGTGCATCGGTTTAACGAAACCGCGCCGTGCCGCTGCGTGGGCTTAGTGATCGAGACGCGGCCTGACCACATCAGCGAGGAAGAAGTGCTGCGCGTGCGGCGGTTGGGCTGTACGAAGGTGCAGATCGGTTTCCAGAGTTTGAACGACAACGTGCTGCGGATGAATAAACGCGGGCATACGGTTGCGGCCACGCGGCGGGCGGTCAAGCTGATGCGGGCGGCGGGCTTCAAAATCCACGCGCACTGGATGCCGAATTTATACGGTTCGACGCCCGATGAGGATGTTGAAGATTATCGGCGGATGTTCGCTGACCCGGATTTCCGCCCGGATGAACTGAAGGTGTATCCGTGTTCGCTGATCGAAAGCGCGGAATTGATGCAGCGGTATCAGGATGGAACGTGGAAGCCGTACACCCATGATGAACTGCTCCACGTATTAACCGAGTCGTTCATGCTGACACCGGAATACTGCCGCCTGACGCGGGTGATCCGGGATATTCCGTCAACGGATATTGTGGACGGCAATTTGATGACCAATTTCCGGCAGGTGGTGGAAGTTGCGCTGGCGAAACGCGGCGAACGCAGCAGCGATATTCGGGCGCGGGAAGTGCGCTTCCGGCAGGTGGAGGCGGTGGAACTGCATCGGGACGAGATGGTTTATGAGTCCAGTTGGGGCGACGAAATCTTTTTGCAGTACATCACCGAGGAACGGGATATTGCCGGATTTTTACGGCTGTCGCTCCCGAAAGAAGCACCAATTACGGATGAACTGCTGGACGCGGCGATGATCCGCGAAGTCCATGTTTACGGGCAGTCGTTGGAGTTGGGCGAGGCAGCGACGGGTCGGGCGCAGCACGCGGGGTTGGGTAAACAGTTGATCGAACGGGCGTGTGAGATCGCGCGGGAACGGGGTTATAAACGGCTGGCGGTGATTTCGGCGATTGGGACGCGGGAGTATTACCGCAAGCGTGGGTTTGAGGATGGAGCGCTGTATCAGGTACGGAGCCTTTAGCTTTTAGCCTTCAACCTTCAGGAAGTTTTCAGTTCACAGTTTACAGTTTACAGAAAATAAGGGAAGAGTGGCGGCGATGGCGGCGGCGGCGGCGATGGCGAAAATGGGTTTCGCCGCCACTCAGCCCTTAGCTTTTAGCCTTCAGCCTTCAGCCATGCATTGCTCAAATTGCTGGGTTACGGCGAGTCGTAGACCCCGAATTGATAACTACGTACCAGCGACAGCGTATCCCCTGACAAAATGTAGACCGTCGTTTTGCCCTCGGCATCCGGCCCAACATTGACCTGCCATTCTCCAGTTTCCAGCCTGTACAACACGATGTTGCCATCAGCGTTGGCGGTTACTTCGGTATTCGTGTCGGGAACCGGTGCTTGCTCCACATTTTCGGTAGGCACATACACTGTTAGTGTGCCATCGGATGAATTATTGATTTCATAAACCTGAATGCCGCCCCCATCCGGTGTATAGACCACCGCTTCCGCACCTGGATCGTTATTTTCACGCCCATCCTGGAAAGCCGGTTCGTCGATATTGGGGCAGTTGGCGTCCTCGGTATTGGCTTCCATCGAGTCAACCAGAACAGCGTTATTCACCATCCACGCGGCGTAGTCATTTGGATCGCCATTGCCGGAATAGGGCGTCATGCCTGTCACCAGATCATAAATCCGAAGTTCGTAAGGCGCCGGTGGTACTTGTTGCAGGCTGGCGAGGGGAACCATAAAAGCGTTTTCGCCGCCCTCTTCGGGCAGGTCAGCACTATAGTAAACCTCTATCCCTGCACCGTTGCCACCGACCAGAATGAAAGCGTAGGTATCCCTTCCGTTGAAGTCGGCATCTGTGAACGCTGTGTCGTATATGGCAAGCAGTTCATTGGTGTCGATCTGGAAGACTTTAAAACAAGCCTCAATTGCGGCGGCGGGTGTATAGAACCTAAACAGGCCGAATGCGAACAGAAGCACCAACGCAAATTTGATAGGTCGCATCGTTTCACTTCCCCCTGAAAAGAGTTGTTTAACCGAATCAATATTAGGCCTTGTGGGCTGGTTTCGTCAAGAGGAGTAACAGTATGACTAATGTTACGCAATACTCGCTTACGGGTAGTGGGCATAAGCCCCCTGTTCAGGCAGAAAATGTTTGTAAACTGCGTAATGTGAGCGGATGAATGAGGGAAAGTGGCGGCGGTGGCGAAAAAGGATTTGGCCGCCAAGAAGCCTTTAGCCATTAGCCTTCAGCCTTTAGTCAATACAGGAGCGTTTGCGTCACTTTTATGTCGCAGATGTCGTGGAAATGACAATGGCTGAGGGGAGATGTCGTCAATGTCGTCGTCGTCGTTGTCGGAACGGGTTTGTCGGACACGTATAGGTTGATAATGTGCGAGAAATGCGGCAAATGCGACACCGATTTTTGTGCATATTTCGCATTTTGGGAAGTTGCGTGGGGGCGTCCGGCCGCCCGGAAACCCCTACACGACCATCATAGAACAAAAGGGCTATGTAAGTCAAGTTCGGGTTTGGTTTGAAAGTGCCTATAGCTGTTTCGCAAACCACGCGGCGGTTTCCGCGATGTCCGCCCGATCAGGATACAGTTTGACCAGCAGTTCCAGATAGTTCAGTTCCATATCCAGGCTAGAAGCATCGCAATTGGCTGGCAGTGCCTGCTGGTAATGGTTGCGGGCAGCCTCACTCTGTCCCCGCATCAAGGCCAATTTCGCCAGCACCCGCTGTCGTAGACAGATATCTTCCTGTTTAGCCTGTGCCAAAGCTTCGGTCTGTGCCCAATCCGGTTGGGGATCTGCACCGCGTATTTGCTGTATGACAGCGTGCCAAAAAGCATCGTGAGGGCTTTGCGGAGCTAATTCAAGAGACCGATTCAGGTCTTGTGCTGCCGATGCATAATCCGTAATTTGCAGGTAAATGAGCGCCCGGAAATAGGCATTGGCACTATCTTCGGGCTGAAACTTGATCGCATGGGTGATATCAATAAGTGCGGCTGCATAATCTTTCAAAGCATAATGGGTTCGCCCCCGCCAGTAGTGGTTGTTGCCATCCTCTGGCTGTAGCTCGATAGCCCGGCTGAAATCTGCTAAGGCTGCCGGATAGTCTTTCAAAGCATAATGGGTTCGCCCCCGCCAGTAGTAGTTGTTGCCATCCCCCGGCAAAAGCTCAATAGCCCGGCTAAGGTCAGCTAAGGCCGCTGGATAGTTTTTCAATTCATGTTGTATAGCACCACGCCAATTGTAGTGGCTGCCATCCTCTGGCTGTAGCTCGATTGCCCGACTGAGATCTGCTAAGGCTGCCGGGTAATCCTGTAAATCGCTGTGGGTTCGCCCTCGCCAGAAATAGTTGTATCCATCTTTCGGCTGAAGCTCAATCGCGCGGCCTAAATCCGCTAAGGCTGCCGGGTAATCCTGCAACTCGCTGTGCATCCGTCCCCGCCAGAAGTAGTTGTCACCCTCCTCAGGCCGAAGCTCGACAGCCCGGCTGAAATCTGCTAAAGCGGCTGGGTAATCTTGCAGCTCACGGTGTGTAAACCCCCGCCAGTAGTAATGACTGCCATTTTCCGGTTGAAGCGCGACAGCCCGGTTGAAATCTGCTAAAGCGGCTGCATACTCTTGCAAAGCGTAATGGGTTCGCCCCCGCCAGTAGTAGTTACTGCCCTCCTCTGGCTGAAGCTCGACAAGCCGATTAAAATTCGTTAAAGCGGCTGCATACTCTTGCAACTCGTAATGCATTGTGCCGCACCAGTAGTAGTTACTGCCCTCCTCTGGCTGAAGCTCGATAACATGGTTGAAATCCGTTAAAGCGGCGGAGTAGTCCTGCAACTCGTAGTTTGTCAAACCACGCATGACATAGTTATAGCCACCTTCTGGCAAAAGCTCGATTGCCCGACTGAAATCCGGGAGTGCAGTCAAAAAGTCTTTCAAATCGTAGTGCGTCATTCCCCGCCAATAGTAGTTGTAGCCGTCCTCCGGTAGAAACACCACAGCCTGGTTGAAATCCGCTAAAGCAGATGCATAGTCTTGCAACTCGCGGTGTGTTCCTCCCCGCCAATAGTAGTTGCTGCCATCCTCCGGCTGAAGTTCGATTGCACGGCTAAAATCTGTTAATGCGGCTGGGTAGTTTTTCTGTTGATAGTGTGTCCGCCCCCGCCAGTAGTAGTTGTCACCCTCCTCCGGCTGTAGCTCGATGGCACGGCTGAAATCTGATAGGGAATTGGTGGGGTTTTCGCTCCAATAATGTGCTCGCCCACGATTCCAAAATGCAAGTGCCTGCATTTCCGGGGGAAAAGGTTTTATATTATCAATCAGTGCATCCAGCATGGGGGTAGCCTGCTTATAATCATCTGCATTCCACGCAATCATGCCATCAGTGATTTTGTTCCCCCAGACGATAATGTCGGCTTCTTCGAGGGCTTCACCCGCTGCCCGCACGGTTTCCCCCAATGCCTTGTCATACTCAGCCGGAGAACCGGAATCGAAGGTATCCAATATACAAGCAACCCAGACATCAGTCGCGCCGCGCCCTTTGGCACAGATAAGGTGGTACAGCCATTCGAGGTTGTAATACTGCCAGCGTTCGTCATACAGGCCATCTTTTAATTCCAACTTGAGCGAATCGCGTTCGGCGGCGTAATAATCAGCCAGTTTGGTGTGCATCTCCTGCCAGCGGCGGCGGCTTTCCTGACGGCGCTGGCGTAGAATCAACTTACGGACGACATCATGATAAGCCCAGCCGGATTCAACTTTCTGGCTGACGAAGGACATGCCGCGCACAAAGTCGAACATGGGTGCGGACTGTTCCTCGCCCAGCAAAACCATGACCACATCCAGATTCAACGCGCGCGGTAAGGCACAGGCCAGCACCGCCTGCCGCTGGACTTCTTCCCCCACCCATTTCAAAAAGCGGTCGATGGCCTCACCTGTCGGGTCGCCTAACTGGTCGGGATCATCCGGGACGCGGTTCGCCAGCGTGGTCAGCATCACCGGAACGCGCCCACTGAGTTTGAGGATAATTTCGATGGCGCTCTCGTCGGTGATGTTCTGTTTGGTCAGGTATTCGCGGGCTTCAGCTTCAGTGAAGGGTTCGAGGCGGATGGTTTCCAGAAAGGGTTCAATGACCTCGCTCATCCAACCCTGACCGAGTTCATAGCGCCCCGCCATGACCAGCAGCACATCCAGCGCCAGATCGCCATATTTGCCTTCTAATAGATCGCGCAGCCAGCCATCCAGATAGTCGATGGTTTTCTCGTAAGTATCGAAGAACAACGCCACCGAAGTGCGGTCGGCAATGTTGGAAAGGCTTTCGACGAACAGCGGCGTCAGCACTTCGACGGGTTCCAGCACCAAACGGGCTTCGTCCTTGCTGCCCAATTTACGGGCGACAAAATCGGCAAATTCGGTGGATTTTTCGACGATAAAATCTTCGCCCACCAAACCCATCGCCAAGCCGCCCGCGACAGGCACTTGCTTGATGAACTCAACGCCGATGCGTCCACCGGCTTTACCGACGGCGGCTGCAAAACCTTTGGGACGTTCGGGGTCGGCATCAATCTCGTTTTTGCGCTGGCGGTAGGTTTTGTAACGGTCGGTGAAAGCCTTCAGGGAATGCCCCTGCTTTTCCAGTTCATCCGCCAGTGCGCTCATCACGCCGAGGACGCTGGGTGATGTGAATTCATCCACACCAGCAGCAGCATATTTCATCTCGGTCACAATGGTTCGGTAGCGGCGTAAAAGCGTAGTCTTGCCAATGCCGCCCTCGCCGCACACCATCCAGATCAATTTACGTCCCTCGGATTCTGGCGGACGTTCCAGATTGCGGCGGAAGTTATCCAGTGCTTGTTGGCGTCCGGCAAAGACTTCCTGAGAACGCTGGCGGGCAAGTTCGCGGCGGGTGGGGCGTCGGTTCATGGATAAAGTATCCTTTGGCAGCGCATAACAACAATATTATCGCATGAAATCGGACAATCGGATAATTAAAAAAGGGCTTCGTTCGCGCGGTAGTTGAAATGCAGTTCGTGAGTGGTTCAGAGACGGTTCGTAATCCGCGTAATAATCACCTGATACCCCCTGTTTATCAGGTCACAAAAATGGGCGGAATGTAATACACACTTATGCTGTTGTGGGCAGGTCATTATCGGTTTACACTAAACGCACCTGAATGTGGATAAGGGATGCGGTCAGCACTGCCCCCTAAACGAAAGGCGTGATATGGCACAGATTGGCATCATGATCGAAGGGCAGGATGGGCTGAATTGGGGACGCTGGACGCGCATCCTGAAGGCGGCGGAGGATTTCGGCTATCAGTGCGTGTTTCGCTCCGACCATTTCACCAATGCCATGCCGCCGGATAAGGATTCGCTGGAACTGTGGGTCTCACTGACTTATGCGGCTTCGCATACCAAACGCATCGAATTCGGTTCGCTGGTCGCGCCTGTCACCTTTCGCCAGCCCGCCATGACCGTTCGCATGGCGGCGGGTGTGGATGATCTCAGCGGTGGGCGTTTGGTGCTGGGTTTGGGTGCGGGTTGGCAGGAACGCGAACATGCTAAATTCGGCGTCCGCTTTTATGATGTCCCTACCCGTCATGCCATGCTGGAAGAAGCGCTGGAAATTACAACACGCCTGCTGCGGAGCGATACGCCTGTCAGCTACGCGGGCAAACACTTCACCCTGGACGAAGCGATTTTGCTGCCGCGTCCCGCCCGCCGCACGCCGATTTTGATTGGTGGGAATGGGCCGCAAAAAACGCTGCCGCTGGTGGCGCAGTATGCTGATGAATGGAACGCGGTTTATCTGGCGCTGGCGGATTACAAATCACGGGCAGCCCATCTGGATGCCCTGCTGCGTGAACGCGAACGTGCGCCGGGGGATGTGAAACGTTCGCTGATGACTCAGGTGATTTATGCGCCTGACGAAGCGACCCTGAACGCCCGTTTGGATGAGTGGTTCGGGAAGCGCAATCAGCCGCGCGGCACAGCTGATGATTTGTTCAATCGGGGTATTCTGGCGGGCACACCCGCTATGCTCATCGACCAGATTGGCGCATATACGACAGCGGGCGTCCAACGCTTTATGTTCCAATGGCTCGATCAGGATGACATCGCCGGACTGGAAAACTTCGCCCATGATGTGCTGCCGCACTTTCATAAAGCATGAATTGCCAAGCCTAACGAATGCCAAAGAACTGAAGCATCCGTGAGAAAAAAGAACCTTGAGTCGGGGTTGGCGTCGCAGTAAGCATCAATGGCAGATCATTGGAGTCTTGCGTATCAACCCGAAAACTCCACGTTTCGCTCTGTGCCGATCCCATCGCCTTAGCGGTAAAAACCTGCCACTCATAAGTTCCGTCTGGTAACAGCTCATTTTCATTTTCAAAATCATAGGGCATACAATCGATGTGCAGTTCGACACACCACTGTGCTGTAAAATTCTCGCCTCTCACCGTAACATGGGTGATAAACCCTGTGGTGATGAATTCGAGTTCCTGAATGGTGATACTTTGCGTCAGCACCGCCCCATCAGGTGGATAAACCAGGATCGGTGGGGCAGGCTGCGAAGTAGGTGTCACAGTTGGGGTAGGTTCTGTCTGCAAAACAGATGGCGGACTGCCAAACGCCGTCAGCAGCCCCATAAGGAAGATCCCAATAAATACGAAAGTTGAGCGCATGAAGCCCTCGCAGTTTGCAAATTTCACGCCAGCCGCTTCTATCATAACCGCGTTTTGTGCCTGATGAGGAGATTTGTGATGGGTAAACGATGTTATACTGAATGCAGGCGAGAGAGGTGCAGACGATGTTCATCCAAAAAGAAATGACGGCTGAAGAATTTCTGGCATTTGCCGAGCAGCACCCGGATAAACGTTTTGACTTTATTGACGGGGAGATCGTTGAAGTGTCGCCCAAGCCGATTCATGGTCGTAAACAGGTTATTTTCGCTGCCGCATTAGAGTCTTACGCACAGCAAAATCCCACAGTCGGAGTCGTCTACACCGAAGTGCTGCATGTCCTGAATGGCGAGAAGTTTATGCCAGATGTGTGCATCAATGTGGAAAGCGATGAAAATTATCTCACCACACCGCCCTTGTTCGCCGTCGAAATCCGTTCCGAGAGTCAGAGCCGGGAATCTCAACGCCGCAAAGCCCGCGCTTACATTCGACATGGCTCAAAAATGGTTGTCCTGCTGCTGCCCGGTGAATGTGTAGAAGTCTATCGACCAGATCGTGAACCCCTGATTCTGACCGCTGATGATGTGCTGGATGGTGAGGATGTGCTGCCCGGTTTCAAGCTCCCGCTGAACCGCCTCCTGCCCTGACACATCCGGTTCTTGAAATCCATTCCATCTGCGAGATTGCTAATGGGCTAAACGACACACATGAATGATATGCCCGCTCGCTTGGGTAAGCGTGCTTTTATCCCAATCGCCGAAACTTTCCAGAATGATAAATCCGTTATGGTGCAATAGCGTTTTCATTTCCTGCGGGAATGTGTAGCGTAGTGAAAGCGGCGCGTGTTTTACGATTTCCTGCCCCTTCAGGTCTTTCCAACGGCGGATCGCAGTTTCGGTTTTGATCTGACTCAACCAATCGAAGTGTTGTGTGCCAGAAACCCGGACTTCCTGCTTGTCGCCCTGTGTGTAAGTGAACCACTCCTGTTCGACTTCATCTTTAAGCAGGTCTATGTTGGGCATTATCGTCCCGACGATGAAGCGTCCGTCTGGCTCAAGATGTTCGCGTACCCGTGCCAGCATGTTTTCCTGATCAGCCTGCGTGAGCATATGCTGGAAGGTCGCGCCCGATTCAAAAATCAGCCGAAAAGTGCGTGAAAGCGCAAAATCGCGGGTATCGGCTGTAATCCATTGCACAGAAAGCTGCTGTGCTTTACTTTTCGCCCGCGCAATCATCTGCGGCGCAATATCCAGCCCAGTGATGTCAACGCCCTGCTGTGCCATCGGGATAGTGATGCGTCCCGTGCCGCAGCCGAGTTCGAGAACCGCACCGCCGATCTGCTGCGCGTAGGCTAAATAAAACTCGCCATCGGGTTCAAAATCGGTATTTTCCTGATCATAAATTTCGGGGTCAGCATATTCTTCCAGGTTGGTAAAGGTAGTCATTCAGATTCCCTTATGCCTCTGATCGCTTGTTATCCACTCGCAGAATAGGTAACACTTATATTTGGTGTTGGATTCCTAGCCCTTCGGCACAGCATCCGCCGCCAGATCGCGCAGGCGTTGGTTCAAAATGGCGTGGGATTCTTCGATGGTTTTGGCAAAGGCGAAGGGATGGCGCGTCACAAAAACCGTGTACACCTTGCTGAACACATTCCACAGCGAGACGAACAGCGTGTTTGCTCCCAAAAACACAGTCATCTTCACACGCGAATTCTGCTTCGCGCTCATCGACCGTGCATTCGACATGGCCGAAAGGGGTACGCCACCGCTTTCCCGCAGATCAATAATCGCGCATACCGGATACGTGACGCTGTTAATCAGCGCATCGCCCTCTTTCTGGGCGTTATAAGCCTCGTCCCACGTCCATTTGCCGATCATCCGCATCCGAACAATCGTCTTTTCGGCGTTATCCCATTCAACTGTTACAGGCATGGGGTTTATCCTATTTCTCAAGCTCATCCAGAATCAGGATGGGTATCTCAGCGACACGTTTGAGGCTCAAATCATTCGTCAGAAATGCACCACAGCCATACTCAATCGCCGTTGCAATATGCAGCGCATCTGGAGAGCGTAGATGATACCGAGCGCGCAAATCAGCAGCCAATTCGGCTGTTTTAGCAGTTACGGGTATGAGTCGGAACAGGACACTATGTAAGAGAATATTTTGATATTCTTGAACTAGTTTCCCTTGACCAAGCCGTAGTGGATGGGTAAGTACCTCGGTCAATGTAATCACCGAACTCACACCTTCAATCGGAACATCTTCAATCTGTTCAACGATTGCATCCATCCGATCAATATAGATCGGGTTTTCCTCAACATAATAAATGAGCGGGGCGGCTTCAATATAAAGACTTTTAATGCCGCTTAGGGCAGCACTAACTTTTATAGGTTGCGATCCCACTCATCCCGTCCTTGGTTAATATATGCCTGAGCATCAATGCCTGACCAGATTTCCTTGCCCAAGCCGCGCAGTTCCCGGAGGCTGCGCTGCTTTGGTGTACCTTTAGTCGAAGGTTCAGTCATCATATCAACCAGTGCCTTGATAAGTTGCTTACGCTCATCAATAGACAAAGTTCGTGCTTCTTGAATCATTTCTTGCACAGACATACAGTATGCCTCCTATAAATCATTATAGCGCAACCTGTTCAGTGCATAGGAGTGATTTAAGAGGCTTTAGGCGGCGTGCTGACCTCGGCATCTGAGCGATTTGCCTGTACACGAGCCAGCACTGCATGAGCTTCTTCGAGGGTACGAACGAGGGTGAATTCTTCTTCGCGCACGAACAGGGCATAAACCTTGCGGAAAATATCCCACAGGTTATGGAGCAAGGCGCTTGTGCCTACCATCACTGTCAGCCCTGTGCGTGGGTGACGCCTGCCGATCATATGCCGTGCGTGGGTGATCGAATAGATCGGGATGGCGGCACTGCTGCGAAAGTCGATGATCGGGTCAACCACATGATCGACGCTTTCCAGCATGGTGTAGCCTTCCTGCGAAGCCGCGTACATCTCCTCCCATGTCCACTGCCCGATCACCTCCATACGGATGATGGTTTTGGCTTCGTTTTCCCACAGCAGTTTGATCGACATGATAAAACCTAAAATTGTAAATATATTTTTATAGTCTAGCTGAACACCTTCATTCCGCCACTATGACCTTTTGGCTACAAAATACAATATTACCATTCACGATTTTAACATACTAAACGATCTTCAAACCTGCCGTGCAAATACCCGTCCCTCGTCCTGTTCTTGAGCAGATAAAACAGGTGCGGATATATTGACCGTATTCGGCTCCGGTTTCGTTTCCTCGCGGTCATACACAACCAGCGCCAACCACAGCCCGAAGAAATGCGGCACGACCGAAGCCACTCGCTCCAGATTGGTCAGCACATTTTCATAGGGCAGCGCCAGCACCACCGTGCGGGCATAATTCGCCATCAAGATGCTGCTGAACAGCATCACCGCCCACAGCACCAGCAGTCCCCGCCGCTGTGCCTGACGCCCCTTCGCCAGCAAAAACCATGCTGGACACAGCACCAGCGGAAACAACACCGTCGTAAACGTGATGAGCAAACTCATCTCAAATGTGAAATAACCGGGATCATAAAAGGTGTAGGTCGCGCCCAATGCGAACACCGACGGCAGCACCATCGCCCGCCCGAAGCGACCCGGCCACAGCATCCCCGCCAGCGCAGGCATCGCCGCTTGCAATGACCAACTTGCAGCAAACAACACTTGTCCAAAGACCGCCAACAATCCCCATTCATCCGGCACATTGATAAACCGCAGCACGCCCCACACTGCCGTACTCAGGAACACCAAACCCAGCAGCTTCCCCTGCTGCCCTTTCAACTGCCCGATTTGTCGCAAGCGAATCAGCAGCAAGACCCAGATGCCCAACCCCAGACTCGGCAGATACAGACTCAGCATCGCTGTCAGCGTCGCCAGCATCAATAATCCGCCGTAGCCCGCCAGCTTCAATTCCAGCGGCGCGCGAATCAAGCCCAGACGATGAAGCGCCAGCCCCACGATGCCAATCCCGCCGATCCAGATATAGAGACTCAGCGTATCGCGCTGGAAGAAAAACAAACCCGTTCCAATCAACCCCGGCAAAAGCCACAGAAAGGCGCGTGGCATACCCATTTTTGATCGCCTCCCATGTTCAAGCTGCTCAATCCATAAACTCACCGCCAGATCAGGCAGGGTTCGTAACCACAACCGCGCCAGCCCGCCAATCCCCGTAACCATCCGGCACTGATCGCGGAAAAGCTGTTTCATCAGCGCTGCATATTCTTGCCGGAACGCCGCCGGATACAACCGCAGCAAACCACCATAAACCCATACCGATAAATCGATAAACCGCTGCATCACGCGCCTCCCGGCAAACGTTTGGCCTGCACCAGATTCACCAGCCGGGTCAGCCGCGCCGCCTCAGCATCAAACACCCGCTGCCCCCAATCCGTCAGCCGGTAATAACGACGCCGTTCATCATCCATCGCCGGATCAGGCCGTTCGTCGGCTTCAGCGATTAGGCCGCTTTCCAGCATCCGTTTGATCGAACCATACAGCGTTCCCGGCCCCATTTTGATCTGCCCGTTAGAAACGATCTGTACTTCCTGCATAATGCTGTAGCCGTGTTTTTCGCCGTCTGCCAGCGCCAGCAAAATATGGAACACCGCCGGAGTCAGCGGCAGCAAATCTTCAGGCGAGGTTGTTTTGTCCATGTCCACTCAGTCCGTTACCGATATATCTATTACGGATACAATAGCCCAAATTCTACGGTCTGTCAAATCCCGCCCCACGCAAAACTTCTACTGCACAACGATTATCCGCCGATAGCCGGATGACGCCGCACAGCATTTGTGATTTCATTTATAATGACTGAAACAAACGATCTCATGTATCGTTCCCAAAACCGTGAACTAGCTACCAAGAACTACTTATGGCAACCAAACGCGCGCCGACCCGCGCTCATCTGCAAATCACCCAACCGATGCGACCGATTGCGCCGTCCAAACCAGGATTGATGCCGCCTCCGCGCCATGCCTCGCGCCCGATGCAGTCCTCTGCACCACGACTCGCGCCACCGCCTGCCCGTTTACCAGATCGCCGAAGTGCTCAACCGCGCCGGAGCAAAGGGCGTCCCTATTTATGGATGCTGGCCGGGGTGTTGGTGTTTTTCACCATGACCTGTGCGGCAGTCACGCTGGGCATGGGGTTGATTTATGCAGGCGGCGTGCTGCCGGGTGTGCGTTCCGGCGGGGTCGCGTTGGGTGGGATGTCGGTTGAGGAAGCGGCAGATGTACTCAATGCAGGCTGGACGCTGACTGCCCGCGATGGACAGCGGGCGTGGCGCATTGACCCCAGCACGATTGGGCTAACACTAGACGCGGACGCGACCGCACAGAATGCCTATGATTATGGACGGGCGAATCTCGGCGGGGCGCTGCCGGGAATTTTCGGCAAGACGGATGTACCACCGGTCGTGAATTTTGACCCAACGCTGGCGCTGACCGGACTGAACGACCTCAGCACGAAAATTGAACAGCTTCCGGTGAATGCGGGCGTGGCATTCGTGAACGGCGAGGTGCAGGCTACCTCACCACAGGATGGCCGAATGCTGGATGTACAGGCGACGCTGACGCAGTTGATGGACGATACCAGCGGTGTGTTAGCCGATGGAATGCTCGAATTGGTGATGCGTCCGGTTTCCCCGACTGTGACGGATGCGACGCCGATGTTGGAAATGGCGCGGCGCATTTTGACCAGTCCGCTGGACATCCGCGTCTATGACCCGATCACAGGTGACTCAGTATATTGGTCAGCACCGCCGGAGACATGGGCGACATGGCTCACGGCACAATCTGACCCCAACAGCGTGACAGGTTTATCGCTGACGGCGAATCCAGCCCCAGTGCGCGATTACCTGAATGCCCAAGCGGCGAATAATCTGGACGCCAGTCGTTATCTGGATGCGAACGAGGGTGTAACCAATATTCAGCAGACAATTGCGAATGGGCGGACTGATCCCTATGTGCGGGTGTACCATCATGATGCACAACATATTGTTCAGCCGGGGGAAACCATCACCAGCATCGCTTGGGATTACGGCGTACCGTACCTGTATATTCAGGAAGCCAACGGCGGTTTGAGCAGTGTCTCAATCGGGCAGAGCATCACGATTCCATCGCCCGATAATTTCCTGCCGTTCCCGGTCGTGCCGGATAAGCGCATCGTGGTGAGCATCAGCCAGCAGCGGACGTGGGTTTATGAAAACGGAGCGCTGAAGTGGGAATGGCTCGCCAGCACCGGGATTCCCGACAGCCCGACGTGGCCGGGAATTTACCAGATTATTTCGCATGAGTCGAACGCTTACGCGGGCAACTGGAACTTGTGGATGCCGAATTTCATGGGTGTGTATCAGCCGATTCCCAACGCGGATTTCACCAACGGGTTTCACGGCTTCCCGACGCGGGGCGGCAGTCAGCTTTTATGGACGAACAGCCTCGGCACAAAGGTGACGTATGGATGCATCCTTCTGAGCAACGATAACATCCAACTGCTCTACAACTGGGCAGAAGAAGGTGTGGTGGTGGAGATTCAGGCCTAGCTTAGCTGCCCGTTTCCAGAAAAATGCAAACGCCCTGCATCTGGTGAACATCAATCCGCTTTGTGCCCACATTCGATCACGCTGCCCCAGCGGGAACGACTTTTACAGGCATCCCCAACTGCTTCATAAAATCGAGACATTGGCATACGCCACACAAGCGAGAACATCATCCGTCGTTAAATCGGGGTAATAATCCTCAGAAGTGATTTCGGAGATTGTTTTACCACCTGCCAGCAAATCCAATACCAGATGCACCATAATCCGCGTTCCAGCAACACGCGGCTGTCCATGTGCCACATCGCGGGAAACCACAATGCGTTCACTTAATGCCTGATCGTTTATCGCCATAACTGCCTCAATCTATAGCTAATTCGCATTCTATCACACCCCATCCTCACTCATTCTGTTTTCCTCGTTCCTCCCGCCATTTTTGCACTGCCTCTAAGGCTTCTATCGTAGCAATATTTTCTAGCGCCTTAGCAGCAAAATTATTTATTGGCCCAACTATCATTTGTGTGTTGTCAGATAATAAGTCAATTAGGGGTTCAACTGCGCGAGGGTCTTTCCACTCTGTAAAAGCAAGGGCAGCAATAAAACGTAATCCAGGAGCTTCATCCCTCAAGGCAACAAGCATACAATCTGAAGCTCGTACATCACCTATTCTCCTCAGAGCATCAGCTATAGTGGCACGAATTTTATAATCATTTTCACTACTAAACAAAGAGATTAACTGTAATACAGCCCTTTTATTACCAATTCCCCCCAAAGCCATTGCAGCATATTTTCGGATATCGATGTTATCTGCTTGTAGCATTTCTAGTAATTCTTCGACTACTTCCTGATTCCCTAGTTCTCCTAAACCTATAGATGCACTTTCTTTAACAAAAGAAACACTATCATCGCGGATTAATTTTACAAATTCCTTAGCTACACGCATATCACCCAATTTCCTCAGCCCATTCGTTGCAGCCAAACGAACATTTGAATCTTCATCATCCAATCCTTGGATCAAAAATTCAAAAACACGCAAATCATTGAACTTTCCCAAGGAAAGCATAACATTGGTGCGTAAGATCGCATCCTCATCAAACATGTTCATAGCCAAGACTTCAATTGCACGAGTATCTCCTAATTCGCTAAGTGCTAAAGCAGCCATGCTTCGAAGAAACCCATCACGTTCTCGACGACTTGCGAGAACATCTAGAAGTGGTTCAACTGCCCGCTGATCTTGCAGCTTACCTAATACATTAGCAGCAATACCTAGAGACACGACATTGTATGGACTGTAAGATAACAATTCTTTCATTGCATATGTAAATCCAAAATAGTCACGCAGTAAGAGATGGGAAAAGCGAAGCACTTGGTTTGACTGTGGTGAAAACAATCGTAGAGATACTACCAGTTGAGTAAAAATCTCTTTTGTATAGATGCCGTTATCTTTTCTATATACACTAGATGGTAAATTATCAATAATAATTACATTATTTGCGTTATCATTTATGTCATAAAATGCCAATCCTCCTAGAACATTATATATGTCGGGAAGACTAAAGGAGATTTTTTCTCCCCGTCGTTTTATGTTTCGAATCTCCCATTCATAACGCTTCTGCACATAAGTCTCAAAAATCTTATCCCGCAAATCTCCCGGACTTTTGCTCAAATCGATTAGCTGTTGACGTTCTTCTGTCGTCATATCAGCATAAGCAAATGCAAATATGCTCAGCAACAATGGAGTATTCAACATCTTTCGCAGAGTGTCATCCGCTTGTACCGCTTCCCATAACTCCGATTGCTCGGTCAAGTACAATTGCATCTGCATTTCAGTTAGCGGGCGCAGTGTTAACGCACCGCGCAGACTAATCTTCTCTCCAATCTCGTCATAGTCCTTCACCCGACAAGTGACGATCACAGCATTATTTATTGGCACTTGTGCCATAAATTGCTTGCGCGGGTCATATTTTTCGCCACCGGGTTTTTCAGGATCAAAAGGATGTTCCCCACCTAATTCATCTAGTCCATCTAGCAGAAGCAAGGCTTTTCCTTCAGCAATGACCTGCTTAATAGAAGCACTATCCAACTCTGGATAACCACTTACCAACCAATCAGCTAAAGGTATTTGCTGCTTCGCGTCCCAACTAGAAATCAGCCCCAGCAGAGGTAGAGGTGCAGTTGGGTCGTTCAAGCGTCGTGCAGCGGCATCACGGGCAGTCGCAAAGAGTGTGATTGTCTTACCCGCTCCTGGTTCTCCCAGCAGCAGAACCCGTCCTTCATAGTGCTCAAACGCCTCGGCAAAGGTATGGAATGGCTTCGGCTCAGAGGGCAGTTCGCCCCCAATTCCCTGTGCCTCGAAGAACAGGTCAATCATATCCTTACGGTGCAGCGATGCATTCACCGCATCAGGTGTGGCTTCGGATGACAGATCAATCAGCTTGATAACCGCCCGCTCCAAAAAACCGACTACCCGCTTATAAAACATTTCCAAGTAAGGCTGGAATGGATCGCCACTGGCAGTTTGCTGCCGAAACTCGTTCGCATCGCCTTCCAAAATTGTACCCAGACGACTAAATGCCTTATCTTCTCCTTTGAAAAAATCAATCCATTCATTGGTCACAATCGAAATCGAGGGGATAACATCTTCGAATCTTGTGATAAGAATTGGCTTTTTCCACAGCGATGCATAGTAAATCTCACGGCGCACAAAGCTATCAGGTCGCTGTGTATCCTTCGTTACGCATACGATTATGAAGTCGGAATCCTGAATCCCACGCTCAATATCGGCGGTGAAATCCTTCACCGGGTCAATATCGCGCACATCGCGCCACACACGGAAACCTTTCGCCCGTAGTTCGCGTTCTAGCCGTTCGGCTTGTGCGTTTCCGTCCCGCCGCGAGTAGCTGATGAATACCTGTTTAGCGTCGCTCATCATCAATGTTTAGAAAGAATAACCATCGCAAATCATAATTCTACCGAAAAATAACTGTTTACGCTGTGCCTTCGCCTACACGGTTAGCGCCAGCCCTCACCAAAACGAACCAAATGGATTACCAAAGAGTCACCCTATTTTTTGCCATCTCTGCTACACTGTCCTTATGACTATTTTTAATTTCTTCCCGGTGAAACCGCTGTGGTTCAACCTTCCTGTTCACCAATCATCTCTTGTATTTGCTGACGGCTGATGGCTAAAAGCTAATGGATATTTTGCATTTGCAGCGGTTCGCTCCCGTGCAGCCGCCCGCAAATGCACAAATTGCACAGCGGCGGTATTTCCCGTACACCCGCTGCGCGCAGCAGCACTCCCCGTGCTTCCCGCCGTTCACTGCAAATTGTGCAGCGCCGTCCTCCCGTCCTCCCGCCGACAACCCCTACGGCAATTTTGCACAAATTGAATCTTCATTCCTTTTAACTATGTGTACTCCACCATCTCCACCCGTCGCGCGGGTGTATCGTAGACAAACTTGACCTGCATCACGCCGTTATCCGTCAGCACATGCGGGAACACCATCGAGTCGGCCTCCGGTCGTGGATAGCCATCAACCGCCTCCAACGGAATCCAGCGCAGTTCCCCTTCAGCCGAGGTGTTTAATTCCCCCGTGCAGCCATCCGCCCGGAATATAAACAGCAGCCAGTGTACCGGAATTGCCACATCAAGCACCGTCGTAATCGCTCGTAAACGCGGCTCACCAATCGTCAGTCCGGTTTCCTCGAAAATCTCGCGGCGGGCACACTCCTGCGGGGACTCGCCGTGTTCCATCTTCCCACCCGGCGGACTCCACAATCCAATATGCGGTGGGCGTTCGCGCTTCAGCAGCAGCACTTGTCCATCCTGAACCACATAACACAGGCTGCCCGTAATCACCCGGTCAGTCGGGAACATGCTCACTTGCCTGCCAGATCGTCAAACAAACGCGGTGCCAGCATCCACACCAGCACACCGCGCAAAGGAGAGTGGGTGATTAAATCCACCCGCGCCATACCACCTTTTTTCATCAGGATTTCACCGCCGCCCACCAATGCCGATACTGTGATGCTCAAATCCGGTTCATGCCCGACGAACATCACCTCGTCTTCTTTGCTCAGGTCGGCAATCAGTCCATCCAGATGCTGGATGTTAAAACCGAAATTCACATCCTCCTGTACCGTCACGCTGACGCCCAGCAGCTTCCCCAGAATATCGGCGGTTTGCCGGGCACGGGCGCGTGGACTACTGTATAACATGCGGGGCTTTACGCCTAATTTGACCAGTGCCTTACCCGCTGCTTCGGTGCGTTCAATGCCTTTGTTCGTCAGATTGCGGGTGAAATCATCAAATTCCGGCCCTTGTGAATCCTCAGTGTGTCCATGCCTGAAAAAATACAACTTCATCCCATGCTCCTGTATACCCGCTTGCGATGCCGCCCATTATAGCGGTAAAAATGACTTATCTTTGTAACCAATACCATTTGTCAGAAAATAAAAGAGACAGGTGTCACCCTGTCTCTCCTCCGAACGCGGACTATGAACTACTTGCTCTCATATCCCTTTGGATGCGACTGATGCCAGTTCCAAGCGGTTTCGATGATCTGGCTCAGACTGCCGAATTCGGGATGCCAGCCGAGTTCCTGCATAATCCGGGTGCTGTCGGCGATCAAGATGCCGGGGTCACCAGCACGGCGCGGCCCAGCCACAGCCGGAATATCCTTGCCCGTAATCTTGCGGGCGGTATCCAGCACTTCGCGGATGCTGTAGCCCTTGCCGTTGCCGAGGTTGTACTTGCGGCTTTTGCCATCCGCCAGTGCTTCCAGCGCCAGAATATGCGCCTCTGCCAGATCAATCACATGGATATAATCGCGGATGCAAGTGCCGTCCGGTGTCGCGTAGTCTTCGCCGAAAATCGTCAGCTTTTCACGCTGACCAAGCGCCACTTGCAGAATGATCGGAATCAGATGGTATTCCGGTGTGTGGTCTTCCCCGATGTGACCGTTGGGATGTGCGCCGCTGGCATTGAAGTAGCGCAGGCAGCAGTATGCCATCCCGTAAATCCGTTCCATCCAGTGCAGATAACGCTCGATGATGTACTTGCTCTCACCATACGGGCTGCCGGGAACGATGCGCTCTTCGGCGGTGATCGGCATCTTTTCCGGATCATCAAATAGATTCGCCGTCGAGGACAGGATGAACCGCTTTACGCCCTGCCGTGCCGCCGCTTCCAGCAGATTACTGCCCGCGACCGCGTTATCGCGCAGGTAAAGCCACGGCTGTTCCATGCTTTCACCCACCAGCGTATGCGAGGCGAAGTGCAGAATGCCATCAAATTTATGCTGGTCAAAAACGGCGTCTACCGCTGGCTTATCCAGCAGGTCACCTTTCACAAAAGTAGCGTCTTTATGAACCGCTTCAACATGCCCGGTATACAGATTGTCGAACACCACGACTTCATAGCCCCGGTCAATCAACAGGTCAACCACATGGCTGCCAATGTAACCTGCGCCCCCGGTGACGAGTACCTTCATTGCAACTGCTCCTCATGAACTGTTCGTGTATTAAAACCTCTGGCATTGTCGGCTGAACGCCCAACAACCGCCTAAAATAATACAGGTGGGATAATCCCACCTGATTATATCCTTTTATCGGATGTAGACCTTACTCGCTAATATCGATGTCTTCCAGATCAGCGGTTTGGCCTGCTTCCACCAGCACTTTGGTATCCACACCGATGAAATAAATCCAGCCAGTTGGTGTCTCAATGGTGACTTCATACCGTCCGGGCGGCACACTTTCAAATGTGAATTCGCCCGCTTCATTCGAGGTCGTCAACTGACTGCCCGGTTGACCCTCGCAGGGCGTTTCGCCGTAGAATATGCCGCCCAGTGTTTCGGTGCACAGTTCAATCCGCAGGTTCGCCGCTGGATCACGGCCATCTTCCAACAGGCCAATAATCGAACCGGGTGCTTTTTCTTCCAATGCGGGCAGGGCAGGGCCACCGCCCAGCACATTGATTTGCTGAATGTTGTTATCCAGCAAACCCGCGTTGCTCATCTGGAAAGCTGTCCACTGGTCGCCTTCCAATACGTTCAAGCCCCATTCCGTCCCAACCCAGATGCGCCCTTGTGCATCCGAGGCCAGCGCATGAATCTTGTTGCTGGAAAGCCCACTCTCGCGGTTATAAACCGTCCAGTTGCCTTCTTCCAAAACAGCTACGCCATCCGTCAGGCTGCCCACCCACAGGCGGTCACTGCCGTCAATCAGCACATCATCCAGCACAGTAATCGGCGCTTCGGATGATGACCACCCGCTGCCGTCAAAGGTGAGGACGCCATTGGAATGGGCAACAATGGGCAGACCATCGCTGTTCAGCACCAGACCGCCCAGCGAATAATCCTGATCAAAACCGCTGCCGTTTTCAAATACTTCCCACGCGCCGTCTCCGTAACGGGCCACACTGTTGGAGGTTGCCGCCCAAACGCTGCCATCAACCCCGACTGCCACATCATCCACGCCGATGATGAATGGGCTGGTGCCGAAATCTTCTTTGGGGAAGGTTGTCCAGTTCGCGCCATCATACTGGCTCAGGCCGCCCATGTGCGCGATCCAAACTACGCCACCGGGCGCACAGGCCAATGCGTTGGGCGCGAATATCTCGGTCGGAACGTCCAAATCACTCCACCCGCTGCCATCAAACACGCTGATGCCGAAGATATGCAGCGCCATAATTGCGCCAGTATCCGGGCAAACGGCTACATCGTTCAGGCTGGTCACAGGGATATTGGAGGATTGCAGTTCATACGCACTCCATCCGTTACCATCGAGGCAGTTCAAACCCAGCGAAAGCGTACCAATTAACGCACCATTTTGAATATCACAACTGCTTTGGGCATATACGCTTCTTGGGGAAGCAACCCATAAGCTAAAACACAGGCATAGCAAAATCGATAGATGCAGCACTTTACGCATTGAGGTTTTTTACCTTTTTATACATAGATATGAGGCGTTGTGGCAGAATCGCACAACGGGATTCATTGTAAGGTGATTTTCAATATGGGGATATAGGTCAAGTGGTCAATTCGGCGGCGCTTCGATTTCGCTGGCATCCACCATAAATTGTCCACCTTTTTCCAGAATGAGCGAACGTGTAGCGATGCGGAGGTGCATTTCCTCAATAATCCGCAGGAGTTCCAGATAAACTTTCTCTTTTTCCGCCGTGAATTCACCCCAATCAGGAAGGGTGATGTAACAACGAATCAGGACTTCCATCCCGATGTCGGTAAAGTTAATGAGGCGAACGACGATTGAATCCGGCTCGACTTTTTCGTTGGCGTTCAACAGCTCCCGCACCCGTTCCAGAAAAGTTTCGATCTCGACCCGCCGCGCCCCATAATTGAGTACCAATGTGAGATTCAGCCAGCGTTTGCTGAGGCGTGACCAATTCAAAATAGCGGATGAGGCCAGTTTGCTGTTTGGTACGGTCACATAAGCCTGGTCAGGCTGGCGGATGCGCGTCGAACGCACCCCCACATGCTCAACTGTGCCTTCCACATCCGGGGTCTTGATGAATTCACCCACCACAAACGGCTGATCGCCCACAATGGTGGTGAAGCCAAACAGATTAGCAATAGTGTCCTGCGCTGCCAGCGAAATCGCCAGGCCGCCGATGCCCAACCCGGCCACTAATCCGCTGACATCATAACCCCATTCCTGCACAATGATGACGATCATCAACGCAATCACCAGCAGTTTGACGCCCGTCCGCACAAACGGCAGCAGGCGTTCGGTAATGGTTATCCCGGTAACGCGGAACAGGCGAGGGCTGGAAGGTGCGAGTGCATCTACTGCCCGGTACACCGCTGTCAACGCAGCCACAATCACCAGCGTGCGGATGAGGTGCTGGACAAAAACATAAGTGGAGGTATCGATCTGAAGAATTTGGACGCCGACCGAAAGCCCAACCGCGATAATCAACAACCGCGCGGGCAGCATGATCGCGTCCAGCAGAATGTCGTCCCATTGGGCATTGGTGCGTTGGGCAACCCGCCGCAGCGGGGCAACCACAATCATCGCCAGCAAACGCCGCAGTCCCCAGATGAGCACCAGCACCAGCGCCGCCAACCCGATACGAATCAGATTATTGCGGGCTTCCTCCGGGAGTTCATTCCACAGTTGAATTAAATCCATCACGCTGTCTCGTCAGTTTCATCAATAAAAGTATCTTGCCAAAAGGAGAGCGGAAAGGCAAATAATCCAATCCTTAAACCCGTTTCAACCGGGCAATGAGCCAAGATAATACTTGACGGACTCGGACTACATCCGCACGAGTCGGTACTACCAACTCTGTCCACCTTGAGTCGGAAATCCGACAAAAATAAATCACAAGGATGACCGTTAGGGATGTGTAAGAAATAGAAGTTGCGATAGCAGATCCAATAAAATCGAGGTAAGGGATTAAAAGTAAATTGGCAATGATGTTGATGAGGGCTGCAAGTGTCGCCACAATGCTGTTAATTCCCGGAGTACCCCGTCCAGCAATATCATTGGCGATGATTTTGGAAACACTTCCCATAATGATACCCGGCAGGAGTACTTGAAATGCCAATGCAGCGGCTCTAAATTCTTCTCCAAATACCAACACAATGATTGGTTGCACGATTACATAGCTGAGTGCAGCCATAGCAAGGCTAAACCAGAAAACGTACCGTGCGATAACAGGTGTTAAGCGGCGTTTATCTTCGTCATCACGTAAAGAGGCAACTCGCGGAAACACAACCGTACTCACAGCGCTAGCCAGTATCCATAACCGTTCGCTCAACGATACAGCTACATCGTAAATACCAACCGACATTTTGCTGGCGAACAGGTTTAAGAGAAAAATATCAGCGCGGTAGTTTAAAAATGAGACAACATTAGAAGCATGAACTTTTAGACCATACTTCAGCATTTGAAAAACCGATTCACGTTGTAGCTGCCAAGAAACAAAGGTATTGGGTGAGCGACGATTTAAGATCACAAACACCATTAAGAGTGACAGCAGATTTCCCAAAATAACTGCTGCGATTGCCCCAGAAACACCTAGTTTAAATACCCATATAAAAAGAAAGGTCAGCACCAAGATGCTAAATTGTGGGATGATTCCCACTAGATTGTAGGCGCGAAAATCTTGCAGACCCTGAAAAATAGCCACAAAATTATCGCGATGCAGCACAATCGGAACAATAGCAAGACTAAGCAGCATGAGATCAACGGATACGCCCGGAAACAAAATAGCGCGGGCTACAAACGTCATAAACAAGCCAACCGCAATGCCCAACAGACTGCTAACAAAGGCAAATAAAAATCCGGCTTGGATCGCCATTGCTAAACTATATTCGGCACGGGCAACATAATAGACTAGAGACGAACCTACCCCACCATTCAGCAAGGTAACCAATAACGTTGGCAACAAAATTGCGACAGCATAAATACCGCGATCTTCTGCTCCCAACCCACGCGCCAAAAGAACAGAAGTGGCTAATCCTAAAAAGATTGACCACCCCTGCCGCAGCAAATTAAAGGTGCTGTCTTTGGCAAGTTGACGCAGACCTAAAGATTGTCCCATAACCGTTTTAGTCCAATAGGGCGATTAAGCGATCAGCAAAAGCTGCATAATTCTGGTCGGCATTGTAAAGCGTTTCCCAAGTGTGTTTGCTTTTCTCACGCTTGGCTTTTCTAAGCGTTGGGTTTAACGCCAATTCTGTAAAGGCATTAGCAATCACTTCAGGTGAAGGATTTTCGGATAGCAGAATCCCATTATCGTTATTCACAATTTCCGATACCCCACCAACCGCCGTTGCTATAACAGGTATGCTATAACTTTGGGCTTCCATAATGCTCGCAGGAATTCCTTCTGAAGCACTCACCTGAATAAATCCGTCGATGGGGTGTGTTCGATAAAAATTCAGCACATCCTGATTTGCAATCTGCCCATAAAAATTTGCATGGGCATTATCAGGCAATCGAGTTCGTGCTAATTCTTCAAGAGTTTGACGCAAAGGGCCATCGCCCAGATGATACCACTCAAGCTGTAAGGATGGGTTTTGCCTGGCAAAAATAGCTAGCGACTCAATTAATAAATCCAGTCGCTTGACCGGAACCATGTAAGAACAAGATACCAACCGGAATATACCATCATCCGAAGGGAAACCATCGTAACCTGAATTAAATACGCCTACCCGTGCAACATTACATCGCTTTACTGCTTCTGGATAATGTTTGATGATGTAATCTCGCCCATGATCCGAAACTGGAAAAATAAAGTCAAGAGATTTAGCAGCTTCATCCCACAAAGGGATGTATGGTGGCGTATGGGCTTCATGGTACAAATCAACCCGGTGTGCCCGGCTCACTATCTTCATTTGCTGGTATTTAGTTTTTGCAGCCACCATACCGAGGGATTGAGGAACAAACCACGAAGAATACCAAATGGTTTGTGCCATACTGATCTGCAAGGCTGGAATATGAGTCTGTATCCATTGCAAACGGGATAATCGGTTAGCGATGTAAATGCCTAACCGAAGCAAGGCTTTTGGCTGAACCAGCGTCACAGGGCGTTTCCATAATTCTCGATAGAATAGCGTATTTGTGAAGCAGCTTATCATTGTTTGAAAAGCGCGCTTTAAGCCCTTTGCTTTACCATGAGCAAAGGACACGTCAACCTCAACCCCGTCGGGTATTAAACGCGCTTCTCCATCGACTAAATCCGGGACAATAATTATGCGCTCAAACCGCGCTGCCAGATATTGGATTTCACTTTCCAAATAAGATTCACGTGTTCCAAAAGGGAAAGTGTAAGTGAACAATACCAACGTCGAATCTGCATCCCTAGACATATTTCAATGCTCTAAGGGTGGTATTTGAGTTACAACAACAATCAATCCATCTCCCCAAAAGGGTGTGATGCGATACAAGAGTCGTACTAAGAGCCGCTTTGGAACTGCAACTAAAAAGCGGAGGAAAGATGAATTGGGGGTGCGCTGAAAAACAGGGGAAAGTTGATTGGAATACATGGCAACCTGTTCAATTTTGTAATTGTGTTTCTTGAGCAAAGTAGTGATCGTGTGGTACGAGAACCAGTAGTTGTGGTCAGGGTGTACATACTCAACACCAGAAAAAAGATATAGAAGTGTGTCAACACGAAAGGCATTTGGAACACTTATAATAAGTTCGATTTTCCCATCACCCAACAATTTCTGTACACTATCCAAAAATAAGCCGGGGTTAGACAGGTGTTCAACCAACTCACTAGCAACGACCAGGTCAAAATTCTGATCCTGAAGTTCTGGTGCATCACCGATAGTCGCAGCATCTTGAAAGAGAAGTTTATCGAACCCTTTTGACCTCAAAAACTCTAGTCCATCCCGATCAACATCAACCCCCCAAACCTCGTCTGCAATCTCAACCATACGCTGGTGCATAAGCTGTCCTGCCTTATAACGTTGTTCAAGCACACCAGCATCCACACACCCAATGTGAAGCACCCGTTTACCTTTGCAACGTTCCAAAACGAAATCTTGGCGACCATTAAATAGTTGAACACGAGGCAGTTTGATAAACGGATCCATACTATCTCCTCATCATTTTAGCTAGTCAAATCTACATAAATCTGCCGAAGGCGTTCTTCTGCCATCGCCCAATTATACTGATCCCGTGCAGCTAATGACGCCGCTTGCAAAGCCTTGAGCCTCTCCGGATTCTGCAACTCTTGGAAAGCAGTTTTGAGTGTTTCTGGCGTAACATCATCCAGCAGAATACTTGCTGGAATCTGTTCGAGAATTTCTCCGATTTCACCTACCCCGCGTCGTGCAATCAGAGCTTTTCCAGCGGCAAAGGCCTCAAACAACTTGTTCGGTGTACTGTAGTAATTGTTGCGTTCAGTAGAGGTGTTTTGGGCATCAGGGTTGAGTTTCAGGCAATAATATACGACATCAGCCAAAGCGGTATAAAGCGGGATACGGTTGCTTTCTACCCAACCAAGCCAACGAATATTGGATGATTTTTGGGCTGCCTGTTCCACAATCTGTTGTTCTGTACCTGCCCCACCAATCAGCAGAATCACATCTGGTGTATCGCTAACGGCTATCACGAGTGGTCTAAGTTCTCGTGAATCGTCGAGAGTCCCTAAATACACAATGACAAGTTTTGCAGTCTTAAGTTCTAATCTTTCACGTTCAGTCTCAACTTGAACGGGATCGACGCTAAAATCATCCAAGCGTTTCCAATTCCCAATCAGAGCAACTTTCGGTGCGCCACGTTCCTTCAATGCATGTACCAGACGCTCCCCGACTGTAATAACGTAATCCGTTTTGCGAATAATTATTCGTTCAATCCAACCGATTAATTTGCCTCGAAATCCACCATAAAAATCCGGAGCGCTCTCATGTGAGTCATAAATAAATTTTGCTCGATGAAACCGGGCTAACAACCAAGCAACCGGCAGCGGAGAAAAATCATGACAGTGAATCACGTCAGCCGAAATGCTGCGCCCTGATTGCCAGCACCATAGATTAAAAAAGATCAATGAAATCAGGTTACTTCTGCGGAAAGTTCCAGCCTCAGTTAAATTTCCCAAATCAGAGCGCCACCAACGCCGCAATTCACGCCATAATGAACTCAGATTTTTTTCGTTTACTACCGGGGTTAATATGATCTCAATCCCCTTAAAGTAGCTCCGAATCTCAAAACCCGCTTTTGTACTTCGTGCTGCCCCAATAATACTCACCAAATACCCGGCCTCTACCAGCGAAATTGCCTCATTGATAACACGTGGATCGTCATAAACATGGGTATTTACAAGCATCAGAACATGTTTTTTTGCATTTTCGGTCATCGCGTATCACCAGTACTGAGGGCAATTTGCAAGGCATTCTCATAAGCATCAACGGCTTTTTCCATGCTGAAGTGCTGTTCGGCATAGGTACGGGCATTTTGGCTGCATTGGCGATAAAAATCTGGATCATCCAGCAGACGCGCAATGTTCGCGGTCAGGGTATCGAAATCGCCAAATGGTGCTGATAGCCCGCCACCACTTTCTCGCAGCACATCCGCAACAACACCTTCCAATGCAACCGCTACCGGAACACCGCTTGCCATCGCCTCATACATTTTGGTGCCGATTGCACCATGATGCAGTGGATGATTATGCAGCGCCCAGAATGCAATGGAAGTCGCTACCCATGCTTGTGGCATCTCGGCATAATCGACCCATTCGATCCACCGGACATTTGGGAGATCCCCTTTTGCCAAACGTTCCCGAACAACCTGCTGCTGTGTCCCCGTCCCCATAATCACAAACAACACATCAGAGCGATCTGCAAATCGTTTAGCGGTTTCCATCATACCCAAACAATCGTAGGCCGTTCCCAACGTACCGATATAGGCCACAATCCGGGCGTCACCGAGGTTGTATTTGGCACGGAAAGGCTTGCTATCCAAACCCGGCTGAAAACGCTGCAAATCCACCCCACTATACACCGTTTGGGTTTTGCTTTTATCAGTAATGTACCCCTGAATGACTTTTTCCAGATATGGGGTCAGCGCAACTATGCGGCTTGCCCCATTATAAATACGGTCAACCACCCAGCGTGCTGCTCGATAGGCTGGATGTTTTTCGGTCATGACCCCGATGGTCAACATATGATCCGGCCACAGATCATGAACATCCAACACATACGGAACCCGTTTAATGCGGCTCAGAAATGCGCCTGCTATGCTGGTGAACATGGGCTGCCCAGCACCAATGAGCACAACATCAGGTCGCGGAATGCCCAAGCCCCGTAAAATCGCTGTACACATAAACGATATCTGGCTGATGAGCTTGCGGCTGATGCGAGGGCTGGGGGTTGCCCAGAGCCAAGTCTGAATGACTCGTATCCCATCGCGGTTTTCCACCACGACGAACTTACCCCGGTAGCCATCCAGAATCCGTCCATGAGGATAATTTGGTAAACTGGTCAGTACCGTGACCTTATGCCCCCGCTGGCTTAGTTTTCGGGCTAGGCGGGTCAGGATAATTGACGACGCGCCTTGATCGGGTTCAAAATAGTTGGTGACGAGTAGAATATTCATCCCATGCACTTCGGTGATGTGCTAAACCATACTCATCATACACGAGGCCGTTCAGTGTATCGCTTGATGTTTCAAAAATCGGGCAGTTTTAGTGGCTGGGCGGAACGAAAGTGTTATACAAATCAACAAACAAATATTGGGAGAGCAATCCATTGTAGCGTGCCTCGAACTGCTCACAGATCGTCTGATTATCTATACGCAGTCGCATATCGTAGGCATCTTCATTATTGTTGCGGTAGTACTGCGCCTTGATCCCCACCCGCTGGAAGTCATATTTGCGGTATAGATTTTGCGCCCGTGTATTGCTCACGCGCACTTCCAGCACAACTTCTTCCGCACCGAGTCCAATCGAACGGCGCACCATGCCAGCCAGCAGAATCTCGCCCCAGCCGCGTCCCCGTGCTTTCGGGTGAACCGCAATCGTGCTGATGTGGGCTTCGCCAACAATATTCCACAATCCGCCGTAACCAACAACCCATTTTTCCAGATGGGGTTTACCGTTAATCCCGAACCAGCGTCGCCAGCCTGTAGCCGGAATCTCACGCTTCAGTTCCAGCACAACCATATGGCTGTGATCCGATTCTGCAATTTCGTAAGCATAAGAGCGTTGTGACCACGGCAAATCAAAAGCTAAACGGTCAATCGCCATTACCTGCGGAATATCTTCCAACTGCATGTAGCGCAGAGTCAGTTTAGGTTTCGGGGACATCTTGGGTTTTAACGTAGATGGGGACAAGTTTTGCGGCACTGAAGGCCGTCCGATCAGCGTTATAACGCGACCAGGCTTCTTCCGCCAAGAAACCCGCCCGACGCAAACGATAAGCTGATGGAACCAGCGTTACCGGGATTCCGCGTGTCTGGGCTTCGGCCAGTGCGGATTGTCCATCAGCATTGATTTCGCCGGTGAGGTGTGCTGGGCCATCAATACTGCTGAACAGCGTTTCCCAATCCATATTCTGCATATCGCCGCGCGCAACCCAATGCCCTTTGCGCCATTGATAACGTCCTACCACGACCCGTCCGCGCCCCACCTGCACAGCAGCAATCAAGCCCGTTTGATAATGTGGCTGGGCTGAAGCCAGTATATCCAGCGATGAAACGCCCACCAACGGCAATCCGCGCACTGCCGCCATACCCTTCGCCATCGACACGCCAATTCGCAAACCAGAGTATGACCCCGGCCCAATCGAAACCGCCAACACTTCGAGTTGGTCAACGCGCACACCGCTGCGCGACAGGATGGCATTCAATGTAGGGGCAAGTTCAACCGTGTGGTTATTGGAAGTTTTCCAGGTTTGTTCGGCTAACAGGCTGTACCCATCATGCAGCGCAAGGCTCATCATCTGGGTCGCCGTATCAATTGCAAGCAGCATATTTGTTGTCGGTTTCCAGTTGACAGTTATCTGTTTTCAAACGGTAGATCAGCCTTCGAATATTAATCGCCGACCGTAAACTGATAACTGATCACTTCTAAATTCCAAATGCGATTTCGCGGAAGCGGGCAATCAATTCTTCATAGCGTTTGCCGATGCCAACCAGCGCGAAGTTACGCCGGGTCGGTTCCAGAACGCGCAGTTCAATCCATAAGCGTTGGCGCGGCAGCGTACCCAAAATGTGTTCCGGCCATTCAATAATAACCGGCCCGCGCCCGCTGAAAATGTCATCCAAACCCACGCCCTCGGCTTCACCGGGGTTTTCCAAACGGTAGCAATCCATGTGATACAAATGCTGCGAATCGGCATCGCGGGTATGCTCATGAACCAGATTAAAAGTCGGACTGGTCAGAGGGTTTTTCGCCCCCCATCCTTTGCCAATGCCACCCGCAAAAACAGTCTTACCCGCACCCATATCACCCGAAAGACAAACGACATCCCCGGCCTGGAGCAGCGCTCCGAGTCGTGCGCCCAACCGTTGGGTTTGGTCGGCACTGTGGCTGATAATATCCAGTTGCCCCTCTTTGAGAATCGGCACACCCTGCTCCCGAAATGAACTGTTGTTAAGGCATTATACAACGCCCACGCCTGCCGACAAAAGGGCAGGCAAAATCCCTGTATCGCCTCGAAATATTCTAACTGAACCTAAACGTAAGTCAAATCATTTTTGGACACCGATCCTTAATTTTATCTCTACAATTGAGGGTGAAGCAGGAGCGATTCATGTTCAAACAGGCTTTTTCCAAGTGGGGCATTCGCAGAAGACTCGTCATCATTATTCTGTCGATTGCTGTCACAACAGTCGTGGGCGTGGCGATCATTGCCTTGAGCGCCAACGCGACTACCCTGCGTCAGCAGACCGAAGTTGCCCTCAGTAGTTATAACCAAGCCTTCGCTAACGCACTGGATACCCGTCTACAATCCGTTACCCAAACGGCTCATCTGTTTGCAGCCGCGCTGGAACAGGAACAGCAATCGCCTTTCCCGGATTTGTGGCAGATGGCGACCAATGTTCTCATGGAAAAAGATACCCTGATTGACCGGATTAACATCTATGCCCCGTTTCGAGATACCAATCAGATCGTCATTTTTAACACTCCCAAAACACCTTCATCAGTGACAACGGTGTGGCAGTCTATAGAAGTAGAACTGCCTTATAATCAGTGGTTTATTCAGGGACTGCGCGATGGAATGCCACGATGGCATGGGCCAACCGCCCCCTATTATCCAAGCGCCAGCCAGCAATCAGCAGCTTACGCAGTACCCTTCCAGAACAGACGCGGCGAATACGTCGGGGTTATCTGGGTGGATGTTTCGCTTACGAAACTGAACGCGCTGCTGGATGACATTGTGGATACGCGCGACTGGCGCAATTACAGTCTGCTCATCACCGACCAGAACCAACTGGCGGCTCACTTCAAAGTTCCGGGCGAAATGTCCAGTGCGACGCGCGCGGTTGTCCTAAGCGCTTTCCTCAGCCAACCAGAAATGACTCAGCTACGTCAGAACACACAAGACAGCAAAAGCATTTTCTGGCAGGGGACAGATCCCTTTAACGCTTATCCATCGGCGGTTGTCCTGATGAGCCGATTGCCGGAATCAGGCTGGCAGCTTCTGACTGTCCTGCCCCCAACTGTGCTGCAAAATCCGTTCGAGCGCAGTATTGTGCAGATGATTGCTGTGACTATTTTTGGCATGACGGCGCTGGGCTGGATTGTCTACGAATACACCGGACGCACCCTGTCTGTACCGCTGAAACGGTTGGGCAGTGCTGCGCAGGAAATCGGTTCAGGCGATTTGCGCTACGCGATTCCGTATCAGGATCAGACCCATGAAATCGGGCGGCTGGCAAAAGCAATGGAAGATATGAAGCGCAATCTGGCACACTCTTATCGCCAGCTTTCGCTCTGGAGTCAAACGCTGGAAAAGCGCGTCACACAACGCACCGAAGAACTTGAACTGGCGCAAAAAGTTGCCCAACAGAACGCTGCTGAACTTCAGGCGGTTTATGATGCCTCGCTTTCGGTGGTCGGTGATTATCAGCTTGAAACCATGCTGCAAAAGCTGACCGAAAACATCCTCAGTTTGCTCAAAACAAATTACTGTGCAGTTTGGCTGCTGACACCCGATAAGCAGCACTTGCAACTGGTAGCGACAACTTCAGCGGAAAAAAGCCGTCTGAATACATTAATTGGTCTGGACGAAGGCCTGGTTGGCGCGGCTACACAGGAATCCAAGCTGCTGATTGTGGATGATTACGCGCATTGGCCGCGCCGTCTGGAAAAGGTTTCGGAGGCGGATGTGCAGCGGGCGATGGCTGCACCGTTGATGTTCTTTAAACGGCCTATTGGCGCGGTGCTGGTTGGGCGCAGCATTGACGCTCCGTCTTTCAGCGAACCTGACCAACGACTGCTCACGCTATTTGCCAATCTGGTTTCACCGGTTGTCCGTAACGCGCAGTTGTTCATCCAACGTGAAGCAGCCATGAAAGAGGCCGAACGCGCCAACAGCGTGAAAACGCGCTTTCTGGCAAGCGTGACCCATGAACTCCGCACCCCCCTGAACCTCATCATCAACAATATGGATTTTATGCGTATTGGCGCATTCGGGGATGTAAACGACGACCAACGCACCCGACTTGACCAGACGATTCGCAGCGCGGAACATCTGCTGTATCTGATTAACGATCTGCTGGATGTGAGCAAAATCGAAGCCGGGGAGATGGAATTGTTCATCCAGCCTGCCGATTTACAACCTGTGCTGGAAGATGCGCTGGACACGTCTTTGATGATGATCGAACGCGCTAAACATCCCATCCAGCTAGAAGCGCATATTGCCGATAATTTACCCCTGATTCCGATGGATGCGCGGCGGGTGCGTCAGGTGCTCATCAACCTGATGAGCAACGCGGTGAAATTCACGACTGAGGGGAAAGTCACCCTGATTGTATGGATACATCGGACAATGGGGCAGCAGACCAACGGAAACAATATGGATGGCGGTTTCGTCGAAATCTCAGTCACCGATACCGGGATGGGCATCCCGCCAGAGGAAATCGACAAACTGTTCCGCGCATTTGAGCGTACCGACAATGCTAAACATCTGGGCATTGAAGGCACGGGTTTAGGACTGCCGATTTCCAAATTTCTGGTGGAAGCACATGGCGGAGAATTGAAGGTGAAAAGCGAGGTTGGCAAAGGCAGCACCTTTACCTTCCGTTTACCGCTTCAGCCCATTCCACGAGAACGCACTGCCCAGACGATCAACGCTATGATTGGTGTGGAGTAATTACAATTCCCGCGTCTGCACAAAGCTGAGGATAGCGACATTCTGTTCGCAGGATGCTATCGTCGAAACTGTGTATTCCGCTGATACGGGGATACCAGAGGGCGCATAAAGCTGCACCGTATAGGTGCTTTCCTGTGGCACGCCATTCAGGAATAATTCAAACCCGCCGGGGCCAAAAGTTGAGGCCGAACCGCTGAACACGGTTTCATCGGTCGTTTCACTGATGATACGAATACCATATCCGTCCAGCGGGGCACTTTGCACGTTCGTCACTGAACCAGCGATGCTTGACCAGTTGCAACCCTCTCCGTTGGCGTTGGGAATATACAATGCCCCATCGTTGGCTACGATGAACGGGAAGGGCGATTCCGGCGTAATAATGGCTTCCAGCGGCAGGGGCGTAAAGGTTCCCGTTGGTGCGGGTGTAGGGGGTTCGGTGGCCGTTGGCGGTAAAGGGGTGGTGGTAATCAGGATCGGCACGGGTGTAAAGGGCGGAAACGGGTTCAATGCACTGTAGGGATTGATGGCAATCAGGACAAACACTACTGCCGCCGCCACCGTTGCCAACAGGAAAAATCCGGTAATGACGTTGAGCAGACAGGTATTCTGCCTGCGCGGCGCAGGGGCAGCACTTGAGCGCGTATCCACCTTTTGGGCATCTGGCTGAACAGCCAGCGGTGGGAATCGTTCCGCAGGGGGTTCAATCACAGCAGGCGGGAAAACCTCTGCCGTTTCCGGTTCCGGGGTTGGTTCATCCAGAACTGGCGGGGCAAACCGTGAATCGTCAATCGGTTCAGGCGGGATTAATGGCCCGCGCGGGTCTAATCTACGCTTGCGGTCTTTGCGACCGAAACGGCGTACACCACCTGAACCGTGTTCGTCCTGTTCAGCCATACCCTACCGTTCACGCACCTGTATAAAGTTCACCAGCGCCAGATTACGGGCGCAGTCATTCGGGAATACCACCGGAATTTGCCGTGAGACAACCGTACCGCCTGCGCTCATCAATTCCACATAATAGGTATTGGCGTTGATCTTGTTATCCACCGGGAATTCCCAGCCAGCCACGCCATACAGCGAATTTGAGCCGCTTTGTACCGTGCGATCCAACGCATTCGGGCCGAAGATGTGAATGATTAATCCGGTGATCGGCGCACCTGCCAGATCAAACACCTGACCGCCAATGCCCTGCCATGCACAACCGGCTGTATTGGCAAAATTGGTGGTGAAAATCACCTGTTCTTCGCGCAGATCAAACAGGAAGGGCGAGAGCGTGGGTTCTAGCGTCGGCGTTGGCCCGGTGGGGGTTTCGGTTGGGGTCGGCGTCGGGCTGATGGATGGCGTCGGCGTGGCGCTGGGAGTATCGGTCGGGCCGAGCGTTTCGGTAATCGTTGGAGACGGACTGATGGTTACTGTCGGGGTTTCCGTCTCGGTCGGCGTCAGCGTATTGGTGGGAGTCTCGGTAATCGTTGGCGGCGGTGTGCTGGTTGGCGTGTTGGAAGGTGTCAGCGTCGGCAGCACATAAGCCGTCGGCAAATCCACTACAGCCTGTGATTGGGGTGCGGGGCTGAGCAATTGTAAAACAACGAAGACGATCACCAGCACTGACAAGATAACAAAGATCAGGCTGATGACATTGTAGATGCGCGTATTTGCCATAAAATTACCCCCATTAAGCCGGGCTGAGCAGCCGCACGATCACCAAAATGACCACGAGAACTGACAGCACCAGAAAGACCAGGCTGATGATATTGTAGACGCGAACATTGCCTTTACGCATAACGCCCTCTATAAGTATCGTTCAATCACGGCATTTTCGTACAAAGGTCGCAGCCAGTTTTCAAAACGCGCCTGAGCAATATACACCCGGCGATCCGGGTCAACCGGACGATCTTCAAATTCGATGGTCTGAACCAGATGATAACCGAGGGTTGTGCCCACCGGGCCGCCCACCTGCCCCGGTTGAAGGCTGAAGGCTACCTGCGCCAGTTCCGGCACGAGCAGTTCTTCCTGCGTGAACCAGCCGAGATCGCCCCCATTTTGCCGGGTCATTTCGTCCATCGAAAGGGAAACGGCCAGCGCAGCAAAATCCTCACCCGCGCTTATCCGCGCCATCGCGTCCTGCGCTTCAGCCTGTGTTCGAACCAGAATGTGGCGGGCGTGAACCTGCCGTACATTGCCTTCCAAATCCGCCGTCAGCACATCGCGCACCAGATTATTGATGAGCGTCGAGCGCAGCGATTCGGCAAATTCTTCCTGCGTATAAAGATTAGTGGTCAGCCATTGTTCCCATGCGCTTTGGCTGCCCGCCAGTTCAACGTTCACCTGCAATTCAGCTTGCAGTATCTCATCGCTGATGGTGATATTCCGGGCGGCTGCGCCCTGACGAGTCACTTCCTGTTCGATAAGCTGGTCAAGCACTTCAGCACGCAGCGTCGCGGGCGAGGCGGCTTCAGCCATCACCTGCTGACGGCGCGCAACTTCGCGTTCGAAGGTGGTGAGGGTAATGGCCTGCCCGTTTACGGTCGCCACAATCTGCTCGCCCTGAGCATCGGTAGGAAGTGCATTGGCTACAACCGTTGGGATCGGTTGGGTTGCGGGTGGATTTTGGAGCAAGGCCGGATCAAGCGGGTCGGGCGTGGGCGATCCCCCACACGCAGCCAGCAGCAATATCAGGACAATAGTAAGGGGATAAGACCATTTACGGCAATCAGACACAGTGAATTCCTTAGCAGCGGTTAGCAATAATGCGGTTACTGCCTTTGCAGGCAAGCCAGTGGATTTACAGGTGTTGCTCAACTGAAACCCACCTGTATTATGCAATCGTGCGAGGTTTGGGGCAAGTGCGCGAGATTGCGATTAGGCGGACGGGCAGCATAGTGCTAAAATCACTGGTATGAATCTGACCACACAGGAGCAGATGCCCATGCCCCGATGGAACTCATTCGAGTCTTTTTTGTCAGAAGCCCAAAAAATTACCAGCAATGGTCAGCGACAGGCCTTGGTGGATGAACTGCTGGATGAACGCCGCGAATGGCCCTGGGTGCAGGGGAACAAAGCTACATTTGTCTTTCACAGCCTCGGCGCACGCCGCAGTGTAGCGCTCAACCTGGATACGATCAAAGGCGATCCACCTTTCGCACCCATGACCAATTTACCAGGCACGACTTTCTGGTATGTCACCCGCGAATTCCAGACGGATGATCTGCTGGATTATTTGCTGGCAATTGACGATCCGCTAACGCCGCTGGCGACCGAGCAGAACGTGGCGCAGCGCGTAGCGACCCATTGGAAGGTTGACCCCACCAATCCATTAAAAATGAGCACTGGCGCACAGGATGTTTCAGTTTTGCGGATGGAAAACGCACGTCCATTCCCGGATTGGTCAGCCATGAAAAATGTGCCGCATGGCCGGGTAGAAGAACATGCTATTAGCAGTGTGCAGCTTGGTTTTAGAAGCCGGAAATTGTGGATCTACACACCGCCCGGATACGCAACTTCCGGTATGGTCTATCCGCTGCTGATTTTTCAGGATGGACAGTGGGCAACTGGGCCGCTGCAACTGCCGTTCATTGCCGATACCCTGATTAAACATAAACGACTCGCGCCGATTGTGATTGCGATGGTGCAAAGCGGAAATCCGCAGGAACGTGAACGGGAATACGTCAGCAATGATAAACATTATGCATCGCTGCTGCTGGAAATTCTGCCGCTGGTTCAGACGACCTATCGCATTGATTCAACCAATCTGGGGGTAGGCGGTGTGGCGCAGGGCGCGATTGCCGCAGCCCATGCAGCGCTGAAAAATCCTGCGGTGTTCGGCAGCCTGATTATGATTTCGCCACCGTTGGGCAAAGGCGCGAACGAAGATTTATTGAGCGTGTATGCCAGCCGTTTTGAGCAGGCAGGTACACTACCCCGTCGCATTTTCCAATCGGTGGGGCGCTACGAGGCGCGGGCGCGGTTCATTGCACCAGCGGAAGCTCTGCGGGATATTTTGCAGCGGCGTGATACCGCTTATCATTATGCCGAAATTGGCAGCGGGCATGGGTTAGTGGCCTTCCGCAGTATTCTGCCGGAAGCGTTGGCCTGGGCATATCCAGTCAACAATTAGCCGTTGGTCTTCAGTTTTTTCTGCCAATTTGCTGCCGTTTTGCGCGTGTACGGGAGTGTTTCGCCGCTGCCGGGGGCTGGCGGCGGCAATGGCGGTGCTGGGTTGACGGATGTTGCGGGTGGTATTGGGAGCAATTTCTTCAACTTCGTGAATTGTGGTTTGTCCATTTGGGGCTGACTGCCTTTCACAAACGACGATTTACGACTTTTTCAGATTAGCACAAAATTTCTATGTCGTCAAGCGCTCTGCGTATCATGACATTTCCATCATGATTCTGATACACGCCTCTTTACCCGACCTGTAATCTATGTTATCCTATTTATAAGGATAAAACCTACCCCGGGGGTGAATTAGTTTCGACGGGGGAGGCTGAGTTCGTGCTGCACGTCGCGGAGTCTGAGGCCGCGTTAAAAACAGGCAAAGGCATTAACTGCCAACAATAACACTTACGCTCTACCCGCAGCCGCCTAAGGCTTAAGGTACGCGTGCTAATCCTGCGGGGTTAGCCGTCCGCCCCAATCGCCGCTACCCGGTTGGACTGGCGGGCGTCACAAATGGTATCGTGCGACTCTTCGATGCCTATAAGGAGAGTCAAAGAAAACATAGGCTGGCCGTCGGCATACCTCGCCAATCAGGGCTACCGGCGGTAAGAACAAAGGATTGGATAAACGTGTAGACGTGCGCTCTCGAATTCTTCGGACCCGGGTGGCAGTGCCCGGCACCTCCATACAAATCAAGAAATCTCACCAATTAGGTGGGATTTTTTGATTCAAGAAATGCGAAAACATAGAAAATGAACTCTCACAAAAGTCATCTGCTAAGATCAGTTGATTTTTGGGTAAGATTTACAAAACATACCGCATTTGAAGGTTCTAGCAGATGCAAACGAAACAATGTAGTAAGTGTAAGATAGAAAAACCAGCAACAACAGAATTTTTCGTTATTGATAAACGTAAGCGATATGGAGTTGGATCTCGGTGTCGTGAATGTGTAAGAGAAACAGCGAGAGAGAGGTATAAACAACCAGATTTTCGTCCTCGTAAACTGACCCCAGAAGCGCAAGTGCGCAAAAACGCAAAAAGACGCGAAAAAAGAGCAACTGATCCAAAGTTTCGAGAACATGAGCGTTTACAACGACTAGCACGAGATCCAGAAAAACGTAAAGTATCTGATCGCAAATACCGAGAAAAGAACCGAGAGAAAATTACAATAGCTCAACGAGAACGGAGAAAGCAGAACCCAGAAAAATTTCGGGAGACGAATCGCCGATGGATTGAGGCAAACCCGGAAAAAGCAAAATTACTTGTTAAACGATCCATGCAAAAAAATCCAGAAAGAGTTCGTTTGGTCTCACAACAGCATAGGGCAAGAAAAAGAAATTTACCAAATTCTCTGAATCAGGATGAGTGGAACTATGCCTTAAATTGGTTTGGAGCATGTGCCTACTGCGGAAATAAGCCAAAAGAACTCAGAGAATTACAAGCAGATCACATTGTGCCATTAGCTGATCCTCAATGCCTCGGAACCGTTCGAGAAAACATAGTACCAGCTTGCAAAACATGCAACTCAAGTAAGTGCAATAGACCTCTAGCAGATTGGCTAAAATGGCGATTTGGGTCGAGACACGCAGATAGGGTATTAGAGTTGGTATCTGATTACATGAAAACTATTCAAATGATTGGCATGGAATCATAAAAGTAAGCGGTATGAACATTTCAACTGTCCTGTACTATCTTGGCGATCTGGCTCGGTCTACTACCCTTTCGCCCCAATGTACTCAAGTACGAGAATTACTACTTGATCAATCCATCACAGATGATCACCAACGCCTTGCGAAAATATTCCATCTCATTAACAGTTCAAATAGCATTGATGCTGACACCGTTCATTTGCTCAGGCGCGGAATACGCGGTCATTATGGGGGAGAAGGATATGCGTTGAGCGTACCCCTAAATGAAGGAGCCGAATTTTGGCAGCAGCTTCGGGTTCGTTTTCCTGAAAATGGTGAACTTTGCATGGTTGCTGCCGATGCCTTATACGTAACGGGGGCAGAAGGTGCGCTAGAACTTTTTGTGCAGGCATTGGCCTTAGCGCCTTCATTTGCTTATCAACTCGAAGCCTCTGTTTGCGGCGCGCTTGAGAATTCAGAATACAAACTTCAATATGGATTGGCGAGACTCAAAGACTCCATCCAGAGGAACTATCAGGACGAAGTTGCTGAAACACTTTCTGAGCTACGTACTGATTTTCAAGGTGATGATGCGGCGCTTCGGTCAATTGATGAAGTCATTACTAACGGAACCTAATATTCACACGTTCATCGAGGATCAAAAGGAAAGACAGGGAATTTTCCCTACCTGAATTGGTTTACGATTGAGCGTTGTTCCAGTTTGAATGGATTCGATTATGGTTGCTACAGCGTCAATCACGGCTTGTGGATGACTCCACTGGATGAAATGGGCTGCGCCATCCACGATTTCCAGACGGCTGTTGATTGATAAGGCGGCCTGTGCTTCTTGCGCCCCCATCCACTCAGGGCTGGCCTCGATGGATGTCCCGGCTGTGAGTACCAGCAGCGGCTGATTTGAAGCATCGGCGTTTGACTCATTCTGTAACTCGACTCATAATGAGACAAAGCCCAGTGAGCATTATGAATAACCGCTATCGATTGCGTGGTGGTTGCAAGATGTAGTTAATAAGCGGAAATATGACTTATTTTCAGGAGTAGACATTATGACTGACATTCCAATTCAGGACATACCCACTTACACCCGTAAGGATTTTGTCAGCGATCAGACGGTGCGCTGGTGCCCCGGCTGCGGGGATTATGCCATTCTGGCGGCGGTGCAAAAGGTGCTGCCGGAACTCGGTATTCTCAAAGAAAATATTGTGTTTATCTCCGGCATCGGCTGCTCCAGCCGCTTCCCATACTACATGAATACCTATGGCATCCACAGCATTCATGGACGCGCGCCGACGCTGGCAAGCGGTCTGAAGGTGGCACGGCCTGAACTCAGCGTGTGGCTGGTGACAGGCGACGGTGACGGCTTGAGCATTGGCGGGAATCATCTGCTGCACCTGTGCCGCCGGAATATTGATGTGAACGTGCTGCTGTTCAACAACCGGATTTACGGGTTGACCAAAGGGCAGTATTCACCCACCTCGCTGCCCGGTCACAAAACCAAATCGTCGCCGATGGGCAGCATTGAGCAGTCGTTCAATCCGCTGTCGGTCACGCTGGGCGCGGAAGCGACTTTTGTAGCACGGACGATGGACACGCTGACCAAGCATATTGACGAGGTGATGAAAGCCGCCGCACAACATCGGGGCACATCGTTCGTCGAGATTTTCCAGAACTGCGTCATTTTCAACGACAATGCGTGGGATCACGTATCGGATAAAAATGTGCAGGATGATAATGCCATTTTCCTCGAACACGGCAGGCCGATGATCTTTGGCAAAAATCAGGATAAAGGCATTCGGCTCAAGGGGCTGCATCTGGAAGTGGTGCAGTTGGGCGAAACCGTCAAAGAAACTGATCTGCTGGTGTATGACCAGACTGATCGTAATCTGGCCTACCTCGTCACCCAGATGGAATATCCCGAATTTCCGGTGCCGTTTGGGGTGATCTATGCCGCCAATAAGCCTATTTATGAAGAAGAATTGATGGCACAGGTACACACGGCGCAGGCGAAGACTCCGCCGGATTTGAAGGCGCTGTATGCTTCAGACTACACCTGGACGGTCGAGGCGGAAAAGGGCGTCACCAGCACCGATACCACTGAGATGATGATGGTCACGGTTCTGGACGAAGAATATTGGGACGACATGGAAAGCGAACTTAACGGGACGATGGCGGCTGCGAAATCCGACCTGCACATTGGGTTGGCGGAAGACCCGCTGGCGAACCTGCACCGGGGACGGGCGCTGATGACCGTCACGCCGGACGCGACACTGGCGGAAGCCATCCAGATTATGCAGGACTCGAACATCGGCGCACTGCTGATTGTTGATCTGGGGCGGCGACCTGTGGGCATTTTTACCGAGCGCGATGTGCTGTTCCGGGTGGCGACTCTGGTGGAAGATTTGACGGCACACACCATCGAGGAATTTATGACGCCAGACCCGGATGTGCTGCCCGCCACCGTGCCCATTGCCCATGCGCTGCACCTGATGACCATCAACCATTATCGCCATGTGCCAATTGTGGATGAACAGGGACGGGCGTTGAGTATCATCTCTTTCCGGGATGTGGTCACCTATATCGAGCAGTATTTCGATCAATAGCGGATAGCCGTCAGCTTTCAGCAAAATGCCTTTAGGGGACGATCACAAAATCGTCCCCTATTTTGTTTTAGACGGGGGATTTGGCGGATTCGGTGGCTGGATGATCGGGTTCGTAAGTGCCGGGTACGGTGCGGAAGCTGACCGCCAGCCGATTCCAGCCGTTGATGACGATGATGGCCGTCGTCAAATCAACCAGTTCTTGTTCAGTAAAGTGCTGCGATACCCGTTCGTAAAGCTCATCCGGCACATGGGTATCGGCAATCAGGGTTACGGCTTCCGTCCATTCCAGCGCGGCGCGTTCGCGTTCGGTATAAAACGGGGTTTCGCGCCAGACACTCAGCCCATACAACCGCTGCTCTGTTTCGCCCCCCGTCCGGGCATCTTTGGTGTGCATATCGACACAGTAGGCACAGCCGTTGAGTTGTGATGCCCGCGTTTTGACCAATTCGACCAACGATTTTTCGAGGTTCAAATGGGTGGATGCTTTATGAAACGCCAGCATCGCTTTATAAGCCTGCGGGGATGCTTGTTCATATTCGAGACGTGACTGCATGTTTGCGCTCCTGTTTCAGCTTGATACTTTTCCACTATAGGGATGGACTGGAATGGTCACAAGAACCGCTTTTGGAGCAAAGAGCAGTACCACTTTAGACCGAATGCAGCGCTTTACTCAGTTGCTTTACGCCTTCGCGGATTTCGGGTTCGGTGATGGATGCATAGCCCATGAGCAAGCCGCCGCGCTGAGGCTGATTGATGCTGAACATGGATACCGACGGCGCAAAGATGCCCTGCGCTTCTGCCCGCGCTGATGCCGCTTGATCGTCAACCCCATCCGGCAGCCAGCCGACCAGATGCATTCCGGCTTCGGGCGCGTGAATATCCAGTGGTAAATCTCGTTTTGCCATCGTCACCAACAGTTCGCGGCGTTCGGCATACAGCGACCGCATCCGGCGAATGTGGCGCGTCAGATGGCCTTCGTCCATAAAATCGGTCAGCGCAGTTTGTTCCAACATCGACGGATGCACATCAATAAATCGGCGTGCGGCGCGGAAGGCATCGACCAATATTTCAGGGACGATCAGATAGCCCAACCGCAGCGCCGGGAACAGAATTTTGCTGAACGTTCCGATGTAGATCACACGATTGGCAGTGTCCAAGCCTTGCAAGGCCGCCAGCGGACGCCCACTGTACCGAAATTCGCTGTTGTAATCATCCTCCAAAATCCAGCTATTGGACTTTTTCGCCCAATCCAACAGCGCCAGCCGCCGCGATAGGCTCATGGTGACAGCTAATGGAAATTGATGTGAGGGTGTGACATAAGCCAAACGGGCATTTGGGCAGCGGGCAATTCCGGCAGCAACGTCGAGTCCTTCGCTATCGACTGGCACGGGAATCAGATTCGCGCCTGCGCCAATCAACGCCCCGCGCGCACCCAAATAACCGGGGTCTTCTATCCAAACCGAGTCGCCGGGGTCGATCAGCATTCGGGCTGCGAGGTCAAGGCCGCCCTGTGATCCGGTCAGCATGATGACTTGATCGGGCGTGCAGTGAACGCCGCGTGCCACCGTCACATGATTAGCGATGGCTTCGCGCAGCGGACGGTAGCCAGCGGAGTCCTGATACGCATACAGACCGGGTATGGTGTAACGGGCGCGGCGGTTAATGCAGCGATTCCAGATTTCAAATGGAAAAGCATCCAACGCGGGCAGGCCAAGCTGAAAGGCTCTTTGCGGTTTATCCGTTGGGCGGCGGCTGGGCATCGGCGGGGTTTGGGTGTAGGCGAGTCCACGATGCGATAAGCCGAGATTGGCGGTAGGCGTTTTATCCGGCTGGCTGGTTGAGGCAGCGCCGATTGAAAGCAGGGTTTCCGGCAGGAGCGAGGCCACGACTGTACCACTGCCTTCTTTGCCGAGAATATACCCTTCAGCCGTCAATTGGTCATAGGCATTCAGGATGGTGTTGCGCGAAACGCCCAATGCGGCTGCTAAAGTACGGGTAGACGGCAACCGCGCCCCAGCCGGAATTTGCCCATTCAGGATGGCCGTTCGCAGCCGTTCATAAACCTGTTGATACAATGACGTGGAGAGCGTTGCGGTCAGCGCCGCAAAGATCGCATCAGCATTGAGTTGGGTCATAGTCGCCTTCTAAAAATACCAAGCCAATGGATCATAACCGAAAGCCAGAATACCTGACTATTTTATACAGCTTTTTTATCGGTTCGTACCAATCCAGCACCCCAAAATGGCACGTATCCTAAGCGGAGAAATTGTACTTCTGCTATGCTGTACGCAATCATAACAACACCGGGGGATACACATGGATTACCTTCAACCACAAGGCTTTCTGGGCACAGGTGCAAGCCTGCTGGCCGACCTGACACTGATGGCTTACATTCTGCTGATTGTGCCGGGGATGATCGCCGGGTTCGTGTTCGCCCGACGCGGCCAACATCGTCCTTTACATAAATACACCATGATAACCATTACCGTCGCGAACTGGCTGCTGATTATCTTCCTGATGGTGGCGGCTTATCGGTTCGATGTGTCCAGCAACATCGGTTCGCAGCCGGGGAACGCCCGTTATCTGATGCCCACGATTCACGGCATTCTCGGTTTTCCCGCGCAGCTTTTGGCGACTTATGTAATCTACCGAATGCTTCGGGAAGATACACAGGTTGCGGCGGCCAAAAAATGCGGCGAAACGGGTCAGCAGCTTTCCAAATACTGGTTTAAGAGCGCCAAAGTCGTCATGCGGGTGACGATTGTTTTGTGGCTGCTGACGGCGCTGCTGGGTGTTTTTAACTATTTGGTGCGCTACGATGTCCTTCCAGCGTTCGGGTCGGGTTCGGATGTACCCGTCGTTACAGCAGAACCGGCTGCCACGACTGAACCCTCCGTGACCGAAGAACCCGCTGCAACTATTGAACCTGCTGCGACGGTTGAAGCTGACGATGATGAGGACGATAACGATAACAGCGGCTCTGACAACAGCAACGACAATAACGATGATGATGATGACAGCAGCGGCTCTGGAAGTGGCGAGGTCGTTCCAGCAGCCACGCAGGAAGCCGGGTCGTAATTCGCTTTTGGTTTAAGCCCAACTTTGCACAGCTTATGCCCGGCAAGGTTGGGCAATGCCATGTGATTAGCCGAACCAGCGTTTTGATTTGTAGTGGACTGACCGATTAATGACGGTATACATCCGCAAAATGCGTCTTCCGGCGAACAACACGGTATCACCCTGTTTTGTGCCGCCCATTTCGATATACCGTTGATAGTCGGCAATGGCATGTGAGTAGTCGTGCTTGAGCGCGTAAAGCCGGGCGCGGTCGGCCACCCAACCCGCGTCGTAAGGTTGCAGCTTCATCAGACTGCTCATATCCGCCAGTGCTGAGTCGTAATCGCCCAATTCTTTATAGGCCATGTAACGCCCTAAATAGCCAGCAAAGGCTTTAGGGGCAAGCCGAATGACCTGCGTAAAATCATCAACTGCCGCTTTAAAATTGCCGATCATCATATAAGCGTCGCCGCGCACATCATAGGCATCGGCGTAATCAGGGTTAATTTCCAGTGCCTTGTTGTAATCCGCCAGCGCGCCTTTCATATCATGCAGTTCTACCCGAACCATCCCACGGTGATAATAGGGGATGTCGAAATTGGGATTGATGCGAATGGCCGCATTGTAGTCTTCCAGCGCCGCTTCATAGTTTCTGGCGATCAGATGGACATGCCCACGATTGTTATAAGCAAACGGGTGTTTGGGATTTAAACGGATGGCCTGGGTGTAGTTTTCCAGTGCGGCAGGCAGATTGTTAATCATGCGCTGCGCCAAACCACGCATATTGTAAGCATCGGCAAAATCCGGCTTGAGCTTGATGGCCTTATTGAATTCGCCAATCGCCTTCCATGCCTTGTTCTGGTCGGTCAGTTCCACGCCCCGGTTGTAATGATCTTCTGCCGTTTTGGTGGCGGGCTTCGCGGGTTTCTTTGCCATACCTTCAGAGTCTCCTTTAAGCAGGGATAAGAATACCGCCTCACGCCTGCCTAATCCAGATGTGAAAACTCTCATGAGAAAATCCACCAGCAGACCTATTGACGCCCTCTACAGTGGTACTATAATCACTCATAGAATTAAATCATTTTTCGATCTGACGAAACCGTCCATACGGTTTTTTATTTGGAGACAGTCAATGCTTCAGCAGCACCTACAAAATGTCGTTCATGTGAACGCCGCGCAGGAGATTGCCGCCCCGGCAGACGAAGAACCTGGGTCTATCTCAGAAGATCCGCTATCCACCTCCGACGAGGAGCCGCCCCACGCCACGCCGCAGATCGCGGCAGCGCAGGCGCGGACACCCCGCCCGGCTGTTTGGGCCGATGTTCCGGATGCAAAATGGGACGACTGGCACTGGCAGCTTGCACACCGCCTCAACTCGGTTGAGGAACTCTCCCAGATCATCAATCTGACTCCCGAAGAAATCGACGGTCTGACGGCTGACGATAAATTCCGCGTTGATGTTATCCCGTATTTCGCCAGCCTGATTGACCCGGATGATCCACACTGCCCGATTCGGCGGCAAGTGATTCCGCTGGGGCGCGAATTACAGGCGTTTGAAGGCATGATGGAGGACAGTCTGGCAGAGGACGCGCACAGCCCTGTCCCCGGATTGGTGCATCGCTATCCTGACCGGGTGCTGATGTTGATTACGACGCAGTGCGCCAGTTACTGCCGTTACTGTACACGCAGCCGAATCGTGGGCAATCCGCACGAGACTTTCAGCAAAAACGACTTTGAAGCCCAGTTGGATTATCTGCGGCACACGCCACAGGTGCGGGATGTCCTCATCAGCGGGGGTGACCCGCTTACCCTGAATCCGCGCACGCTGGAATACATCCTGAGCAGCCTGCGCGCCATCGCGCATATCGAAATCATCCGCATAGGCAGCCGTGTTCCAGTGTTTTTGCCCCAGCGCATCACCGACGAATTCTGTGCCATGCTGCGTAAATATCATCCGCTGTGGCTGAATATCCATACTAACCATCCGAAGGAAATCACGCCAGAACTCAGCCGCGCATTAGCGAAGCTGGCGGATGCAGGTGTGCCATTGGGCAACCAGAGCGTTTTGCTGGCGGGCATCAATGACAGCGTGAACATTCAGCGCGAACTGGCGCATAAGCTGGTGAAAAATCGCGTCCGCCCCTACTACCTGTACCAGTGCGATTTGGTGAAGGGCGCGGGACACTTCCGCACGACGGTCGCTAAAGGCATCGAAATTATCGAAGGGATGCGCGGGCACACCAGCGGGTATGCCGTGCCAACTTATGTAGTCGATGCTCCCGGCGGGGGTGGAAAAATCCCGGTGATGCCGCAGTATCTCATCAGCCAAGCGCCGGGTAAGGTCGTACTACGGAATTATGAAGGCTACATCACAGCTTATGAAGAACCAACCGATTACGATCCGCACGCCATCGACCACCTAGACCGACAAGCCCCTCACCGGGGCGAACCGGGACAAAGCGGCGTGGCGGGTTTGCTGGCGGGCGATACGATGGCGATCAAGCCGGAGGGGTTTGATACGCTGCACAAACGCGGCGCGGGCAAACATCGCTTGAACGCGGACGCCAATAAATGGAAGCCGTATCACGCTGGGAATAGCGATACGCTTTCAGCGGTCAGCGATCAGCCATCGGTGAATGGTGCGCGGTCGAATGGGCACAAGAAGCCAAATAACCAATAAGTGGATTGATAATTGACCTGATCTCGCGGGAGAGAATCATGCGTATTGCTGTACTTGCTAATCTGAAAAACAATGCTCCTCATTATGAGGGGATGCCGGATGATAAATGGGATGATCTGGACAGTCCGCGCACGGTGGATGGCATCGTCGGGGCGCTGCGGCGGTTAGGGCATGAGGCCGAATTTTTTGAGGCTAACATCCTGCCCCCCTTCAATCTGGTGGAAAAGCTGACGGATTATCAACCGGATTTGTGCTTCAACATCGCAGAAAGCCATTTTGGAGATGCCCGCGAATCACAGATTCCGGCGGTGCTGGAAATGCTGCGGATGCCTTATACCGGGAGCAAACTGCTGGCGCTGGCGCTGGCGCTGGATAAGGCGATGACCAAACGCATTCTGCAAAATCACGGCCTGCCCACGCCGGAATTTCAGGTGTTTGAGCGCGGGGACGAGCCGATCAACCTGACCCTGTTGAACGAGGATGGCGAACTGCGGTTTCCATTGTTTGTCAAGCCAAACGCGGAAGGAACGAGCATCGGCGTGAGCGCGAAAAGCATCGTCCGCACGGTGGCGGAACTGCGCTTCCGGGTGGCTGACCATCTGCGGCGTTACAACCAGCCGATTTTGGTGGAGCGTTTCGTTCAGGGGCGGGAAGTGCTGGTCGGGATGGTGGGGAATGTACAGCCGGGATACGACCCGGTTGAAACCCTGACGTTTATGCCAGCGCTGGAACTGGATCACGCGGCGTATGGTTCAGATCACGCCGGGGTGTATACCAACGAAATGAAGACTGTCAGTGGTCTGGAAGCCTATCATTATCACTGCCCTGCACCGCTGACACCGGAACAGCTTCGGGAATTACAGCGGTTGGCGGCAGGCGTATTTTATGCGACGGGCTGCCTCGATGTGGCACGAGTGGACTTCCGGCTAGACGAGAACGACCATGATAAGCCGTATATTCTGGAGGTGAATCCGCTGCCGGGACTCAGCCCTGGATACAGCGATTTGTGCCTCGAAGCGCAGGCGGCGGGTTGGGATCATGACCGCTTAATCGGGGCGATTCTGGATGCGGCGGTGATTCGGCTGGGCTTGAGCGTTCAGGAGTCAGCCGTCAGCTTTCCGCTTTCAGCGAGTGCGGATTAGGGGTGGTTGCCAGTTACGAGTTTCCAGTTTCCAGAAAAAGGCAGGTAGTTCACAGTTTTCAGTTAAACCCATAAGGGATGGTTTGCGGCGATTGCGATTACGAAAATGGGTTTGCGCGCAATGTCGCAGATGTCGTCAATGTCGTCAATGTCGTACACGGATTTTGCGACATTTTATGTCGTCGTTGTCGTCGTCGTCGGAATGGGTTTGTCGGACACGTATAGATTGATAATGTGCGAGAAATGCGGCAAATGCGAGAAATGCGGCGACGGTTTTTGTGCAAATTTCGCATTTTGGGAAAACCTCACCCCACTCATGGCTAACACTGCGTCAAGCTCGGTTAGCCATTCGCCCTCTCCGTAGTAACAGAGAGGGGAGCAAGATTGGCGGCGATGTCATGAAGGTCTGCCGCCGCCATGTTTGCCATACGGGTGATTTTTGGTGATTGGCAAGGTACAAAATGAGGGTGTTATGGGGGTTTAGATCAATAATACCCGGACGCAGCATACCACCTGCGTCCCTATAGGCCATCATAGAACAAATGGTCTATGCGGTCAAGTTCGGGTTTACAAACCATGACGGAGGGCTAAGGCCAAGGGATGTGCGTTACGCCTGTCACTTTCGCGGGTTGTGGAAGAACATTAAAATAGTAACAGCAATATGATTCACCAAGGACTCTGTTATGGCAAAAAGTGCTGGTCGCCCGCAGTCCGCTAAATCCGCTAAACCTGCCGCCTCGTCCGGCCCTTCGCGCGGGCGCGATATTTTACATGTGATTCTCATCGGGCTGGTTTCAACCGCCCTGTTCACGGCTATCGCCATTGGCGCATCGTATGCCATCAATCCCGATCTTGCCGCGAATGTGCCATCGCAAACCAACCCGAACAGCACCCGGATTGCGGTCATCGCTACGGATGTGCCAACCGCGATTCCGACTGCTACAGAAATTCCCTGCGAAGCGCCCGCATGGTGGAGCGAAAATCGAGCCGCCATCGCGCAGGTGGTGAATAACATTACGTCGATTGCGGTTAATACGCCGCCCGTAAATATCAATGCTGCCGCCGAACAGTTGAAATCGTGGAACGAATCGTTTGCGGCTGCCGTGCATCCGCCGTGCGTTGACCCGGCGCGGCAGGCATTGAGCGCGGTTGTACCCAGTGCAGAAGCCTATGTCAATGCTTATCTGACGAGCGTGACCACTCCACAGCAACGCGGTCTGGCGCTGCTGGAGTTGTTAAATGCACTGCTGCCCGCCGCCGATGCGCTGACCCGTTTGCAATTAGCCGATGCCAGCGCAGCCGATGACCAATGGATCGGCAAGGTGCAGAATTTCTTTACGGCGGAATGTCCAGCGGCCAAATGGTATGCAGAAGTGATCGTGGGCAAAGATTATTATGAGCGCTTCTCCACGATACAGCGCGATGCCAATCTGCAATCCCCCAGCCGCGATACACTGACACAACTGCGCGATCTGAGCAGCGCCTTCCGCGTTGACAGCGAAACGTTCCCGGAATGTGTGCAGGCGGCAGCAGCCCATTTCCAGAGTGCGATGGATTCGTTCTTCAACGGTTTGAACGAAGTGCTAAACGGCAATCCGTCGGCTGCCAGCACCCAGATTGCGACCGCTAACGGCGAACTCAGCACTTTTGTGAACGATACGCGCCAGCTTATCCCGGCTGAGGACACATACCCGGCTGTCCAGCCTGCGTAACAATGTTACGGGGCGGGCAGAAAAATCCTCCCCTGAAGTCTGGCAGATTCAGCAGCCCACGAAGGAGAGACGAGAGCTGTTTTTGTTGTCAGGATGTGGGTTGCAGGTAGGACTACATTAAGTGGTGGTGGAGGGCGAGGATTTTTACCCTCATCCCCCAGCCCCTTCTCCCTCAGGGCGAAGGGGAGTAAATTCAATTTGAGTGCTATTTTCACCTAAAATTGACTACCCACCGTTTAATGCGGTGTTACCCAATTCTTTCATGACGAAGCACCCGGTTTCCCGCCGTTACACAAGAAATCAAAAGTGCCCCTTAAACAGGGGCACCCGATTATGTCTATTCTCAATCAGCGTGTATCAGTCGCCAGCGGCAGGTGAAGGTTGGGGAACAGGTGTGAGGTTCTGTGTTGTATTGCGGCGGCTCCATGGTGTGCCGAGCCAGCGCAGCAGGAAGTAGTCCGCACCGATGTAACCCGCATTTTTCCATGCCAAGACCAGTACGATAGCTGCTACGAGGAACAAACCGTTGGAACTTGCTGAACCTGCCATAATGAAGTTCCAGTTCATCAGCGCCGCGAACAAAGCCGCGATACCGACGAATGCGCCGAGAATGAGTCCCAGACCGATCATGACTTCGCCCACCGCGATCAGCTTGGCAAACCAAGTGTATGAACCGGAGTCGATCAATCCCTGAAGGAAACTACGATACCAGTCGAAGGTGATGGCGGGGCGACCCGTTTCCGGGATGGCGACGGCGCGCGTCCAGAAGCCTAACAGGGATTCACCAGTGACCATCCAGCCAGCTTCGGTGACTTTATGCAGGCCAGCGTCCAACCATGCCAAGCCCAGCAGCACACGGACGACTGTCCACACGGGTGACATACGGGTATCGCTGAACAGGAACTTTGCAAATGGTGGGTCTTCTACGGTTCGGTCGCTCTTGAAGTTGAAAAAGTTAGCCATCATCTATCTCCCTTTGGTCTATATTTGTTTTCCTTTGATGACCCTATCATAGGGCGGATAGACCATCGGGTGTAGCAGGCAAAACCCCATTGTTTGTCGGGTTAAGCGATATGGTTTTGTCAGGGATTCCCCGACACCGTTTATTCGAGCAGCCCACGTTCCAGAGCAGACTTGACCAACTGGGCGCGCGTTTGCAAGTTCAGCTTTTCCATGCCGCGCGTACGATAGGTTTCAACCGTTTTGACGCTTAAAAAGAGTTCTCCGGCAATTTCGGCATTGGTATAACCGAGCGCCACCAAGCGCAGCACATCCCGTTCGCGTTCTGAAAGATTGTCCCACGGATCAGCTTGCGCTTTTGCCGTTACCGTTTGGGTCGCGATTTTTTGCAGCAGCTTTTCTGACATGGCCGAATGCACATAGGTTTCGCCGCGCATCACGGTTTGAATGGCCATCAACAATTCGCTATCTACTGCTTTTTTGAGGATATACCCGGACGCACCTGCCCGCAGGGCTTCCTGCAAATAACCCACGTCGTCATGCATGGTCAGGATTAAAATGCGACTTTGTGGCGATTCCTGACGCAGCAGCGGAATCGCTGTTAGTCCATCCATACCGGGCATATTCAGATCAAGGAGAACAATATCCGGCTGAAGTTCGCGCGCCTGGGTTATTGCTTCGCTTCCATTTCCGGCTTCCCCAACCACATGCATATTGGGTTGATTGTCAATGAGCAAACGCAGACCTGTTCGCAATACTGCATGATCGTCCGCCAGCACAATGCGGATGGATGTATCCATAGCTTTACCCTGTGTCACTTTCTGCTACAACCGCGAACGGTATTTCAATAAACAGGCTGGTACCCTGCCCAGCCTGTGATTCGATTGTCAGCTTGCCCCCGAATAACTGCGTTCGTTCACGAATACCTTGCAGCCCCAGACTTTTCTGACTGTCCGCTTTCCTATCCAGTTCAAAACCAATGCCATTGTCTTCAATAATCACTCGTATTCCGTTTTGCCGCTGTTCAAGAAGCACACTGGCATTTTTTGCATGTGCATGGCGCGCAATGTTGGTCAGCCCTTCCTGAACCATCCGGTAGAGACTGGTTTCCAGCGCGATGGGTAGACGCTCATCCAGACCGCGCGTGACGAAATCCACCTGAATTCGATAGCGATGCTGATAATCCTCGATGTAGCGCCCCAGTGCTGCAACCAATCCGAGATCATCCAGCACGCTTGGGCGAAGCTGCCAAGCGAGTGTATGCACTTCGTCAAGCGTATTGTTCACGACCTTGCGGATGTCCTCGATACGAGTACGAACCGTGAGCAGGTCGTTCGCCTCTTCCAAATTCCGCAGTCCAACCAGCAGCGAGGTGAGCGATTGACTGGTGCTGTCATGCAGTTCGCGCGCAATTCGCTTGCGTTCTTCTTCCTGTGCTGAAATCACGCCGCGAATATAATCCTCACGCAGGGCCTCTCGTTCCCCACTCTCGCGGGCGGCACGGGCAAGGGAGCGGGTCATGGTGTTGAAGGCGTCAGCCAGATCGCCGATCTCATCATTCGCCCAGCGTGTTACCTGGCGTGAGAAGTCCCCATTGGCAACCGCGCGAGTCGCTTCCACAAGGCTCAGGATCGGGCGCGTTAGAATCCAAGTCAGCAGGAATGCAGCGATAAAACCAACGACGATCATCACGAGCGTGATCGAGAAAATCTGGAACGTGACCGTATTTGTAATTTCCTCAATCGAGTCTTCACCCAGACCTAGCTGTACGATCAGCCCGTTCGGCATCGAAGTGGTAACATCGATCACATCACCCCATGCGGTCGTCAACTTATGAATACGGTCATCCGGGTCAATCGGGAGTGAAGGTTCGATTTCAGGTGGTGGAGCGCCATCGGTGGTTGTGGCGAGGATCGTACCATCAGGGTTTCTGACTATGACGTAATCGACCAGCGTATTATGTCCGCTGCCCGTGTAGTGCGTTTTTGTGCCCTGCAAGTAATCCGTAAGTGCGGACAAATCCCCGGAAACTAACTGCTCGACTCGTAGAACGATATTGTCTGAAATGCCAATCCCCTGCACATGAAGTTGGGTTTCAAGGGTATCGTAAAGGGCAGAACGCAGTTGAATAGTAACGAATAACCCCAGCAAAACAATCACGCCAAGCACAATCCCCATCACTTTGATTCGAATGCTTGCCGCACCGAAAACAGACCAGAAGCGTTGTACCAGCGGTGTGTGCCAGACTGTATCCAAGTTGCCTTTCAAGTGCTTTCCATACCTAAAACAGAAACAGCCAATAAGGACTTATTGTACTACCGAGCAAGGACTGTGCATATCACATCACTATCGTTTATCTTTTGGTGCGATACGCCATTTGGCGCATACCTTCTGACCTCCAGTGATTTATCCTTAGGGGATGAGCTAAATCTATTTGGAGAACAAGATGGCAGTCACAAATCTTCAACAGATTGAATTGCCGATTACAGGCATGACCTGTGCGGGTTGTGTGCGAACTGTTGAACGTGCATTGAAAAAGACAGAGGGTATTGGCGAAGCATCCGTTAATCTGGCAACCGAACGGGCGAGCGTTCAATTTGATCCCAGCGAGGTCGATGTTAATCAGATGATCCAGCGGGTTCAGGATGCCGGGTATGGCGTGGCAATCGGTTCTATCGAACTGCCGATCACGGGGATGACCTGCGCGAGCTGTGTTCGCAATGTTGAACGCGCGATCCAGAAGCAGCCGGGTATCCTGTCGGTTAATGTCAATCTGGCGACCGAAAAAGCGACGGTGAGTTATGTGCCGGGTGCAGTGCGGCGTGGCGATCTGGTGAAAGCGGTTGAGGCTGCTAGCTACGGGGTTCTTGATCTCTCGAACGCGGAAGTACCGGAGGATGCTGAACGGGCAGCGCGTCAGGCGGAAATTGACCGTCAGCGGCGCATGGTGGTCATTGGTGCGCTTTTTACCGTACCCTTGTTCCTGCTGAGTATGGCGCGTGACCTGTATATGGCGAGCTTTGCTGGCTCCGACATGAGTGCCCACATCCTGAACGGCGCGATGGCCGGGCCAAATCCGGCACTGAACTGGCTGCTCTGGTCGGGCTGGCCGTTCGTTTTTGGTCTGCTGGCAACGCCGGTTCAGGTCATTGTTGGGAGGCAGTACATTGTGGGTGCGTATAAAGCTGCCCGTAACGGCTCGGCCAACATGGACACACTGATTGCAATGGGTTCACTGGCAGCCTATCTCTACAGTATCGTTGTGTTGGTTGGCATCACTTTGGGTTTCTCGGCCTCCGTTGGCGGGCATGTCTACTTTGAGACAGCCGCAGTCATTCTGACGCTGATTACACTGGGTAAACTGCTGGAAGCGCGTGCCAAAGGGCGAACCAGTGAAGCGATCAAGAAATTGATGGGACTCGCGCCCAAGACAGCCACCCTGCTGCGAAATGGGCAGGAAATTGAAGTGCCGGTTGATGACCTGATGATTGGCGATACGCTGCTGGTACGTCCCGGCGAACGCATTCCGGTTGATGGTATGGTCATCGAAGGGCGTTCTTCGGTGGATGAGTCCATGCTGACGGGGGAAAGCCTGCCAGTCAATAAAGAAACCGGCAGTGAAGTCATTGGTGCGACGGTCAATAAACAGGGACGCCTTATCGTCGAGGCACAAAAAGTAGGTGCTCAGACTGCACTGGCACAGATTGTTCGATTGGTCGAACAGGCACAGGGATCGAAAGCGCCCATTCAGCGCATTGCGGATACCGTATCAGGCGTGTTTGTACCGGTTGTATTGGGGCTGGCAGCACTGACTTTTCTCGGCTGGTTATTGATCGGTCAGGTTGGCTTTGTCCCGGCAATGGTTCACATGGTTGCAGTGTTGGTAATCGCCTGCCCGTGCGCGCTGGGCTTGGCAACCCCTACAGCCATAATGGTCGGCACAGGGCGTGGCGCGGAGATGGGTATCCTGTTCAAGAACAGCGAAGCATTGGAAAATGCCAAAGGTATCCAGGTCGTCGCGCTGGACAAGACTGGCACGATTACCCGCGGTGAACCCGCTGTGACTGATGTTATTCCACTCAATGGATTTGAAGTCGCTGAACTCCTGATGCTAACGGCGGTTGCCGAGCGCGGCAGCGAACATCCACTCGGACAGGCTGTGGTCAAAGCAGCGCAGGAACGCGGAATTACGCTGACACAACCGCAATCCTTTGAAGCTGAGTCAGGGCGTGGTATTCGGGCAGTGGTCGATGGTAAAACGGTTCTCGTGGGCAGCCCGCGCTTTATCCGTGAACAAAGCCATGAGCTGGAAACAACGATTGGACAGGTTGAAACACTTCAGGCACAGGCACGCACCGTCGTGCTAACGGTCGTAGATGGCACACTTGCCGGTCTGATCGGCATTGCTGATACCGTAAAAGCTGGTTCACGTGAGGCGATTGCTGCACTGCGTTCTCTCGGATTAGAAGTCGTGATGGTGACAGGTGATAACGAGCGCACTGCACAGGCGATTGCCCGCGAAGTCGGTATTGAGCGAGTGTTGGCCGAAGTGCTGCCAGAGCAAAAAGTGGAGGCAGTCAAGCAGCTGCAGTCGGAAGGTAAACGCACGGCGATGGTGGGAGATGGGATTAACGACGCACCCGCGCTGGCACAGGCGGATGTCGGTATTGCCATTGGCACCGGAACAGATATTGCGATGGAAGCCTCAGATGTGACACTGGTCAGTGGCGATTTGCGCGGTGTCGCGCGGGCTGTCACTTTAAGTCGTGCCACCATGCGAACGATCTACCAGAACCTGTTCTGGGCCTTCGTCTACAACATCATCCTCATCCCGGTGGCGATGGCTGGCGCACTCGTCCCCATGCTGGCTGCTGCTGCAATGGCTTTTTCTTCCATCTTCGTTGTATCCAACAGTCTCCGCCTGCGGGGTTATAAGGTGGAAAACGAACCTGAAAAATCCAAATCGCAGTTAAGTGTTAAACCGGTGACTGCATAAGTAGTGATTGTGGCCTGAGTTATCCTTAACTGTTATGGGGTGTTAGCTGACGAGCGAGCAGCAGACACCCCTGCTTTATTCCTATCTTTGAGAGATGCCTATCCGATCAAGAGATTGAGGTTGCTATCGCTCAGATATACCCCTAGCAACGATGAATTGACCCTTAACCCGATATTTGATGCGATAATAAGGTCAACAGATAATCGAACGGCGAATACTTATGGCAACTATTCTTGTGATTGATGATGAGGACAGTATCCTCAACGTCGTTGAAGCCTATTTGAAAAGTGATGGCAATACCGTTCATCTGGCACGAGATGGTGTGCAGGGATTAGCTGCATTTCGCCGTTACCAACCCGAACTGGTCATCCTCGATATTATGCTGCCGGAAATGGACGGACTGGAAGTGCTTCGGCAAATTCGGCGCGAATCAGATGTTTATGTGATGATGCTCACCGCCAAATCGGAGGAGTTTGACCGGGTGATGGGATTGACGGTTGGGGCAGACGATTACCTGACCAAACCTTTTAGCCCGCGTGAATTAGCCGCCCGCGTCAAAGCTATCCTGCGGCGCGGACGTAACACGACCCAGAACGAGCAGCAAATCCTCACGTTCAAACACCTGAAAATTGATATGCAGCGGCACGAAGTCCAGCGGGATGGCGAACTCATTGAGCTGACTGCATTGGAGTTCAAGCTGCTGTCCACATTAGCCACCTATGCCCGAATGGTTTTGACTCGCCAGCAATTATTAGAGCGCGTTTGGGGATATGACTTTTACGGGGAAGAGCGTGTTGTCGATGTCCATATCGGACATGTCCGGCAGAAAATTGAAGCTGATCCATCCGATCCGCAGTTCATCGTGACGGTACGGGGGGTGGGTTATAAATTCGCGGATGAGCCGTTATGAAACTCTCCTACAAGTTGTTCTTCTCCTATATCCTGGTTGTCCTCATCGGACTGGTGGTTCTGGCGATTTCGACAGCCTTTGTTGCCCCGGTCAATTTCTCCGAGCAAATGACCCATATGGGTCACAATCTTTCCAATATGATGGGACAGCATCGGCTTGAACTGACGACCGAACTGGAGACCAGCTTCCGTAATGCGCTCAACAGTGCCCTGATTATTGCAGGTGTCGCCGCGACTCTGGCGGCAGGCGGTGTGAGCTGGTTTGTCAGCCAGCGGATCATCCGCCCCATCCGCTCTCTGGTGACTCTCAGCCACCGGATTGCAGACGGCCATTATGAACAGCGCCTGCAACTGAATAGCGGGGATGAACTGGCTGAACTCGTCGAAAGTTTCAATCGGATGGCGGTATCTCTGGCGGAAACGGAAGTGATGCGTCAGCGACTGCTGGGCGATGTCACCCATGAACTTAAAACACCGCTGGCAAGCATCAAAGGTTATATGGAAGGCTTGCAGGATGGTGTGCTTCCGGCTACCCCGGAAACGTTCCAGCTTATTCACAATGAGGCGGGTCGGTTGCAGCG
>JAIOHM010000037.1 GCA_019912965.1 Anaerolineae bacterium
AAGTAGGTTTATTCTCTCATCACATCTACCGTGTTGTGCCTCTCCAAGATTCTCATATCACACCACGATTTATCTACTTCTTGTTCAGGACAGATTTTTTTCATGAGGTCATTGGTGGATATACCAATGGCACAACAGTAAACATGTTGCCCAGTGATGCCTTGGAACGTCCGCTTTTTGTTGTGCCGCCGCCAGAATTGATGGGACGATTTGATGAAATTATTGTTCCTATGCTTGACCTAATCGAACAAAATTATGAACAAACACAACAATTAACAGAAACCCGCGATGCGCTGTTGCCCAAGCTGGTCAGCGGGGAAATTAGAGTTGGAGACATAGAATATGGCTCTGCCTAAAAGAATTGATGAGATGGTTCGTAAGCAATTTGAGAAACTTATAGGCGATTCGACACGGCTTAAACAGGCAGTCGATACTGTAAGGAATGATATTGAGAATCGCTACACCCCTGCCATGATATTCGCAAAACTTCCCATACCAGATTCTTCTTTTGGAATATTGAAAACCAGTTTGATCTCATTATTGGAATTTTTAGGGGCAAATGGCCGGCATATTGCCTCAAGATTAGAGGATATTCGGGGTTTAGAGAATACAGTTGATGGCGCGAGTAATCTTATAGGAATGGTTGAAAGTCTCAAGAGCGACTATGAGGCTGGCTTTTTGGATAGCCTCGTTGAATTTGTGGAGGCTGAAGTCGCCGCTGATTATCTTGGACAAGCAGAGCAGTTATTACAAGAAGGACAACCAGGTAAGTATGACCATGTTCCTGCCGCAGTTTTGCTAGGAGCAATTCTTGAGGACGCATTGCGGCGGTTGTGTCTACGCCAACTACCCCCTATTGATGTGAAGAAACCTAATGGTGATCCAAAAACAATGGGAACTCTCATAGACGATTTGAAGAAAGCCAATGTTTTTAACGAATTGAAAGCAAAGCAACTTCGTGCTTGGGCAAGTATTCGTAATGCCGCCGCGCATGGAGAGTTTGACAAATTCGCTCGGCAAGATGTTGAGCAGATGAAGTCGGGCGTTGAGAGCTTTTTGGCAGATTATCTATAGAAAGGGTATTAAACCATGCAGCGCATTCCTGTAAGTTCAAGCAATCTCCGTTCTGTGGGCTATGATGCTGCTTCCAAAACTCTAGAAATCGAGTTCCACAGCGGCGGTATCTACCAATATTTCGGAGTTCCACTAAGCATCTATCAAGGTCTTATGGCGGCTGGTTCGCATGGGAAGTATTTCCATGCTCACATTAAGGATGTTTACCGTTACAGACAGGTAGGGTAATAAAGATACTTAAAGATGAATCGCTTCAACGAAGACACCATCGAACAAGCGGCTATCCAATGGCTGCAAGATGTTGGGTATGGCTATATTCACGGTGGCATCATCGCTCCCGATGAACCTGCCGCCGAACGGGATAGCTATAACGAAGTTCTGCTGATTAGTCGTTTGCGGACAGGTTTGGAACGCATCAACACGCACATTCCGCGCTCCATTCGGGCTGGCGCGGTCGATGAGGCAATCCGCCGTATCCAGCGCAGCCCCAGCCAGAATGCGCTGGTCAACAATCACGCCTTCCACCGCCTGCTGACCGAGGGCATCGACGTGTCCTATCGGGATAGTGGAGGCGTCATCCACGATAAAATCTGGCTGATGGATTTCGGCGACCCTTCACGGAATGAATTCCTCGCAGTGAACCAATTCACGGTAACGGGGGTCAACCCGCGCAGCCATGCCAAAACCAACCGCCGCCCGGACATCATTCTCTTCATTAATGGGCTGCCGCTGGTGGTGATTGAACTCAAAAACGCGGCGGATGAACACGCTACTATCCGCAAGGCATTTAACCAATTGCAGACTTATCTGGATGACATCAGCGCGTTGTTCACCTACAATGGTCTGCTGGCGATTAGCGATGGTCTGGATGCGCGGCTGGGGACGCTGACGGGCGGTTGGGAATGGTTCAAACCTTGGCGCACGGTGGATGGTGAACGCCTCGACCCGCATTCTACCCAACTTGAAACCCTCATTCGCGGGGTCTTCGCGCCGGAACACCTGCTGGATTTGCTGCGCTATTTTGTGGTCTTTGAGCAGAATGATAGCGGGCTGATTAAAAAAGTCGCCGCCTATCACCAATATCATGCGGTCAATAAGGC
>JAIOHM010000038.1 GCA_019912965.1 Anaerolineae bacterium
GATTTAGAACCTATCCATAAACTACTGTACACAGTCACAAACAACTTGTTTTGCTCCCTTCCCCTGCGTGCGGGGGAAGGGCTGGGGTTAGGGGTAAATGGTTTACGGATAGATACTAAAGGCTGATGGCTAAAGGCTAAAAGCTTCTTGGCGGCCAAAACCTTTTTCGCCAATGACATCGCCGCCGCCATCGCCGCCACTTCCGTAATACATCGTAATCCTTCTCAGTACTCAGTACTCAGTACTCAGCACTTCGCACTACGCATTACGCCGCCGAAGGATGAATGGACAGCCGATGAACAAACGCCTCGATCAGATCAGCCGCACGGGTATAACCGCCCGCCGCCCGCAAGGCATCCCCCAACCGTTGGGCCGTTTCACGATAAGCCGAGTCGCCCAGAAGGCGGTCAGCAGCCGCCCGAAGGTGGTCTGCGCGAACCCGTCCCCCAGCCTCCAGCAAGAGACCTGCCCCGGCGCGTGCCACGATGCGCCCGTTGAACAACTGCTCGGTCTGTTGGGGTAAAACCACCATCGGCACGCCGAAATACAGCGATTCTTGGACGCTGTTCATGCCGCCGTGTGTGATGAACAAGTCAGCACGCCGCAGGATTTCAAGCTGTGGCACGCTCGGACGCACGATGAAATGATCGGGAATTTGACCGAGCATCCCCAAATCGGTGCTGCCCGCCGAAACGATCACCTGCCCCGGCGATGCACTGAACGCCTCGAAACACTGCTGATAAAAATCCCGGTCAGCAGTATGAATCGTACCGAGCGAGATGTAAATCAGCGGTTTACGGGTAAGCTGTTCAAACGGGAAGTCGGTGTTGGCGCGGCTGTTCGGGTCAATCGACGGGCCAACAAACGCGAAACGCGCATCCACAAAATCAGTTTCTGGCTGAAGTTCACGGGCAGTGAACACCAGATTAAAATCTCCCACCACCGGAACCAACGAATCCGGCAAAGGCTGACCATAAGCCTTGACCAACGCCCGGCGCGCACGGCTAAACCGGGGGATGCGCGGCACAAACTGCCCCATGATCCGCAGCATATCCCGCAGGGTTATCATGCCCCGCGCGCCCTTGAGGACAAACGTGCTGATCGAGGCGATGGTCGGCACACCCAGCCGATGAGCAGCCAGCGCCGCCCCCAACGCCAGCGAATCATAGATCACCAAATCCGGCTGCTCGCGCTGAATTTCCGTTATCAATCCCGGCAGCAAACGCGCCGCGCTGTCGAGTACCAGCAGGGTAACATCTATCAGGCTGCCGTTGACCGCCGCGATGATGTCGGCGCTGGTGGGCGGTGTTCCGGGATAAGGGCGGAAGGTCGCCCCGGTGCGTTCAATCTGCGGGCGGAATTCTTCATCGTTGTAGTAGATGATTTCATGCCCGCGCCGCCGCAGTTCGGCGGTGACGGGCAGCGTAGGATTTACATGCCCATGCCCCGGAACATTGAAAAACAGTATCTTTGCCATGTGCAGCCTCAGCTAAAATCGGACATCAATAGTCTTATTTTAGCCAAGTCTAAATTTAAAGTCAAGTGTTACCGAAAAGTGGTCGCAACCGTCCGGCATTGTGACCACTTCCCGGCATGAAAACTTTAGCGACCATCAATCGCTTGGTAGCGGCGGGTTTTCTCACCCAGATAAACCGACTGTGGACGGATGATGCGGTTCGCGGTCTGCTGCTCAAAAGCATGTGCCGTCCAGCCCCCAACCCGGCTGATAGCAAACATGGGCGTGAACAAATCGGTTGGCAAGCCCAAACCATGCAGGAGCAGCGCGGTATAAAACTCGACGTTCGTCTGTAATTTCCGCCCCGGTTTGTATTCTTCTAGGAGGCGTAAAGCAGTTTGTTCCACGTCCAGCACCAGCTTATAGAGCGCCATATCGCCATCGGCTTGGTAGAGTTTCGCCGCCGCCGCCGCCAGCACATCCGCACGGGGATCACGCACCTTGTAAACCCGATGACCGAAGCCCATTAACCGTTCGCCTCGGCTGAGTTTCTCGCGCAGATACGATTCGGCGTTGGCGGCTTCCCCAATCTCGAACACCATATCCAGCGCAGGGCCGGGTGCGCCGCCGTGTAAAGGCCCTTTGAGCGCCCCCAACGCGCCAACAATCGCCGAAATCATGTCTGAACCTGTCGAGATAATCACCCGTGCCGTAAAGGTCGAGGCATTCAGCCCATGATCGACCACCGTATTCAGATAGGTTTCCAGACCGCGCACCCGCGCCTCGCGGGGTTCATCACCCGTCAGCATGTACAGCGTGTTAGCCGCATGGCCCAAATCCGTGCGAGGGGCAATCGGCTCATTCCCGTTCGACAACCGCCAGTAAGCCGCCACAATCGTGGGGAAGGCCGCCACCAAACGCAGCGCATCATCATGCGGATCAGCACTGCTTTCGCCCAAATTGAGAGTACTCGCCGCCATCCGCAGCGCGTCCATACCGTCCACCTTATCAGCCGCCGCAGCCCGCAGAACCTCCAGTGTTGCCGCCGATAAAACACGACGTTTCGCCAATGCCGCGCGAAATTCGGCCAATTCCGCCGCATCCGGCAGAGTATCATTCCACAGCAGATAAACCATTTCCTCAAAAGTGGCTTTATCGGCAATGGCTTCCAGCGGGAATCCGGCGATAATCAGTTCGCCCGCCGCGCCATCCACACTGCTGAGGCGGGTTTGCGCGGCAACTACCCCTTCTAGACCGGGTTTATAGTCAATGTTGTTGAGCATCGTTCTTTCTCCTTGGATTTGTTTTCATTGTAGATTTAGGTTAATATGTGGTCAATCTTGATTGACTAATCAATATATCCACAGGTTTGTCATGGCACAGTATGTATCCGCCAAAGAAGCCGCTGCTGAATTGGGCATCAGCCTACCGACTCTGTATGCTTATGTCAGCCGGGGATTGATTCGCTCCGAGTCCACTGGGGACGATCACCGTGCCCGCCGTTACAGCGCAGAAGATGTGCAAAAACTGAAAGCCCGCAAAGACTCGCGGCAAAATCCCGAACGGGTGGCTGAAGCCGCTTTACACCTCGGCACACCCGTGATGGAATCCGGCATTACGTTGATTGCGGATGGGCGTTTGTACTATCGCGGATTGGATGCGATTGAGCTGGCAGCCACAGAAACGGCTGAACGGGTAGCAGCGCTGATCTGGACAGGTGATCTCGATACGCCCATCACCGCGCTTTCAACTGCATCAGGGCTTTCGAACACTCTACAGGGCAGCGCCAATGAGTTCCGTACCTTACCCGCTTTTCCGCTTTTTCAGATTGCGCTGCCCCTCGCTTCAACGCAGGACATTGCCGCTTACGATCTGCGCCCGGAAGCGGTTGTGCAAACAGGCGGGCGGATTTTGAAGGTGTTGGCACTGTTGGCGGGCGGCTTCCCAATTGGCTTGAAGAATATTGCCGAGCATCTCAGCCAGAGATGGTGCAAGGAAGATGAACAGGCTACAGCCTGTCTGAATGCTGGGCTGATTCTGTGCGCCGACCACGAGTTGAACGCCTCGTCTTTCGCGGCGCGGGTAGTAGCCTCGACTAATGCAACCCCTTACGCAGTTGTACAGGCTGGATTAGCGGCGTTGGGTGGGCATAAACACGGCGGTCATACCGAACGGGTAGCCGGTTTACTGCGTGAGGCAGGCAGCGCCAACGGTATCTATACAACGATGGTAGGACGTTTGCGGCGCGGCGAAATGATTCCCGGCTTTGGACACTTCCTGTATCCCGCTGGCGATCCGCGTGGGCGCGCACTGCTGCAAATGGTGCTGGAAGCATATCCAAATGCCGAGGCGGTTGAGATGGCGCAGGCCGGGATTGAAGCCGCAGAAAAACTGATTGGCGAAGCCCCAACCATTGATTTCGCGCTGGTTATTCTGGCGCGGGCGTTGAGTTTGGCGGAAGATGCGCCCCTGACGTTATTCGCGTTGGGACGAACCATCGGCTGGATTGGTCACGCGATCGAGCAGTATGCGGCTGATCGGATTATCCGCCCACGCGCCCGCTACGTTGGGGTGATGCCCGCTAACCTATAATGCTAAAATTGAACGTGAACATAAGAGAAGACTGGGTATGACCGAGAATTACCGCGAAATCATCAAACAGGCGGCGCTGGATGAACAGACATTTGTGCAGTTGACCCTGAAAGGCAAAATCGGCGCGGGGATGCCGTGGCGTCTGGTCACGGCGCGCCCGGTGACGATCAAAAATAATCGTCATTTACAGGTGTCCCACTTCGACGCGAAGCAGGACACCACCAAAAATTACGCGGGGACGGAAGCCGAAACAAAGCTGGATGATCTGCTAGCGCTGCCCTTTTACAGCTTGCATTTGCGCGCGACGAACGAAGAAATCAGTGTGCAGATCACCCAGAAGGGCAAAGCGATTATCCACCGCAATCGCCCGGAACATGCCCAACCGCCCGACCTGAAGCACGACTCATCCAAGCCGCAGCCGATTCCGCGCGATGATCCGTTTCTGATGGAAATCGGTCTGACGACGGAAGACGGACGCATCCGCGCCGATATGCGGGATAAATACGCGCAGGTCAACGAATTTTTGAAGATGCTGGAAAGCACCGGGGTGCTCAACGATTTCGAACATTCGCCGGTGCATATTCTGGACTGCGGCTGTGGTTCGGCACATCTCAGCTTGTCGGCTCATCACTATATGAGCAAAATTCGCGGCATTCCGGCGACGCTTGCTGGTGTAGATCGCAACAGCGAGTTGATGGAACGCAACAACATCCGTGCAGAACGCCTAAACCTGCGTGAAGTCTGTTTTTACCCCGGTTCGATCATTCAGTATCAGCCGGAGACTCCGCCCGATATTTTGCTGGCACTCCACGCCTGCGATACGGCTACCGATGAGGCCTTAGCGCTGGGCATCCGGCATAATGCCCCGCTGATTCTGGCTGTACCCTGCTGCCATCACAATTTGCACGAACAGCTTATCGCCCGCGAACCGTTTAATCCGGTCATGCGGCATGGCATTTTGAAAGAACGTTTAGCGGATATTCTGACCGATAGCTTTCGCGCCCTGATTTTACGGATGATGGGCTACAAAACCGATGTGATCGAATTCATCTCGTCGGAGCATACCGGACGTAATTTGATGATTCGGGCGATCAAGCGCACCGCACCCGGTGAGGCTGAATTTATCGAGGAGTACAACGCACTCAAAACCTTCTGGGGCGTGACGCCATATCTGGAAACGCTGCTGGAAAACGAACTGGCACAAATCAAGCCATAATATCAGCCTGTCATTCCTGCGTAGTAGCCACTGCTGCAACGGTCACGAGAGCGATGCCGATAATTTCGTTCGCATCCAGCGTTTCCTGTAAGATCAGAAAGCCGACGATGGCAGCGACCACCGGCTCAAGGCTGACCAGCAAGCCAAACGCCCGCGACGACAAACTTTTCAGCGCGTGAAATTCTAAACCGAACGGAATCGCCGATGACAGCAGCGCCACCACCACGCTCAACAGGATAAACGCTGGATTGGGGATAATCTGCACCGCGCCACCTAAACCGAACGGCAGGGCGGCTATCGCTGCTACACACATCGAAAGGGCTAAAGCCGCATTGCCCGGCATCACCCGGTTGACGCGCTTGGTGAGCAGAATGTAAATCGCCCATGTCAGCGCGGACATCAACGCCAGCACCATACCCAACGGATCGAGAGTCGCATCCGTGAAAGGTGAAAGCAGCAGCACGCCGATTCCAGCCAGCGCTACCCATAACATATCGACCAGTTTGCGCGACCCGATCACCGCCACGCCCAACGGCCCGGCGAAAGCGATAGCCACCGTGATTCCCAGCGGAATTCGTTGAATCGCCGCGTAGAACGACAGCATCATCGCCGCGATGATAATGCCATAAGCCGCGATATGCAGATAAGCGGAACGGCTGTGACCGAACACTTGTGGCCGCCACAGCACCATAAACATAATGCCTGCCAGCAGGGTACGCAAAAACACCACGCCGCCGGGGCCAGTCGTCTCGAACAAGCCTTTCGCAAATGCCGCACCGAACTGCACCGAAATTACAGCAACCACCACCAATGCCCACGGCGGAATCAAATTAAAGCGGGCGCGAAGGGGCAGCGAAACAGTCGGGTTAGTCATGCAATGGGTACTTTCGTTTATGGTTAGCGTTCGGCGGATTGTAGTCGCAGGAAAAACGAGGGTATAGAGCCACTTGGGTCTGTTTACCGTCTGCCCTTTTTACTCAGCAAACCCCGATACATCCCATCCAAATCCTGTATCAGACGGTCAATCCCATAGCGGTCGATCATCACCGCCTGAGCCTTCGCCGTTTCTGCTGCATCCGGAGGCTGAGTCAATATTGCATACATCCCGCCGCACAATGCTTCGGCATCCTCAGGCTTAACCAACCGCCCCAACTTGCCGCCATCCAGCAAATCCGGTAAGCCACCTACCGCTGTTGCCACTACCGGGCATCCCGCCGCCAGTGCTTCGATCACTGTAACCGGAGTGCCTTCGTTCAAACTGCTGATAACCAACACATCCAGATCGCCATACACAGGTGGCAAATCACGCTGCCAGCCTGTAAATGTCACCGAACCGTGCAATCCAAGCGTATCCACCAGCGCCTCAATTTCCGTCCGTGTTTCGCCGTCGCCCACGATCACAAAATGTGCATTCGGCAGTTCACCTTTCAACCGCGCCGCTGCTTCCAAAAACAGCGGATGGTTTTTGATCGGCGTAATGCGGCCCACGATTCCCGCCAGCGGTACATCCGCCGGAATGCCCCATGCTGCGCGGAATGTTCCCGCTTTGCGCGACTGTTTGGCGAACACATCCAGATCGAGTCCCAGCGGCAGGACAGTAATGCGTCCCTTTCGGGCGATGTGATATTCCTCCGCCAGTTCACGCCGTAAACCTTCGGTCAGCGTGATGATCGTATCCGACATGCGTGCCGTCAGCCGTTCCAGCAGGATAAAAACCCACGTTTTTAGTGGACTGAAGTAGCCGCGAAAAACATGGCCATGAAAGGTATGCAGGATGACCGGAACGCCCGCCGCCCATGCCGCTACCCGTCCGACGAATCCGGCTTTCGCGGTATGGGTATGCACCACATCCGGCTGAAATTCGCGGATCAGTTGGTATACCTTCCAGATGGTTTTCAGATCGCGCAGGGGGTTAAGCGAACGTCCTAACTCCGGGATAATCACCGGATGAACACCGTGCTGTTCGGCGTAATACTGCATGTCGCCTTCGTAGGGTTCGACCATGCCGCACACCAGCATACTTTCATAATCCGGCGAATGTAGCCGTTCGGTCAGCAGCGTCACATACACCGCCGGGCCGCCCACATTGAGTCGGGCAATGATATTCATAATCCGTTTGGCGCGCTCATTGCCCATGCCTGTTGCTCATTTCTATGGATACAGATTGATTTGTAGGGGCGACAACATGTTGCGCCCCTACCGTTTAAGGATACAAATACGGATGCGGCGGCTGTGTCACCGTCTCCACGTTGGCCGCTTGCAGCACAGGCACAGTATCACCCCGGAATTCACCGACCTGGAACGTCCCTTTGACCCGAATCCAGGTATCTTGGGGGATCGTTCCCGCTTCTTTCCAAACAATCGGGATGCCAATCGCCGCCGCATCTGCCACACAGCAGCTTACCGTGAACCGCGCCACCATCAACTGATTTTCCGCGAAGCTGATTTCCTTATACACAAACCCGACCACATCAGCCTCTTTGCCATTAAAACTGTTGACATCATCGCTGCTGTTGAATGCCCGCAGCCAATCCAGCACATTCCATTCCAGCGGATTGGTGGTGAAGGTGGTGGCGTTCGTGACCGAAGCGGCGCTCAGGCTAATGTTGCCATCTATGGCGGTTGCGCCTAATGGACGCGATGGAATCAACGTCCCCAGCACCAACGGCACAGCCACCACACCAATCGCCCACCATGATACCGTTTCATGATGGTGATCGTGATTGTGTTCATGCTTGCCACCGCGCAGCAGATTCCATAAGCTGGCGATGCCCAACAGCAAAAACAACGCTACCGCTACATAACTCAGCCACACAAACCGCTGATTGATGTAATTGGTCAGGTTGCCGCTCAGGATATTGTAGACAAAATAAATCGCCAGCCCGATCAACAGCGCCGTTTTCGCCCATGCTTGCAGCGTCTCCGCCCGATGATCGTGTTCATGATGGTCATGTAGATGTTCAATCGCTTGCATACAATAAGTCTCCGGTTGTCAGTTATCGGTTATTGGTTTCTAAACTCAGTCCTCAGTCCTGAAAACTCATACCTCATACCTCGGAACTCAGAACTTGGCACCTAAAACACCACATTCAAATTCAGCCACACGCCTGCCAGCAGCGTCATCAGCAGCGGCAGCGCGATCAGGTAAAACACCGTTCGCCGCTGGAAAACGCCCAAAAACATCAGCGTACTCTTGATGTCCACCATTGGGCCGAAGGTCAAGAAGCTGATGATCGAACCCGTTGTGAACGTGCCGACGAAGGCCAGCGCCAAAAACGCATCGACCGTCGAACACACGCTGAGGACGAAGGCCATCAACTGCATCACGATCACCGAAATCAGCGGCCCTTTGCCCAATGCCAACAGCGTTTCCTGTGAAACCAGCGTTTGCATCCCCGCTGCCAGCAGCGACCCGATAATCAAATAGCGTCCCATCTCGAAGAATTCGCCATTGGCGGAAAGCAGTGCCTCACGCACACCCTGCGCCAGCGGCTTGCGGACAGGCCGGGTTAAAATCCCTTCGCCCGAACCGCCCATGACAGGCATCCATGTGCCCGGATGCAGCACTTCTTGTGGACGCGCGCCCAATGCAAACACCAATCCCACTGCCACCGCTACCACAATCGTCAATGCGAATCGCCCAATCAGCACCGGGCCGACACCGAAGGCCACCGCTGTACTCACCAGCACCACCGGGTTAATCACCGGGGCAGCCAGCAAAAACGTCACGCCCACCCACATCGGCAATCCTTTATTGAACAGCCGCCGCACCACCGGGACAACACCGCATTCGCATACGGGAAATGCAAAGCCTAAAAATGCCCCGGCAATCGTCGCCAGAAATGCATTGCGTGGCACAACGCGGGCAATATCTTCCGGCGTCAGAAAAGCATCGATCAAACCGGAAACCAGCGTCCCCAACAGCAGAAACGGCACGGCTTCAATAAAAATGCCCAGAAAACGGGTGCTGAAAATGCTCAGGATCGTAGCGGCGGAGTCTCCTGTGCCGATGACCGCCGCGAACGCCGCACCGGCTAATGCCAGCCCGACAATCCACCAGATCAACCGCCGCAGGATAGGTGACGAATTCGTTTTTCCTTTATCCATAACCACTCCAATAAATCTGTACTCCGCGCTTATTCTACTCGAATTGTCTCACCTGCCAACCACCGCATCCCCAACGCACCCAGTTACAAAAATAGATAGCAAATAATTACAATCATGATAATATAGAAGGAAGTCCATAAAACAGAAAAGAAATCATCCATGTCAGATGTGTTTATCTCCTATTCACGTAAAGACAAAGATTTCGTCTCACGGTTGCATCAGGAATTAGCAAATCTGAACCGGGATGTATGGGTGGATTGGGAGGACATTCCGCTGACGGCTGACTGGTGGCGAGAAATTCAAATGGGAATCGAAGCAGCCCATAATTTTATTTGTGTCCTTACGCCTGATTTTGTGCGTTCAGAAATTTGCCGAAAAGAAATTGAACACGCCGTAGAAAATAAAAAACGCATTATTCCCGTACTGCTGCGCGAAGTTGAATCCAAAGAAGATAGGGATTTAACGCACTATGCTGTAAACGCCCATAACTGGATTTTCATGCGTGAGCGGGATGATTTTGATACTGCACTTAACGCACTACTGGACGGGTTGGATCTCGATTTCGATCATCTTCAAATACACACCCGGTTGCTGGTACGTGCTCGCGAATGGGAACGCAAAAATCGTGAAAAAAGTCTGCTCTTGCGGGGAAAAGATCTCGTTGAAGCCCAATCGTGGTTAGAAAAAGGAAGTGATAAAAACCCTGAACCCCTAGTCTTACACGGTGAATATATTGCTGCTAGCCGAAAATTAGAGAGTCGACGTAATCGAATACTTTTAGGTGCAGCCAGTACAGCCTTGATCGTCGCTCTTGTGATGACAGCACTCTTGTTTTTATTCTCTCAACAGTCCGAAAGCAATCGCGCCCTTGCGGAAAGTAATGCTGGAACCAGTGTTGCCAATGCTGCCAACGCTGTCGTTGCTCGACAAACCAGCGACGCCAATGCAGCCAATGCCCAATCTGCTCGACAAACGAGCGATGCCAATGCGCTGGTCGCCCAAAACAATGCCGCTACCGCTGTCTCTGCCGAAGATGAAGCCAACAATCAGGCCGCCACTGCCGTTGCTGCTCACCAAACGAGTGATGCCAACGCCTTAATTGCTGAACACAATGCTTCCACGGCTGTCGCTGCACAGGGTGAGGCCAACGCTCAAGCCGCAACGGCTGAATACCAAAGAACCATAAGCCAATCGCTAGCGTTAGCTGCACAGGCACAGTTGGATGTGGCACAAGGTTTACCAGAGCGCGGCATTCTTCTGGCGATGGAAGCCCTGAAAAATTATCCCTACACATGGCAGGCAGAGAATGCATTAGGCACCGCCATACAGAACAATCATATTTTGTCCGTGTTGGATAATCAAAATATTCCATTTCAAGGCGCTTCATGGTCGCCGGACGGTCAATATATTGCGACTGCTAGCGATGGTATTCGTGTCAAGATTTGGGATGCCAATACAGGCGATTACCTCAAAACCCTCTTTGAAGAAACCAATTACATCACTGGCATTGCTTGGTCGCCCAATGGTCTATACATTGCAACTGCGATGAACGATGGCAGTGTCAGAATTTGGGGCGCATCAAGCGGAAACACCATCTTAACCCTGGAAGGACATACCGACTACATTAATGCAATTGCGTGGTCGTCGGATAGCCGGCGTATTGTGACGGGCAGCAATGATGGTACAGCCAAAATTTGGAATGCGGTGAGAGGGGGCGATGCCCTCTTAACTCTACAAAGTCATCAAGGCACAGTTAATGCCGTCGCATGGTCACCAGATGGAGAAAAGATTGCAGTTGGTGATGACCTTTATATTGCAATATGGGATGCAGCAACCGGGGATGAAGTAACAGAACCCATTTGGGGTTTCAATTGGGTATTGAGTCTTGCTTGGTCACCGGATGGCAAAACCCTGTTAGCAGGTGGCACTGACAAAACATTGATCATTATCAACGAAGACTACTCCAGTACAAGACTTTGGGGGCATACCGGCGATATAACCAGTGTTGCATGGTCATCAGATGGCACACACATCCTGACTGGAAGTTGGGATAGCACTGCCAAAATTTGGGATGCCACAACATCGCAAGAGTTAGCTACTTTCTCAGGGCACACTAGCAGAGTATCTGCTGCTATCTGGTCGCCAGATGGAAATCGATTTTTAACGACTTCTCAAGATGGCAGTGCCAAAATTTGGGAAGCGGATGTCAATAACGAAGAACTCACATTTAAAAGTGACATCAACTGGGTAACGGATGCGGTTTGGTCACCAGACGGAACTCACATTCTGATGAAGGACGATTTTTATACCATACACGATTTAACCAATCCAGCAGCCCAGATTCAATTCGATGAACGAGTTGGCTGGATTGTGGAGTCGGGCTGGTCACCGGATGGAACCCGCTTGGTCACCCCATTACAGGACAATACAGCAGTTATTCGAGATGCTGTTACCGGAAATGTCATCGTTACATTGGAAGGCCATGAAAATACAATATTGACTGCCTCTTGGTCACCAGATAACCAATACATTGTAACGACCAGCGCCGATGCTACTGCCAAAATTTGGGATGCAGCAACGGGGCAGGTACTCAACACCATTACCACATCACCGGCAAGTTTTTACGATGCGGAATTTTCGCCCGATCAAACCCAAATTGTAACAGCGAATAGTGATGGTACAGCCAAAATTTGGGATGTCGTTACTGGCAATCAGCAGCTTATATTGGGGTATCATGCTGGGGCAGTATTGGAAGTATCGTGGTCGCCGGATGGAAAACGAATTGTAACTGGTGGTATGGATGGCAACGCCAAAATTTGGGATGCTGTTACAGGGAACGAAATCCTGACATTGGAAGGGCATAAGGCCGAAATTAACAGTGTTGACTGGTCGCCCAGTGGTCAGCGCATTGTCACCGCCAGCGAAGATGGTACAGCCAAAATTTGGGATGCAGAAACCGGAAATCTGCTTCTGTCTCTTATAGGCCATACCGGAGCCTTAATGAGTGCAGCCTGGTCACCGAATGGTAATTTTATCTTAACCAGCAGTACCGACCAGACGGCACGCATTTGGAAGGCTTGGGAATCTTTAGATGAGCTAGTAGATGACGCAGCAAACTGCTGTATATTCGGAATATTGACCAACCTGGAACGAGAACAATTTGGTTTGCCTGCATCAAAATAGATAAATCCTTAAATGGCAGGTGATGGAACTACACGTCGCCCCTGTGTTCACGTAGCATGACATCCATAATCTACCATGAACGCAGGGGGATGGACGATGGATCAACATTTGCTAAATGATCGCAATCAATTTCGGGATTTGCTGCAACAAACGCTGGAGACCGCCCATAAACACCTGAATGTCATCGACTCCAAGCCACCCGCGACCGATCGTTTTCGAGGCGACGATTTATCGCTGCCGGATGAAGGTTTAGGCGGGGCGGAAACCCTCGCCTTATTCAACCAGCGATACGGCGACCAGATGGCAGCCAGCGCAGGCCCACGTTATTGGGGATTCGTCACGGGCGGCACGACTCCGGCGGCCTTGATGGGTGACTGGCTGGTGAGCGCCTACGACATCAATCTGGCTGATCGTGGCAATTCGGTAGCACCCGCCGTCGAACTGGAAGCCATCAAACTGCTGCGCGAACTCTTCGGCATCCCAGACGATTTTATGGGTGTATTTGTCTCTGGCGCGACCACCGCTAATTTCGCCGCGCTGGCAACCGGGCGCGAATGGGTCAGCCGTCAGCAGGGGAAAAGTGCCGCACAAGAGGGTCTGTACGGCCTTTCACCCATCAAAGTCTTGAGCGCCGCACCGCACAGCAGCATATTTAAAGCCTTAGCCATGCTCGGCATGGGGCGCACCAGTGTCGTTCAGGTCGGCAAATTACCCGGCAACCGTGAAGCCGTCGATATTGACGATTTGCGAAAGCACTTAGCCGCGTTGAACGGTCAGCCGTGCATCGTGGTCGCCAACGCCGGGACGGTCAACACCACCGATTTTGACGATCTGAAAGCAGTCGCTGCCCTGAAATCCGAATACCATTTCTGGCTACATGTGGACGCGGCTTTCGGTGGATTCGCCGCCTGTTCCCCGCGCTATCAACACCTGATGGACGGAATTGGAGGCGCGGATTCGATCACGATTGACGCACATAAATGGCTGAACGTGCCTTACGATTCCGCGATGATCTTCACTCGCCACCCAGCTTTACAGGCCAGCGTCTTTCAAAATATCGCTGCTTATCTGGGCGAAATGGGGGACGAACCGGATTTCCTGCACCTGACGCCGGAAAACTCCCGCCGTTTCCGCGCCCTGCCCGCATGGTTCACGCTGATGGCTTATGGTAAAGCGGGCTATCAGGAAATTGTCGAACGTAACTGCGCTACAGCAGCATCATTGGGGGAACGCATCAGCCAGTCTAATTTGTTCGAACTGCTTGCCCCGGTGCGGATGAATATTGTCTGCTTTACGCTGGCGGGTGAACGCACATCCGCCTTGATTGAACAATTCCTCACGGCGCTGCGGGATGATGGTCGTGTATTTCTGACACCCACTGTTTACAATGGTGTACCCGGTGTGCGGGCGGCCTTCTCCAACTGGCGTACACAAGAATCTGATGTCGAAATCGCGTGGGATGCCCTGCAAACAGTTGCCGAACAAATACGACAGGGGACATACTGATTATTTGCCCTCGTCCTTCACCGCAGACAATAATAGATCGTCTACCAAGCCTTTGGAGCAAGGGCAAATTAGATGGCAACCCGCGCACAAAATGAGCATGATTTTCCAAATTGGGAAGATTTAGCCGATGGTGGACGACGATACTGGATAGATATGCCGGGTCGGGTAAGTGGTTTTGCACGTTATATCAAAATTGTGGATGCTAATGAGGTGACACAGCATTTCAGTCAGGAAGTGTATAATGATGAGGGAAAGTTGATTGGGAAGCATCAAAAATATCCGGTTGATTTGGGGCATGAGGATGTAGTGGAATGATTACATCTGAAGCGGTAGCAGACCGCATTCTGGATTATCTCAATGGTCAGATGGCTTTGGACGAATTGGTCGCTTGGTCGGAAGATGCAATTGTCACCTTCACCGAATCGGATCAGCGGCCACCCAATGCAGATCGGATATGGAAAACCCTGCTCTACCTCGGCGCAGCAGATACTCCGGATTTCCCGATGACATGGGAAGTTATTCGAGGATTTTTGGAGGGTCTGGGGCGGCCTGTACAAAGTGTCATGGCCTGATTAGCCTCGTTTATATTCCGAACGCTTCAGATGCCTTTATCCAGATCACCGCCCGCCGCGTGATGGTTGTCTCATCGTTCGGACGCGGGACACCTGCCAGCCGCGCATTGGCTGCTTCGTTCAGGTAACCGCTCAACCGCACCACCCACCACACTAGCAGCAGTCGTTGATAAACCGCTGCCCGTTCTGGCAGGGTTGGATCATCCAGCAAACGGCTGTGTGCTTCCCGTATCCAGACATGGTGTGCATCCGGCAGTTGCACGCCATAATTCGGCTGGGCACATAAATCCGCGATGTCAAAGGCCGGGTCTGCCCAACCCGCATTTTCCCAATCGACTAACCGCATGATTCCCTGATCTTCAATCACATTATGCGGATTTGAATCGCAGTGAATCAGCGCAATTGGTGCGGGGGATGCCCACTCATGCGGTGTCTGTGCGTGTGCCGTTTGCACCAATTGGGTTATTTGCTCATAGCTTAGGTCGGCGGGAACTTCTTTAGGGAATCGGCCATACCAGCCATCAATTGAATCCAGAAGATCACCGGGTTGACGTATATGCGTCACCGCATTACGCAGCGGTAAATCAATGGTTTCAGGCGTCAAATGGTGGGGTGCGCTCATTGACTTCAGAAGCGCCTGCCAGCGATCTTTTTCATGAGATTGCGGCAGCGTCTCCAGGCGCGTTCCTGCAAGCCACTCAGTAATGACTACATCGCCGGGTAAATCAGCCGGTTCACGCACCAGCTCTATGGGAAGGGGAGCTACATTCAACCGATGAAGTGCTTTTAGGGCGTTAAATTCTCGCCCTGATCGATCACGTTCGTCGCGTTTACTGATTTTTACTGCCCAATCGCGCCCGTCATCATGCTGCACCCGGTAGACGATTCCGTTCATCCCCTTAGCCGCCCGGCTGATGTGCCAGCCATCAGTTGTCAGGCTGTCGGCCTCTTCCCGGTATGCCCGCGCGATATCAGCCAGCAGTCTTTGCATCTTTCACCCACTCAATCCAGCGCCCATGACTTTCGCAGGTTGCCAACAGTTCGCCTAACGCCAAACCGTCCCGATAGGTTTCGAGTTCCAGTTTAGGCCCCGGTTGTCCGGCCCACCATTCCAGACTGATTCGATAAATCGTCCGCCCCTGTGAAGCCGTCAGCAGCACACTGCCCAACCGTTCCTGATCTTCACGGCTGACTTGATGCACCGCAAAACTGTGATAGATGCAGGTGGTCGTCCCTGCTGGAAGTTCCGCCAATAACCCCGGCAGCAGCGCCAGTGCATCGCCCGCAATCAGATGTGGTGGATCAGCCTGTGCTGCCTGTATCGCCGGAATTAGCAAACGCGCTCGGTCAGCGTGTTCCGGCCAGATCAGCGCCCGCAGCCAACGCGCCGCATCCGGGTCACGCACATCCACTGGATACAGATCGACCCCAATGCGATAAGCTACTGCTGGCAGCACAACTGGAATGGGTGGACGCTTTTCCCCGCGCACTTCACTCCGTAACTGCACGGGCGAATCGGCGTTTCCCGCCCGCCCGCCGATGCCGTAATCATAGCTGTAGGTATCCCAACGCATCAGTAAACCAGCACTTGGCCCGATTTCAATCAGCGCCAGCGGTTTGCCTCCACCGCGCTGATAAACCGTCTCGAAGGCGGGCAGCAGCGAACTGCACCGCTGCACCTCGTTGGTTTGTACCCGCCGTGTATCAACCATCGTGCGGATTTCGTCAGCATGTTCCAGACAGAAAGCCCGGAAATCCGGGTAAGCCTCTTCTGGCGGAAGTGGAATATCCGTTAAGCTGGGGAAAAATGCCCGCAGTGGATGGTCAATCCCGCGCAGCAAGAGATCATGTACCGCGCTCAGAAACAGATTGGGTATCGGCTGCCCTTTATAGGCATTCAGGTTGAGCGCCAGCAAATCCTCATCCTGGGCAATTTTCAGCGAAAGTTGTGCATACAGCGGTGATGCATTGGTAATGTTGGCGCCGTGATAGACCTGTTCCGCCTGAAACGTAAACCGCTGCGCCAGATTGTTCAGTGCTGCCGCTCGCTCGTCCACTGTATTTTCCTTGTGTAAATAGGTATGACGAATAGTTCCGAGTATATACGCCAAACCGGAATTTACAGGCTGTATTCAGTTATTGATCGATGAAGAAAAATCGAACAGCAATGCACAGCTCAGGATTGGGTGTCAAACTCCGACCGGACTGATGGCACCAGTACCGCATAGGCTTCATCCAGAATCGGTACATAGCGAACATGCCCAACTTTGTGGGGAAACATGCGGATCATCACCTGGGTGATCGCCCATAATATTGGGCTGGTACTCACCAGAATCGTTTGACCGCGTTGGTAGTTTTTACTCAATTTGCTGGCAGCCCGGCTGAATTGGTAAATCGCCCCCGGCTGTATGAAAGGTGACGAGGTAAAGTCCAAAACGGTGTGCAGGGTGCGACCGTGTGCTTGCCGGGTCAGGTGGCGTGCCTGACTCAATGCGGCGTGAAAATCATTCCATGTCCATCCGGCCCGAAACACATAATGCAAAATGATCTGGGTACTGTCATCCCAGATCAAAATCACGTCAACTGAGCGTATGGTTTTAGGTCTAGCCATCACATCATCCTTTCATACGCCCATTATACGTGATGCTGATGGAACAGATAATTAACGAAACTTAATAATCCGGGGTTAATGCTAGACTCCGGCGCTCAGAATATTATAGGCCTGCTCGATGGTCAGTGCCTCGAACACATTGGAGGCTGCCCTCGGGTATAGATTTCGCAGCACATTGCCGATGATGACCAGCAAACCCGTTGCGCCCACCACCACCATCCGGCTAACGTTGGGCGGCGCATCTGCAAAGCCCTTAAAGCTGTTGCCGAAGTGTTTCAATGCGCCCTGTGGTACGACGCGCGTCTGGTCGAAATCAAAAATCACATCCACATAATGCCCTACCGAGGCAATCATATCCCGTCCCCGGTCAGTAGCTTCATAGTACTCATCCCATTCCCAATGAGCACTAAAGGTGTAAATCAGCAGCGTTCGTTCGGCGTTTCCCCATTCGACGTTAATGCCCATCATACCCATCCTTGTATATCGCCTTGATAGTCGTTTATGAGCCAATCGTAACAGCGGAAGGGGTAGACCAAGGCATAATGATTTATGAATTCCGCGTAACAAACCTTCAGCAGCGCGCCTGCGATCCCGTGTCATCCCCCGCCAGTATTGCGGAAGATTCGTCAAAGTCAGTCGGGCTTAGGTGTCCGTTACGCATTTCCAGTTTCCAGAAAAAGACGGGGGGCGTTGATTGCCACTGCCGCTGGAAGGTGGCGGCGGCGGCGGCGATGGCGGCGTGGCGAAAAAGGTTTTGGCCGCCAAGAAGCCTTTAGCCTTTAGCCATCAGCCTTTAGTATCTATCCGTAAACCATTTACCCCTAACCCCAGCCCTTCCCCCGCACGCAGGGGAAGGGAGCAAAACAAGTTGTTTGTGACTGTGTACAGTAGTTTATGGATAGGTTCTAAATC
>JAIOHM010000039.1 GCA_019912965.1 Anaerolineae bacterium
TCACTGATTGCTTTTTTCCCGCCCCCGACTGAAGCCCTAACTTTTATAGATATTAACTTGCCCGCCATAAGACAAATATCAACTGAATTATGGGCATCATGCGATGGCGGCATGGCCGGGGTATTTTCTACCGACGGTGAACATATCGTAATCGCTCAACAAGATCAAACATTGGTTTTGGTCAATTTCAAAACAGGCCAATCCCGTGTCATTACAGATGCTCAAGGTGTTCCTATTCAAAAGCTGTATGGGTTTGATTTTGACATCTCACCAGATGGAAGAACTTTGGTGTATACGAAAGGAAAAGATTTATGGGTTATAGATATTTTTAGTGGTGAAAATAGGCTGCTCCTTGCTTCTCCAACGGGTAATGAACTTATTAATCCCAATTGGTCGCCCGATGGTTCACATATTGCTTTTCACTTTGGCTATATTTTTGAAAGTGTAACTGAATTTGGCATTGTCTCGGCTGATGACTCTCGCCTCTCCAGATGGGGAGATGTATTCGTAAATTACGGTTTCTATGACTGGTCGCCCGATGGAAGATATATTGTTTTTTCGGACATAGATTACATATCCAACCAAGCATCGCTTTACATTGCCAACCTTAACGGGTCTATTGCGCGCACACTCACAAGTGTTTCAAGCACTTTTCCATTATCCCCCCGCTGGTCTCGTAACGGCCAATATATAGCGTTCAACATGATGTCGCCGAATAACACACAGCCATCAGGCTCATTATGGATAATTAGCCCTGATGGGACAAATCTCAAACAACTTCCTCTATCACCAGCACAACAATCAGGCGAGTACGTCACACTAGAAGCGTGGTCACCAGACAGTAGAAATCTGCTTGTGGCCGTAGATTTCACTCAGCTATACATCCTGCCGATCAACGGGGATTCACCAACATTTATAGGAAATGCTACCTGCCCGACATGGCAACCGCCGCCCAATCCAAGCAATCTCGTCATCACAATTGTAAGAAATAACTATGAAATCTATCTTGACGCTATTTTCGACGCAGCCAACCAGCGATATGTCATCCAGGGCGGTGCATATCTCATCATTCTGGAAATTCAAAATCTCATTGAAAGGATGCATAGCACAGGTGATAGATCATTAGCTGTAGATTACTTCATGGAAAACATTGGAGGGGTTGAAGAGTTACGCAACATCGTCGAAACCACTGTGTGTGGACAAAAACTAATTTGCAGGGAAAGTTTGCGGTATAAGATTGGCTCTCGTCTAATGGACACATCAGGATTGGGAAATATAGCCTTTGGCTACATAATGACAAGCGAATTTACCTCTATCCAAGATAGAGAGGACTTCATAGCTAATATGGCTCAACGGATTAATCGAGAAACGAGAGAGGAAGCCTTCACTACATGCCAAAATAACCTCATTTGCGTCGCCGAATTGCTCAGACTTGTCGTAGACAACCCTGATGACCAAAGGCAGAGGGAGGTAGGGAGAGCATTAGCACTTGCGGTGCGTGAAAATAATGACGAAATTGGCATTGAATATGTTGATACACTTGAGGACTTGGCAGATCAACTAGAAATGTAGTTTTTCATTCACTATCGCATTCACCAATAATCACTCATAAACAGACTCACGAATAACTGGTCAAATCGAACAATCCAAAGTGCAATCACTATACACAAAATCAGAAGCAACGCAGAAAGGCCATTGCTCACTATTAGCAACAACTGCGTACTCCACACCATATGCCTATGTTTTAGTAAAACAAGAAATGCCGTCATCGCAAGTAAGCAAACTATCCATAACATCCAATAGTAATAAATTATAGCGACAGTAATGACAAATACAGAAAGCAACGTTCCAATCAGCGGCCAATTCGAAAAGTAAATAACGTTGAACAAGGGAATAATAATACACAGCAACAACATTCCCATAGACCAAAGGGCAAAGAATAGTCCTACAGCAGAAATACCATATTTGAAGCAAGAATCGTATTTTTTTATAAATTGCACACTGCTTATGAATTATGATGTGCTAAGTCTTTAGAATCGAGTTCCCACCGATGAATTAGTAAAAAATAAAATCGACTAACTAATGGCAAGAAATATCTCATACTTAAAATAATGAATTTTTCAAATAATACTAATGTTATTATATCAAAATTAACTGGAATTCGATTTATATCTTAATTTTATCTTTATCAGTTGTTACTCTAAAGGCATGAATAAGCGGATTGAGCGACGGGAAATGGAAATTGACCGTGACATCCTCGTGGGCTACACCAAAACCTTTATCAACCGCTACAATTGCTATCCGCAGCAGCAGGCAGACGGTCACTACTTCAAAGCTCCCCGCCAGTTGACCTTTGAACTGGTTGAGGAACACCTCAAAGGCACTATCACACTTGGCGCATATGCCCTCAATGACCAGAACTACGCCAAATGGATTTGTCTGGATGCGGATGATGCTATTGAGTGGTATGGACTCATGGGTATTGCCCGCCAGTTTGCCGAGCAGCAGATGACCACCTATCTTGAGCCATCGCGCCGAGGTGGACATCTGTGGCTGTTTGTAGACCCGCTCCCCGGCAAAGATGCTCGCCGTTTTGCCAAATACCTGTTGGCACAGCACAAACTTGAGGGTTTGGAGGTCTATCCCAAACAAGATGTGTTGAGAACCGGAGTGGGTTCGCTGGTTCGCCTACCACTCGGCATTCACCGTAAAGCTGTCCCACCCCGACGATTTACCTTCAAGACGCTAGATGGAGACGATCTCGCACCAACAATACGAGAACAAATGGCAATCCTCGCCCATCCTCAGAAGGTTTCCGCAGATTACGTTCGATCCGTGCTTGCGGCTATTCCAGAGTCGAAACAGGTCTTCCCTACTCCCACCTTCAAGCCGGGACAGGTGATCGATTTAGATCAACCTGTCTCAGAACGGATTAAGGGAGCGATGTCAGTACGGGATTTCGTCGGTCAGTATGTTGACCTTGACCGCTCTAATCGCGGGTTATGTCCGTTCCACGATGACCATCGCCAAAGTTTCAGTGTGAGCGAGGATGGGAATTACTGGCATTGCTTCGCTGGCTGCGGTGGTGGCTCAATAATAGACTTCTACATGAAATTGGAGGCCAAAGACTTTAAGCAGGCGGTTTCAGATTTAGCCCGTCTGTTGTTGCCGCCGCTGTTTTAACACTGCTCCCCTATTTTGACCGCTTGACTGCATATTTTCGGTAGGCTATTGTGGGTATACAAGTGTAGAAATTCGCTTAAAAACCCAGTCATTGGCTTTAAGCAAATTGACCTTATGATAGTCGCAGTAGCTTCACAAAAAGGCGGTACCGGTAAAACCACGACCTCCATTTCGCTTGCCGCAGGGATAGCCAGAAGCGGAAAAAAGACCCTTTTAGTGGATACGGACAGTCAAGCGAATTCTTCTAAGGTGTTGTTAGCGAATTACCCCAAAATCCCGGTTACTGAAACCATACATGCAACGATCCTTGAGCGTAAAGCGCTCCCCATTCATAAAACCTCCGTCCCCAATCTGGATATAGTCCCCTCTCACATTCTGCTTTCCAATACCGATGTTGAACTCACGACTGCTAAAGATCATCGTGAGGCACGGCTAAAGATTGAACTGGATAAGGTCAAACAGAATTACGAGCATGTGTTTATTGATTGTCCCCCGGCGCTATCGTGGCTCACGGTGAACGCTTTTACGGCAGCCGATCAGGCGCTCATTGTGGTTTCACCGGGTTATTTTGAACTGGATAGCTTGGTGCAAATCAGTAAATCGATTGCCGAGGTCAACGAGCTGTTTAATCCCAATCTGAAGCTGCTTGGCTTTTTGTTTACGATGAGTGACACCACCATCAATACACAGACCTCGTTACAACTGCTACGGCAGGCCTATACTGGAAAAGTGATTGAAACCATCATTCCGCGAAACACAGATATTCGGGATGCTCATATGAACAGGCAGGATATTTTTGCGTTTAATCGAAATGCCAAGAGTGCCTACGCCTATTTGAAACTGATCCACGAATTATTTCCTGTATGAATAAGAAGCATTTAGATACCTCAGCGCTTGCAAATGAGTTAAAGGGAGCTTCTGCGTTTTTTAAGCAGGCATCAGAGCCAGAAAATACAACCATTCAGAAGCAGCCACCTAGCCCACCTAAAGATACGATTTCGATCCCAGAAATCCCCTCAAAATCAGTTGCTCAGAATTCCGCTCAAAAAGTTGAGCAACCCTTTGAGCAAGTGAGCAGGAACTTGAGCAGTGAGATTATTGAAAACCTCGCCTTTCGATTGCGGAAGGTGTCCAAAAATAAGGTGAATACCGAAGTGCCGATAGAGTGGAAAGAGAAATTGGACGATCTGGCACACGAGTTAGGGGTAGGGAAGTATGAACTGCTGATGTACATCATTGGCCTGTTTTTAGGGGAGGTTGAAACCCCGGAAGCCAAATAGTCTGCTTATGGAGAAACTGTCCGATCTAGGCCATTTCAAAGCCCGACAGAACATTATTTTAGAAGGGTTTGACCCCGTATCATCCGGGGGATTCACTCAAGTACCCAATTTCATTCTAAACAACAATAAACTGACCTCTAATGCAAAGGTGGTCTATGCCAAATTGCTCTCGTATGCATGGCACAATGATCGCGTATTTCCCGGTCAGGAACGTATGGCCGAGGATATAGGTATATCCCAACAGACGGTTAGCAGGGCGATTATAGAACTTGAAACCATCGGTTACTTAGAAATTCAGAGACGAGGACAGGGATTAACAAACCGATACGTACTGCGTCATACCGTAAAGCAGAAGATCAAAAAATGAAGCTGTTACTCACCCGTGAGTATCTGGTTACTCATCCATAGGTATCTAGTTATCCACCCATGAGTATCAGAACGAGGCTATTTTGAGGCTAACCAATAATATGAAGTATAAATATACACAGAATAATAATACAAAGGTAGGACGGATTTAAAAATCTCCTGTGGATAACTTTATGGTTGTGATAGCTCATTCAGGTTATTCCGAGTTGAACTGGTGTTCATTCTTTTCACAGGGTTTTCACGAGGATATTTTGTACTCGAACACATTTTGTGGGTAGGGGAGAACCCCAACATTTACCTCGTCATAGAGTCCAGCAAAGAGAATGCCGCCCCGCAAATACCAGTGGTTCTTCTCATGCCCCTCGTTCTGGCTAGGCTTGCTTTAGCCGATGAATCGGGCTAAACCTGCACCCTAGACGGCGAAGAGGGACAATCGGCAAACCACACCCCTTGTCGGCCTTGCCTCGTCGCGTTGCGCCTTTGTCAAGCCCGACTACAGCCATTGTCGCACCCCAAAAACCCCTTTTCACTTCGTGAAACCCTGACGACGCTACCGCTTGTCAGGGACGGGGCTTTTGGGGTGTACCCTCATCGCTGCGCTCTTCGGCGAACGCTTGCGCGCACTGGGCTGAAGCCCAGGCACGCAAACTCAATGGCTGTAGTCGGCCTCCGGCTCGACAAGGGGCGGCGGAACGCGCCGCGCGGTATTGCGGGGCGGGGCGGGCACACTCCCAATGTGTCTACACGCTGACAGCCAACAGCGAAACGGCAAAATGCAGATCGAGGAGTGTGACGGCGAATATTGGGGGGTGGTGTGCGAGACCTATCCAACAGTGGCCTGCCCTGCCCTTTGTCAGACGTCCAGCAGTGGGGCAGAACAGGCTTTTATGAGACTGGCAGATGCAGTCGCATCTACCAGCCTGCGGCAGAGCCGCCCGCGATGCGGCTGCTATTCAAGTAGTTGTTATCCGTACCGATCAGTAGCTCGTGCCTTCTCATTGTATCGGTAGACAAGGGCAGTCAAGGCCAAGCAAGTTGCCCGCTTTTTCAGATGGGGAAGTGGTGGCGGGACAAGCCTTGACAGCCCCGTGATCTCGCAGTGAACCCACTGAAGCAGGCATGGGCACGAGCTACTTGTGGCTCATGTGCCGGAAAGGAGGTGAAGGCGAGAGCCAAAATGTATGAACAATATCCAAAAGACCAATCCAAGCGCACCAGCACGACCGCGCCGCAGTTTCGCGGATGATCTGGGCGTGATGCGAAAGCATTTGGCGGCATTGTATGCCATCTTGCGGAAATGGGAACAGGCAATGGAGCAGCGGAAAAACCAAGCCTAAATCCCATTGAGCGAAAGGAGGTGAAAATCGTGAAATTTAGCGACCGGGAAGCAGCCTTGTTTCGAGACATAGCTGACCGATGTACCATGATCTATCAGCTTGAGGAGATCATTTCAGTGCTTGAGATGATGAACCGCGATGCGGTACAGGAACTTGAACGCATCGGACAAACTGAGTAGTTGAGACTGAGGGAGTGACTAGCCATCATTCCCTCAGTTTTCTATTGTAACACACCGAAGAAAGGAGGCTTATGGAGATCAAAATCAAACTGGGAGTAGTCATCGTGAAGGACGAGGAAACCGGAGCAGCATTTCAGGTGAAGACGCTACGCAGCGCTGAGGAGATTGCTCACGAGGTTGAGGAAAATGAGAAGGAGATCATCCGGGAGCGGGTCGAAGCTGTGGTATGCGAGGCATACCGTCAAGAATAGCCATCCAGACTTGAGGGCGGGGAGCAATCCCTGCCCTCTTTTTTGCTCGCAACTTAACGGAGTTGGCTGTTTGCGGGCGCGGCGCACGAGCGACGGTGTGCTATTTCAGGGATTTTCGCCGCGCCTTCTAAAGGAGATTGTATTGATGTGATATACTATCCCTGTTATTTGTGTAATCAATGCTGCCAACATCCAAGTTGTCCTATGCCAACAGAAAAAGATTTACGATCTCGTGACGATTTATATTTAAATACCTCATTTCCCGCGCAAGACGTTGAGAAGCATCATGAATTAGGTATCGAACAACCCAATATTGATTTGTTTGCCCCATCAGGGGCAAAAGACTGGTTCGCCCAAAGGAAATCCGCAAAAAAGATGAGGGAACTTGAGTTGGCATGGAAAGTCGATATACAAAAAGCGAACTGGATTCATTGGGGAGGCGAAGAGTGGCAGATATATCTTGATTATAATCAAGCTCAGCGGGAATCAGAAGGAAACACATACATGCCTCATGCGTATGAAAACATTATGCTCACCTATGCGGATTGGCGCATTGGTCATCCTGAGGCAAGTAATTTTCTCTGCTTGCATGTAATTGATAGCATCTATCGAACAGCCTACATGAATTACTGGATATTTGGATTAGATGCTCCACATGAACTTGCTAATCAGTTGCCGAAAGGAGTTGTTTTGCGTAAGCTCTAACGTTTTGAGATGGATAGCGCATTAACTCATTTGGGAGATATTCTTGGGCATGGCGGTTGTAGCAGTGCTGTTGTGCAAATTTCCAAAATCCCTTAGCAAATATTAAAACTTCGTCTGCGGAATAATCAAGATTACGAGACTTAACCACTAGCTCTGAGCGAATACACTCCATTTTACCCATCGTTCCCAAGTAATTATTCCCATCTTTTGCCAAGTTGAGATAGTATTGTGCCTCATCATGTTTACCAAGAACTGCATAAGCCCGAGCCAGCCCAGCAAAAACCTCTGCCTTAGCCCGCTTGCTGATTTTCCGCTCGTCAAAGACCTTAAATACTCTTTCTTCAAGACGCTTTATCCTGTTTAGCCTTTCTGTTTGTTCCGATTTGCTCACTACATGCTGCCATAAGGATACGCCTGCCAAAATATCGATTTGGTCTGCAATGCTCTCTGACCAAATCCAGTCAGTTTGGGCTTGTTGTTCGGCAACTTCCAGCATCGGCAACGCCATTGTGTAATCAAAACAGATTTTATGGGATACAGCGTAGACGATAGGTGTACAACATAAATCGTAAGTTTGGAGGTCTTGACAATTGGTGGGATTGATAGTCGCTAGGAGCGATGCTTTCTCATTAAGCCAGTCACTATCTTCCTGTATTGCTTCAAAAAGTGTGTCTGTGAGTTCAACTTGAATTAAAGCAATCCGCCTAAGATTTCGATAGGAGATTTCTACGCGATTGACCCACTCATCATTACTCTTGAAATTTGTACACAGTTGGTCAATGGCCTGATTGGCTAACTGAACAACAACATGTGGCTCACCGACTACGGAATAGTGATGCCATGCCGTGCTGATTCCCACTTCAAGTTCAAGGAGACTGCAAACGTGTCTATCTTTTGCCCATTGATCGTGGCGGGCTGCGACCTGAAGTTCATTACACACTTCTTGGGAAAGTCCAACATTTTCACACAACTTCCAACACTGCTGATCTGTAAGCAGTCTTTCACCACTTAAGACTCGTGACAGAAGACTGGAATCAATATCGGCTTCGATTGCGAATTCATTTTGACTAAGTTGACTTAGCTCATCTTCAGAGGTGAGTACTTCAAACCAGAGTGGAGCACTGGGATTAGCACGTGGTAAGGTGCAGTACCTGAGGATTACTTCTCGTTGTTTGCTGTATTGGTAAGTTAGAGTTTTCTTGCTTTTTTTTCCTTTCATCAGCGCACCTCCTAGAACACAACTATTGACAACCTAATGTCATTGCTAGGGTAAAACGGTTGCCCTACCCTGAGTGTTTAAGAGCGCCGAATAAGGTAAGCGGAAGCTCATCTCCCCAGTATCGTCCTCGATGCTGGGGAACCTATTTTCATTATATGCAAATTTTTAGAAAGGTAAACCAATGCCCAAAAAACAGCTTCTAGCTTTATTTGTGTGTAGCCTTTCGCCTTGGACAGTTGCCTATGCTCTATTTTATTCGCTTCCGATATTAGCCACAAAACTGGGGGCAAGTTCAACACAAACGGGGGCTTATTTAGCATCTTGTTTTGCGTCATTGGCTGGGGGTTCCTTGACGGCTGGTTGGCTGGGGGATAGGTTCAGATGCCGCAAATCCTTACTCATTTTTGTGGGTATGGTGAGTATCCCCATCACCTTGCTCATCAATCAAACTGCTGACCTGATCCAATTAATGTTGGTAACTGTACCGATTTGGTTCTCCCTTGGCACATCTTTTGCCCTTCTAGAAGCATTGGTTGGACTCTCTATTACCTCGTCTGAACGAGGGCATTTCTTCAGCATTATTTCAATCTCGGTTTCGTTAGGTGCAATTCTTGCTGGGATTACAGGGACTATCGTAGGCCATTTCGGTGTTCTACTGCTTTTTCCAGTAATCGGCTTATTTTGGGTTATTCAACCATTAGCTGGCTTGTTTCTTACCGAAGCGATTGTCGCAGATGTGCCAACGCCATCTTCTCCCTTACCGATGAAAAATCATGCAACCCTTAGTCATGTATTTCACTTGATCTTGGTCGCTAACTTTCTGTACTGGATTGCCTCATCTGTGGCCGGAATTGGCAGACCCCTAGTGATGCATTCGCTTAATTTTGGGATTGCTCCCATATTGAGTGCTTCGGCATTTGGGGGGCTAGTAACACTTCCCTTACGATTGGTGTTTGGTCGTGTTGCAGATCGTATCAGCCATAAACTGGCAATCCCTGCATTCTATTCTTTAGCCATATTGAGTCTGCTTATCCTCACATTTTCTCTTTCCGCATGGCAATTTTGGCTGGCGACGACCCTTGCATTTATTGCAGACACCAATCGCAGTGTTATCGGTTCTGCGTGGATTTCGAAGTTGACACCAAGAGCAGCATTGGGAAAGCGCCTAGCTTGGTACAGTGCTACGAGTTGGGTAGGCCAGATCATTGGCTTCGCGTGTGCAGGCTATGCCTTTCAAGGGCTTGGAACAATCACATTTGTAATCACGGCATTACTTCCATTGATTGCCATTATTGTTCTTTTGCCAGTCATCCGCTTGGAACAGCCTCTCCTTAACTAAGTTAGGGACTCTCGAATAAAAAGTTTTGGATAGTTTCTCCAAATGAATAGAAAGGAGTGAGTGATTAGATCAATCGTTTAAGTTTAGGAATGGAGTAAAACATGGCGAAGTCAGACGATTTCTCAAAGATTTTCGTGAGTGCAGACAACGGCCAGGGCAAGAATGATAGCTCTGGGAAGCGGTACGGCAAGGTGTTCACCGAAGCCCATCGTCGAGAGATGCGAGGTGTCGTGGAACGGGAAACCAGCCTCGTGTTGTCCGGCAAGGATGAGAACGCGCTGTTCATTACGGCACTCTGCAACAATTGGAGCGCCGACAAAGTACGGGCGGTTGCCAAGCAGCGTGGGATGAACTGGCGGTTCGCTGCTGCACTCAGCGACCAAATCCTGCGGATTGAAGGCTGGGCAATTCTGGCGATGCAGGCACAGGCGGTTGGCGCGGATCTTATCACCTACCTCGTTCAGAAAGCCGGATTGACCATCAGCAAAATCAATCAACTCGCGGCCAGTTACGAACGACAGGACGAGATGGATAACCATCTCGCTCAAATTCTGGAAGAAGCCAAAGACGATCTGGTCGAACTGACCCGCGCGAGCCGTCAATCCTATCTGGATGACATCAAACGCATCCTGTCCGGCAATGGGTAATCTGTTTAGTCAAGCGAGGCTGGGTGAACGGTGATGTTCATCCAGCCTCTTGTGTTTAGGAGGAGCAAGTATGTCAAGGATGGAGCGTGTGAGTTTCTGGATCGTTGGGATCGTTACCCTCCCCTTCTGGTTGAGTGCGTGGGGAGTGCTGTTTGTGTGCCGCAATCTGGTGGTGTGGCATTGGCCGCAGGGATTAGGTATCGGGTGGCAACGGGCAGCATTGGTTAGTTGGTTGACGGTCGTCCCTGTTGGAATAGCGGTGGCATGGTGGCTGGGGATGGACTGGTTCATGTTTACTTTGCTGGGTGTACAGGAAGTTGTATTGCAGGTTATGGCAGCAGCTTTGGGCGTTGGGAGTTACTACTACCTGTACTTTGTCAAACCCTTTCGGTGTGGGCAATGGATTGTATTTCTGGGAGAACAGCATCGTTTGTGGCATCACATTCGAGAGGCAACCGTGATTGGGAAGCTGGAACTTCGCATCTGGTGGTGGAAAACCAAGCCGGAGTTGAAACGACAAGGACAGCACTACAGCAAATTGATGCAGGAAGGAGATTGGCAAACGATGGCGGATGAAATGGGCGAAGGGATTGCAGGTGCAGCAGTGGCGCTTATTCTCGTGGTGATGGGGGTGTTTTTAATGGTGTTCATTGGCGGACTGGTGCTGATGGGTATCTTGCTGCGGAATATGTTTGGCAGCACCCAATCACCATTGAAGCGGGGCAAAACATTGCCAAAATCGGCGGATATGCGCTGGTTTCACGCCCCCAGTGACGGCAACTGGATCGAAGCCTACGATTATTGGCTGTATCAGATTGAGAACAGCACGGGGCTGAGTTTGACGACCTCACCACTGCGGCTGTACAGCGGAGCATTGCTGGTCTCATTAGTGCCAGCCGTTGGGATTGGACTGGTATGGGCAGTGTTTGCGCCAGCGACGGTTGGGAGTGGCTTGCTGGGACTGCTAATCGTGGGCGGTGTGCTTGGCGCAATTACAGGGCGAAAACTAAGCCAACCTGCGGGGAACTGGTTCACCTTTGATGAGGATGAACCCGCCACCTCCAAGCATGTAGTGACACTCGGCGAGTGGATGGGCGACGAGTAATGCAACTGGGACTGACGATTCCCGACCTGCTGCGTCACCTCTATGTAATAGGCGGCACAGGGGTTGGGAAAAGCCGACTGCTCGAATCACTGGTACTGGCTTTAGTGCAGCAGGGTTATGGCGTTGCCGTAATTGATCCGCATGGCGAACTGTACCACAACCTGCTGGCACGGCTGGCGCTTCTGGGGAAACAGCTCTGGAAGCGGGTTGTCCTCATCAACCCGCTTCAGACGGAATTCATCGTGAGCATGAATCCGTTGGAACTGCTGTCGGGCGAGATGGCTGAGCGGCGGGCACTGTTTCTGGCAGGAGTCATTAGTAATTTATTTGCAATCGATGATTTAGTTGCCGCAAGAATGTCCAGAGTGATGTACCACGCTTTCTGGCTGTTGATCGAATCCAAACTGACCTTGTTGGAGTTTGCGCCGCTACTCACGGATGCAGGTTTTCGCAGCGATTTGCTGGTGAACCTCCCGGCTACCCACAAACTCTGGCGCTATTGGATACACGAATTTCCCCATGAGCATGATCGTTTGGTGGCTGAGTGGACGCAGAGCAGCTTGAACAAAGTGGATGAGCTTGTGACCGATCCAGATATTGCGCTGATGTTCGGGCAGCAGCACAGCACGCTGGATTTTGAGCAAATGATGGATACTGGGAAGATTGTGCTGGTGAATTTATCCAAAGGGCAATTGGTTTCTAAGAATAGTTATTTGCTTGGCGGCTTCATTTTTGCCCAGTTTCAGTTAGCCGCCTTCACCCGCAGCCGCCGTCCTTATTCTAAACACACGCCATTTATGATTGTTGCCGACGAATTCCAGAATTTTGTTACAGAATCTATCCACGAACTGCTGGCTGAAAGTCGCAAATATGGGTTGGGACTCGTGCTGGCACACCAATTTTATGCTCAGTTGCGCGATCAGCCCAAATTACAACAAGCGGTACTCAACACCGTCGGTCATCTCGCTCTTTTTCGCATTGGAGCGAGTGATGCTGATCTATTTGTGCGCGATATGTTCCAACCAAAGATTGACCGGATCAAGGATACCCGCAAGCGGGTGCTGCCGACAGGCATCCAGTGGTTTCCGTTCGTTTATGAGGATGAACCCGTGTACCGCCCCCTTGAGGAGACATGGGAAATGGAGGTACGCCGCCTGACCAGCCTCCCCGCACGGGAATATTGGTTCAAACAGCGGGGCAGTCAACATGCGGTGAAACTGCGGACACCAGATATGCCCGATGTGGTACGCACCAAGCAGCGTGAACACGCCATTGCCCAGATGACAGCAGTTGCGGCTCAGTGGGGACGCAGCCGAGCGGAAGTGGAGCGGGAGATTGCCCAACGCCACGCCGCGTTGTTCGGGCGTGGCACAGCCGGAAGTAGCTCACCAGAAGATATATATGAGTAAGTTTGCATCTGCTATAGTGACCTTATGCAGCTACAAGGAACAGAACCTAAGATGAACCAGCGATTACCGCATTTCAAACCCGCTGAACATCCCCCTGCTCTGCAACTCACCCAACGAGATGGACGGCTGATGGAGACGATTTATCACTATGAAGGGGTGTTGTCTGCCGACCAGATCGAACGGCTGTTTTTCACCAGTCACAGGCGGATGCAGGCACGCCTCAGCACGCTGTATCACAACCGCTATGTAGACCGCACCAATCTTCAGGAACAGAGTGCTTTGGGTTTTGTGGCCTACTTTCTGGCTGAGAAAGGGATTGCCTATCTGTGTGGCTTATGGGGAATATCCCCCAAAGAACTCAACCCCCGTGAGAAAGGGGAGCGGATGTCGCTTGTTCGGCATGATGTCCGGCTCAATGAGGTACGGATGGCGGTGATGGATGCCCTTCGTCAGTTGCCACAGAGCGAACTGAAAGTTTGGGTCAATAGCCGCAGCTTTTACGCTGATAACGACACAATCTGGTACTTGGATGGCAAGCAACGCAAACACAAACGCGCCATCCGACCGGATGCTTACTTTTATGTGGTCAGTCCGGGGGTTGAGACGGCTCGCCACAGCCATTTCTTGCTCGAACTGGACATGCGAACGGAACACAATGCGCGGTTTGTGGATGAGAAAATCCGTCCCGGCTTGGCTTATTTTGAGAGCGAAGCCTACCGAAACCGCTTTGGAGTCAATGCCGGACGCTATCTGGTGGTGACGACGGGGGAAACCCGCCTGAAAAATATGAAACAACAGGCTGAGACCGTTGGTAAGGCCGCCGAACGCTTTTACTTCACCACCTTTGAAGCCGCTACAGCAAATGGTGCTTTTTTCACCCAACCGATCTGGTGGCGACCGACCCATGACACGCCTGTGGCGTTGTTCAGCGGTGTTTGAGACGCATTGAAGATGAGGGAGGTGGTTTGCTATGCTGAGGATACCGTGTGAGGAGGTGGCTCTGGTTCCCCGGTCAGCAAGCGGTGTACATCAGTCTGGGGTGAGCCTGCTCCCAGAGCATGTCAGCCACCCAAGATGTGGCAGGCACATCGCAACCAACCTTCCTCGGAAGAGGGGTATCTGGCATGTGAGCTACCCTTACACGGGAAATAGAATTTTGAACAGTATGGCATGGTACAACAAAGAATCGGTAACACGATTGGACGAAATCCCTGTCGAGGGCGTGTTCTTTCTGGACAGCGATCTCGCTGCCAAGAAGCTACCACTGTTTCACCTGCTGGGGATGAAATGCCCGATGATTGCCTTTCCCTCTGGTGAAGCCTGTCCGATTGCATGGGAGCGTGAGAACAGTCCATACGTGTATCTGTTTCCGGGTATGGATTTGCCGCTCTTTGACACCTATCCCCACGCATTACAGCGGGCACTGGAACAAGCCGAGGATGCATGGTTCACGGTGTTTGGAAACGGTGAAAACCAACTCGAACTGTGGTCGCATCTGGGCGAAGAAGTGTTTTTTGTGACCTATGACAATGTGCAGAGGCGTATGGTTGATCTTGAAATCTATGCAGCCTGAGAGGGGATTGAACAGATGTGCTATGCTGTAGGAGCTATGGCAAAAAAGTTGAAACCAGATGATCTTGCCCGAATTGCGGAAAAGCTCATGGAGTTAGCGAATCTGACGATTGCGGCCTTGGGCATTGGACAAATCCTGAGCGGTCACGCCAATCTTTTAGCGGCAATCGCCGGAATTGTGGTGTTTCTTGGGTTGTATTACAGCGCGTTTCAAGTTCTGAAAGGGAGGTGAGTCGATATGAATATCGGACTACTGGTTTTGTTGGGCGGAGTATTGCTGGCAGGGGCGTTGATTGCCTATATCGCCATCCGCGATAGTGAACACCAGAAATAACCCATAGCGTTTAAGCCTATTTTTCGATACTACAGGGCTAGTTGGCTCACATCGGGTTGCTTCATTTCCACACTTATATTCGCCGTTCTTAGGATTTCCGAGGCTGGTTAGCCTCGAAACAGGTACACACAATCTACATTGTGCGACGTTATGTGTAGATAATTACATGCTAATAAATAACGTGATTGAGCTTATAGTGGTGGGATGGGGGAGCGATTATGAAAGAAGATCAGGATAAGACTGAGGAGCAGGCTTCATCTACGATCTCGACTAACCTGTTGGTGGCGACACGATTGCTTGTTGCATGGTTGAGTGGGAAAGGTACTATGCAGAATGGACAGAAGCAACCTCAGTCGAATCGTCGTGTGAAAAAGAAATGAGATTTATCTGGTTGGCATTCTATGTTTCTCAGTTTCAGGAAAGATGTTAGCCTTTTATCACCTAACTTGACTTCGTAGGATGTTTGTCCTACGATAAAGGATGTTACAGACGATGAATGATTTAGATGATCTCATTTCCTTGTCGGAGGCTGCCAAGCAGGCAGGGGTTGCACGGAATACCATGCACCTTGCTGCAAAAGGTGGACACATAAAGGCTACTCGGATAGGGCGACACTGGTATATCTACGCAAGTGACATTGAACGATGGAAACGAGAAAACTATCGTCCAGATATGGCAAAAATTCGCCGCTCCCGCAAGAGAAGCGATCAATCTGATTATTGACCCGAATTGAGCGTCCGAGCTTATGGAGGATATTCCTCATGGCTAACCCAGAATTCTTCAAGGCTAATTTTGATCTTCTCGCAGTAGATGGCTGCATTGGTGACCCGAATGGTGAATATGCCTATGGCTATTTGCGAGTGTCAGGCGACGATCAGGCTGATGAAGGACGATCAGGATTACCGAGACAAATTGCACATCTGCATGAGGCTGGATGTAAACATGGATACAAGATTCCATGGGAATTTGTCTTTGCTGATGATTATACAGGGTTTGAATTTGAGGGACGCCCGCAGTTGAAAGAGTTGAGACGGGAGTTGCATAGTCCAAATCGTCGGGCAAAAGCGGTCGTGATGGAGCATCTTGATCGGCTCTCGCGCAATGCAGACTGGCATCAGGGCTTTTTGCTTGATGAGATGAATCGACTTGGCGTTGCTTCCGTTTTTTGGAAGGAGTTTTACAGCCGGATCGAACGAGTTGTGTTAGGGGCAATCGCACAGGAGGGGATGGAAGCCGAGAAACAGCGGATGATGGAGGGGAATCTTCACAAAGCGCGTTCAGGGCGAGTAACCGCTCGAGTCCCTGCTTACGGATATAGGCTGGTAGATGCAAACGGCAATGAAAGTCCGTTAGCTAAAAAGGAAACATATTACGGCATTTATGAGGAAGAGGCAATTATCATCAGGCTTATTTTCCGTCGAATCATAGCTGGTGATGCTATGCGAAAGATTGCACTTGACCTAGAGATGTCTGGGATTAAGCCGCCCAAGCAATATAAGCATTGGGAACAGACCCAAATCCGGCTATTTATTAAAAGTGAGGTCTACAAAGGTGAGTTGTATGCTCATCGTTGGTTGCATACCGTTCTACAGAAACCATCTAAAGATGGATTTTCAACTCGACCAGTGAAATGCAAAATTGAACGTCCGCGTGAGGAGTGGATTCTTATTCCTGTTCCCGCGATTATTTCTTCTGAGGAATGGGATGCCGCTAATCGAATGTTGGAGCAAAATCAAAAAATGGCTCGACGCAATGCGAAAGAGCCGTATTTGCTGACTGGCCTTGTGCGCTGTGCTCATTGTGGATACACATACGTTGGTACGAGCAAAAGGTATGGAAAAAATGGGGAGCTTCGCAAAAATCCATATCGTGGCTATCGTTGCCCCTACACTGGTATCCGGCCAAAATACGTTCCTACATCGGATGAGTGCAAGAATAGTCATGTTCCCTGTACTGTTTTGGATACTGCGGTTTGGAATATCGTGTGTCAGGCTTTACTTGAACCTAAGATGCTTATTGATGCACTGGATGGAGATGCGACAAGTGAACATAATCGCCAGCTTGAAGCACAAATTGCTTTCTTAGAACGTGAGCTTTCGGGTAAAGACAAAGATGACGAAAAACTTTTACGTGCATATATGGCTGGGGCATTCGATGAACATGAATACGCCGCCCGCCGTCGGCTTTTGAAAGAAGAAGCAACTCGGCTCAACGAAGAGCTTGTACGACTGCGAGGAGATGTGCTATCCCCGCAGCAACTAGCGGAGCGCAAAACTGCGATTACAACAATGTCAGCACAATTACGTGCTCAAAATATTCCTATTGATCCGCCTTTTGATCTCAAACAGCGGATCATAAAGTTGGTTGTCGATGAAATCACATTGGATGTGGGTAGTGGTTGGTTGCGAGTTGACGGCGCGATACGCGGTACATTTCCGATTGAGACTACCCCTGCGGACATGGGTTTAATGCACCGATCAGCAAGAAATTCGCGGGAAAGGTCAGGCTGCCTTTGGCGCGGCTGATGGTGACGATTTTGTCCTCAATCGGCTGGCGCAGGACTTCCAGCGATCTTTGCCCCATTTCCACGATCTCATCCAAGAAAATCACGCCGCGATGGGCGAGGCTTATTTCGCCGGGTTTGGGTACTGATCCGCCACCGACCAAGCCCGCTTGTGAAATGGTGTGATGTGGGGCACGGAATGGGCGTGATTTAACCAATGGATGATCGCCCTGAAGCAAGTCGGCTACTGAATAAATCCGGGTAACTTCCAGGGCTTCTTCGAGCGATAGTTTGGGGAGGATGCCGGGGATGGCACGGGCGAGCAGGGTTTTGCCGACGCCGGGTGACCCCGTGAGCAGGGCATTATGATTGCCGCCTGCCGCGATTTCCAGCGCCCGTTTGACAATTTGCTGCCCTTTAATGTCGGCAAAATCCACGACCCCTTCAGGGAGAGAATCGTCAGCGTGAATGGAGGGCGGTTCGGGCGTATAGGGCGGGATAGGATTCATGCCGTAGAGATGTTCGACAAGCTGACCGAGGGATTCTACCGGGATGATCTGAATCCCATTAACCAATCCGGCTTGCGGTGCATCTTCGGCGGCGACATAGATGGTTTCAATCCCCTGTTGATAGGCGGTGTAGGCCATCGGCATGACGCCTTTGACGTGGCGGACGCTGCCATCCAGAGAGAGTTCACCAATGAACAGGCTGTTTTCCAATGCTGGGAGCGGAATCTGATCGGTTGCGGCGAGGGCACCAACCGCAATAGCGAGGTCGTAGGCCGGGCCGTGTTTGGGCAGGTCTGCTGGTGAGAGGTTGACGACATAGACTTTATTGGGAAAACTTAAATTACTGTTTTTTATGGCAGCCCGGACGCGCTCACGACTTTCTTTTACGGCGCTATCGGGCAGGCCAACGATATTAAAAGCGGGAATTCCCGCGCGGGGGTTGAAATCAACTTCGACATCAACCAAACAGCCGTCCAAACCAATGAGCGCGCAGGCACGAACAATTGCCAGCATAGAGCAAACAACCTCTTTAAATCTTTCAACGTTCAGTATAGACGGAGATGCTGAAGTACGCCGCATTAAGATTCCGGGTGGTTTTCAAAGCTATGTGAAATGGGTATAATCGGTAGGCTATAAAGGGAGTGGGGGATGAGCGAAAACCTCCAGCGAATACATGCAATTGTATATGGGCGTGTACAAGGCGTTAGCTTTCGTTACTACACCACATTAAAAGCATCAGGCCTTGGCGCAACTGGCTGGGTACAAAACCGGGAAGATGGTTCGGTGGAAGTGATGGCGGAGGGCACTTCTGAACAGCTTGATCTTCTGGTGGATTTTCTCCGTATTGGCCCTTCCAGCGCACAGGTTATCCGGGTTGAGTTGATTGAACTTGAGGCAAATGGCGAGTTCAGCGATTTTCAGGTTCGCTGACCCATTTGTAGTTTAGAAAGGCGAAACGTGTCAGACGACGATATAAGGGCACTTGCCAAAGAATATGCCAGAGAGCTGGGTGAGTTTGAAAATGTACCGCGCGCCCAGATTAGATCGATTATACAGATTTGCGGGGTTGATTTCGCCAAGCAGATCTTTGAAAGGGTTCTGGAAATCGAGGCACAGGGCGGTACACTGGTGCCCGATAATTCGCGCCGTCGAACAATAGGTGGGCTATTTCTCTATCTGGTGCGCCACGAAGCTACTGATGAGCAAAGACTTGCTATTTTCCCCCTTTACAAGCATAAGAAAAAGGCGGCGGGTGATGGCACAGAGCCACCACAACAGCAGCCGAGCTTTCCTTCACTAATCTGGGAGGAACGGGCTGCGATTATTCAAAGGCTGCTGGATGAAAAAGGAGAAGCAAGCACCGTGAAAGTTACTTTAATCGGACGCCCCGGCAAAATGGAAATGCGTAAGGATGTGGTGGTTACCACGATGCAGCATACGGCCAAAACCGGAACCTTCCCAAAAGGCATACCCGTTGCGCCGGAAGACCCGACGCTGTACACCGTTTATATCGCGGCCAAACAGTGGCGCAAAATTGAAGAATCGCTGACCGACCCGGAAGATGCCATGATTATTGAAGGCAGTTGCGCTTATGACCCGGAAGTCGGCGGGATGGTCGTGTACACCCAGAGCGTGACTACCAAACTGATTGAAGCGCAGAAACGGCAGGCGCAAAAAGAAGCTGCTGCCGCCGAGAAGGGTGAAGAAGCCCCTAAACCGCCCAAGCAACCGCCGCAGCCGAAGCCACAAAAACCTGCCGAACCGCCCAAACCTGTTTCCAGAGTGTTTGCGCCGCCGTCGGATATTCCACATGATGTGTCGCAAAAACTGAACGAGCTTTATGCTTCTGCGGCTCTCTTCCGGCAGAAAATCAGCACGATTCAAGCCAAACCTGCTGGACAGCAGTTTGGGTTGGAAATGACACAAAAACTATTGAAGAATGTTGAAGATGAGATTGCCGGTCTGGAAAGCAAATACGTCAAGTAAAGATCAGATTGGCTTTTTGACCAGCAACCGCTGATAGGTTTGCACCAAATCCCGCATTTCTTCGTCAATGGTTTTGACGCTGGGAATGCCACTACGCAGTTTTTCCAACAAGCCGGGTTCGGTCAGCAGACGTTTGATCTGATCATGCAGATCATCTACGTCATTGAGTGTAAAGACCAACCCGGTTTTTTCATGCTCAACTAATTCTGACATACCGCCGAGATTGGTTACAATGACTGGAACCTGCATTTCGTAGGCTTCCAGAATTACATTGGGACTGTTTTCGTACCAGCGCGACGGCACTACCAACGCATCTACCCCAGCCAGCACATCCCAGACTTTTGCACCTGTATAACGCCCATTCCAGCGAATAGAGGGATGGGGTGCACTGCGTTCCTGAAGCATGGCTGTGTATTCCGGCGCTTCGGTTTCTGAACCCCATAGATCGAGTGCAACCTGATGCCCATTTTCCAACAAGCTAATCACCGCATCCACGATCAAATCAACGCCCTTATGGGGCTTTATTTGTCCGATATAGCCCAAACGCAAGCTGCCAGAGGGGGATGGAGTGGCGCGCGGTTTTTCGCCGGGCAGGGTGTTTAATCCCTGTCGCATGAAGGTGTAATTTTCGGTATTGAAACCAAATTCCGCAAATTTGGCAATGAGGTAACGTGATGGGCAGATGACCAGATCAGCGGCATCCAGCGCGTGGTGCAGCGTTTGACGGCGTTCGATAACCGCTTCGGTCATCTGGGTGGAAAAAGGCATATAGCGAGCCAACCCCCAGAATGCATCCATCAAACGCGGGGCGACCTGTGCAGGCAGGCGGTAGCGGCGCTGATCTTCCAATAGGCAGCGCATACATTTTTCGTCACTTTCCGGCCCAGTACAGAGTGCGCCAGTGGCTTGAATCAAATTCAGACGGGCGCACATGAACCAGTATTCAGTCAGTGTGATAATTAGTGGCAGTCCGGCATCACGGGCGGTGTGAATGACCTGCCCGCCAAGCAAATAGCCACTGACGAGGTGTACCAGATCGAATGTATTTTGCTGGATGATGTTGCTGAATGCCTCGCCAACACCGGGATGATCATATAGATTGCGGAAGAAATCCCCCTCTTTGACATCATAGTGCAGGCGGTGGATGGTGAAGCCATCCTGCTGCCGCGTATCGACGCGAAAGCCCGGTTCGTTCAGGCTTTCGACCGCGAAGACGCTGACCGTATGCCCATTGGCAACCAGCCAGCGTGCCATTCGTTCGGCGCGTCGTTCAGCACCGGCGGAGTGGGTTGGGGGGAATCCATGAACTGCAATCAATATTCGCATAATGGTTACTATACATTCCGCTCGACAGCACGATTTGCACTGTTTTAGATCAGGTCGGTGTAGACGGCGCTGAGTTCCTGCATTTCCTCTTCTATGGTTTTGACGTGCGGAATACCTGCACGTAGTTTATCCACTAATCCGGGTTCGGTGACCATGCGGGCAAGCTGCTGGTAGAGGTCTTGTACATCGTTGAGTGTAAAGACTAACCCTGATTTTTCATGTTCGACCAATTCTGCCATGCCACCAAGCCGTGTCGCTACCACAGGTAAACCCATCTCGTAGGCTTCCAGTATGACAGTAGGGCTGTTTTCGTACCAGCGGGATGGACATAGCAACACATCAACTCCAGCTAATACATCCCAGACCTTTGACCCGGTGTAACGACCGTTCCAGTGAATGTTCGGATATGGAGCAGAACGTGCTTTCAGCATGGCAACATAATCTGGCGCTTCTGTTTCCGACCCCCATAAGTCCAGACTGACATTGTGCCCGGCCTGTAAAAGTCGTATCACGGCATCGATAATCAAGTCAACACCCTTATGGTACTTGATTTGACCAATGTAACCGAAACGCAGGATTTTATCCTCGGTCTTTTGTCTGATTGGTTTGTCACCAGCAGGTGTAATTAAACCCTGACGAATGAATATGTAGCGGGCGGTATCGAAACCAAATTCAGTGAATTTGTCGATTAGATAACGCGACGGACTGACTACCAGATCGGCAGCATCAATGGCCTGACGCAGGATGTGACGGCGTTCGGCTACCGCATGGGTCATATCGTTGGCGAACGGGAGATGCTGCGCCATATTCCAGAAAGCATCCATCAGATGCGGTGAGGCCTGTGCCGGTAGACGGAAGCGCCGTTTGTCTTCCATGAGGCAACGCATACATTTTTCGTCGGTTTCCGGGCCGCTGCACAGCGCACCTGTTGGCTGTATCAGGTTCAGACGAGTACACATGAACCAGTATTCGGTCAGGGTGATAACGACAGGTACACCAGCCGCCTGCGCGGTATGAACAACCTGTCCGCCGAACAGATAGCCACTGACGAGGTGCAGCAGATCGAAGTGCCGTTCGGCAAGAATCTGCTGAAGGGCGGTCCCGACCTGTGGGTTATCGTACCCTTTGCGGAATGGATCGCTGCCTTCTTTGACATCATAATAGAGGCGATGTACAGCCATACCATCCTGAGTGGTGGTTTTCATCTCAAATCCCGGCTGGCTGACGGTTTCTACGGTAAAAATTTCGACCTCATGCCCGTTACGTGCTAACCAGAGGGCGGTACGCTCGGCCTGCCTTTCAGCCCCGGCAGAATGGGTGGGAGGGTAACCATGAACTGCTATCAGAATTCGCAAAACGTTGTTTCCTTACACGTGATGATGAATCAAGAAGCTGTCTGTCTACGCAGACGGCGGCGAACGAACCCTAAAAGCCGGGTACGTTCTTCCAGACTGAACGCGCCAGAAATCCAGACAAGCGTGAGATAAACTGCGCCACTGAGCGAGATAATCAACAGGAGATTCCAGTTAATCACCACGAAAATAATCGCGCCCATTGCCACCGCAGCCAGACCGATTCGCGCCAAACGGGTGAAGCCTAAACCTGCGCCGAATTCGTGGCGGAAGAGGAGATAAAACTGTGTCGCGCCGATCACATCTGTCAATACAGTTGAAAAGGCTGCGCCAATGATGCCAAAGCGCGGAACGAGCAGCAGGTTGAGGATGATGTTCACAACACCCAAACTGCCGTAGATTCGTGCTGCACCTTTTTCCCGTTTGATCGAGGTTGTCATGTTGCCACAGAAAGAGTGATACATGACAAAGGGAATATCCCAAACGAGGATGGCAAGGGCAACTGCTGCTGGAGCAATTTCGGGTCTATAGAGCACATCAACAATTTTATCGGCAGTCAACATGCCACCGACCGCAATCGGAAGGCCGATAAGCAGCATGATCTTGACCGATTGATAGTACCAGGGGCGAACCGACTCTGGATTGTTGGCATGTTCGCGTGCCAGCGTTGGCAGGATGGCATCGTTGAAACTGCGGGTAATGGTGAGCAGGGTGAGCGTGAGATTGTAGGCGACGTTGTACCAGCCGATTTGTTCCTCGGATACCTTGAATTGGTTAAGCAAAATAGTATCGACACGGAAGGCGAAGGACAGCGATAGCTGGATGAAGGCAAAGGGCAGCCCTGCCTTGAATACTGTCCACCACATTTCCCGGTTGATCTTGAAGCGCGGCGGACTGAGCTTGTTGCGGCGGATAGACCAGATATGCAGCACGGTCACAATGGGTAGATTGATGACCGAGGCGATAACCAGCCAGACAAAATCCAACCGCATCAGCAGGAATATGGTCGCAAAAACCATGAATAATACCTGAGTAATGACTGTCATTATCGAGGCAATATCAACCCGTTCGTTGCCCGTCAGGATGCTGCCCAGTGGGGCAAGGATGGCTTGCAGGAAGTAGCTGGATGTATAAATGGCGATGGCAAGCACCAGTTCGCCGTCGTAGCCATTCAATGCTGCGCCGAGCGTGGTGATGAGCGCGGCGATCAGCGCCAGCATAAAACGCAGCGATACCGTATCCCAGAACAGATCATTGACTTTGCTGCGGTCACGGGCGATTTCACGGGCGAGGTACTGGTTGATGCCCATGTCCCCAATGACGGAGAATAATCCCGCCCAAGCCAGGACAATCGAGTAACGACCAAATTCTTGTCCACCAAGACTGTTGACAACAAAAATCTGGAAAACGAAACTGGCGATTCGCAAGGCGAATTGCGCGCCTACGCCAAAGATCGTGTTACGGGCAATGATGCGCCCAGCGCTTTTTTGAGGTGGTGTTGGAGGGCTTTCGCTCACATTGTTTCCTTCATGTGCAAGTGGTGAAACACAAAACACTTCACCGTCAAGCCAGTTGATAAACCTAGTGTAGCTTTTGAGTATGCCACTGGTTACTTAAGATGGCCTTGCAGCCAGTTTTACATCTGTATGAAATCGAGTAGAGTAGGGTATACGCGATTTTCACCATCAGGATAATCAACATGCCGGGACTTTTCGGTCTTTTGGACAGCCACTATACCGCCGATATTGATGCGTATCTTGACCAGACGCAGGCGGCGATTTCGCATTTTGAATGGTACACGACTGATCGCTGGCGTTCGTCGGATGCACCGATTGGGTTAGGCCGTTCCACCATTGGTATCTTTAACCGCGAGGCACAGCCTGTTATTTCGGCAGATGGCAACCTTGTCCTTTTTATGGCAGGGGAATTATACCGCACTGGTGGATTACGCAAGCAGCTCGGCGCGCTGGAAGCGTCTCATGCGGAATTGGCACTGTTGGCTTATCAGGCTTTCGGCGCAGATTTCGCGGGTAAGCTGGAAGGTGCATTCATTATTGCCGTTTATGACCAGACGTTAAAACGTTTGGTGCTGACGAATGACCGCTTTGGGCAGTATCCCACTTATGTTTATTGTCAGGGCGGGCGGCTGGTTTTCGCGCCGGAAGTAAAAGGGGTGTTGTGTGCGCCATTTGTGCCGCGTAAGCTGAACATCACGGCGGCGGCAGAATACCTGCGGTTTCAGCAGCTATTGGAAACCAAGACCTTTCATGAAGGCATAGAGCAATTTCCATATGCCAGCGTGGGCGAGTTTGATCTAGCCAATGGTGAATGGACAGTGCGGCGCTATTGGGATTGGGATCATATTCCGCAGCGTTTGGAGATGACCTTCGAGGAGGGGGTTATCGAAGGCGGACGTTTGCTGCGGGAGGCTGTACAGGAACTTGCGGCGGATGATTTGCGTCCGGGTGTTTTTCTGAGTGGTGGTCTGGATTCGCGGGCAATTGTGGGCTTTTTGACTCCGCGCACACCGCCACCCCTTACAGCCGCTTTTGGTCAGGCGAACAGCCGGGATGTGTACTATGCCGGAAAAATCGCGCAGGCGGTCGGCAGCCAGCACCACTGGTTTGATCTGAAGGATGGACGGTGGGTAGCGGATAATGTTGACCTGCATCTAAAACTAACGGAAGGTTTTACGAGTTGGCTGCATATGCACAGCATCAGTATGCTGCCGCAGCTACGCGGTTTGATGGATTACAACCTGACGGGCTGGGATGGCGGAACGGTGATGGGACATCGCCAGCAAATCCGCCCGCATTTAAATTCCCCTGTTGATGATACCGCGCTGACGGTGACATTATTTCAGGAATTCGTCAATCTTTATACATGGCCGGGGATGAACGAAGCCGAAGAACGACTGATCTATACACCGGAGACAGGTAAAGAGGCGATTGGGCGGGCGTTTGAGTCGCTCGCGCATGAGTTCAAGCGGTATAAGGCTTATCGTGTGGATAACCGCGCTGAATATTTTTACATCCGTAATCACTGTTTTCGGCAGACCCAAAACATGGTGACAACCGCGCGGTCACATGTTGAGATGCGGTTTCCCTTCTGGGATTATCGACTGATTGAATTTGAATATGCGGTCAGGCCAGAAATCCGCGATGACCAGATGATGTATCGTCATATTTTAACGCGGGAAATGCCCACTTTGGCAAATATCCCCTACGATAAACAGGAATTTTTGCCGACGGTTGAATCGCTCCGTCATAAGGTGCAGGCGCTTTCGGTACGGGCGCGGCGACGCTTGAAAATGTTCCCGAACCGTTCGACACTGTATGCGGATTACGAGAATTATCTACGGAAAGAACTGCGCGGTTGGGCGGAGGGCATTCTGTATGACAAACGGACGCGGGAGCGCGGCATCCTGAACGTCGATTTTGTGCGAACCTTGATGGAGCGGCATCTTTCTGGCTATGAGGAGTGGACGATTGGGAAGATCGCCCCGCTGATTACCTTCGAGATGATGATGCGGCAGTATTTTGATTAGGCTATCCTGACATTGACTTCCCTCCCGACGGACTTTATAATCCGTTGACTTTGCTGAGCAAGTATATTAGGAGATCAGGCCGTGGGTCCGCTACCAAAACGCAGACAATCCCGCACTCGCCGCGACAAGCGCCGTGCACATGACGCGCTGACGCTGAATCACCTTGTGGTATGCGAGAACTGCGGTGAATACCATGTCGCCCACCGTGTTTGCCAGAAATGTGGCACATACCGGGGTGAAACGGTTATCGAAGTCGGTCAAGCATAGACCGATTGAAGTTGACAATTGATGAAGCCGCACTGCGTAAAACCAGCGCGGTTTTTATTTACATCATTATTGAACCGCCCGGAAAATTAAGAGGAATATTATGGACTGAGTAAAGGTTGCTTTTGTTTTCCCCGGTCAGGGATCGCAGAGTGTGGGGATGAGGCAGTGCAAAAGTTTGTGCAGGAAAGTCAATAATGGTTGGATGACAGGGGCATGACGCATCATACCCCTGTGAAATTGTTTACTTGAGGGCGTTCAGACCTTCCAGCATCCGTTTGAAGGCTTTCTCGGTCTTTTCCGGTGGGAGGGCATAGGAGAAGCGCACCCAATTCGCCCCGGCCTGCGAGAAATATACTCCGGCCACAACTGCCACTCCATATTGTTCAGCCAGATAAGTCATCAAACCTTCCGAGTCGCCTAAATTACCTGCCTGTATGTAGGGTGTGCAGTCAATGAAGGCGTAGTAACCATCACCCATGATGTTGTTGATGCCTGCTGCGGCCAGTTCACGGCGGAGAATCTGACGGCTTTGCTTTGCAGGTTCGATGATGCTGGCGGCGGCTTGTGCGAAACCCATTTCGTAAGCGGCAATAGCGACAGCCTGCGCGTAGTAGCTGGGTACAACCCCATGCGATGCCTGACTGGTGATATAGGTGCAGACTTCTTTGCCCGCTACGAGGTGGGCACTGCGAATATTGGAAGCACCGAGGCTCTTGGTAATGCCATCCAGGAAAATCAGACGTTCACGCTGCTCTGGGGGGAAGGCCATCAGAACCGTGTTGATGTCCGACGGGCCGTTGTCCGTAACCCAGTGGTAAATCCAGTCGAACAGGACATAAGAATAGCCACTTTCCAGCGCGGCACGGGCTAACTCGATCTGTTCCTCAACCGGGATGGTGCGTCCGGTGGGGTTATCGGGCGAAGTGATGACAATTCCAGCGACTTTACGACCTTCGCGGGCGGCGAATTCTGCCGTCGCCTTGATGCTTTCCGGGGTGTAGCGCCAGCCATCTTCCGGGTGTCCGGGGGCAAGCAGCACATTCAGGCCGACAGCATATGGCCCCCAGTTATAGCTAATCCAGGGGACGCGGGAAACAACCAGTGCTGCGCCAACCTCATGGCTGCCGAGGGCGACCATCGCGCTGTAGGCTTTTTGCAAGCCATCGCGCCCACCCTGTACGAACATGATGTTTTCCTGACCCCATCCGGTTTCAGGTTTGAGTCCCCAATAATTTTCGGCAGCAGCCTTGCGGAACTGCGGCGTGCCCCACGGTTGGTTATAAGCCGTACCCTGCTTGATCTGGAGTTCATTAGCGCGATTGAGGATTTCAACCGGGACGCCGGGCAGGCTTGCACCGCCGTCGCCTTGTGAGGCGTCATAGGTTGGGGCGTCTTTCCCAGCCTTTTCCTTGTATTTATTCAATGCTTCCCGGATCAGGAACATGCGTGACGGCGGAATAATCGCCATGTCTGCCGGATACAACAGCGACGGAATGCGGTTAGCCTCCGGGACGACAAATTCCGGTGTATCCAGATCGACAATTAGTTGCGTGACCAATATGGCCTCCTCAATAAAACGAAAACACCCCGTTGTGGGGTGCTGTGCCAGTGAATGCGCAAACAGGACAAGCCCCCATCAGGGTGTTGTCAGGTCATTAGTGGTGTCGGTCATGATGATGAACATGACGTGTCCTGTCAATTCGGAATTGTCAAGCATTGTGACACGTTGACAAATGACTGTCAATGTGCAAGGACGTTGAACAGAATCGACAAACGCTTGTGCAAAGTGCCATAGTGGGCGGCTTATAAACCGCCCGTTGGTTTATTCGGGTACATCGACCACAAAGCTATCTATACTCCACATCCCCGGCAACCCGACCCCGTTCAAAGCAGCAACCCGCCAATAGTACATACCATCACCTAGCGGCGGATCAACCTGCCACTCAGTTTCGGTTAGCGTATTGTGGGTGCGGATGATGTTGGTAAAGTTCAAATCAGTGGCGATCTGAATACGGTAGCCTATCGCCCAACTGATGCGCCCCCAAGTGAGCAGCGGTGTGCCTGTCGTATCGAAGTTACGCAGCGGTGGGGCGTTGCCGGGTGTTTGGACGGTGAAGGCCTGGATATTGCTCCACGCGGAAGCATTGCTGTTGGCATCTACTGCCCGGATGCGCCAGAAGTAGCTGCCAAGCGAGAGGGTGGTTGTATAACTGGTTGTGCCGCCGGGAATGTTGATGGGGGTTGTGGTCAGCGGATCGGTGGTATCCAGTTGTAATTCGTAGTGATCGACATTGAACGTCAGGCTGCTATCCCAGCGGAAGTTAACCGGGGTAGTCGGTACTGAGGTGGCTACGATTTGGCCGTTGGTTGGCGTAATGGGCTGCGGGGTCAGCGGGTTTGTGGGTGTGCCGTAGACGATGATTTGCCAACTGACGAGTGAGCCATTGTCGAATGCAGATTTGCGGTCAACTACATTAAGCGTCCAGCTTCCTGCGCTATGTTCACCCCAGTTGTGGACGGTCATGAACTTCCAACCGTTGAAATTAGGGCTGGTATCGTTGGAACGCGCGGTCATAAGCTGGCTGGTTGTGCCGCCGGGAGAGGTTAGCGAGACTTCAAGATCACCGCGTCTGCCATGAATGGCACTGAAAATGACTTCAACATGCTCAACTTTGATGTTTGCTGGAATGACAAAACTGCGGTTGACGCCACCGCCAGTCGGGGCGTAGGGGATAGGCTGGTTGACAGTCTGAACGGGTGAAGTGTAGTTGATCTCTGGCGCAACATTCGTCCATGTTTGCGCCAGCGTGACGGCTGCATCCGCATTTACAAGACCAAAACCGTAATCATGATTGATCGCATAACCGGCATCGTTGGTTGTCCATTGGGCGTCGCCCGGATTATTCTGAGTCGCGGTTTCGACCAAAATATGCTGCACATCGCGCCATGTCAGGTTAGGATTGGCTTGCAGCATCAAAGCGACCACGCCCGCGACCATTGGCGTTGCAGCCGATGTGCCGCCGAAGCCATCGGTGCAGCCTTGCAGGTCAGGATTATTAGCCCAGCCGTTGTATCCTACAGCGCCGAGCAGATCAGTGGTTGCAACACTCTCATTATTGCTGTTGCTGGGAGCAGTGACCAGCATGGCTGCGCCGGGTTCGCTGTAGTAGGCAGCATTACCACTGTAGTCAGTCGCGCCGACTGCGATCACATAGCGCGAATTGGCATAACCATCGGCGTTGACATTATCATACGATTGACGACCATTTCCAGCAGCCCATACATAGATGCTGCCGAGGCCGTTACGACCGTTGGTGACACCATCAAGTAGTGCTGCTGCGGTCAAAGTGCCAGGACCGCGCAGGGTACCACCATCGTCAGACGGCCCCCAACTATTGCTGTAGATGTCATTAAGTCCGTACTCGTAGGTTAAAGCTTCAGCTTCTTCCCAATCTTCGGACGAATCGGCAATGAGACGAATTCCAGCCAGATTTGCGCTGTACGCCACGCCAACGCCACAATAGTTATTGTCCTGCGGGAATGTTACAGGCGGGTTATTATCAGCAGCGGCGGCAACTCCAGCGGCGGATGTTCCATGACAATCATTTGTGTTGCAATTGATGCCACCAGTGTAGGGTGATGGATCAGGGTCGTTACCGTTGAAGTCGTAACTGCCTGTCGCGTTGTAATTGGGCTGCAAATCCGGGTGGGTGTGCTGCAAGCCGTCATCCACAATGGCGATTTGTACACCTGAACCCGTAAAGCCGTTTGTCCATGCTGGTCGCACATTGAGGTTCACCCAGTAGGAGGGTAAATCCGCATAACCCAGATGCCATTGGGCATGGTTGCCTGCTGGATCATTAATCGGATCGTCGTTTGGGTCACGTTTGGATTGACGGTAGGCGAACTGCTGCTCGAAGCGCACAACCTGAGCATTGGCCTGAAAAGTGGCTGTAACCATGCCTGCTGCTTGCGGTTCTCCACTGCCGCTTACGCGGAACAGATAGGTGTCCGGCAGATGAGCAATCTGACCGAGATTTTCATAGCCTAACTGCACAGCAATGACATTTGGGTTTTGGCCCGAGGATAAGACGACAGCCCAATTATCGGTTGGAACCGGGATTTCATCGGGGTTCAAAGGGAGTTGTGGTTGACCGTTAGTGTCGGTTGGGATGACAGTCGGTACTGCAACATAAGGTGGATTCCCTCCGCTGGCGGCGACGATGCCTCCGGTTAATTCCAGTGTTCGACCTCGTGCCAGTTCCAGCGCGGCTACACCAGCGACCTGTGGTGCGGCGAATGATGTTCCTGAAATCAGGGTATAGCCACCGTTCGGGCTGGTGGTGAGAATATCGCGCCCCGGAGCCAGTAAATCAACCTGCGGGCCGTAACTGCTGAAACTACTCAGTTGCAAATTCTGGTCAACCGAGGCCACTGCAACTACTGATGGGTAGGCGGCAGGATATAAAACGCTGCCCCCTGTGTTCCCCGAAGCAGCGATGACCAGCACCCCATGAGCGACCGCATAATTGACGGCATTTTCCAATGTGGTTGACGGTACAGAACCACCCAAACTCAGGTTAATGATAGCCGCACCGTTATCGACGGCATAAACCATCGCAGCAGCCACATCGGAATAGGTACCCAAACCCTGAGCATCCAGCACACGCAGGGGCAGAATTCTGGCATGAGCAGCAATACCGGCCATACCGATATTGTTATTGGCATTTGCGGCAATGATTCCGGCTACTCCGCAGCCATGCCCGGAGGCATCCTGTGGGATAAGGTCATCTTCTACGAAGTCGTATCCCGGCAGAATATCGCCTTGTAAATCCGGGTGATCGGCGCAAATGCCACTGTCGATCACCGCGATTGCAATCGGCGCGGTATCTGGTGTGAGCGTTGCCCAGGCCTCAGGTGCTTTGATGACCGGGAGTGCCCACTGCTGCCCATAGTAAGGGTCGTTGGTGGTTTGCGCCCTGACGTAATAATCTGGTTCGGTTTGCGCGACGACGGATGAGTTGGGGAGGGATTGGGCAGCGACCGATGAAACATTGACCACAACTGTATTGAGGGCGTCAATCTCCTGGGTGATGCTGCCGCCAATCTGCTGAATGTAAGCAGATCGCTGCTCTGGTGGTGTTCCGGTTTCAAAACGGATAACGATTTGATCCGGAACAGGCTGCCCCGGTGGGCTGATAGGCTGTGGTTCGGCAGTCTGAATCGTAAGTGATGGTGCTGATGTTGCGCTTGGCGTTATGGTTGGAAGCAGCGGGGTATTGGTCAACGTTGGGAGCAGCACAATCAGGCTGGCTTCGGATGGTGCGTTGGTTGGCGAAATACTCGTCGGCAGTGCCAGCAGGGTTGGAATCGCGGTAGATGATGATTCAATCGGGCGCAAACCACTGATGATGAAGCCTGCTCCGAGCAAAATAATACAAAGCAGACCAATTTTGGAGATCAGCCGGGGAGATTCAGACATGAGTTAGCTCGTTTACACTGATGAGACATAGAGGGGGAGGGGGTGAAGTTGAGCCTCACCCCCTGACAAGTTCTGAATTTACGGTTGTTGTGTTTCGATTACGAAGGTGCCGAGAGTACTCCAATCACCGCAAGCATTGGATGGGTCGCAGGCACGCACTCGCCAGTACCAGGTGCCATCAGCCAGCGCTGAAGTGGTTACACTGGTGGCCGGATTTGCAATGTTGTTATTGTTATATTCCGGGCTGGGGAAGTTGTTGCTGACAAGTTTATTGTTGTCAACCTGAACTTCGTAATGTCCTCCGCCTGCTGTCCAGCTAATCGGTGCCCAGGTCAGCGTTGGTGTGCTGGTGGTGTAGCGATTCAGGATGGGTACACCATTAGCCGCCGAAGTGATCTTTACACTGCGGATGACGCTCCATGGGCCATTATTGCCTGCTAGATCGACCGCACGTACCTGCCAGTAGAAGGTGTTGTTGGGCAACGGTGATGACGGTATGTACCTGGGAGTTGTTACCATGTAACTGCCTCCCGGTGGTGTACTGGTCGGTGGGTTGGCCGGGCTGATAACGATCTCGTATTTGGCTGCACCGGCAACTGCACTCCATGTGAAGGCGGGCAACCCCGTCGTCAGCGTAGCATTGTTTGCTGGCAGCAGTAAATTGGGCGCAACATTTGGCACAATCTTGAAGGGTTTCGCTGCCGAGAATTTCCCCGGTGCGCCAAGTGCATTGACCGTTTGCATCCGCCAGTAGTATTGACGATTGAGAGTCAGTGTGGACGGATTCAACTCGTAGGGCGATGTGGTCAAACCCGAAATCGTGATGACTTCCGCCCCCGTAAAGGCACTCGTCGGAGCGATCTGAAGAATATAGGTGAACGGCCCACCAGCAGTTGAAACCGTTGGTGTCCAGGCAAAGACCGGCGTGGTATCGAAAGTCAAAGCTCCCGGTTGGATGGCAGATAGCACAGGCGGCAGTGGCAGCGGTTGGCTGACCGTGAATATGCGGCAGGGTGGCACTGCTGGCACGAAGCCTGCCCCAGTATTAACCTGAACGCTCCATGAATACTTGCCTGCTCCCAGCGGAAGGATTTTGGTGACCGCAGTCTGATCGTAGTTGGTCGGGCTGGCGCAGGTGTCATTGTTGGATACCTGAAGCCGATAGCTCGTGGTTCCAACCCCATTGAAAGGTACTGCTGACCACTTGAAAGTGATGTTAGCAGTGGTCGCTGCGCCAACCAACGGGAATACCTGATTGGACAGGGGCGTGACCATGAAGTTGAGGTTCAGGGTACGGGTCAGTGAAGTGAACACATTGCCGAGTGCATCCGTTGTCCGAACACGCCAGTACCATGTTCCTTGTGGTATGGACTGGTTGGCGATGACCGAAACACCTGTTGCTACAGCAGGGGTGAACGTATAGTCCACACTGCCGAAACCGGGATCATTATCAACCTGAACCTGATAGGTTGCTTTCGGATAGGCAATCCATCTGAAAGTTGGACGAGGTAGTGCCAGGGTTGCATTATCCACCGGGGCGCTTTGTACCGGGGGTGCCGTGCGTACCATGAAGGTACGGGCTGCGCTGAAAGCACCAAGTGCACCATGTGTATTGATGGTACGAACGCGCCAGTAGTAGGTCTTGGCCGCGCCGTTTACGCCAGCAACCAAATCAGGTGTTGTATCCGTTAGGCCAGCCACTGTATTGGTATAGATCAGCGGCAGGGTGAAGGTGGCAGTGTCATCTACCTGAAGTTCGTAGGTAAAGGGTGTTCCTGCTGTGCTGGTTGAGCCGTTCCATGATAGCTGAACAGTAGTATCAATGGTGGTTGTGGCGGTGGCTGGCAAAGTCAGAACCGGAGCTACTGGAGCCGCAGGGCTGACGAAGAATATCCAACCGGGGCCATTCACCGGGTTAAAGCCTGAACCTGTATCAGCCTGAACGCGCCAGTAGTATTTACCTGCCGGTCGGTTGCTAAGCGTGAGCGTTAGCGCATTGGCCGGGGTGGGGTTGAGGTTTTCTGGCGATGTGAAAGTTTCATTGTCGTCAATCTGAATCTGATAGTTGACCGCGCCTGTAACAGCCACCCATTTCAAGATGACATTGGCAGTAGTCGCCGCGCCCACTAACGGAATAATCTGATTGTTGACAGGTGTAGCCATCAAGGCGGTGCGGACGGTAAAAGCGCGCACTGCTGGGAATGGGCCGAAAACGCCATGCGTATTCTGTGTCCGAACGCGCCAGTAGTAGACCTTCGGCGCACCATTTGTGCCAGCGGGCAGATCAGCCGGAGGTGTGTAGTTTAGGGCTGCACCATCAAACTGTTCATGCACAATGGAAGCTGGGGTACAAGTATTGACGGTGCAAATCTGGATGTGATAGTCGAACGGCCCGCCTGCGGGTGCGGCGGTCGTGTTCCAGGTGAAGGTTGGAGTCTGGTCAGCCAGAATTGCTGATGCGACCGGGCCAGTCATCAGCGGCGCAGCGGGTGCTGGTGGGCTGATGGTGAATTTGCGGAATGGCGGGTTGGCAGGCGCTAAACCGGAACCCGGATTAACTTTCACACGCCAGTAGTAATTGCCGGCTGTTTGTCCTGTCAGAACACAGTTCGCAGTCGTTCCTGCCGCTGGAACATTGACCGGCGCACAGGTAGTTGGGGTGCTAAAGGTATCGTTATCGTCGATTTCAACCTGATAAACTGTCGTGCCGACACCGTTATAGAGTACTTTCTGCCAGGTGAGGGTGACGTTGATTGTCGTGGCTACCCCTGCCAGTTTGAACATCTGGTTATTGGCTGGCAAAGTGAGCAGGCTGATGTTGAAGCTGCGAACAGCCGAGAAACTCTCGCCACCAAGAACATCGGTTGCGCGGATGCGCCAGTGCCATGTCCCTTGTGGGATGGACAGGTTTGCAACTACCGAAACGCCAGTTGGAACCGCAGGTGTGAAGTTGAAATCAATGCTGCCGAAGTTCACGTCATCATCGACCTGAACCTGATAAGTTGCTTTTGGATAGGCGACCCATGTGAACGTTGGACGTGCGGTGATGAGGTTCGCGTTGGCAGCGGGCAAACGTTGTGCTGGCCCGGCAGTGCGAATCATGAATGTGCGAGCGACTGTAAAAGCGCCGGGTACACCATTGATATTCTTGGCACGAACTCGCCAGTAGTAGGTCTTGGCCGCACCGTTTACACCCGCAGCCAGTGCAGGGGTTGTTTCGGTTGTGCCGATCACATTGGCGTTGGTATAGACCAACGGCAGTGTAAAGGTTGCTGAGTCATCAACCTGAAGTTCGTAACTCGTACCTGTACCCGTCCACGAGAGTTGAACAGTAGTATCGGCAGTGGTGGTGGCAGTAATAGGTGTAGTCAGAACAGGAAGCGCTGGTAGCGCGATACCTGCCTGTTCCACCCGGAATTGGAAGTTGCCATAGCGCCCATTGTAACCACCAACCTGAATGATGTAGGGTGTACCAGCCGTCAAGTTGAGGTTGAGCGAGGAAGTCAGCACAGTTGCATTGGCATCGTCGTTGCAGCCACCAGTAACCTGAGACAGTGATCCTAAAGCTGCGCCCGTGTAGACGCTGACCACTGTATCAAAGCTGCTGCCTGCGGTCGAAATCACATAATTGCTGGTGACGCCTGGTGTGAACTCATACCAGAAGCTGTAGCGCACATTGAAGCCGCAAGTTGGGGTGGGTTCGGTTGCTTCAGTGCTATCGTTGCCCGTACTATCACCAGAGTTGGTGTAGGGAGCGAACGGACTGGCGACCGGGACAAGGAGGCGATTAGCGAAGTCATCATTGCTGGTTGCCTGAATGCCAATCAACTGCTCGGCAGAAGGCGGCGGGAATGCGCTGGTATCTTTGCCCTCTATGACTGGCGCTTCGACCGTTACTTCCGGCGGAGGCTCTGCCGTCACTTCTGGTGAAGGTTCTGCTGTAACTTCGACAATCGGTTCAACTGTTGGTATTTCTTCGGTAGGGGCAGGAGTGATCTGAACGACTGGCGGATACAAACCGATTTCAGCAGTCGGCACCCACAGGAAGAAGTCTTCGACCAGCAGGCTGCCTGCAATCTGAAGGCCATCTGCTCCAATCGGGAAGGCCGCGGAAAGGGTCACATCGCCCGGAGGCAGTGATGCCGTATCGCCAAAGGCAATAACTTCCAGCTCATCGACATTAACGCGGACAACATTATCCATTGCCGAAATACGCAGTGTGCGCCAGGTTGTGCCTGCGGCTGCCGGGAGGGAAGCCGTTTGCACCAGTACGCCTGCGCGGAATAACTGCACCGTTCCAGCAGCGTCCAGCGAGGCAGTGTAATTGCCAGCGGGGCTGTTACGCAGGCTGATCTGGGCGCTGCCTGCGCCAATGAAGAAACGCGCCTGTGCGGCGACATTATAGAATGTAGCGGTAAGGAGTTGAGCAGGTTGATTGCTAGTGGTCTGGAATGCGCTTCCGGTTTCATTTGGAACCAGCGACCAGCTTGCATCATGCTGCCAGAATGCAGGGTTAATCTCATCGAAAAGATCGCGCACCAGCAGGCTCAACGGCGGTTCAGGACTAAACGCCGGGCTGGTAGTGGGCAAGGGTGTTTCGGTTGGTTGTTCAGTGCTGCCGGGATCCGTTGTTACTTCTGCCGTAATTTCTTCGGTAGGTAACGGGACTTCGGTTGGTGTCTCGACAGGAGTAACCTCTGTTGGTATCTCGGTCGGAACGTCTGTTGGTGTTTCAGTTGGTGCTGGTGGCGGTGTCTCGGTTGGAATTTCTGTTGGTATATCGGTTGGCGTTTCAGTAGGAATTTCATCCTGTGCCAGGATGACCACCCCGTTGAAGGCCAACAGCGCAATCAGAATTAACACCGGCCTCAATAACCATTTTGACCATAATTGCTGCATGTTGATTGACCTTTTCCTCAGTATTCCCTTGAGGCAGCTTTTAAGCAGGGCTAAAGCCCTCTATATTGCTTATGACTTCTTATCGATTATATATCAAATCGACAAATACTTGCATAGCACTAAACGTAAATAATGCCATTTACAAACGCCAGGTAACTATTTGCATTATGACCCCGTAGCGATTATATGCAATAGCTCATCTGGCCTAATTCAAATGGTACTCCAAAGCAGGCTTATTCGGGCTTAAGATTGTGGAGGCGAAAGGTCAGAGAATTATTTGCTTCAATAAAGCCAACTTCACTCTGTGGATGTTTTCGGATAGTCAACATAGAATTTTGACGATCCAGACCTCCCCTATACCGGTACAGAAGTTACGCGGTTGATGTGTAGAATGGGCTTCGACTATCTGTATTTTGCACAAATTCATCTTGTCACCAGATTAGAAACAGACTCTGAAAGGTGACAATCGTCCGTTTCAGAGTCTGTTGTCTCTACACGCAACTCCTGATAGAACAGGTTGATGAATTTATTCGACGGTGACGCTTTTTGCAAGATTGCGTGGTTGATCGACATCTGCGCCGCGCCAGACGGCGATGTGATACGCCAGCATTTGCAGCGGGATAACAGCCACCACCGGACTCAAGAGTGGGGCGGTTTCAGGTACATACAGAACGTGATCGGCTTTGGTCTGGATGAAGGTATCCCCTTCAGTAGCGATAGCGATGACCACCCCGCCGCGCGCTTTAGCCTGCTCAATCTGGCTAATCATCTTTTCGTACAGGTTGTCCTTGAGTGCGATGCAGACGACGGGCATATCTTCGTCAATCAGCGCAATCGGGCCGTGTTTCATTTCACCTGCTGGATAACCTTCGGCATGGATGTAGCTGATTTCCTTGAGCTTCAGCGCCCCTTCCAGCGCAATCGGGTAATTGATGCCGCGCCCCAAAAACAGGAAATCAGTGTAATGATAAAGCTGTCCCGCTAAGGCCTTGATTTTTGGCTCGGCTTCCAGTGTCCGTCCCACCAGATCAGGCAGGCGGCCTAAATCATAGGCATACTGACGGCGCTGCTCTAGCGTCAGTGTCCCGCGTAGCTGCCCCAAATACAGCCCCAGCAAATACTGGTCAACGATGCTGGCGGTGAAGGCTTTGGTGGATGCTACACCGATTTCCGGCCCGGCGTTCATCGTCAGATAACCGTCGCTAATCCGCATGGCTTGGCTGCCCATTGAATTCACAATGCTCCAAAGAGTCGCCTGCTTCTGATGCGCCTCTTCCATAGCGGCCAATGTGTCCACCGTTTCGCCGCTTTGGGTGATTGCCAGTACGGCACTGCGTTCATCAATAATTGGATCACGGTAGCGGTATTCACTGCCATAATCCACTTCGACATTCAGCCGCGCCATATGCTCGATATAGAACTTGCCGACCAGTCCGCTGTAGTAGCTTGTGCCGCAGGCCACTGTCACCAAACGGGTGAGTGCCTGTGCTTTTTCCGGTGTTAGATTCAGATCAGCCAACAGCGCCTCACCACGCTCGAAATCTACCCGTCCGCGAATCGTATCGGTGATACTGCGTGCCTGCTCGAAAATCTCCTTCTGCATGAAGTGTTTGAATTCGCCCTTCGCCGCGCTGACCGGATCCCAGGCGATGTCGTGAATTTCCGGCTGAAGGGGTTGCCCATCCAGCGTTTGTACGCGGTAAGCAGTGGCGCTGACGGTTGCCATCTGGCGCGTTTCGAGGAAGATCATGCGCCGCGTGTGTTCCAGAATCGCGGGAATATCTGAAGCGACAAAGTTCTCGCCTTCACCGAGTCCCAATGCCACACCCCCCGCATTGCCGATCCGTACCGCCACCAATTCATCCGGCTGGCGGCGGCTCATAACCACGATGGCGTGTGCGCCACGCAGCAGTTGAACGGCTTTGCGCGTGGCTTCCGTCAGATTATGATTTGCGCCGTTTTGGGCGAAGCGTTCAATCAGATGGACAATCACCTCAGTGTCGGTTTCAGATTTGAATTCGACCCCTTCGGCAGCCAATTCATCTTTCAGTTCGAGATAATTTTCGACGATGCCGTTGTGGACGACGACATATTCGCCATCCATGCTGATGTGGGGGTGAGCGTTGCGTTCGGCAGGGACGCCGTGCGTTGCCCAGCGGGTATGCCCAATGCCAATAGAACCATAAATCGGGTCGGCCTCGACGCGGCGACGCAGGTTGATAAGTTTGCCAACATCCCGGCGCAGGCTGATCTGTCCGTCATGAATGACCGCTACCCCTGCCGAATCGTAACCGCGATATTCCAGACGACCAAGACCATCCAGAATAATAGGTGTCGCGTTCTGTGAACCGATGTATCCAACAATGCCACACATGGGGAATCCTCCGTTTGTAGATGCGTTGAGAACAAACGCATTCCAGCTGTGCGGCGCAGGCGCAGCCAGATTGCAAGAACCAACAGCCTGTTGGATAGCAGTGATTAACGAATCCATACTGTAAAGGCTGGTTCTTTGTTCCACACGCTGCCACTTGTCCCGGCAGTTGTCCCGCCGGATTTCGTGGATCGCTTTTACTATACGGAGGAAAAAGACAAGGGATGGTGGAAACACCCCGGCGGCATCCGCTGATCTTTCGATTTTCTCCCCATTGTTGGGGATTAGGCTCATGGTGAAATGAGCAACCGCCACCTCGTCACCCTGCATTACTGCCGGGTCATGCGCTGTCTACGCCCCCGATCGGTTCGCGTTGAGTCCTCCTGTTATGCTCGACATTGATAAGATCATAGCGGGTTATCCTTGCGGCGACAATACAGACTTTGGTTACTTGATAAATTCGAGGTAATCGGTGGTGGCTTTGCTCACATCGCTGTAAAAGCCGCGCCGCGTTTCGTCTTTGACAGCTAACGCCAGTTGATACATTGCCTCGTGTGACATGGTCGAAAGTGCCTCACGAGGTACGCGGTCTTTGCCCTCGGTCTTGAATCGGAACGGTCGCCCAAAGTGAATGTTGATGTGTGGACGCTGGAGTCGTTTCATTTTGTCGTTCCATCCCACTGCGCCGGTGATACCCGTTGGGATGATTACGGCATTCGCTTTAGTTGCCACATAAGCCAGCCCGTCTTTAGCTTCCGCCAGTCCTTCCGGGTGGCGTGTGCCCTCTGGGGCAATCAAAATCATCTGCCCATTTTTAATGAGTTCGATGGAATTGACCAGTGCTTTGCGATCAACCTCGTTGCGGTTGATGGTGTACGACCCCCACCACCACACGAAGAACCCGAAAAACCAATTTTGAGCATTCTCGATTTTAGTCATGGGAATCACGAAACGATTGGTGATCGCACCCATGCACAGAACGGGGTCGATAGCCGAAATGTGGTTCATCATGATGATGGCTGGGCCGCTGTCTGGGATATTTTCTGCCCCGGTGACATTTACATCCCAGAGCACGCGAAAGCCAAGCATTCGAATAAAGCCACGAAGCAAATTGCGTCGCCATGTCAAACTTGGCTGCCGCGCGATGTAGTCCTGTACTGAAGCTGAAAGGGTCATCGGTCTCCTTTCCGCGTGTTGCGTCGGGTAGTGGGTTTGCCCGTCGGGCGGGCAGGGCGGTTGTTGGTGTCGGGTTTGCGCCGGGTGGTTGGTTTTCCCGATTTGCGACCAGATTTATCGTCCAAATCCGATTTGCTGCGTGGGGCGAGTTTGCTGCGCTCCGGTTGTTCGTCACCTTCCGGTTTACGGCGTGGGGCGCGCGATGACTGCCGCTTGGGTGGACGGAAGTCGGCAGATGGAGTCGTTAGTTGTTTGATGTCTTTTGGGTTCAGTTCGCGCCATTCACCCGAACGAAGTTCACCGAGGGGCAGTCCCCCAATATGGGTGCGGATGAGCGACCGCACGGTATGCCCCAGCAGCGAAGCGACTCGGCGAATCTGCCGTTTTTTGCCTTCGGTCATCATGATTCGCAGCGTGGTTTCTTTCCCGCCGTCTATCACTTTCACGGTGCAGGGCGCAGTAGTGAAACTATCTCCGGTTTCTTCATCCAGCAGGGTAATGCCTTTTTCCCAACGGGCGATAGTTTCCGCCGAGGGCAGGCCGCTGACGACCACTTTATAGGTTTTGGTGTGGCGATAGCGCGGATGAGTCAGGCGGTTTGCCAGATCACCATCGTTGGTCAGCACCATCAACCCCTCGCTGTCCGCATCCAGACGTCCAACATTGAACAGATGCCCTTCATGTGGGATGAATTCGCGCACAGTACGGCGGTTATCATCCTCGTGCGGATCATCCGTCGAAAGCACATAGCGCGGCTTGTTGAAGGCAATATAGATTTTGCGATCAGGGAAGGCCAGTTTCGTCCCATCAACCTCGATAATGTCGGCCTGTGGGTCGGCTTGGTCACCTAACTTGATGACCTGACCGTTGACTCGCACACGCCCCTGACTGATGATTTCTTCACAAGCACGGCGCGACCCGATGTTGGCCTGCGCCATGAGTTTTTGTACACGTTCTTTCACAATTTTACTCGTTCTGCTTGCCCTGCTGTCGGGCCTCTAATCGTTCGATTAATTCATCCGCTGAAATGCCATGTTCACGAACATAAAATTCTGCTTCGCGGAATTCCTGTTCTATCGCTTCCTGATTGTCGTAATAGTAAGCCAGTGCAGCATGAATTTCGGCGCGTGTCAGGCCAAATTCTTCCATGATCCATTCAACGGATGAATTGGCGTTGACAATCATACTGGCGATGATTTTGGCTTTAAACTGTCTACGAATCATCGCCTTACCATTGATGATTTCGATATGATTGACGGGGGCAGTATCCATAATTGCCTCTTCTAACTCACGTAGATAACCTGATTTGCAATGCTGGTTTCAATTGTCGATGTGTTGTTTGCAACGTTATCTACGATTTGAATGCACTTTTTGACGATAATACCAATGGCTGCCTCGCCCTGAACGTGTGTTAAGCAAAACATGATACCACTGTGGTTTTTGTTAGCCTTTGCCCACTCTTGAGCTAGAACAATGAAATCATCATCGCAGGTAATGACAACGCGATTTTCTTGGACTGCATACTCTAAATGCTCAATATCTTTGGCTTCCGCCATGCCAATTTCTTCACAGCGCACTACATCAATTCCACGATTTCGCAGTTGCGCGGCAACAGCTTTAGCGATATGGGTATCGGTATAGAATTTGATTGATGCTGGTTTATCGCTCATTTTATGATTGCATTATAGCACAAGGCTGCTGTTGCTCATTGGTTACCATGCAGGCGGATCGCTGGCCGGGAAGGATTCCTTTGAGGCTTCCTCGACTGGATCAGGTTGGCGCAGCGGTTCGCTTAATTTCACATTGGCTAACTGCTCGTAAATGGTGATGACCGCGCTGTTATCCAGATCACGGTTGCCCTGTTCCAGCATCGCTGTGTACAACTGCTGGATAACAGCCGTCAGCGGCAGCGGGATGCCATACGTTTTGCCCGTATCCAGCACGATACCCAAATCCTTGTGCTGCATATGCGCTTTGAAACCCGGATTACGATTGCCCGCGAACAGGCGCGGCGGTTTTACATCCAGTGTCCACATCTGAGCAGCACCACCTTTGATGGCTTCGACCACCCGACTGGGATCAACACCTGCTTTTTGTGCGGTGATGAGTGCCTCCGCCAATGCAGCCATTTGCGCCCCGACGATAATCTGGTTGCAGACTTTGGCGATCTGCCCCGCGCCGCTGTCACCGACCAACACCCATGCTTTGCCCATCGCCTGAAATAGTGGAACAGCTTTGTCGAAGGCTTCCTGTTCGCCACCAACCATAATCGTCAGTGTGCCGTTTTTCGCGCCCACATCGCCGCCGCTGACCGGGGCGTCCAGCGCAGCGATACCCACTTCTCCCAGTTTAGCCGCCAACATGCGAGCAGTTTCCGGTTTGATGGTGCTGTTGTCGATATAAATCAGGCCATCATGTGCGCCTTCAATGATGCCGTTTGTGCCCAATACAACCTTTTCCACATCTGGCGAATCGGGCAAATTGGTGAAGACGAATTCGACCTGTGTCGCCACATCTTTAGGTGACGCCGCCGCTTTAGCCCCTTCGCCCACCAATTCCTGCACAATTTTCTGGCTGCGGTTATGCACAACCAGTTCATGACCCGCTTTCATCAGGTTTCGGGCGATAGCTGCGCCCATGATGCCGAGGCCGATATAGCCGATTTTTGCCATGATGATGGTCTCCTTGTGGTTAATCTAAATCTTCTTGCTCACTTTAAAGCGCAGCGGGATACCCATCAACAATCGGGTTTGGGCTTGCAGCGTGGGTACGGCCACGAAAATCAGCGTCAAAATGGGCAGCAGCGGAAAACTTAACACGGTCATTATCCGTTCATAGAGCGTCTGACGTTGGCTGCGGGGGGGGCGCACAATCACATCCTGATACCAAAACACGATACCTAAAACGGACACCAACAGGAATGAGATTTGCAGCAGGAGATAGGATGGATTGTTTAATCCTTCTTGCACAACCTGTCCTAGCAGCGGTGGGTTAAAAATAAATGGAAGCTGTGCGCCCATCGTCAGGATAACCCAACCCGCGCCCGCCAGTAAAATATCGTGTGCAACGCGAAACAACAGCTTGAATGAGGTGTGAAACTCAACTTCAGGATGCTCCAGCATTTTGGCGACGATGAACCCAACTTCTTTACTGCCCCATGCATGACGCAACGTTTGCTGGTAGCGATTGTTGATAGCCTGCCACAGGGTTTCACCCGTTACAGCAGTGGCCGAGAAGGGCAGGAATAATCGATCCAGCATTACTGCACCTTCGCGGGCGAAATAAGCCTTGATGAACATATGCCATTCGTCAGCAATCACATCGGTATCCCAGTAACCACTGGTATCCAGCAATTTCAGACTCAGTGAATAGGACGACATCGGCATCGGAATCCACCACGGCGCAGCCAGATACGCCAGTTCAAACGCGGTTGAGTAGGCATTTACAATTCGCAGTAACGGATTAATTTCCCAGATGTTGGTATGATAGCGAATCGGTGCTTGCCAGAATCGCAGCCAACGCGCTGGGTTGATGGCGAACAGGTAAGTGAGCGCGTAGAAATGATCTTTGTGCCACAGGGTATCGGCATCTTGGGTGGTAACGACAATATGTTCGATGTTGTAGCCAAGTTGATCGACCAGCTTACGTTTGGCCCATCTGCTCGCCCATGCTTGATTGGCGGATTTGCACTGCATTTCCCCCGGTAAACCGCGTGGATGAACCGTAAAATATAAATGCTCGAAACACGATTCGTAGAGGGCTACCAACCGTTCAGCTTTTTCGACGCAGCCTTCTTCCCCGGCCTCCATCGCCAGCATCACCGTCATGCGCTGCTTGGCCTGATACTGCGCCGCCAGATTGTCTAATGTGCGCGTCAGGATTTCAAATGGTTCTTTGTAATTGGGGATGATGACAATGTGTTTGACAACATTCCAATCCAGCGTCTCTGAGGTCGATTCAGCCTGATAACGTTCGTACCACTTGGTGGCTTCCCATTGTTTGATGTAGCGTAAGCCCATCACATTAGCGATGCCCGCGAACAAAAACCGAACAGCGGAATAAAAGCCGAGCAGTGCGGCGATCAGCAGCAGCGCGCGGGGGAAAGCGATGGCACAGATAATCGAAAAAAGCAGCGCCAGCCACGCCACACATCCGGGGATACCATCTAAAGTGCGTTCGGGGATGGCTGGCGGTGGCGCACCCGCCCAAACCGAACGTCCGACACCGAGTTGAACGTTGTTACGACGACCACCAGAAGATTGATAGGGCACAATGGATTCCAACACATTTACAGTACAACTTATGGCGCATAAGGATAGCACAACCCGATATTGCACCCAAGCACGAATGTGTTACCAGATTACGCAAGTCAATGGTACAATGACAGGCATGTTTGGGAAGAGTTTGTTTGGTAGCTTATGACCACGCGAATTTTAGTGATCGAAGATGATAGAGAAATGTCTCGCCTGCTCCAGCTTGATCTTCAGCGGAACGGTTACGAGGCCATTATTGGCAACAATGGGTTAGAGGGTTTGCGCCTGTTTCATGACACCCGGCCTGATTTGGTGGTGCTGGATGTTGCCATGCCGCTGATGGATGGTATTACTGTCTGCCAGCGCATTCGTGAACTTTCCGATGTTCCCATTTTGATGATGACCGCCCACGCTGTCACCGAGGAACAAATCGCGGAAGGGCTGGATATGGGCGCGGATGAGTTCATGCTCAAGCCTTTACGGAAGATTGAATTCCAGGCACGGGTGAAGGCCTTGCTGCGGCGCGCTAAACCGTTTGATGGCGATGATAAAGATGAGGTCAAGCATTACACCGATGAGTACCTTTCGGTCGATTTGGACGCGCGGCGGGTTCATGTGCATGGCGAAGAAATACGCCTGACGCCGACCGAATTTAGGCTTTTGGCAACCTTCATCAAACGGCGGGGACAGGTACTTACTTTTCAGCAGTTGTTGGAACAGGTGTGGGGGTTCGAGTACACCCGCGAACATCATTATCCGCGCATCTATGTTTCACATCTGCGCCGCAAAATTGAGCCGGATTTTAAAGCCCCGACCTATATTCAGAATGAATATGGCATTGGCTACCGCTTTGTTGGGCAGCCCCCGAAGTGAGGATTTAGGGGAAGGCTCCAAGCCTTCCCCTGTGGTTAATTCTCGCGTTCAATCGTCAGTGTGAAATCGCCACTGGTGAGTCCCACATCTTCCTGGAATCGGGTCGCCACAATCGTATAAGTGCCAGCATTCAGGGGCAGACCATTAATGGCTGCGTCGCGTGTATTCCCGAATGGGTCATCATCATTCCCTGCGACTTGAACCCCATTTTCATCAAGAACAATCAGCAGTGCATCCAGATCGCCAGACGCCCGACGCATCTGAATGGTAACGACATCGCCGTCATTGGCTGTCAGAGTATAACGGACGCGCGCAGCCGTTCCGCCAATCGTTCCTTCTATCGTGTCACCAATCGCAATCGGTATTCCGCCTCCCGTCAGCCCGCCATCCCCTGGACGGACGAGTTCAAGCGTCAGCGTATAGTCACCGCTGCTGGTGCCTGTGGTTTCCTGGAAGCGGGTCGCAAGCACGGTGTATGTTCCCGTTGCTGGAAGTACATAATCCCGCAGATAGGCGTCGCGGTTAAAACCTTGGGGATCATCATCATTTTCAATCAGCGTGGTTCCATTCGCATCCAGTAGAATCAGATACGGATCAAGATCGCCGGAGGTCTTGGTCATCCGAATGCCAACGAAATCCCCTTGCCGACCGTCAAATGTGAAATATGCCCCGGATGCCGAGTCGTCGATTGTGCCATTTACGGTATCACCATAACTGATTTCACGCGGCGCGAGTGCTTGGTTGAAGGGTGAAGTTTCCAGCGTCCAAATCCATGCATCCTCAAATACGCAGTTGGTTTCGTCGCTTTCGTCATAAGTACCCGCTAACAGGGCGACTTCTCCGCTTGGCAGGGTATCATCGATCAGTTCCCCAGCGAATTCCCCATTAAGATATACCGAAAAAGTATTGCCCACAGCGATCAAGACCAGTTGATTGGTATCATCCTGATCGGTATTGATATTTCTGCCGTCGCCTTCAACAATTTCCTGCCATTCATTATCCAGCTTGTACTCAAAGTACAACCCGCCATCACGATCAATATCGACGATATACAGGTTTTCAGTACCCGCACCCCGGAAGCGGAAACCGCAGTAATCTTCCTCTGCTCCCGGCCCCCAATGGATAGTAGCGCTGACGACGAAATCGCTGAACTCACCCTCAAACGATTCCCAACGCAGCAGATCATCTTCACCTGTCAGATCAACTGTCGTCTCTTCGACAAAATCAGCTTCTTCCCCGTTATCTTCTGCGATTCCAAAACTCGCCAATATTGCCGCTTGGTCATCAGTGTTGATGCTGTCGGGGCGAGCATTAGGCGTCTCGATAGGACGAGGCGTAGCAGTAGGAGTCGCGGTGGGTGTGTCAGTCGGTGTATGGGTCGGCGTAGCAGTGGGTGTCGGTGTTGCCGTTTCTGTGGGTGTGCTGGTTGGTGTATCGGTTGCGGTCGGCGTAAAGGTTGGTGTATCAGTTGGCGCAAGTGCCACCTCGATAACCCGCAGATCACCGAAGGTTTCGACTTGTGTAGTCGCGGCTGTCACCCAACCGAAGGTGCCATCTTCAAGCTGTACCTGATACCAGTTCCCGTCCTCGCTGATGCCAACGATGGGCAGTTGCGCGTTGGCTTCCAGTGTGCCCATAACCGGATAATTGGATGCTGGCCCTACCCGAATCGAAATCGCTCGGATAGCCTGTGCAACCGGTATGGAAGGCGTTGGAGAAGCCGTTGGTGTCGGTGTATCCGTATTGGTCGGTGTCAGCGTTGGGGTGCTGGTTTCAACCGTTGGCGTTGCCGTGTTGGTCGGGGCGCGGGTAGGGACTTTCGCGCCCTCAGTCGGTGATGGAACGAATGAAACCACTTCCGGCGTTGGTTCGCCGCCGCAGGCTGCCAGCATGAGGGCGATTATCAACAGAATGCAGATTCGCAAAGTCACAGCCCATCTCCCGGTTCCGTTGGGGCTTTAAGAACGCCCGGAAAAGTTCATCTTCGAATAATTGTAGTGCAGTCTCTAAATTACGCTAATGTTCAGTTTGTGCTGCGAACGCTGGTTTTGCTGCCTTTGACGCCTTTTAACCCGCGCTGCGCCGTCAATTCGACCAGATTCGTCCGGTAATCGTAGGTGTTGCGCCGCTTTTCGGCGTGTGCTTCTTTGGCGATTTCCACCAATTGATGCACCAGATCGCGCGGCGACATACCTCCATCTTGCCATAAATAAAATGCGATTGACCCCGGCATGGTGTTAATCTCATTCAGATAAATCTGGCTGCCATCCGTCTTGAGCAAAAAGTCGATTCGGGCTGTGCCGCGTCCTTCAATCGCCCGGAACGCCTGAATCGCCATATTTTTGATCTGCTCGGTTTGCTCGGCGGAGATTGGCGCAGGGATAATGCGTTCGGCGCTTTTCATACCTTCGCCGCCACGCATATATTTTTCCTCATACGTCAAAAATTGATCCCACGACACCGGTTGTTCCAGCACTGAGGCGCGGATGTTCATGCCGCTGCCCAGCACCGCGCAGTTGATTTCGACGGCGTTTTCGACTGCTTTTTCGATCAGCACCCGGCTGTCCAGATTCGCTGCCACTTCGATAGATGCCCGCAGCAGGTTTTCATCCGCCGCCTTGCCGATGCCGATGCTCGACCCTAAGGTAGCGGGTTTGACGAACACCGGATAACCCAATTCATGCACAATATGGCTGATGACTTTATCCGGCGCTTCCAGCCATTCCGCGCGGCTGAACGAAACACCCTCAACGATGCTCACCCCTTGCTGGCTGAGGACGATTTTGCCCATGATTTTGTCGTTGGCGATGGCTGAGGCCAGCACACCGCAGCCCACATACGCGATGTCCGCCAGTTCCAGCAAACCTTGTATCGTGCCATCTTCGCCATGCGTCCCATGAATCGCCGGGAACACCACGTCCAGCCGGATAATCTGACTTTTTTCAAAACGTCCTGATGTGGGATTAACAATCAAACCATGATGCTGGGCGCTGGGGGAGATAATCGCGCTTTCCACCCCTTTGAAACTGATGACCTCATCCTTGAAATTTTTCAGTTCCTTAAGCGGCTCACCCGTGAACCACTTGCCCTGACGATCAATATAAATCGGCACGACTTCGTAGCGTTCGGGGTCGAAGGCGCGCATAACCTGATGTCCGGTGATGATCGAAACATCATGCTCAACACTCCGCCCGCCAAAAACCACGCCCACAACCGTTTTGCGTTTTGCACTCATGAATAATCCTCAGTTTTCAGTTTTCAGTTCACCGTTATCACAGGATTATTCGCCAGTTTCACTACCCCGCCTGTTTTCTGAATTCCCCTCTCCGGGACGGGGAGGGGTAGGGGTGGGGTAAACTGAGTCGTCAATATTCCTAACGAATCGCCCAAAACTGATTAATCGCTAACCACTAAATGCTAACCGCTGGCTTTCGACCAGCGACTAGGAACTCCCTGCTGTCAACAGGCTGACGAAGAACGTCACCGCGATGGCAACGCTGGCAGCCAGTTCAACCACGTAACTCAGGATGAACATTTTAGCGGCGGATTGCCCTGCCTGTAAAGCCTTGCGAATTTCGCGGAAGCGTGCCAGCTCGAACAGCAGCGCTCCCAACACGCAGCCAATCAGCGTGCCGACCACCGGAATCGGGATGAGGAAGGTGCACAAAAACCCGCCTGCGAAACTGCCAATCGTCGCCATGCACGACATACCTCCCGTCTTGATGCCGAAGATTGCCAGCCACCAATCGCAGGTGACACCGATCAGCATGAGTATGGTTGTGATGATTGCGGCAGCAGGGGAGAGATACTGGAATCCATCCAAAACGCCAAAGATAATCGCCACCGCCCACACCAGCACCGGGCCGGGCAGCAGCGGGATAAACGCTAATACCAGCGCCACCACCATCATCACACTGGCCGTCGCAATAAGGAGCGATTGAGCGATGGTCATTGATTCTTCTCAATACGATTTGATCCGATCCATTCTGCCGACAAAATTATTTTCGAAAATGGAGTATAGAAAACACAATATATTTCACCTTCTTTAAACCCTCTGAATGAATCACCAAACCCATGTGAGATGAATTGGGCTTTGCCGATTTGCATTATTACTCCGTTTCTTCCCATGTCTCTAAAAGCGACCCTTCCTTTCTCAAAAGTTATATCTCCTTTTTGTAAATCATTATTTAGAGCTTGGTATGTCCGTAAACATTTGAATAGAACCAATTCTCCTAGTGTGAGAATCAGTAGGCAATTCCCAAACCTGCTTGCCATCGTATTGTATGCACCTTGATAAATTAAGATGGTAAAAGGCCAACATAATTGAGCAGGTCCAAAGAGGGAGTGGCAAAACGAGCCATAAAGTCGTGAACGCGCTGCTTGAGTGCCAGCCAGTCGTCACTAAAGCGATGCAAATGGAGGACATCGTGCCGCACCCAGCGCCAGAGTTGTTCAATCGGGTTGAGCCAAGGGGAATAGGTTGGCAGAAAAATGAGTTGGATGGGAAGGGTGTCGCGAACGGCGCGAGGACGGGGTTGGGTCGGCCAGTTAGCCGGTGGTGACGGCCAGAAAGGCGAATGCTGGGGTTGCAAGCGTGCCAAGACATCGGGATGAACATGAACCGGCCAGTTATCCTGAACCACAAAGATACACTCCGCCCAGCTATAATCGTCCACCAGATGGTGGTAGAAATGCGACAAGCGGGGCAGGGTAATTTTGCTGTGCTGTTCGTAGGTGAGTTGCCCGGTGAGGGCATTGAGCGCGCCAATCCCTCGACACTGAGTGTTGCTGCGACAACTGCGCCGGGCTAAGGGGAAATTGCTTCCTCGTTGGCTGTAGGCCCAACTGAGGCTCGGTTGGCGTTCAAAGCCGAATTCATCCAAATACACCAACACATAACGCTCCGGTGCGTCTAAAGTCTGCTGCAAACACTGCTGGAGATAAGCGACTTTTTCTCTGTATTCTCGGTCAGGGCTGTGCAGATAATCGCGTGCCCGCTTGTAACTGATTTTCAGCCGATCTAACAGTCGCCACAACCCCGATTCCGAGTGCAGTCGCAGCCATTCACAACTCTGCAATAGCCCCTTGAGCGACCAACGGCTCTGGGGTTGTCCAAAGGCTTCCGGTACTTGATGCAACCTGTCCAGTAACCGCGCTTTAGCGGTGGCGGCGTTCTCACACTCAGGGGGAAAAGGACGGTTTTCGCCCGCGCCCTTGCTTCACCACTAATCCAGCTATCCCTTCCGTTTGCCAGTTTTTCAACCAGCGATAAACCACGTCCGGGTCATGCTTTTTGAGTAATCCATTTTCCGCTACCTGCGCCGCCACTGCTCCGTCAGCAATTTTGAGTAGGGCTGCTGCCTTCTCTCTCATATATGGGCGTGGATCGCGATTCCGTATCTGCGCTAGTTCCTCTCGCTCGCTTTCGCTCATCTCTAGTCGGATTAGCTTCGGCATGACTTCTCCCTCCTGTTTTCCTCCTTTTTACCACATTATTTTGTAAAGATGCATTTAATACGATTTCCATCCCATAGCGTCGCTGCGATTGCAAAAGGAACAACGAGCACCATTAACCAGACTAAAAATTGCCGGAAGGCTCGTCTTTGGCTTAGTTCAGAGCGTTGTCTTTTGCTCATATATCCATTTTGATTTGCTGTAAAGTCATCTTCTGTGAAATTCTGGGTATGCATTAGTAGCAGGAGATTTTGGCGTTTTAGGGTTTTCTGGGTTGTTACCTCGTTATAGTATCTCATTACATAGACAGCCATTTTAGATACCTAATCGACGCTGCCATATTACCACAGCATAAAACGACCCGCTCAGCTTTGAATGGCTGTGTAATCACGAACTAAGTGAACAGGTAGGTTAGTTATAGGGTGTGTGAGGATGCTTTTCTGTGCCAGCTACTTTCTGGAAATCGCAATGCTGATCAGACCCAGCACCCCAATCGCAATAGCGCCAGCCGTCGCGTAGTCTGTTCGGGCAAAGAACAGCAGAACGGCGACCACCACCAAAATCAAACCAACGATGAGACGTGATTGGCTTAACTGTGAGCTAGTCATGGTTGACCTCCTGCATAGATTCGAACCTTCAGCAGTCAGCACCCATCCCTATAACGCTATACGCATAGGACAAAACACAGGTTGTGGGAAATATCACACAGCAGCCATGCCACCCGGTTCACCCCATTTTCAAACCCAACTCGAACGCTCAAAACAGAATTTATGTGCTATGATGGAGTGTGGCGGCAATCGCAAAACGCACCTTACCAACTACCAAGAACTAAAAACCAATAACTGACAAAGACGACGACACCGACGACAATCCCATCCCAAAGATTCGCAAGATTCACAAAAACCACCTGCGAATTTGACGAATTTGAAGAATCTTGCGAAATTTGCGAATCATCCTCGTCTTTTTCGGGTAACTAAAAACCAAAAACCGCATCTATGGCAAACATGGCGGCGGCAGAGGTCGATGACATTGCCGCCATAAAACCTATTCTTCAAGATTCACAAAATGCAAAAAATGGGGTGTTGCAATTGCAGAATTTTACGAAATTTCCCCGTAGCGATTTGCGCGCAAACACAATTTTGCAATCGCAATCGCCGCAAATCTCGCAAACTGCTTCTGAATTTAACTGTGAACTGATAGCCGATGTGGCGGCGGAAACCATTTTTCGCCAATGACATCGCCGCCGCCATCGCCGCCATTTCCCTCTCCAATTTGGAGAAAGGCTAGGGGTGAGGTGAATTTTCTGGAAACTGGCAACTCGTAACTGGAAACTCCATCTCAATCATTAGCAATGAACACCGATTTGTACTCACTGTAATGTTCCAGCGCGGTCATACCCTGTTCGCGCCCCAAACCGCTTTCCTTCATCCCACCAAACGGCGCTTCAATATGGACACTGCTGCTGCTGTTGACCGAAAGCATCCCGGTTTCGACCGCCCGTGCCACCCGCAGCGCCCGCCCGATGTCCCGTGTCCACAACGACCCCGAAAGGCCGTAGGCACTGTCGTTAGCGAATTGAATAGCTTCCGTCTCGCCGTCGAAAGGCATAATGCACACCACTGGCCCAAAGATTTCTTCCTGCATAATTCGCATCCCGCTGTTCACGTTCACGTAAACCGCCGGAGTCAGGTAATTCCCCTCTGCCAGATCACCACCGGGGATTTCACCCCCGCACAACCGTTTTGCCCCTTCGCCGTCCCCAATGTTCATGTAATTGATCACCGACTCGCGGTGCTGCGGGGTAATCAGCGGCCCCATCTCGGTCTGCTCATCCGCCGGATTGCCCACTTTCATCGTCTTGGTGCGGTTCACGAAACGCTCAACGAATTCATCAAAAATCGGGCGCTCTACGAGGAAACGGCTGCGTGAACAACAGTCCTGACCAGCATTGTCATAGACCGAAAACAGCGAGGACTCAATGCAGGTATCCAGATTCGCATCCCCGAAAATGATATTGGCCGATTTCCCACCGAGTTCCAGCGATACCCGTTTAATGCTCCCTGCTGCCTGCTGCATCACGCCCACACCGACTTCCGTCGAACCCGTGAACGAAATCTTGCGGACGAGCGGATGTGTAACCAAAGCCTTACCCGCCACACTTCCCGACCCAGTGATGACGTTGAACGCCCCTTCTGGCAGTCCCGCTTCTAGGGCTAAATCAGCCAAAGCCAGTGCGCTCAATGGGGTCACGCTGGCGGGTTTCACAATCACTGTGTTGCCCATCGCCAGCGCCGGAGCAATTTTCCAACCCGCGATCACCAACGGGAAGTTCCACGGAACAATCAGAGCGCATACGCCCAATGCCTCGCGGAAGGTCATCAACGTCCCATTCGCGTTACCGGGAATCGTCTGCCCATGAATTTTATTGACCGCGCCCGCATAGTATTCAAATGTGTTGGCAACCGCACCGATTTCACCCCGCGCCGCGCTGATCGGTTTGCCCCCATTTTTTGACTCGATCTGCGCCAGCATTTCAGCCTTTTCGCGGATCAGGTTAGCGATACGCTGGAGGATTTGCCCGCGTTCACGGGTTCGCATCTGCTTCCATTTGCCATCGCTGAACCGAGCATGAGCCGTTTTAACAGCCTTATCAACATCTGCCGCTGTCGCCTGGGCAACCTGTGCCAGAATCTCGCCCGTTGCCGGTTCGTATACGGGGGCGGTTTTTCCGTCAGCGCTGGCGATGCGCTGCCCGCCAATTGCTAATCCTTCAAATGCTACTGTAGCCATAAGTGTGATTTACTCCGGGGTTACGTAAGCAGCGGTGATACCACCGTCTACCAGAAATTCAGTGCCAGTCACATACGAGGATTCATCAGATGCCAGATACAGCGCGGCGTAAGCAATCTCTTTGGCCTCACCAAACCGCCCCATCGGTACATGCACCAGACGACGCTGTTTCTTTTCCTCAGTATTGAGGAAGTTCATCAGCAGTTCCGTCCGCAGTGGGCCGGGACACAGCGCATTCACCCGAATATTCTCCCGCGCATGAATGACCGCCAATTCGCGTGTCATTGCCAGAACGCCGCCCTTGCTCGCCGTATAAGCAATTTGTGGTGTAGCGGCTCCCAACAGCGCGACGAATGAAGCCGTATTGATAATCGAACCACCGCCCGCCCGTTTCAGCGCCGGAATACCATATTTGCAGCCGAAGAAAACGCCCTTCAGGTTGATTGCCATCGTCAAATCCCAAATGGCTTCCTCGGTGGTTACAGCGTTATCATCATCGCCGTGCATGATGCCCGCATTGTTGAACAGCACATTCAGCTTGCCAAAGGTCTTTTCAGCCACTTGCACCATATTTTCGCTGTCAGCCGTTTTGGAGACATCGGCATGAACATAAACAGCCTGACCACCCGCCGCTTTGATGTCCGCAGCCGTTTTCTCACCTGCTGCATCCACGACATCCGCGACGACCACCGCTGCGCCTTCCTGTGCGAACAGCAGGGCCGTTTCCCGCCCGATGCCGTTTCCAGCGCCTGTAATGAGCGCCACTTTATCTTTCAAACGCAAGATTGACTCCTCATGAGTGAAATAAAAACCTCAAATTTGCTCGAAGTAACGCGCCCGTTCCCAATTGGTCACGGCTTTGTCATAAGCAGCTTGCTCAGTTTTGAAGAAGTGGAGGTAATGCTCCACTACATCCTCACCAAACGCTTGCCGCGCGAACGCACTTTTCTCCAACTCAGCGATGGCTTCCCGCAGTGTCATGGGTACTTTGGGCAGATGTGCTGCCGAGTAAATGTCGCCCTCAAAAATATCCGGCGGTTCGATCTGGTTGCGAATACCATCCAGACCAGAGGCTAATGATGCCGCGTAAGCCAGATACGGATTGATGTCTGCCCCCGGTACGCGCGATTCGATACGTAGGGAAGAGTCGTGTCCCACTACCCGGAAACCCGCCGTGCGATTATCGTAGCTCCATGCGAGGCTGGTGGGTGCCCATGAACCCAATTGATACCGCTTATAGGAGTTGATGGTTGGGGCATAGAAAACCATCATTTCGCGGGCATGTTTAATCCACCCACCGAGAAACCAGCGAAATTCGTCTGAACCTTGCACTGGCCCAAGTTTTTTCTTGCCAGCGAAGATGTTTTTGTTGCCTTTAGTATCCCACAAGCTGAGGTGCAAATGACTGCTCGAACCTGCAACACTGGCATCGAATTTTGCCATAAAGGTGACGGCCAACCCCAATTGATGGGCGAGGTCTTTGAAACATTGTTTGTAGATCGTGTGGCGGTCGGCCATCGTGCTAATATCCGCATAGTGGATGTTCAGTTCGTGCTGCCCCGGCCCCCATTCGCCCTTGCTGGATTCGACTGGAACACCGCTGTTGCCCAGATGCTTACGGGCAGCGGCGTTCAGGACTTCCTCGCGTGTGCCCTGCAAAATATGGTAATCCTCGATGTACGCGCCGAAGTGTTCCAGATTGGTGTAATGTTTTTCGCGGGCGGATTTATAGGTTTCTTCAAAGATGAAATATTCGAGTTCGGAAGACCCCTGCGCCAGATAACCCATTTCAGCAGCAGTATTCACCTGTTTATTCAGGATACTGCGTGGCGCGACGCTGACCTGTTGGTGAGTTTTTTCATCGTAAACATTGCAGATGACCAGTGCCGATTTATCCAGCCATGTTGCTATGCGTAGGGTGTTGAAGTCGGGTACACAGTGAAAATCACCGTAGCCGCGTTCCCAATTGGCATATTTGTAACCGGGAATAGGCTCCATTGGCATATCAACGGTGAGCAGATAATCGCAGGCGTGCATTCCTGATTTTGCGACCTGATCGAGAAAGAATTCCGCACTGAATCGTTTGCCCATCTGCCGCCCGTACAGGTCGGTGAACATAGCCACGACCGTTTCGATCTCGCCGGAATCGGCTTTGTGTTTTAATTCTTCGAGTGTCAACATGCCGCGCAGGCGGTCAGTGGTCATGCAAAGTCCCTTTGGTGAATTAGATTTAACATTCTCTTAAACTGGAAAGGGTAAGCATAACGCATCGCGCGGCTGTCTTCAATCGGTATCCGTTGTTCCGAATCATGATGAGTAGGTATCAGGCAGATCGTTCAGGAACAGCACCGTATCGCCCGATTTCAGATTAGCTTTGTACCATGTAATGGCTTCACCCAGCGTATCAACCACTTGCAGTCGTTCCGTCGGAAAGCCTGCTGTTTGTAACCCTTCTTTCACTGGGGCGGTTTGCTGTGTCCCAACGAGGATTACATCAGTAGCATGTTGAGCCGCAATTTCGCCCAGTTTACGATTCTCTTGTTCTTGAAGCTGACCCAGTTCGACCATCCCCGGTGTGATGAGGAGTCGCCGCCCGTTCTGATGTAGGGATAATACCTGTAGTGAACTGATGACCCCTGCCGGATTCGCGCTGTAGGCATCATTAATGATGGTGATGCCTTCAGGTGTGGACTGCCGAACGAGGCGGCTTTCCGCAGGTTGTAACCCGCGTACCCGCCGCGCAATTTCCTTGAGTGGCATCCCTTCATGAACTGCAACCGCTGTACTGAGCAGCACATTGGTGACGTTATGCACCCCCAACAGCGGCGTCTCAAATCGTTCCTGTTCGCCCGTTTGGACATCAGTAACAGTAAAGTGCAGCCCGTTGAGCGATTCGCTGATTTCCGAAGCGACGAAACGCGGCCCATTAGCAGGTACATTTGTTGGATCAACTTCCCGGCTGACGGCTAACCGATTTTGCGGATACCCTTTTGCGTACATCTCGCGCACATAAGGATTATCCCAATTGAATACCCCTAGTCCATCCGGTGGCAGTGCCTTAATGATTTCATATTTGGCGTTTGCCACATTTTCCAGACTGCCAAAACGCTCTAAATGTTGTGGCCCAACTTCAACCACGATGCTGATGTTGGGGTGTGTCAGATCGCAAATCGCTTGAATTTCACCGGGAATATATGCGCCCATCTCGCAGATGAAATAATCAATGCTGTGATCGTCTTTCAGATCGTTGTTGATGGCAAGGCATACACCCATCAATGTGTTATAACTCTTGGGGGTGGGGTACGCTTTATAACGCCCGTTCAGAATATGGGTTAAGTAGGCTTTGGTGCTGGTTTTACCGTAGCTACCTGTGATGCCAATCACAGTTGGATTGACTTCTGTCAGCACACCCCGCGCTCTATTGATAAATCGCTGCCGGAAAAAAGCCTCAACCGGGGTCATCAGCCAGTTGCCCGTGATCAGGATGAACGGGGCAGTTAGGAACAAAAACAGGTCAATGAACGAAACAACTGCGTATCGTACTTCGCCTACTTCGGGTACAGGTAAACGGCTGAAGATGAACAGATACAGTGCCAGATCAAAAACAGCCACCCCGAACGATGCACCCAAAAGCCGCTTTGCGCGGGGTGTTGGACGAAACACCTTTTTGATTTCGCCTTCATCCGGCGGCCAAATAGCTATAATTGCGGTCACAATGCCGATCAGCGTCAGCATGAAACTGCCGGGTGCTTCGGTCAGCACGAAGCCCAGAACCACGCCTACATTCCATGCCACAATCGGGCGTTTGGGCAGCCAGCGTTCACGCCGCGCGAATGTCCAGCGCAGGTAACGGCGGCTCATGTATTCTTCGATCTGGTAAAACCGCGCTTGCCGATAAACGCGAATCCATGTTCCAATGAGCCAGATAATACTAATGAGTGCGATTTCGTAGTTCATGTTTGAGGTTTCAGTTCATCTTTTGAAGCTGATAACTGGCAGATGTCATGTTTTGAAGAAGTGATCCATCACGCGAACAGTATCCGCCAACCTATCCAGATAGCTATAATGGCCTGCGCCTTCCCAAACCACGAGTCCAGCATCAGGAATAGTTTTTTCCAGCAGTTGTCCTTGCGATAGCGGGGTATCCGTATCCTGATCGCCCCAGAATAACAGCGTTGAAGGCTTCACCACTGTGGCATAGGGCAGCAAATCCTCGTTCACCACCTTGACGAACGTCTCACGCATGATGCCCTGCGCGGCCTTGTAATCTGCCGAGCCATAACGATTGCCGTACCATGTCCTCAGCTTTTCAGCTTGTGGTTTTAGGCCAATGGTGTTCAGGCTGTTTAGAACGAAACGATAGAATTTCAGGCGAAGCTGATTTGGGGCTAATGGTTTTGACCTTACCCCTGCGCTGTCCGCCAATGCCATCTTGATGATTCGGCCGGCATGTTCCGCTCCCAACACCAAACTCAGCCTTCCGCCGAACGAGTGCCCAAACAAATAGACTTTATCCAATTGGTGATGATCGAGATAATCCACAACGAATTTCACGTAGTCATGGATTGACCATGCAGTTGAGGCTGGCGGTGTTTGCCCAAAACCAGGCAGATCAAGTGTGTAGACTTTGTAACCCAATGTTGCTAAACGTTCTGCCAGCGGCCAGATCAAGCTGATATTTGCGCCCCAACCATGCAGCAGAAGAACGGGTTTGCCTTCCCCCACAATGATTTGGGCCGTGTGGATGCCATCAATTTCTACAAAACTGATTGGAGGTTGTGCCATTTACGCCTCGACCTTGAGTTTTGCGCCGAGGTTTTGCAGCTTTTTGAGCGTTCCCGCGAATTGGCGTTCGATCACCTGAGCATTGTCAATGACCGATTCACCTTCTGCAATCAACGCCGCGCCCAACATGCCTAACCCGGTGCGTACATCCGGGGTATCCATATAGATCGAATGTAGCGGCGTTGCCCCGACTACAATGGCGCGGTGTGGATCGCAAAGCACAATTTGCGCGCCCATTGCCTTCAGTTTGTCTACGAACAGTAGCCGGTTGTTAAACAGCTTTTCGTGAATGAGTGCTGTGCCGCGTGCCTGTGTAGCAATAAGCGTAGCAATAGCGATTAGATCGGAAGGGAAGGCAGGCCACGGTGAAGACTCAATCGAGAGATCGGTATCTTCTTCCCGATTTGAAATTGTCAGCAATTCATGTTTAGGAACGTAAATGACATTTTCATCAGCATCCAGACTGACCCCAAGCTGACGGTAGGTTTTGATAATCATGGGCATGTCTGCCCGTCGCCCACCGTCAATTTGAACCCGTCCACCGCTGATAGCGACAATTGCCGCGATGCTGGCAGCTTCAATGTGGTCAGCCCCAATGGTAGCTTCAGCACTATTCACTTCTGTTGGGCTGATAATCCGCAAGACGTTTGAGCCGATGCCCTCGATATGTGCGCCCATTTCGCATAGCAAATTGGCGAGTTCCTGCACATGGGGTTCGCAGGCAGCATTGTGGATAATGGTTTCTTTACCCAAGCGGGCAGCCAGCATGAGAACAAGGGATGTAGCGGTCACACTGGTCTGACTCAGGATGATCTCTTTATGTTCCCACTTCACCGCGCGGCATTCCAGTGCGCCGCTGGTGGTGATGACATCTTGCCCCAAATCGCGCAGGGCTTCCAGATGGGCGCGAATGCGGTTTAGCGGAAAATCAAATTCGATGCGGATATGCTGCCGCCGGGTGAGCATAGCAGGCAGAAACAACATCATGCCAACGAGACCGTTGGTATCGCTGTGTGTCAGTGTTCGTTTGCTGATCTGTTCAGCTTGAATGAGAACGGTTTGATCGTCTGGGTAAGACAATTTTGCTCCCAGCCGTTCAGCGACCGCCAACATCGTCTGTGTATTGAGGGTATGCGGCATATTCCGCAGTGTTATGGGTTGATCAGTTAGTAAAGCAGCAGCCAGCAAGGCCATCGCCGCATTGGTATTGCCCGCTGGATGATAAGTTCCATTAAGCGGGTGTTTGCCTTCCACGCGAATTCGCATCAGTACCTCCGAAGTCGCGCGGCATTATAGCAGGAGTTGCTGGCGGCCTAAATCCCGATTAATGGTCAACTCACTAACACTACATTCGGCGCACGTTCACCGTCGCTGCCAGCGCGTTTGCGTTCGTGCATGGGCTTCACGGGTGGGCATTCCCACGCCATTGCTTCAGTTTCTGAACGCATCTCTTTGAATTTGGGCAGGATGCCACAGGCGAAGCACTTATCGCGGCAGTCCACACGTGTCTCACCCTTGATGCTCATCAGATAATCGTCGACCAAAAATTTCTTATGGACGGCAGCATCAATGTGATCCCATGGAAAGACTTCATCAATAGCGCGTTCGCGGTGGGTATAAAAACGCGGGTCAAGTCCATTTTCGTCCAATGCCTGCAGCCACAGATCATGGTGATGTCCATCCTGCCATGCATCGAATTTGCAACCAAGTTCCCACGCTCGTTGAATGACGCGTCCCATGCGACGGTCTGCACGGCTCATGATGCCCTCGAAATCGCTTTCGGTGATGTTGTTCCATCGCAGGTGCAAGCCGTGTCCGCGTAGTTGGTCTTTCAAGAGGCGCAGTTTTTGCTCAACCTGCTCATGGGTATCCTGCGGCACCCACTGAAAAGGAGTGTGCGGCTTGGGGATGAAGGTACTGACCCCAATGTTGACATTGGCTTTGTTGCCTAAAAGTTTTTGCCCTTCGCGCAGCACCGCTTTGCACAGATTGACAATCGCCTGAACATCTTCCAGCGTTTCTTCTGGATGGCCAATCATGAAATAGAACTTGATCGTTCGCCAACCGCGTGAGTAGACGGCGCGGGCAGCTTCCAGGACTTGCTCATCGGAGACATATTTGTTGATGATGTCACGCATTTTTTCAGTGGCGGCTTCAGGAGCGAAAGTGAATCCACCTCGCCGTGTATCACCCAACTTGTCCAGCAGATCAGCGCTGGTGCTTTCGATTCGCAAGCTCGGTAGACTCAAGCTCAGGCCAGAGTCATGATATTTCTCATGTACCGCGTCGGCTAGTTCATGGACGAAAACATAATCCGACGACGATAATGAGAGCAGACTGATTTCCTCAAACCCTGTGTTGGTGATGATCTCGGCAATGGCGTTCATCACTTCTGGAACAGGCCGTTCGCGTACCGGGCGGGTAATCATCCCAGCATGGCAGAAACGACAGCCGCGTGTGCAGCCGCGCATGATCTCAATCGGGGCGCGGTTATGTACTGTGTCGATATTGGGCACAAGAAAATGGGTGAACGGTTTGGTCAGTACTGGGACAATACGTTTGAGTACCCGTTTTGGAGCTTCCGGCGTATTGGGTTCGACAGTGGCAATTGTGCCATCATTGTTATAGGCGACATCATAAAAACGCGGCACATACATACCCTGAATGCGGGCGATGGCGCGTAACTGGTCGTAACGGTTCGCCCCTCGCATGGCCTGTAGTGTGTGGGCGACTTCAACAATAATTTCTTCGCCCTCACCGATCACGAAAGCGTCGATGAAATCGGCCATTGGTTCCGGATTGTAACAGGAATGCCCACCAGCGATGACTAAAGGATAGGTTTCATCACGGTCGAGGCTGCGAAGGGGCATACCAGCCAAGTCCAGAAGGTTGAGTACATTGGTATACAATTGCTCATAAGGCAGGCTGATGCCGAGTAGATCGAAGTCACGAATAGAGTGGCGACTTTCCAGCGAGTACAGTGGAATGTCTTCAGCCCGCATATGCTCTTCCATATCCAGCCACGGGCTAAAAATCCGTTCGGCCAGCATATCTGACTGGTTATTGATTTGCTCGTAGAGGATCATGATGCCCAAATTGGACATACCGAGATCGTAAATATCGGGGAAGGCGAGAGCGACTTTGAAATCCGTGTTGTCCCAATCTTTGACGATACTGTTATACTCGCCGCCAACGTAACGACCCGGTTTGGTGACACGCGGCAGAATGCGCTTGAGCTTACGATCCAGTTTGTTGATTACCATAAAACACATTCCTGTAGTCATTTTTAACGACTTGTTCACCGCCATTATAGCGACTGCAAACCGGCAAGGATAGCCAAAATGGGTTTTATGACTGATAAACAGGCTGGAACAGGTGGCGATTAGAAAAGAGGTAGAGTAAAGTTGAAATTGGGTTTATTTGGATTACTTTTTTTGCTGGTATTTTGGCAGCAGGATGCAATACCTGCCGTGATTGGTGCTGCCAATATTGAGCATTTGCAGTCCATTATGCAGATTGATTTTGCCAGCATGGAGTCAGACCGAATCGAAAATGGCTGGTTTGCCCTCAGCCGGGATGGTGAGCGGATGGCGGTTATCAGTCGTAACGAACATCTCATCGTGTGGAATGCAGCCGGTGATCTGCTGGATAATTACTTCATCCTTGGTGCAGATGGATTGGCGGCAACTGCTTTGGATGCGACCTTCAACCCGGATGGTCATGTGCTGGTTTCGGCGCATACCGATGGGGGAGCACATTACACGGCTTTTCGAGGAATAGGCGCTGATGTTACTGAATATTATCGCTTTCCTACTGCTGATGTACCGTTACGTGTTTGGGCGAACGACTTTACATGGCTGGAAATTTCTCCGATTGATTACCTGAAAACCCGCTTTGTGCTGCAAATAAATCCCACCATTATGAATCGTTTGCGCGTCAACGAAGAACTCTCGGACGCAGAATTATTTGAACTGCCATCCGGCCCTGAAAATGATGCAGATGCTTTTTTGCGTATCGGGCGAATTGCACCGCCACTGGCCGTAACTGTAACGCAAGAAGGACTGGTTAAACGCTGGAATCTGGAAAGCGGATTGGTGACGGCCACAGCGGAGGTTGATGTTATGCCGGGTGCGGGACAGATTACACCAGATGGCCGTTATTTTGCGTGGCGCGATGGTGAGTCTGCGAATTTACATGTGCTTGATTTTGAAACGGGTGAAGACCGGATCGTGGTTGCGTTAGATGGAGCTTATATTCCATTTCTTTTGCTGACCCCTGATGCCGATGTAGTTATTGGCGTGGATGTTGGGTTAAAGCCAGTGGTGGTTGCCTGGGATACAGCGACTGGTGAACGCATTGATCTGGGAGAATACCGGGTCTGTAATCGTCAACCGGATATGGTGCGTCTGAGCCATGATGGTACGACGCTGGTAGTGGGCTGCGATACCGGGCTGGATATTTGGAGAATAGAGGAGTAATTCTATGGACTGGTTCGAAAGATTGGCCGGAAATCGTTATGTTGATGTGGTGATGTTGGCGAATAATCAGGGGCGGCTGTTGCGTTCTTCCCGCAGTGTGAGCAGCGAGGATGAGTTGCTGCCTTCGATGCTTCAGGCTTTGGAAGTGTTGGCACAAACGCTGGCAGAGGAATTTGGGTGCGGTGCAGCACAGATGGTACAGCTTTCCACTGAACATGGACATTTGCTGCTTTTCCCGCTGGCACAGTCTACCCATTATCTGGTGGTACTGGTGGAACGGGCTGCGCCATTGATGCTGATTTTGATTGAGATTGAGCGTACTCTAAAAAATCTGTCACAGGATGATCTGGCGGCGCTTGACCAGTCACCGGAATTGGATGCTGGTGAACTGATTGAAGCAGTGCGGGAATGGCTGCGGGGTGGAGGCACAGCAGATTAATTGTTTAGAAAAATTGATGCCATATTCAGATTTAACCTTAACACTTCTGCGCAATGTTCTGTTATAATCAAGTTAGTATTTCGTTTCATTGTCGTCAGCAGATTGGCGGTAAACGCATCTTGTCCGAAAAAAATAACATGCAGCAAAGCAATCAAAACTCCAACCAGGAGGCGAATCCTTCCTGCCCTTACTGTCAACGTCGTTTCCATTCGTTGGATGAATTAACGCTCCACATTGTGACACGCCATACACAAAGCGGTAAGGTTACACGGCCACCAGCGCAGGCTGGATCAGGCAGCAAGTAGTCGATCAACCATTATTCAGCAGTTTTTGATACCTTTGGTTTCGCTCGGCAAGATCAATTTGTGTTGGGTTTAGTACTCCTACCCCTTCCAGACAAAATGAAGCGGCTATCGCGCCAGCCGCACCCGCTTCAAACCAATTTTTCCCGGATGTGATACCCCAAAGCAGCCCGCCACAGTAGGTATTCCCTGCTCCGGTTTGATCGACGATTCTGGAAACCGGAACTGCCGGGATGTAATGCTGTTCTTCCCGGTTGGCGACGATTGACCCTTTTCCCCCCATACGCAGTGCGACAGCTTGCGCGCCATCTGCCAGCATCATGGCGATCAATTCTTCAGGCGGCAGATTGCCATACACAGCCTGGGCTTCTACCAGATTGGGTGAAACCAGATCAATATCGCACTCACGCAGTACATCCTGCATGATTGGGCGGTTTTCTGGCGTCATGATCTGCTGAAGCGGCTCCCAGAGTATAAAGCCCCTCAGAATCTTGCGCCATGCTCGTACACCCTCAAATCCTTGCAGCAGATAATAGCCCTGACAATCGCGGTAAATATCCGGCAAATGTTCAGGCTGTGCGCCCCGGATAAAGGGCACAGTTTCGCGCACACGGTAGAGTTCCCGTCGTGTACCATCTTCCTCGAAAAGCTGCCATGCCCGAATCTGGGGCAGATCAAGCGTATGCAGCCCCTGTGTATCGAGGTGGGTGGATAGGTGTCCATAGGCAGCAGGAGGCAAACCTTGCCCAACTGTGGCGCAAATACCGGGGCGTTCTCCCCACAATGCCGCGCCCATCAAGGCATGAACAACGCCACCGCCCAACTGACCCATATAAGTTTGCCCACTGGGCAGCACAATATCATCAATAAAGACGCCGCCAACCCCGACAATGCGGGGTGCATCAGGCTGGTTGGGCATGGTATTGGTGTAGTGCTACGGCAATCTGTCCACCTGTACGGGCATTATTGACCAACAGTGTGGTGTTGGCACGGCGCGATTCGCCTTCAGTCAATTCGGAGACGCGCTTGAGGATAAAGGGTGTGACCGCTTTGCCATGAACTCCCTGCGCTTCGGCTTCGTCGGTCGCCTGCTGAATAGCCGATTCTGCCTGTTCAGCGGGCAGTTCATCGGCAGCAGGAACGGGGACAGCGATCAGAATACCATGACGGGTTTCAAGCTGGTGAGCGGCAGCAATAATTTGCGCGACCTGAGATGGTGTTTCGACGCGGGCATCAATCGGCAAGCCGCTGCTGCGGGTATAAAAAGCAGGCAGCGTATCCGTGCCGAGGCCGATGATGGGTACACCCTGCGTTTCCAGCACTTCCAGCGTTAGCGGCAGATCAAGAATGGATTTCGCGCCGGAGCAGACGACCGCAACCGGGGTGCGCCCCAATTCAATCAAGTCAGCGGATACATCAAATGGATGTCCACGATGCACCCCCCCGATACCGCCCGTCGCAAAAACGTGAATTCCCGCCATGTGCGCCACAATCATCGTTCCGGCGACGGTTGTAGCAGCGTCTTCGTGCAGACCAACAGCGACAGGCAGGTCACGGCGGCTGCATTTGCGTACTGTCCCGGTGGGCAATGAGCCGAGGCGTTCTATATCATCAACGGAAAGACCGACAGTGATTTGGCCTTTCAGGATGGCAATGGTTGCTGGTACTGCACCACTTTCGCGTACAGCGGCTTCCATCGCCAGCGCGGTGTTCACATTGTCAGGATATGGCAGGCCGTGTGTAATCAGGGTGGATTCAAGCGCGACAACCGGACGATTTTCGTTCAATGCATCCGCGACTTCAGGCGAAAAGATGAGGTTTGGATTCATATGTGGTTTCTTTCGTGCAATGCGTTATTGTGGCTATTTTACCATGCCAGAAAAAGACCGACCCGCACCAGTTTGGCGCGGGTCGGTTTGGTTGTCAGTATGGCTATCGGGGCGGGTTTCAAACCCACCCCTTCAGATTTGAGGATTATTCCAGCATACGGATGGCGTCGATGCTCACCGGGCGACCGTGATCACGGTTCTCGATGTAGATGCGGTGGACGCCTGTCGTACCCAGACCGTAGAAGATAACGGGTGTGAAGAAGGTCGCGCGCCCCACAAACTGGCTGTACTCGGTGCAGTCCAGGCCATCGATGGTGGAGACGCATACCCGTACCCGACGGCTGTTGGTTGTGCCGGCGCTCTGGTACAGAACCAGTGCGTTGCCTTCTGCATAGATTTGCAGCAATGAGCCAGCAGCGGTGGCGCGGGTGTCGCTCAACAGCCACGGGCCACGCGGCGGTGTGTAGACGCTCTTGACCACACTCCAGAACGCACCGGGTTCGTAGCTGATGCCGCTGGTTTGGGTATTGTCATAGAGTTGCCCCGGCGAAAGCGGAGTTGCCGCGCCGCCATTGGTAACATCACTGAACACCACTACCGCGTCGATCCTCAGACGATCCGTTGCTACCAAGAGTGTATCGATCAGACGTACCTGAACGGTGTAGTTGCTGTTCGCAAGGCCATAGTAACCAAAGGTGTACTGGTAGGCCCTGACGGGTTTGTTGCGACCATCGTTCTTGGTGTTCCAATCTGCCGGAGTTGTGTTGGTATCGGTTGTAACCGTTTCACACTTCTCTGTCCCGGTAGCATCGAAGTTGCCATCGAAGTCAGCAGTCAACACATAGCAGATACGCAGGTCAACACCCGTCAAATCTGCCAATGTCATGATGCCGAATCCTGTGCCATTGATGTTGAATTGCAGCGTCGGGTCGTCGCTGGTTGCATTGGTGCTGGACGCGGGCGAGATTGTGCCGCCGTAGGTGTTGATGGTCTTCAACGGCGCAAGCCATGTTGTGCCATTGGTGTCGAGCAGGCCGCCGTTGCCAATCAGGTAGTTGTCGTAGATGCCCGGTGTCAGTGTGGTTCCATGAATGACCTGGAAGCCGTCGATCTTGAACGTACCGGGCGTTAAGGCGCGGAAGCTCAATGTGACGTTGCCAGCATTGCCGAGTTCGGTTAGCAGGGTGCTGTTCAGGACGACCTGGTTGACGAGTTTCAGATTGGTGATGATCGTGCAGTTGCCTGCATCACTATCGACCACATCCGCACAGACCAACAGTTGATCGGTGTTGGTAGTGACAGCCGCTCCCGTGAACAGGATGACCGTCGCGCCGCCTGCTGGTACATTGACGCGCAGGGTAGCGGTCGGGCCAGCGTAGAGTGCCGAGAGTCGCTTGGCATTATCGACGACTGCGCTGTAGCTCAGGTCGCTGAAGCCTCTTGCTGCCGTGCCTGCGAAAGTGTTCCAGCGGTTGGCCGGGAGCAGTTGCAGATAGGGTGCGCTGCCATTATTAGCGCCTTCGCCATAGATACCCGGATTATTGACAGCCGGGGGCAGGCCTTCACCAAACACCTGGACATAGTCGATGCGTAGGCGAGCAGGATTGTAAGTGACGGGGCGCGGTGTGTTAGGTGTTGTGACCAGTGCGGTGAAGCCATTTTCGACATTCTTCACCTGTACGGTGTACTGTGTGCCCACCGTCAACCCAGTTACAGTGCGGGTGACCAATACGCTGGCTGCCGCACGTTCGTGTTGATAGGTGTAGCAGTCGCCATCTGCCGGGGTGCCGTCGTTGTCGTAGCAGATTTCAACCTCGCCGCCGAAGCGATCCATCGGGATAGCGACCTCGAAGCCACTGGCATCATCGATGGTGAAGGTCAGAGTCGCACCGACATCGGTGCTTTGCTGGTAGGTGCCACCGCTGAAGGTTGTTGCGTATAGTTCTGTCCAGGTGCCGCCTGCGTAATTCAACGCTGGATAGCTGTTCTGGTACAGACCGGGCAGCAGTGCCAGTGTGGTATCCACAGGTTGGATCGCATCCAGATTGAAGATGCCCAAATACAGTGTGGAAATGGTGACGATGTAATCGCCGACGGTCGGTGTGTTGCTCAGGAACACACGCGCGGGTTGGCTGATTCCTGTCCCGGTGTTGTTGGCGATGGTGGTGCAGAACTGCTGCGTTAGTGCTCCTTCCGGCGAGGCGCACACCTGAATGGGCGCATATCCCGCGCGGGTATCGCGATAAAGAACAATAGCGCTGGCATCCGCCACGCGGAAGCTGACACCTGCCCCGATCACATTGGCCATGTTGTCGTAGCTCAAGCCAGAGTACAGTCTGGCGGCTGTGCCAGCAACTGTCTTCCAGGTATTGCCGAAGTAGAAGAGGCGATCATCTGCCACGCGGTTGATGAAGCTGGTTTCGGTTTTTACGCCAACGGCCAGCGGCGTCAGCCCAGTCCAGTCTTCGTTGAAGACCTGTACTGCGTCGATCTGCATGGAGATCGGGAGGGCGGTTGCTATGTGGGCGGTGGGCAATGTGTTATCCGGCAGCATTTGCACAACTGCGGTGTAATCGCCACCATTCAGTCCGTAGATCAGGCGAGAGGCCTGATAGCGGGCGGCGGCGCTCTGGTTATCCAGCGTGGTGCAGGTGCCTGTGTTGATGACGTTGCTCACGTCGGTGGTTAGACCGCTGAGCCAGCACAGTTTTACGGCATCAGCTTTTGCATCAAGGGTGAACTTGACACCGAAGCCGCGTCCAGTGAACTGGAACAGGACACCTTCATACAGACCGTTGCCGGGGCTACCAGCATCGGCGCTCAACAGCTTGACAGAACCACCGGAAGCCGCTGGCAGTGGCGTATCCACAAAGTTGCCATTACCGCCGAGGACAAACGGCCCTGCGCCTGTGCCACTGGTTTCAGTGAAGTATTGCAGGGCAGGATGGGTTTCCTCGAAGGAACCGGCTGTTAGCGGCTGACCCGCAACCGTCGGACGGATGAAGTCCAGTGGCATGGGTTTGCCATTGGTGTTACGCAGGATGACCCAGCGTGTGCCACCACCAACATTGACCGATTCGGCACGCTGGTAGCCAAAGGGTTGTGGCGTGGCCAGATTGTTGGCGACGGTTTCAATTGGTGTACAGTTGTGCGAGTTAGTGCCGATTGCAGCCGAGCAAACATCAACCAAACCGTAGCTGCTGAGTGTTTGCCGCACATAGTCGAAAGCAGAACCCGTGAAGGCATTCAGTTCGAAGTAGGCGACCGACCCAATCATGGAGCCGATGCTCTGGTTGCTACCACCTGCCGCTGCATGGGCAACGGTGGGGAAGGTGAAGAACGGGAAGTAGGTGATGCGTGGATCGGTATTTTCCACATTCCCGGTGATATCGTTGGCGATTTGTTCGCCCGCTGTCAATGCACCCAGAACATCAACACGATCGACGATCAATGGCTTGGTGTTGTCCTTGTTGCGGAGTGTAACGTTGTATGTGGCATTAGCGAAACCGACGTAAGTCAAGGCGACTGTGCGGGCGGTTGCATTGTTGCTCCGGATTAGCGGTGCACAGGCGATTTGTCCAGTTACGCAGATTTCATAGCTGCCGCTGGTGGTCGAGCCTTCAATCAGGATGATGCTAAAGCCCGTGCCGTCAAACGTGAAGGTCAGATTCTGGTTCGTCATCCCGGCTGTATTTACGACGGTGCTGCGGGCATAGCCATCGGTTGTCCCCGCGATTTTGGCCGGAGCTGCTGCCCAGACGCCACCGTTTGGAATTGCGCCTATCGAGTTGTTGAAGCTCAACAGCGGGTGATTTTCCTGATAGATACCTTCAGTCAGGTTAGTCGCACCCACAATCTGAACCGCATCCACGATGAAGGTGGTTGCATGAGTCAGATTGGTGATGCTGATGAGATAATCTCCCACACCACCCGCATTGAGCACGACATCTGCCGCGCTGTTGTTCAGCGAGATGGTGGTGTTGACCCGATTCTTGGCGGTGGTTGTCGTGCCGCAAGTCCACGAACCGCTGCCGTTCAGTGCCAGTGTCTTGGCGCAGACGCGCAGGTTCAGGCTGGTCGTCAGGTTATGGAACAGCGTGATGTAGCCTGCATTATCCACTTCAAAAGTGACATTCGCGCCGTGCCGATTAGAGTAGTGATTGGTCAGGTTTAAGTAACCTGCTGTGCTGCGTGCTGCCCAAGCGGTCGTCGGGCCGAACGTCAGGAAGGGTACATTGGAAGCGTCGGCGGCGGCATTGTCATACAGCCCCGGCCCCATTGCTGTTGGCAGGTCGCCGTAAATCTGCAACCCATCTACGGTGAACTTGTTCTTAACGTTCGTGTCGCTTTCAGTGATCGTTACTGTGTAGGTATCGAAAGGCAACCCGGTGATGCTGTGTGTTGATCCGTAGAGAACGGCGCTCCGGTTGTTGTTGAAGACCAGTTCCGGTTCGGTCGTGTGCGAGTAGTCATTTGCGCCAGTGCCATCAATGCTGACGTTGAGCGTACCCGCCGCCACTTCGAACAGGGTGAAGAGCGAGAAGCCAGTGCCCTGGAAGCTGAAGGTCAGGCTGGACTGGTCAGCGGTGGACTGCATCGCGCCACGTTCCACCAATGCCGTAGCGTACAGATTACGCCAGCCCGTTGTCAGGCTGTTGATCGGTGAGTAAGCCAGGCGCGGATCGGTTTCCGGGTAGATACCCTGTGTCAGCGCTGGAGTGCTGTTTGCAACTTCGATGGCATCCGGGATGAAAACTCCACGCGTCAGTGTAGTAATAGATACTACGTGAGCACCTGTGCTTGACAATGGGATATTGAAGATTTGCTGATTGGCCGTGCCACCATCGTTGCGAACGATATTGCAGGTGAACGGTGTGAAGTCGTCGGTTGGCGCAGTGCAGACCATCAGCGGGGCATAGCCAGCGCGGATGCTGCGGATGATGCGAACGACATTACCGCCGTTGGTATGGAAAACCATGCCCGCGCCGAATGAGGCAATCGAGTCATAGTTCAAACCGCTGAAGAGTCTAGCTGCTGTGCCGACGAATGATCTCCATGTCGGGCCGTAGTACAGGAACTTGTTATCTGATACGCGATTGACATAGCTGGTTTCGTGGCGTGTTCCCGGTGTCAACTGAGTCAGGGTTGACCAGTCTTCACCATAGACGTGGATACCGTCAATCTGCATGTTGTTGCCCAGTCTAGTGACCGGGTTGTAGTCCACGCCCAGATTTTGGACGACGACTGCATAAGTTGAGTTCTCCAGGCCGACGAATGTGCGGGCAATTTGATTGAGTATGGCGGTGCCCACATTACTGATAGTCTGGCAGGTTGGTGACGCCAGCACAGTAGCAACTGTAGCTGTCGCGCCGACATCTTCCAGCCAGCAGAATTTCACGTTAGAGGCGTAGCGATCCAGCGCGAACAGGGTGGAGAAACCCGTACCCGTGAAGCGGAAGAAGATACCTTCATTCTGCTCCACCGTGCGGGCATAGTTGCCACCAGATGCAGCCGTACTGGCCACCGTGATGAACGAACTGCCCGTGAAGCTGTAGGTGGGATCATCGTCATTGAAGAACTTCAGGTTCGGAACGGTCTGTTCGTAGTTTCCCGCCACCAGTGCAGCAGTGCTATCCAATACCTGGATGCTGTCCACGTTGAAGGGGAAGTTCGTCAGACTGAAGATTTCGACTGTGTGCGCGGCAGGTGCGCCGAAGCCCGTGCCCCAGCCGCCAACGAAATCACTTTCCTTGATAGTGAGCGGATTGTTGCCAGCCAACCGCAAGTTGTATTCCTTGCAGACATTGGTCAAGGTTTCAAACTGTGCACGATCCACGCACACCATCAAATTGGTGCTGTCCAGCGTAGTGGCGAACCGCTTCCAGATGATTACATCAGCGCTGGTGGGAATTTGGAAGCTGATGAACGGCCCCGCCTTCGGTACAGTGGAGATGATGCTGGTCAGACTGCGATTGGAAGTGCGGACGTTGTTTGTATCCAGTATCCATGTATCGGGCAGCGCATTGTTGAACACAATCGGGCCGAGTTTGTCGTCTTCGGTCGTGCCAAACGGCAGTGTATCCGTTGGTTCCTGGTCAAAGACAATGATCGAGTCGATCACCATACGTGCCCTTGCCGGGAGTGTCGTAACTTCAACGGTGACCTGATATTCCTGCACCGGGTCAAAACCGAAGAAGGGACGGTAGATATTGAATACAGGTATTGTCGTGGCACCCAAGCCATTATTGAATGTCTGGCACAGATCATTATCTGGCGTGAGGACATTTGCCACGCAGATTCGGTATTGGGCCCCTTGCTTGAGAGTGTTGGTTTCCAGCGATGTTCCCAGCGCGAAACCCGTACCCCGGAAGCGGAAGCTCACGATACCGGGCAGTGTTGTGCCGTTCAGATTGCTAAAGGCGACCGCTTTCCGTGCGGTGGCGCGTACATCGGTGATCTGAGCCCAACCCTGAAGGAACAGGGGCACCAACTGCGTTTCGGTGACTTCGTGAGCGCCGGGGAGCAGCGGCAGATCGTCGTTGTAAATGCCGACTGCATCAATGCTCAGATTACGGGCTGCCCGGTTGATGATGCGAATGGTATTCGGCTCACCTTCAATCAAACCGCTGCACGAAACCACGTATGGTATTCCGCCAAGATTGGAGATGTAGTATTTCAGGTCTGGTAAGGTAGCTGTAGCTTTGCCCGTCAGCGCCGATGTGCGGCAGGTAATACCCGATTGGGTGATGACCTGTGCGCCGTTCCACGGGAGCCGTACCAGTGTGCCACCGTTGTCGACCTGTAGTTCCCAGCTACCACCTGCTGTGCTGCCCTGCATGTACAGTGCGAAGGCCGCACCGTTGAACAGGAATTCGGCGGTGTCGTTCAGCGTTACTGTGGTGTGCAGCGTATTGTTGATGTTGATTTCGCTGTAGACAGGTGCCCAGAAACCTTGATCGGCTTCGGTTGCACCGCGATACAGGAATGCGAAACTGGTATTGTCGTGCAGACCGGTATCCGGCAGCGAACCAACGACAGTCACCTTAGCAGTATTAACCGAGTCGTTGCCGTTGTCATCAATCGCCGTATAGGTGAACTCGACAAATCCAACTTCATTGGGATTTAGCGTGAGCATTGCCAGACCAGTAGCATCTGCACCACTGACTCCTGCGGCCAGATTGGTGAACATGCCGTTGTTCTGTCCCGGTGTCGCTGTCTGTGCGCCGAAGGTGTAGTCATAGGGATAGTCAGACTCGTCATTCGGGCGGACGATGCGATAGTTGTTGAAGCGGGCATACGGGCGCAACCGGAAGGTGACGTTGCGTGTGCCGGGGCCTTCGTGTCCTTCGACCACCACATTGTAACTGATGGGGGTGGTTAAGGGTTCATCGTCTACCGGATTGATGTTGATGGTTGCCGGTGTTGGGTCACTCAAGCCGCCCGATGCATCGCGAATCTGGAACATGAAGGTGGCGGTTGAACCTGCTGGTGCGCCGACAGTGTAAAAATCTGCTGGCGGGCAGTAGGTGAAGACCGTCTGTTTGGTTTGTTCGACAAATTCCTGCTTGATTGCCTGTCCACCGCACAGATTGGAGGGGTCGGTGCTGTAGTTGGCGGGTGGTGTCAGCAGCAGGAAGGTATAGGGTGCGAAACCACCAATGACTGAGGCGTTCATATCCAGCGCCAGCGGTGGATCGTCTTCGTTGATGTTCTGAACGATAGGTGTTGCCGCTACCGTGATGTATTCGTAAGCACCCAGATCAATTACGCTTGGGTCAACACGCTTTTTCTTCACGGCGTCCAGCGAGCCAACAGCGGTGAAGGACGCAGGTACGAAGGCATTGCTGCCCGGCACATCCAACCCGTAGATGGCATCACCAGCCAGTTGATAGGGATCATCCGGGGCAATGCTCGTCCCAACGAAGACCGAGTCGTCGGTGTCCAGCGTGCCCATTGGAACCGTTTCATCATTGATGCGGTTGTTGAAGCCGCTTAATGAGTTCACACAATCGCCCTGATCGCCAACAGTGTCATCCGACCAGTTGTTTTTCGCCCCTTCGTTGGCCGTTCCGGCGAAGTTGTAGCAGACCGTGTTTACGTTCACGTCCTCATAAATGGCAAGTACCGAGGCGTTGTCGTAAAACACATTGTTGTTGATTTCCAGCAACCCATCATTACTCGTGGCGATGTCTGAACGTCCCCGTTCGATAATGTTGGTACCCGTATTCATAAGGGTGTTATTGGCAACCGTATTGTTGCTGAAGCGGAAACGATGGCTGCTGCCCAATTTAACGATGGCTCGGCTATTGGCATTGCTGAAGATGGCATTGCCAAGCACATTCACTTCTTCAGCATCGCCAAACGGGAATGTGTTTCCTTCGTTCAGGTTTTGAACGAAGATGATCGACTCGGTGCTGTTAGCCGTGAAGCGGTTGCTGATGATATTCGCCGTACTATTGACGACACGGATCAGCGCGGCCAGATCGTCTACGTTGCTGAGTTCCTGATAGATGTTGTCACGGAAGGTGTTGTATTGCACCGTGACCGCAATCGAAGTCCCGCTCCCAGAGTTAGAGATGAGAACACCGAGCGCCTTACCTGCATTCCCATAGAACAAGCTGTTTTGAATGCTGACGTTGCTGCTGCTTTCAACCAGTACAGGTGGTTCAAAGTTGGATGGAAAGGTGTTGGCGTTGTTGTCATCAAACAGCGTGAAATCGTTCTTATCCAGTACAACCGCGCCCGTTGAATTGGAGATATTGACGGCTGATACCGGGTTGAAATCATTCGGCGGATAGGATAACCCTGTGCCAGCGTCGAAGCGCTGTCCGAGGGGGTTCGCCCGCAGGAACTTGAAACCGCGCAGCGTGAAGCTGCGGGTCGGAGGGAAGTCCCCGCTGCCAAAGCCAATGGCGGCGGCAGTAGCCAAACCGTTGTTTGCCCAGATGGTGGTGTCGGCGGCGGTTGGGAATGTAAATTGATAGGATTGCAGTTTCAGGTTGTTGTTGGGCAGTGTGGTGTTATCTAGGAAGATGCCGCCCACATATTCGCCGGGCAGCACGACCACACAGGCATTCGCTGGCGCTTCCGCCAGTGCCTGCCCCATATGGATGTAGGGATTATCCCGCGAACCCAGTGTGCCATCCAGAACACGTTCGTCAGTGCTCAGGCTGTATCCGCTCACATACACAGACGATCCACCCGAACAGGTTACATTCGACAATGCGTTGTGGTCGGTACTGATGGGGCTGGCCGGGGCAGGGCTGCCGAGAGTCGTCAATCCTGCGCCGTAGGTCATATCGAAACCATCCGGCACGCCACCATTGGCTAAATGCAGATCAATGGTGTGTGACTGGAGGTAGTCTTCAACGTTCTGGCGAATTTGCTGTGGCGTTGAACCAACCGGAGCAATGGCGATATTGGCATTGGTGTTGGAACGAATCAGCGCAGCCATACCTGCAACGTGTGCGGCGGCGGCGGAAGTACCATTAAAGCCATCGGTTAAACCCGGTGTGTTGCAGAAGTCGTCAATCCCAGGGTCGGAATTGGCTACATTGACATCGAAGGAGGTTGAAACGTGGGACGGCCCAACCAGATTGGGTTTGTATCCAGTGCGGGCAGTCGGTGATCCGCCACCCGGAGCAGCACCACCATTGCTGAAAATTGGCCCGCGTGAGCTGTCGGTCAGTGGCGAGAAGTAGCCGCCAATAATCGACTCAGTGCTAGCGCACACCGCGCCAACCGTCAGCGCTTCTGGCGCGTCACCTGGACGACCAATGCTGCTGGTGGTGTTGATGCCCGTCGCCGAGCCGCTCACACCCAGATCACCGTTGCCTGTGACCTGCACCTGCACATACAGGCTGGCAGCATCGCCAATTTTACCAGTAATGCTCAAAGTACAGGGAGCACAGGCTGTGTCCAGCACAAATTGATGGCTGGGCGGCCCATTAACGACCCGACCGGGGTAATCGGCTGTGGCTTCCGGGAAGGGATCAAAGTTCAGATCATCACGTGTAGCCCCACCGTTCGGAGCACTGTTCCAGTCGTTCCAGCTAATGTTGACTTTATCGCCGACAGCAGCGTTGATAGTGATATCGGTGGTGCCAGCAGCATAATTAAAGCTGGCGTATTTGCCGAAGTTGTTTCCGGCGCTGACGATCACCAATCGTCCTTCTTCTTTGGCTTTGCGGATGGCATCATAAACGCTTGGCTGGGTTGCCAGTGCCCCATTATAAGCAGTTGTATCACCGTCCGTACCATCGCCGGGGGCAGCATTAGCCCCCAAATCCATTGTAATCAGGATGATGCTGGCGTTGGCGGTATTGCGCGCGGTATTGAGTGCCGTGAGCATGGTAGCGGTAGTGCTGGCGGTATAAGCGTAGACATCCGCATTGGGTGCGATGTCGCAGATAACCTGAATGACGCGCGTACCATGATCGCCTGTCCCAACGGTGGCAGGGGACTGCTGAAGACAGGTTTTCTCTCCGGCTGCGCTGGTGCTCAGGCCGCCATAACCGGTATCAATAACGGCAATGCGCTGCCCTGTACCGGTGATTCCCATATTGTTCCAATCGTTCGCGCCGACTACATCGTAGCCTTCGCTAACGGCTGCCCCGGTGGGTGGGGCGTTCAGTGTGCTGCTGGTGGAAATCGCCATACTGGAAAGTCGAATGGAATGAATGTCTGCAACATTCACCAGCGCGATCAGGCTGCTCAGTGGCACACGGGCATCTACACTGAATTCATTCACGCTGTCAATCACACCACCAACGGCTTCAACCATTGGGGCGAGTGCTGCGCCAGTGCCGTTTTCCTGTGCCCAGAGGACCACATAAACGCGGGCTTCTTCATCCAGCGGGATAAAACTCGCTTTGGCGAAAGCCAGCGCACCTTCAGCGTCACCACCCAATGCCAGTTCCAGCGCCGCCACCAGATTTTCCGGCAGTTTAGCGCGTTCGGCATCGGTCAGTGTGAACGGAATAGCGGTTGGGGTGATCGGAATCATCATCGAGAAATCGGTCACGGCAATGTCGTCCAGCATCAGGCTGGAACCCGCATTCGCCACGAAGGCAATCTGACCGTTAAGCAGCGGCTCTGCGTCGGTGTAGTCCAGTTCAACCACGCCGTTCACGGTCACGATAATCTGTCCACCCTGTGCGCTCAGGCTCAGGCTGTGCCAGATGTTCAGTGCGTGGGCTGTCGGGCTGCTGATTAGCAGTTGCAGACCGTCGCTGCCATTGCGATAGAGTGCTGTCTGTAGCGGGTCGATGGTCAGCACATAGCCGGAAATCGCTCCGGTTTCTTCGCTGGTGGATGTGCGGAAAGGAATGCTGAGGCCAGTTGGTGAACCGTCTCCGGCATCACTGAGAATATTCAGCCGGGCATCCAGCGAGAAATCCGCCAGAAAAATCGGTTGGGCCGGGAACAGGCTGCTGCTGGCGGCCATGAGCAGTGCATGGTTGGTTTCGCTTTCCAGTACCACGCTCGCGCCTTCACTTGGCAGCCACGCTGTTGTTTCAGCTTCAAAGTCGGCGCTGAGTACCAGTGTGCCGGGGTTGGTGATGGCTTCTGGCGTAATTTCGGCGGTAGGTTCGGCTGTGGTTTCAGCGGTGGCTTCCGGCGTGGTTTCAGTGGTAGCTTCCGGTGATGGTGTTTCGGTTGGTGGTGGGGTTGTAACCACCGGAACGGGAACCATCAAATCCGGCTGTGTGACCAGCAGTTGGTCAATGCTCACTGCGCCGCTGTTGGTCGGTTCGGTGCTGAAGAAAATTGCACCAGCGGGCAGGGGTACGGCATCAACATAGATGATCTGCTGCGCCCCATCAACCGTTACGATGATCTGACCGCCGAGCGCGTCAATCTTGACGGCGTGCCACAGCGGGGTAAATGTGCCATCAGACGGGAAAGGCAGGGCGCTGCCAATGGCTGCAATGTCTGCATTGCGGAACAGGGTAGCATTACCCATCGCATCCAGCGCCAGTTTATAGCTTTCCACGCCAGCGCGGAAATGAATATTGGCAATATTGCCAGCATCTAAACGAATCTGCGCCGCAAACGAAAAATCGCTCGTGAGCAGATTGGCGATGGTAGCGATTTCGCCGGGGGCGCTGGTGGTCAGGAATAAATTCTCGCCTTCAACGCCGATTTGCCAGCCCGGTGTAAGCTGCCAGCCATCAGCGTTTCCATCCTGCAAGTTGTCGGTGAATACCGTGATTGCGGGCGGCGGTGTATTCGTTGCGGTGGGTGCTTCAGTTGGAACACTGGTTGGCACCTCCGCTGTGCTTTCCGCTGTTGGAACCACTATGGTCGGTTCGGCAGTTGTTTCCTGGGTTGGGGCAGGCGGCTCGTCAGTGGTTTCAACCGCTGCCTGTGGGGTTTCCTCAGTTGGTGCAGGGGCTTCTTCTGTAGCCTCCTGCGCTTGTGCGGTAAAGTCAATGGCGGGCAGCACCAGATTGAACAGCAGCGAGAAAATCGTAACTGCTGTCATCAAATGCATAAGGACTCGCCGGCGATGGTAATTCATACATCCTCCGAACATCGAACACTGAATGAGTGCTTTGGGTGACGGCCTTTAAGGGTGTCTTTAGTATAAACGAATGTTTGCAGACAGTTCCTTGAAGACTCTACACTCAAGTACCGCTTCGTGGAGGTAAAGGTTATGGGTGATATGTATGAATTTCGTAAAAATAGAGTTTTATAGATTTGCGAAATGTATCCGCAGGCGGTGAACGCTGACCGTTTTATCGTCCAGTTTCATGGTCTGAAGGATTTCATCCGGGCGCAGATTGCCCTGTTCACCCACCGCCAGGTGTGCGATTAGGTCGCCAGCTTCATCTACATATAAGTCCTGTATCAGCGGGCGGATATTCACATTGACCGTGCTGCCTTTACGCTCCCGTTGATATTCCAGTGTCTCGACTTTCAGAACGTTTTCCACTGCCTGCCGCAGCAGAACAAGATCGATTTCGTCCTCAAAATGGATGCGGTATTCGGCACTGCGGATGAGGGATTGCAAGGCCGGGTGGCGGATGGGCACTTCCCGAATGTCGAAGATTTTTAATCCGGCAGGGCTTTTGGCAAGAATGCGTTCTGCTAATCCGTCCAATTGAATCTGCTCGCGTAGCGCTACATCCAGCACTTCACATTCGCTGGAGATTCCAAGCGGCAGGGCAGAAGCCAGTTGAATACGGGGACGTGGATTGAACCCTTCGGAATACAGAATTGGTAAATCTGCCCGTCGCAGCACTCGTTCCCACAACTTGGCGACATCCAGATTACTGGTGTAAATCAGGGCATCAAACTTGCCAAAGGTGATCTGTAGCCGTTGCTTGATCGGATTATTGTCTACTGTCATCTGAATCTTTCATGCTTTGTTGCTTTGAGGTACAATTGTTCGCATTATGACAAGAGGAGCAGCTATGACACCGCATGAGTCCGACCGAGAGCGTCAGCGCGAAACACTGCGTTATCTGCTGCTGCCGATGTTGGGCGCGCTGCTGGTGGTGCTGGTTGGTGCGGCGGCGGTTTTGTTTCTGCCACAGCGTTTGCAAGTTTCCATTATAGCCGACTGGATGATGTCTGTCTTGGTGCTGTGTCCGGTGGTGATCTGTTTGTTTCCGATATGCATCGGGCTGATTGCGGCTATTGCAGGGATGAACCGTTTGCATGATGCCGCCGCCAAGCCGCTGCGCCGTGCGGAAGATTGGTCACGAACACTGGCTGAACGTACCGTAAAAACCACTGATGCCCTGAATGAACGTACTGTTGCTGTCAGCACCCGATTTGCTTTTGTAGATCGCCTGTTTTCGGCATTTGACCCGCCCTCCAATGGGGATGCGAAAAAAGAGGAATAACCATGTCCCAGCAAAATCAACTTTCGAACTGGAAAAATCAAACCTATATGATTGGTGGCCTGATTGGGAGCGTATTTGGTTTGATAGCTGCCTATCTTTATGCCCGCGCGGCGGAGGAAGATGCGGTACGCAGCGGTGGCAAGCCGTCAAGCCGTGTCTCGACTGGCGAAGTCATTGGTTTGGGCTTGGCGGCACTGGCGATGATTCGTCAGATTACCGAAATGGGTAAATCATCCGATAAGCGGTAGGTTTTTCAGACTTTTGCTTCGTTGATGATTGATATACGAGGGCTTGTATATGTGTGGACGCTTTGTGTTGACGGCGAACCCGGAAGTGGTTCAGCATACTTTTGACCTGAAAACCATGCCCCCCGAAATGCCTGCGCGCTATAATGTTGCCCCAATGCAGCCGATTGCGGTTATCACCAATGAGCATTCCGATGAACTCACCTTTTACAAATGGGGCTTAATTCCCTCATGGTCAAAAGACCCCACGATTGCCAGTAAGTTGATTAATGCCCGTTCAGAAACGGTTGCTGAAAAACCATCTTTCCGCACCGCTTTCCGCCGCCGTCGCTGCATTATTCCCGCAGATGGTTTCTATGAGTGGCAGCAGCAGGGTAAAGACAAAGTTCCGCAATTCATTCATCTGGAAGACCGCGAGGTGTTTGGTATAGCCGGGTTATGGGAAGTCTGGAACAGCCCGGATGGTAGCGAAATTCGTACCTGTACTATCCTGACGACTGAAGCCAATGCCTTCATGCAGCCGATTCATAACCGGATGCCTGTCATTCTTCATAAAGCGGATTATCCGTTGTGGCTTTCCCCTAAAGAAGAGCCTGTGCCACTGTTGCAGGCGCTTATGAAACCGTATACGGGTGATAACCTGACAGCCTACCCCGTTTCCAAAGCCGTCAATCGCGCGAATACTGATGCTCCCTATCTGGTTGAACCTGTGCATTGAGCAATTGGATCCAGATCAGCATTGGCTACTATCGAGTGGTTATCAGGACGATGACCAGCATTATGATGGCAGCCACAGCCAGAAACCCAACAACATAGATTGCAGCGTGGCTGTTTTGTGTTTGGATGGGTGTGACTGCTGCGTTGGTTCTTTGTTTCGCTAAATGACTTGCGGCAGCGGTTGGCGTAATGGCGGAGAAATCCGCCGCTTGGTCAGCCAGCGTGTCGTCGCGCTGATGACCGATCCCGGTTATGACTGGAATGGTTGATCTGCAAATGGCTTCGACAATTAGCGGGTCGTTGAACACTGTCAGTTCAGATGCTCTTCCACCGCCGCGTGTTATGACAATCACATCTACTTGTTTTTCCCGATTCAAACGGTTGATCGCATCAGCAATCTCGCGCGGGGCTTGCTGGCCTTGTAGCCGAACGTCAATGATTTTGTAGCGGGCTAAACCACCTTCGCGGCGATAGTGATCTTCAAAATCTTTAAGCGCATCACTTTGCTTGCTGGTCACAATGCCAATTTGGTGGATGGTGTCGGGCAGGGGTAGTTTGGTGCGCGGCCACAACCCTTTGGCTTGAAGCTGTTCTAATACACTGGTATCCAGCGCAGGTTTTGGTGTTTCGATGACTCGTGCTTGTTCGACCTCAATCTGCACTTTCACCGTTTTTTCGTAGACCCGTACTGTTCCAAATACTTCAACTTCAATCCCATTGTTGACTGTAAAACTCAGTGTGCCGCGTACTGGTTCGCGTACCATGCAATTGATCGAATAATCTTCGTCCACTAGCTCGAAATAGACATGCCCGAAATTAGAAACAAAGCAGTGGGTTACAACCCCGCTGACCCAGAATGGATAATCCAGTGTTTCCTGTTCAACCAGCGCCCGAACCAGTGCGTTGGTTTGCCGGATATTCCGCTTCGACTCGGCGGCATTTTCGGACATAGCCTCTCCGCTATTTCTTCATCTTTTTGTCGATGGCTGCTTTGAAGGGGTCTTGTCCCGGTTTGATGAGGACTTTGCGCGTCCGTCCGCCCGGTTCGGCTTCGCCCACTACGCCTAATTCATGCAGCAGATCAACAATCCGCGCCGCGCGTGGGTAGCCCAAGCCGAGTTTACGCTGAATCAATGAGGCTGATGCTTCGCCTTCCGTGATTACAAGGTCAATGGCCTGTTCCAGCATTGGATCAGTTTCTGCAAGCACTTCACGCCGGGTCATACCGCGTTCCCATGGGCCGACATAATTGCGCTGCATTTTGCCTTTTTCGATCTGTTCTTTGTACCATGTTTTCCAATGTGCCACGATGCTCCGTACTTCGTCGTCAGAAACATAGCAGCCCTGTACACGGCGCGGGCCAGCAGCATCCGACGCGAAATACAGCATATCGCCTCGCCCCAAAAGATTTTCCGCCCCAACTGAATCCAGAATGACACGCGAGTCGATGCCGGAGGCGACAGCGAATGAAATGCGCGATGGGAAGTTGGCTTTAATCAACCCCGTGATGACATCCACACTGGGGCGTTGAGTGGCGATGACCAGATGCATTCCAGCAGCGCGGGCTTTCTGCGCCAATCGTGTCACTAATTTTTCAGTCTCATCTGGGCGGGAGAGCATCAAGTCGCCGATTTCGTCAATCAGGATGACGATGTACGGCATGTATTCATCCTTCTGTCGGCGGCCTAAACGCGCGTTGAAGGAGTCAATATTGCGGACGGCGTATTCTTCCAGCAATTTATAGCGCCGATCCATTTCACGGGTACACCAACGCAGCACCTCAATAATACGTTCCTGATCGGTTTCGACCGGGCCAAGCAAATGTGGCAAACCGTTGAAGCGATTGAGTTCGACCATTTTGGGGTCAAGCATCACTAGTTTGACCTGATCGGGCATGTTGTTCAGCACCAGTGCTGAGGCGAGCGCAGCAATACACACTGATTTTCCTGAACCTGTTGTTCCAGCGATCAAGAGGTGAGGCATTTGCGCCAGATCAACGCCCAACGGCGCGCCTGAGACATCGCGCCCCAATGGAACGAATAGGGGTGATTTGGCTTTTGCCAACTGGTCTTGCATCGTCTTGCTTTCGTAGACCGAACGTAGTGCCACCACGCTGGGATTACGGTTCGGGACTTCGATGCCGACATAGGTGTGACCGGGAACAGGGCTTTCCAACCGCAACCGTTTGGCCGAAAGCGCTAATGTCAGATCGCCAGCCAATGACGCGATTTTGTTAATGCGTGTGCGCTGGACGACGGTTTCACCCTCATCTGTATTGGTTTCCTTGAAGGGCTGGACAGCATACTGTGTGACTGTCGGGCCAACTTTGACGTCTACAACATCAACATCAATCTCAAATTCCAGCAACGTGTTTTCGATCAACACTACATTGTTGTTGATTTCCTGTTCGTCTGGAACATGTAATTCAATATCCCGCAGGAGTTCCAGAGGGGGCAGATTAGGATCGCGCTTGCCAATCCGTTTCTGTTCTTTCATATCGGAGACAGTGTAGTAACGTTTGATGCGTCCGTCCGGGCGCTCCACCTGTACCACTGTACCCTTTACCTTTTTGCCCTTCAACGTTCCGATGGCGTTGAAATTACCTTTTAGCTTATCCAAAGTGAGCAAGGTGGGTTCGCTCAATGCTTCTTTTTCATCGGTTGCATGGGTCTGAGCACCGGGGCGCAGCGACGGCGGAACATTATCCAGATTAGGGCGGATGCGCAGAATTGAACCAGAGGTTCGTTTAGGTGGAGCAGTCTGGCCGCTGAGCGCCTGCTCTACATTCGGCATAGCGGGTTTACTCTGTGGTTTGGGCTTCGGCCTGGTTTTTTCCAGCGCTTTTTCGCCATAGCTACGCAGGCGTTGACTGGTATTTTCCAGCCATGTTGTGATATGTGACTGCCGTAAACCGAAGACTACGCCAATGCTGAGAATGAATAATCCCCCATAAAACAGAATGGCTGGAATTGAGCCGAACAATCCGGCGATGATGATGCTCAGGGTATAGCCGATGTAGCCCCCACCTTCACCTGCCCGCGCTATAGCCCGCATTTCCGGATCATTGGCTGCCAGATGCAGCAGCGCCAGCAGCGAGAGAAAAGCTACTTCCAGAGCCAGAATACGCCGTGTAGGGAATTTAACCACGCGCCCCATTTTGGGTAGAAGAATAACAATGCCCAATCCCAGAATGCCTGCTGAGACGATCACACTGCCGTAGCCAAACAGCGATTTCAGGGTATTTGACCAAGCGGTTGAGATGGTTGCATCTGCTGATACATTGAGCAGGGACAAAAACGAAACGATGCCGAATACAATCAGCACAATCGCCGCAATTTCGTCGCCCCAGGGCGGTAAACTATCCAGAATTGAATCCCAAAATTCCGGCTTTACCGTGTAGCGGTCTACTTGACTACGGGGGGGCGGTGTTGGTTCGGGTTTTCCCCCGGTGTTGGGTTTTGTGCCGCTGGACTTTTGCTGTGCCACGCTAAACCTCAGTCTTACCGATATGCACCCTCATTATAAACATAATCGTATTCTAATGCTGCTTGGGTACGATATACCTGCAATAAAAAAGCCGGGAAGCCCGGCTTTTCTAAAGCTAATAACTAAAATGCTCGTTGGACAACTGATCTGAAAATCAGATTATTGACTTACCCGCAGGCTCAATCCTAGCCGCCGTGCATGGCTGTCAATGCTTAATACACGTGCCGTTATCTGCTGCCCTTCGTTGACCACATTACGCGGATGCAAGAAATGCCCTTCGGCCAGTTCGGAAACGTGTATCAACCCTTCCAAGCCTTCTTCGATACAGGCAAAAGCACCAAAATCGACTACATTGGTAATCGTTCCTTCAACAACCTGACCGACTTCATAGCGTTCAGTCACTGTTGCCCAAGGGTCAGGGTGCAAACGCTTCAAGCTCAAGGCAATTCGGCCTGCTTCACGGTCAATATCCAAAACGTGAATGTGTATTTCTTGACCACGATGCAACATGTCTGCTGGATGTCCAACGCGCCCCCAACTCAGCTCACTAATGTGAACTAGGCCTTCTAGGCCACCCAGATCGACAAATGCACCGAAGTCACAAAGATTGGTAACGATTCCGCTGACACTATCTCCCGGCTTCAAACGGCGCAGAATATCAGCACGTTCACCGGGTTGCACGCGGGCAGCACGTTCAGAAAGAATCAGACGGTTTTGTTCATGGCTAAGTTCAATTACCCGAAGTTGCAATTTTTGCCCGACCATATCCATCAGAGCATTACGGCGGGCAATTCCATTGGCTGTCGCGGGGAAATCCATGAGTTGGCTGGCTGGAACGAATCCGTGCAAAGAACGCCATTCAACCAACAATCCCCCTCGGTTGTAGCCAATGACGGGCAGTTCGACCACATTGTCGTCGTGCATAATTAAGCTAATATCTTGCCAGTCATGTTCGGTGCTGTTTGGTTGACCATTCAGATGAGTCATACCATCCAGTGCCGTGCTGGTGAATCGCGCACTAACTTTTCCATGATCGGATTCGTGGCCGTTGGTAGCCACTTCTGCAAATTCCCCCTCCTGTAACAGTGCTGACCAGTATCCCTCCTCAAGCGGTGGTGGCGGCGGGGTCACATCCTGCCGCTGTATATTGGTAGACATCCTCTTCCCTCTAAAACTACCATTACAAACAGATCGTTGGGTTATGTAAATTATGGTGTGTTTTGGCCTACACAGCGCCGATTATACCAGTATTGTTAAAAAAACTCATCTTGGCGATGATTGGCTGGCTTGGTGTTCCATTTCAAGCAACGTGTCGGCGACGGCTTCAATGGCGATCCGCTGTTTGCGATAAAGATCAGGCTCACTCAAGGCTAGTTTGATTGCAACATCCCGCACTTTGTGTTTATCAATAAAACGTTCTGCCAGAATATTGTAAATCGTCCATTCGGGGCTGAGTAATTTTCGGTCACCTGCTGGACGCTGTTTTTCGATTGCCCTTTGCAGGAGGACGCGAAGCGCCCGTACCGGATTGTTATCGGTTTCTGGAAGGGTTTCGTGGACACTATTCAAGCCTAATAACTCACTGCTGGAAAGCCCTGGCCCACCCCAATAATGACGCAGGGCTGCCCGCACCTGTTCCACAAATTGTTCACGGTCAAAATCACCATTTTCAGCGGTGGGTTGGCCTTCTCGCCCGGAACGGTATTCAACCGCAGCGGCTCGTGTTCGGGTGATTTTTATTTGTGGCAGCAATCCTTCTAAGGCTGCATATATCTCGGATTGCAGCGTCATATCATCAAGTGTTTCCGCTGCCCGTCGAATTTGCCCCCGAAACACAGGCCACTCATCCGGGGAAAGATCAACCTCATTGGCACGCGCCTGAATGCCTAAAAATCCAATGATGAGACGTTCATCGTCCTGACTGCTGCGTTTACTATAGAGGGGGGCGATCCAATATGAATGCCATTTGTCCAATGGCGGGTTTGTGCCCGGTTCGTTCAGATGTAGCAGTTTATTCAAGGCACTGCTTTCTTCTTCTAACCAGACGGGGTTAGGGCGGGTTGGGCCAACAGCAACCACCAGTTCGGGAGTCCCTTCGGTCAGTGAAACCACAAAAGCGGTATTGACTTGCAAGTAGTCGCAGGTTGAGGACAGGATAGCATCTAGTAATTGAAGTAAATCGGTTCGGGTGAGTAATCGTTCGCTCAGATTTTGCAGTTTGGCGAGTTGGTCATCATCCTCACCGGAATAAATCAACTTTTTTTCCAACCAGGGCAAACTCAGCGCCACAGTCCACTGCCACAGCAGTACCACTGCTACTACTGCGAACGGCATAAAACTATTGCCGGGTAAACCTAAAATGCGTTGTGCCGGGGTGATGAAGATAATTACAGCCAATGCCAACAGTCCAGTAGCTGGGCCGCGCAGCATAAAACGGAGCAGATCGGTTTTGACCACCCGGTCAGGTTGACGGCTGCCGAAGAACGACAGCGGATAGGCCAGAAATGACAGCATCAGCACGATGACGAGGTTAGAGATATTGACCAGCATCAGCATCCCTAGTGAACCGGTTTCACTAAGGCCTAACAGGACAGAGTAGGGGAAGATTCCAAATGCCGGGGTGAGCATGGCGAATTGCAGATAACCCATACGGCGGCGGGTATCCCGCGTCAGGCAGCGGCCACGTGCCCGCTGCACATTAATGAAAGCCGTCCCGACGGCAATCCCGAAATTAATCACATAAACCAGGAAAAGTGCCCCACCATAAATATTGATGAGGCGAGAATTCAAGACGATAGGCCGAATCAAAAAATCGCTGAAGGCAGCGAAGACAACGAATGCTGCACCAATCAGGTAGAGCATTCGGCTGACACGTCGCCGTCGTCCGCGTGAGGGTAGGCCAGTGGTCGCCAGCAGCGCATCCGAAAGATGAAACATTGCCGCAGGCATAAAAGCGATGCCAAGCCATTGCATCCGCACAATGGCTTCCAGAGTACCGCTGCTAGGGTTCAGCGAAACCAACACATCACAGATATACACTACTGTGACGCAAACCAATACGCTGGCCGAGGTGCGCGCCACACGGTTGCGTAAATTGCGCGTCAGGTTATAAAGCAGAAGTGAGGCGGAAAGGACGACAATTGCGGCGGTTAAGGTTTCGTTGACCAGGTTCAGCAGATCGCTGAAAACGTCGCCCATATATACAACCCTACCGGAGTGCTTGGCTGAAGAAGATGGCTATATCATGGTTGGGATAATATTGATCATTATACCCACAAAATTTGAATCCCGCTTGTTGGCAGAAGGTAATGCCGGGGTAATTTTGTGTCAAACATTCGATGGTCATCTGAATTAGATTGTGTTCTTTCGCCCACTGGCGTGCCACTCCCACCAATCGTGTAGCGATTCGGTGATGTCGATAAGGCTGTGATACTACAATATCCTGAATCAGAGCGACGCGGTAAACCGGATCATTTCTCATGGTCAGGTAGCCCAGCAGTTCATCCCCATCTCGTGCCGCCGCCACCAGAAAACATTGCTCTGATGGCAGTGCCAGTTGCAACCGTTCAGTGTTGGGTGTGTATGCAGTTTCCAGTGTGCGAGGTAAACGTTCCGTTTTGAAGGTGATTTGCCATTGTCCACTGGTTTCGGCAATGTTCATCTGCCAGACAAAATCGGTTTGGTAGTGGTGATCGAGTTCCAGGCAGATCGGAATATCGTGCTCAAGTCCATCGCGTATAACAAAGCCGCTAATCATGTTGGTTTTAGGTGAGGTAAGCGTCGCCGAAAGTTCCGCTGATGGTGATTTCGATCAACGGTGCATTTTCTTCGGCATCGTGGGCGCTGTAAATGCCGGGTTCAATTTCCTGATAGCGGCGTTCGTCGGCATGAACTTTGAACAACCGCCCATTCTGTGCAGTGATGTGCGTTTGGTATCCAACCGGGGTAATCAGGTGAATGTTGCCTAATGTGGAGTGCAATTGCAGTGGGCCAAAGGCTTCTGCAGGGCAAACCACGCGAATGTCACCCAGCCCAGTGGCGATAACGCCGTCCTGAAGGATGAGGCCAGATAGATCAAGATTGACTTGCCCTAAACTGGTGCTAACGAGAATCTGCCAGGGCAGGTCGCGTGTCAGACCCATTTCCCAATCAGCAAATGACAGCCAGGGGGTTGCGGCACGATCAAGTTTGAGGTGTGTATGGGTTTCGCTGACGCGCATACCCGGACGGCAGTCAAGCGCATATTGTCCGGCGATCAAACGGCCTTCCTGTTGCAGTGCCCGCACCCGCACATCAATTTCGCCCCCGCTAATTTCGAGTGTAGCGGATTCGACGCTGCCGCGTGTGATGCCGAATGTCTTGCCTTCACTGTTCGGAATTAGGTCACCACGTAACAGAATGCCTGCTCCTACTACGACCAGCAGCAGCGGCCACAAACTGGCCGCGTTGAAGTCACCCAGGAGTAGGAAATTATTCAGCAGCAAAACGACCCCGACCGCTGCCAGAGCCAACGGCCACAGCCAGGGGCCGCGCGAACCTTTGGCGGGCAAAAGCCTACTCCTCGTAGAGATAATCGCGCAAGATGACGTGCGCGGAGGATTGGCGAAGGCGGTTCAATGCCTGCGCTTCCAGTTGGCGTACGCGTTCACGGGTGACACCAATAGTCTGTCCGACTTCTTCCAACGTATACACGCGCCCGTCTTCCAGTCCATAACGTAGTTTGAGGATTTGTGCCTCGCGCGGCGGTAGCCGTTTGAGTGCCGTGTCCAACTGTTCATGCAGCAGATGTGTCGCCACTTCCTCTGTTGGGGCAGGGCTGGTCACATCTTCCACGAAATCCCCAAAGGTCGAGTCGCCTTCATCATCAATGGGTGTTTCGAGGCTGACCGGATGGCGTGCGATTTCCAGCAGATTTTCGATCTTGTCCGGGGTAGTTTCCATACCCTCGGCCAATTCTTCAATCGATGGTTCGCGCCCTAATTCCTGAATCAAATTAAGCTGCACTCGGCGCATCCGATTAAGCTGATCGCCCATATGAACCGGGACGCGAATGGTTCGTCCCTGATCAGCGACTGCGCGGCTTACGGCCTGTCGAATCCACCACGTTGCGTAGGTGCTGAACTTGTGCCCACGCTGGTATTCGAATTTGTTGGTTGCCCGGATAAGACCAATGTTGCCTTCCTGAATCAAATCCAGAAACGGCACACCGCGTCCGATGTATTTTTTAGCAACACTGATGACCAGACGGGCATTGGCGCGAATCAGATGTTCCTGCGCGTCTTCGCCATCTGCGATCAATTCGCGCAGCGTATAAACATCGTCCATCGGCAGGTCTTCGCCATATTCCTCAAGTTGCTCTTTCGCCAGTTCGGCGGCTTCCATCCGCTTTGCCAGCGAGACTTCCTCTTCGGCAGTCAGCAGCGGCACACGGCCAGCTTCTTTGAGGTACAGCCCGACCACATCGTCTGTGTCTAGGGCTTGTTGGTAGCCCGCATCATCAGTGATGTCTTCGTCCACTTCAATTACCAGCATATCCGGGTCATCTTCGTCTGGCAAATTACCCCGTCCGTCCTCTGGTGGCAGATCATCGGGAATCGGAATATCAATCTGGGCATTGGGGACAACTTCAACCCCGGCGTCTACCAGACTGTCCATTATGTCGTCAAGCAGGCCAATATCACGTTCTGCTTCAGGCAAAACGGCCAGAATGTCGTCGTAAGTTACGACGCCCTGTTCTTGAGCTTTCTTGAGGAGTTGAGCGCGTAGTTGCTCTTTTTTGTCTTGTACCATTACCATCAGCATACGTCACTTGACCAAGCCCTGCAACGAATTGGCATTACCCATCGTGCAGGGTTATTTCTCCTAAATTATACCGACTATAGCAAGGATGCAAAATTAAGTGGCTGGCGATAGCTTGAGGTTGGGAGCATATCAACGCCTGCCGTAAACATGCGTATCAATTACAATATCGCGGGGTGTACCACTTGTCAAGTTAATGGTGGTTTAATTAATTGTGTAACCAGGTAATCTACTGGGCCGCGTTCCAAAAGATAGATTTCCTGGCGATCATCCACTAGACCGTAATAGGCTCCGCCCGTCGGGATTAAATTCCCGATGGCGATAACATGTCCAGCTTGGTTGGTAAGCAGCACTTCGACCGAGAAAAACCCTTCTGGGCTAAAACCATAACCCGTCAGATTGGTACTTGCCGAAATGGGCACTGTACTTTGGTAAGGCATTAGCGAAACGGTCTTTGCAATATCTGACGCGGTGTTCACATCTAAACTTCCTTCCCATTCCGGGGCAGTCCAGATTCCGTTGATGTCCCGGCTGATGACGAACGAAATGTTCGATTTAGGGTCACGCAATCGGATGGCTTGAATATCTGCTGTCTGGATGTTCAAGTCTTGCCCCAGTAAGTTGAACTGGCTCAAAGTCGCTGAAGGATTTAATGGGGCAGGTGGGCGATTTTGCAGCGCCGCCACCACCAGTACGGTGACAAATGCAATGACTAGGATGCTAAAACTACGTCGATTCATGCCCGCATCCGCCTCGTCCATACGATCAGACCAGCAGCCAGCACCAGCCCCGGCAGCAGAATCACCGTCAAGAATGCGATCAAATCCAGAGTTGATCCATCTACAAACATAACTGGTAGTCCGGTGCTGTAGGTTTGTGGGGCGAAATTGATTTGCTCACCAAACCCGGTTAGCCATGAAAGTCCATCAGTGAACAGGATCGCATTGCCTGCGGTTGTCACCAAACCATTGGTTGCCCAATCGCTGTCCCCAACCAGCAGAATTTTTCCGCCCGTTTGGTTGTTAGATGCCCATACGGCACTTGCCAGCGGCCCAGGTAAATCCTCTCCCTCGTCATAGCTATAGGTGTTGGTTTCGCCCAACGCGCGCAGATTTGTCTCCCCATAGCTTTGGGTGGACGACATAATCACTCTGCCGTTGGGTACATTGGCGGGTGGGCTCTCGCTGACTTCAACCACTCGGGACAGGCTGAAAACAGCCGGCGAATTTTCGGAATCCATTCGCTGAGTAATCTGGTTATCCTGAAAGATGGCCGCGCTGATAATATCCAGTGGTGTTTGAGCGCTTGCGCCGGAGTCAACCAGTGCAGCATCCAGCGCCCGCAGCCCGAAGTTTTCCCATAAATACAGGTTGAATGGACTGTCCTGCCGCAGGAATGCATCCTGGTTATACAGCACATCGGCCATGATGAACAAACCACCACCTGCTTTCAGGTAACGGTCTAAAACCGCGATTTCTCCCTCTGAAAGATCAGTGGTCGGGCGCGCCATAATGATAGCTGCCGCATCTACTGGAATGTCACCGCCTGTACTTGCAAGTGTCACCAAATCCAGTGGCAGCGTAATTAACCCACTGGCCTGAATGCCATTGTTAATGCCCGAAAGGCCGCGCTGTTCACCATCCCGGATGTCCAGTTCGCCGTGACTGACTTCAAAATAAACCTTGATTGTCCCGGAAAGCAGCAAACGTGAGATGGCCTCGGTCATATCCCGTTCCTGACTTTCGGTGCGGGGTATGGGCATCAATGTGTTGAAATCCACACTGCCATCCGTATTCAGGAAGGATATAAACACCTGTCCATCGTACCCCATACCGTAACGGGCAGCGACCGATGGTTGTTCATTGGGGTCAATATATTCACGACCAATCAGGCCGCCCGTTTCGGTTTCGTAGAGCCGGAAAAATTGGTCGTCCAACTCACGCAGTTGCAGCATTCGCGGCGAGTAAAATCCGGTGATTCGGATCGGGCGTTCGATACGCCGCAGCACTTGCCGGGTCTCATTACTGATGCTGAAACGCAACCCCTCGGTCATGTCCATTGTGATGACTGATCGCTGCAAAATGACATACATGGTTGTCACAATGCCGATCAAAATCAGCGTACCAAATACGGCAATCGTTCCATAACGAGTTTGTCGCCCGGTGAAGAAACCGCTGAATTCTTGCGGCGAAAGGACAGCCCACAGCGCGATTCCCAAACCAGCGATGATTAAGAATGCAATGATGATAGGTGTCAGCCCACCTTGCCAGATCAGCCCGATCAAGCCGATAAGCAGACTTGTGCCGCCAATATAGCTGGCCCATTGACCAATTTGGCCGCGTGTAATAATGATTGAATCGTTCTGCATCAGCGCCACCTGTGCGATTCAACAACTCGGATAGCGATGAACAGGGTAATCACAATAATCCCTGCGTAGTAAGCCACATCTTCTGCCCGTACCAAACCAACTGCAAATGATGTGGAAAAATGCCCGGTGAGTGTTAGCTGGCGGATGATCCGTGCCAGATCAAGATTGGCAACAATCTGCCCAGCCAAATCGCCCAGCCACAGGAATAACAGGGTTGCCATTGCCAGGAAGGCTGCCACAACCTGATTTTCGGTTAGTGCCGAGAACATCAACCCGACTGCCAGTGTCGCTCCTCCATACAACCAGATGCCAATATAGGCGCACAGTGTATGAGCAAGATCAGGCACAGATATTTGCAACAGGATAAGTTGATAAATCAGGGTTAAGCCTAGCAAAACGCTGTAGTAAAACCATGCGCTCAGGAATTTGCCAATCACAATGGCACTATCACTCACTGGGGCAGTGAGCAGCAGCTCCAGTGTACCTTCTCGTGTTTCTTCTGCCAGCATCCGCATGGTGAGTAGCGGGGCAAAGAATACCAGAATGAGCGACATGAATGAGGGTATTAAAGCCGGGTCTGCCGCTTTGACCGTGATGCTGAAAGCCAGATCGGCATTGAAGTACAAACCAGTCACCAGCAGCATAGCAAACGCAATCAAATACGCCACTGGAGAAGCGAAATATTGCCCGACTTCGCGCCGGAAGATAATCCATGTTCCGGTCATCAGGCTTGCTCCCTGCCGACAATATCCAGGAAAATGTCTTCCAGTGTCATGGCGACTGGACGCATTTCCAAAAGGGTGTATCCGGCTTGAACCACTCGCTGCGATACATCCGCCCGAATGTCCATATTGGGTTTGGTTCGCACAGTGAAACCGTCACCTTGCGCTTCAATCCGTTCCACGCCCCGTAGATCGCCTAACAGTTTTTGGGCGGTCGTCGCGTTTGCACCGCCAATCTGTACATAAATGTGTGTGCCCGGTTGAAGCTGTTTACGAAGTGTGGCCGGTGTTCCCTGTGCCACAATTTTCCCCCGGTTGATAATAACCACCCGGTCGCAAACCTGTTCCGCTTCAGACAGAATATGGGTGCTGAACAAAACCGTATGTTTTTCGCCCAGTGCATGAACGCTTTCACGCACTTCGATCACTTGTTGCGGGTCAATGCCAATAGTGGGCTCGTCTAAAATAACCACCTGTGGATCGTGAACAAGCGCCTGTGCCAAACCCAACCGCTGGCGCATTCCTTTGGAAAGATTGCGAACCAGCGTTTTGCGCCGTTCATACAGGTTGACAACCTGTAGCACAGCATCCACCTGCTTCCGCGCATTGCGAATGCCGCGTAGCTGTGCCCAAAATGTGACATAGCCTTGAACGGTCATATCCGGGTAAATGGGAACACGTTCCGGCAGATACCCCACGCGCTTACGGACTTCCATCGAGTCTTCAAAAATGTCGAACCCGGCGAGTTTAGCCGTCCCGGAACTGGGCGGCATAAACCCGGTCAACATGCGCATGGTAGTGGTTTTGCCTGCGCCGTTTGGCCCAAGCAAACCGACGATTTCGCCCGGTTGGGCTTCAAAAGAGATGGAGTCAACGGCCAGAAAATTGCCGTAGCGTTTGCTCAGTTGGTTGACTTCGATCATGCTTACTCGCTATTCACGCGATCAGACAATAGCATCCTATGTCTACCGTGCATTGGCGTCAAGTAAATGTTAAGGCTTACTGACAAGCCTCTAATCTAAATTGATACAGGGGCAACCATTATGGTTCACCCCTGTATATTAACCGTTCTGCGTCTTTCTTGGCGCTTATGCTCTGGCAGCGGCAGCGTGCATTTTGCTGCGGTTCTTCACAATGTCATCAGCTGCTTTTTTCACGCGCTCGTCTTTGCTCTTGAGGGCATCTTGCAAAATATCTTCCGCGACCTTTGCGCTCTCAGAGGTTTCATCAGAATCCATCAGGCTGTTGGAAACCCGCACCATCTGTGCTTTAACCACACTGTCTTGCTCCAGTATGTAGGAGCGCCGCAGGATTCCCGGCGTTCGTGTGTGACGCATCCATGCCAAAGGCCAAATCGTCGCTTCACGGACGGCTGGTAAATCGTCTAGCAGAGCGGCTTCCAGTGCATCAATCATTAAATCGGCGGCTTTGGTTTTGGCAACCTCGATCTTCAAATAGTTGCTGGCGTGAAAGAATGCCCGAAGCACTTGCTGCCGTGTCACACCATTGGTGCGTCCAATCACGCCAGAAAGTTCATCTAGCCACGCTTCGCCCGCCAGTTCCAGCAAACTGAGTGCTGCCGCATACTTCACATCCGGTTCAGGGTCATTCATCGCATTGCGGACGATTGGCATCGCTTCTGGCGTGTCATTCGCACCCAATGCTTCCAGTGCCTTAACCCGCACATCTGGGTCTTTGGCGTCCAGCACGGCTTTCAGGACAGGCACAGCCGCCGAATCCTGACAGTCTCGCAATCCCCATGCTGCTGCCTCGCGTACATTATCTTCTTCGTTTTTCAGCACCTCAACCAGTAGTTGATAGGCATTCATCTCGCGCAGATCGCATAGAGCATAAATCGCGCCTTCGCGCACCCGTGAGTCCTTATCCTTGAGTGCTTGCTTAATCAGTGGTTCAGCGGCAAACCACGAAAAGCCATAGAGATGCCGTGCTACCGTTGCACGTGTACGGGGTTCGCCCTTTGTGAGCGCCTCTTGCATAATCATGCGCGCGTCCCGGTCTCCACGACGACTGAGCATCTTGGCAGCATTGTAACGCACGAAAAATTCTTCGTTCTTGAGCATCTCGGCGGCAGCATCCAGCGAAATCGACTCTGGCGGCAGCACATTCAGCATGGTTGCCAGATGCCGCAGGGAGAGTCTCCGCTGTCCCTGTTTGGTGAAATTGGTTGCCAGTCGCGGTTCGCGCCCGGTAATGGTAGTCGTCATGCTTTGCTTCCCTCTTTACCGCAGCGTAACCACTGCTACATCTTCCAGCAGTACTTTGTTGGTATGTAAATCCGTGACTTTCATTCGCAGTTGGCGGCGGTCGTCAATCGAAAATTCAGCTTTCAGGCGATCTTCCCCTGATTTGCCTGTAGGATCGAGTTTCGCCAGCATATTCAATGCCTTCGCCTCATTCAGCGGGATAATCTGTTGTCCTTCGCTGTTGGCCTGTGCCACAAACACAGCCTGCCCATTTTCGTATTGCACTTCAATCATCGCCACCGAATCGGTATCAATTTCCCCGATGATAAACTCGACTTCTTTCTGTCCTTCGTGCGCCGCGCCTAGTGTAACCTCAATTGGGTGTTCGCTGGGGTAACGGCTGCCCATTGGAATAATTTCGTCATATTGATGTTCATTCGTTTGCGGATCGAGGTAGCGGATACCGTAGCTGTGAACCAGATAATCTTCCAATCCATAGCCTGCCGCGATTTGCAGTGCGCCTTCTGCTACCGACGTAAATGGCTTATGGGACTGTACCGCTTGTGCTGTGAAATATTGCCCCAATGTCCGTTGTACCGAAGGCATCAGCGAAGTCCCGCCGACCATCAGCACATAATGAATATCCTCTTTGAAGATTCCGCGCTGACGTGCCACATGCATCACCTTATCGACTACCCGCCGGAGTGCCGTGTAGAAGCCGTTTTCTTCCAGCAGCACTTCTAATTCAGCGCGTGTGACGGTGATGTTGTGAGTTTGATCGGCTACGTTGAATGTCACAGTTGCGGTTTCATCAGTCGAAAGCGCAATCTTGGCCTGTTCACAGCGTGTCAGCAGTGTGGCATATTCGTTGCCCAAATCTTTGGTAGAAATGTTGGCGCGCTTCAAAACTTCGGCCACCAACCACTGGTCAATATCGCTGCCGCCAATGATACGCCCGGCTTTGGCGATTACTTTAGCTGAATGCTGAGTGGTATTGCTCTTGAGAAGTTTTTGCAGAATGCCACCTGTTTTCTCGCGGCTTTCTGGAAGCTGTACCAGTGAAAGATCAAGTGTCCCGCCGCCGAAGTCAAACACCAGCACCACCGCGCCCGGTTTGGTCACGGTGTAGCCCAGCGCCGCTGCTGTTGATTCGTCTACCACGCGGATTTTCTCTGGGGCAATTTCGTCAATCACGCCGTTCAGCCAGGATAGATACCCTTCAAACGAGGCTACTGGCGCAGTCAATACCAGTTGTTCGATTTCTGCATCTGGATGTGGCAGCAGATCGATAATCTGTTTGACGAATGCGCGTCCGGCGTTGCGGTCTGCCCAGAGGGCATCGTCAATTGTGCGTGGTTCGGGCGAAGGCGAGGACACAATGCCGCGTTTGAAGTTGCGGAACAGGCGGTTATCTTTTTGCAGGTCGAAGCCTTTGTCTCGCACGGCCTGACCAATAGTGATGGTTTCTGCTTTACCATCCTGCACATACAAAAGTGAAGGCACCAGCGGCGGGCGGCCATCCGTGCCGTCGGTGCAAATAGTTGGGATCGAGATGATTTCTGGCGCATTTGCCCCCTCATCCCAACGTGCGATGACGGTGTTCGTCGTCCCAAAATCGATGGCGAACTTGTGACCCATATAACCCCGGAATAACGTAAATGAAACGGACTTCTAATGATTGTAGCATTGCAAACCCGTTGCAACAATTTACATTATTCTCCAACCATTTCACCGGGATGGTAATTGTGCAGGCTGGAATCCCCAATGAATTCCCGCAGCAGGGATGTATCCGGGATCATATCTTGCTGCTGTTCGGAAAGCGCCTGTACCCAGCGCAGGAAAGACAGCAGGCGGTTCGCCTCGATGTGGGGCGGTGTGCCCGGTTCAACTTGCAGCAGCAAAGGTTCTGCCAGTGGACGCAGCGCTGCTAATTCATACACCAGTGCCGAATTGAACATGGCATCCGCATTCTCTTGATACGGGAAAATATTCTGTTTTTCCCCCTTTCGCACACTCGGCCAGCGTTTGATGGTATCAGTGGCAGAGTAACCCCGGTGTTGTGCATCGCGAACAATGCGCCGCAGCAGGCGCACATCAGTAGTCGAAATGCGGTTGTGTGCATCCGTGTTCAACTGTGTCAGTGCCGAAACATAAATACGGTAAATACGTTCGGGTGGTACATCGGATACAAGTTTGGGGTTTAGTCCATGAATCCCCTCGGCAATGATGATCTGATTCTTGGTCAGATGTGCCTGCCGCCCTTCAATACTTTTGCCATTGATGAAATCGAACTTGGGCAGCCGTACTTCCTCGCCTGACATTAACCCCAGTAAATGTTGGTTAAACAGAGGCAGATTGATTGCATTCAATGCCTCGAAGTTATAATCGCCGTTTTCATCGCGAGGTGTCATATCCCGGTTGACGAAATAGTTGTCGATTTCCAGCGTGAACGGGCGCAGACCATGTGCCAGCAGTTGGATAGCCAGCCGCTTGGAAAATGTTGTTTTGCCAGAAGACGATGGCCCAGCGATCAAGACCAGTTGTACATTTGCTTCACTATGTCGATGATAAATGTCACCCGCGATTTGGGCAATATGCTGCTCATGTAGGGCTTCCGCCACCAGAATCAACTCGTGAACTTTGTCGCCGTGAACAATCTGGTTCAGCCGTCCGATGTCTTCAACATCCATGCGTTCCAGCCATGCATCAGCCTGCCGGAAGACCGCCCCCAATTTGCTATAGGCCGTAATTGGCCCCAGCTCGGTAGGATTTTCTTTGCGCGGATATTGCAGGATGAAGCCGCCGTTTGCTGCAATTAACCGAAATGTGTGTAAATAGCGGGTAGAAGACAGCATGTATCCGTAGTAATAATCTTCTCGCCCGCGTAGCCCATACAGCACCAGTTCATTGCGGGTACGTTGCTCCAGCAACCGCACCTTATCATCTTCCTGCCGGTCTGTGAAAAGTGCTTCTGCCTCATCCAGCGGCACAAGACGCTTGGAAATCACGTCATCATTTTCCACAATCGCCCGCATATGAGTTTCGAGTTGTTCTAGTTCAACCGCATTCAAGGGAGCATGATTTTCCAGCCTGCAATAAAATCCGCCTTCGGGAATGGCATAACGTACATTCACCTTTATTCCCGGCCAGATTTCGGCGGCGGCGGTTGCCATCAACATCACCAGCGAACGGCGGTAAATGCGTCCGCCATCACTGCTGGTCAGAAGCACCGGAGCAATATTGGCATCTCGCATGACCGGGTAAGCCAGTTCGCGCAGCCGTCCATCCAACACACCACCCATAATCAGGTCTTTGTCAAAACCGCGCATTTCGCTGGCCGCGATTAAAAATTCTTCGATGGTGGTTCCAACAGTGCCTTCCAGCACCTGACCATCATCGAACATGACCTGCACAGTGTCACGTGGGTGCGAAATATTGATGGATTGTGCAGTGCGCGTAACCATAACGTTTTCCTTTGCCAGACATCAAAAATAGAGCCGTGAATCGATTCTACATTACTGTACGCATTATAGATGGGAGTAAACCCGAAAAAAGGCTGAATCTTGCTGCGGTTTGTCGGTTGCCCCATGCTATAATGCGCCATATTCTTGCTTTCAGGAATTAAACCATGTATCCCTACGAAAAATATCTCGGTGAAGTGCTGATCGACGAACGCACCCTCCAAACCCGGGTTGCTGAATTGGGCAAACAAATCTCTGTCGATTATGCCGACTGCGAGGATATGTTGCTGATCTGCATCCTCAAAGGGGGTGTCATGTTCCTTGTGGATGTAACCCGTCATATCAGTGTTCCACACGAGATTGATTTTCTGGCTGTTTCCAGTTATGGAAAAGGTGCACGGGAAACGACCGGCAATGTTCGAATCGACATGGATTTGACCGCGAATGTCACTGATCGTCATGTGTTGATTGTGGAAGACATTGTCGATAGTGGTCACACCTTGCGTTTTGTGATGGATGTGTTGCTTGCCCGCCGCCCCGCCAGTCTGAAACTCTGTACATTACTCAACAAGCCCACCAAGCGGCAGGTCGAAATCCCAGTGGATTACGTCGGCTTCGAGATTGAGAATAAATTCGTCTTTGGTTATGGGCTTGATCTGGACGAGAAATTTCGAAATTTACCATTTATTGGGGTTGTAAAACCGGATGCATTCTGATGGCTGATTTGACTCCTCATCAACCACATAGGCCGCTGTTCTGGCCGGATATTTTGCTGGATATACAGGCTTTGCTGCATGATTGGCCGGGGGAGATTTACGTGGTTGGTGGTGCGGTGCGGGATGCCATGCTCCACCGTCCATTGCATGATATTGATCTGGCAGCACCGGTAAATGCGGCTGCTCTCGCCCGTAAGATTGCTAATCACTTCAAAGGTGATTTTTTTATACTGGATGCCGAACGAGATGTGGGCCGTGCGTTGATCGATTCGCCTGACGGTAAATTGGTCTTCGATGTCGCCCGCTTCCGTGCATCAACCTTGCTGGATGATCTTATCGACCGTGACTTCACCATTAATGCGATGGCGGTTGATCTCAAGGGTGACTTGGGCTTGCTGATTGATCCTTTGGATGGCGAGGCCGATATTCACGGGAAACAACTTCGCCGCTGTGCGCCGGATGCCCTGACCGATGACCCGATTCGTGCCCTGCGAGCGGTTCGTCAAAGTGTCCAGTTGGGGTTGCGAATCGAGCCAGATACGCTGCGCGATTTGCGTTCAGTTGTCCCAGTGTTGAAGGCAGTTTCGCCTGAACGGGTGCGGGACGAACTCATAAAAATCCTCTCGCTCCCCAAGCCCATCACTGCACTGCGGATTGCCGATGCTGTTGGTCTATTGGATGCAGTGTTGCCGGAAATGAACCCGCTGCACGATCTTCAGCAGTCGTCGCCCCATATTTTCGATGCTTGGAAGCATACTTTGGCCGTGGTTGAATACCTGACAGGGATTTTTGCCACGATCAGCTACACACGCACAGATAACACAGCTGCCTCTTTTGCTTTCGGTGCGATGGTCATTCAGTTTGATCGCTATCGAAAACAATTGATAGCCCATTTGGAAGCCACTTGGCCGAACGAACGTCCACACCGCGCGTTGTTGATGCTGGCGGCGCTTCTTCACGATGCTGGCAAACCCGCAAGTCAGTCGCTGGATCTAGACGGACGGGTTCGCTTTTTGGGGCATGAGTCGGTTGGGGTAGAATTGGCAAGCGCACGGGCAGTAGCTTTACGTCTGAGTAATACCGAGCGTCAACGGTTGGTTGCCATTGTACAGAATCACATGCGTCCATTGCTGTTAACTGATCCAACGCCCCGCGCCATTCATCGCTTCTGGCGGCAGTTGGGAGAAACCGGAGTGGATGTGTGCCTGCTGGCGCTGGCGGATTTTTTGGCGACTTACGGCCCGCAACTCGAACAGGATGCCTGGATCAATTTTATCGAACGGATAGGTCTGTTGCTGGAAGCCTATTATGATAAGCGTCAGACCTTGATTGAACCGCCACCTCTGGTTGATGGTCTTCAACTCATGAAAAAACTTGGAATCAAATCCGGCCCTCTGGTGGGTGAATTACTCAACCTGATTCGGGAAGGGCAGGTTGCGGGTGAGATTCGCTCGGTTGACGAAGCGCTTCAGTTAGCGCGTAATCAATTGAATAAAGGCGAGTAACATCGGGCTATTGTGGTGAGAGTTCTTGCAACCGTTGCCGAGCATCATCTTCAGGGACTTCAAAGTGCATACTCATGGTAACCGGGGTGCGAGCCCCTGAACTGAGCTTTTTCACCATCTCAGCGGGCATAATCAGCATCCGCGCAAATGCTCGCAGCAGTTCCTCGCCTTTGTCGTGCTGAAAGATTTCATGCAGGCCGTGTTTATCGCCCCAATCGCTCTGGATGATATGCCGCGCCAGCAAACGCGCCAGCGACATACGTGGCGAAAAATGTCCACCTGTTTTCAAAAAGCCAACCGAAAGTTCCGTGATGTCGACCTCATCCCACATATCCGGTTTCGGGCGTTGCAGCATAATTTCAATCGGCACGGGCGGATTTTCGATCTCGAAAGTCTTAATCAGTTCGGAGGCAATCGCTTCAAGTTGGTTCATGTTGCTCAATATCACATCTCCTCAGGCTTTTGACCACTCACAGGTCGAAAAAACCACAGCAGGGTATTGCCATAAATGCGGCGGTCATCGGTTTCCAGATGCGTTAATTCCAACGCCGTTTCTTCTTTTGGGTCAATCTGGACAATAATTGTGGTATCTGGGCCCACCCATAATGGGGTTGCGTCCAGTATCCGTAAAACATCCACCCACATACCTTTATATTGCGGTGGCGCAACGTAAATGAAATCATAGGGATTGGCGGGCGGCTGTTTCAGGATGTTTATGGCATCAGCTCGCTGGACACTTGCCTTGTCAGCTAATCGGGTGGCTGCCAGATTATCCTGAATGGTCTGAACCGCTTTTTTGTCCAGTTCAATAAATACTGCTCGCTTTGCACCCCGGCTCAGGGCTTCAATGCCCACGCTGCCAGTACCTGCAAACAAATCTAGGAATGTCGCGTCAAAAATATCACGTCCAATGATGTTAAAGAGCGCTTCTTTTACCCTGTCCATCACTGGACGGGTGCTATCCCCCGGAACCAACTTGAGTTTTCGGCCTTTGGCACTACCCGCAATCACCCGAATCGACATGCTACCCGCCTTCTACAACGTCGCGTACCGCCCGAATGTTGGAAAGCGGTGTTGTTGCCATAATCACACATCCGGTCGAAAGGATGAAACTGCGGCTATTTGTTTGCGTCATCGCCAGCCGTGCTTGATCTCGAATCGCACTTGGGGTGCCCTGATGTAAATGTCGCCCGCGCGAAAGTCCACCGCAAACTGCCCCTTTGAATTGGAGTTTACCCTGTATCAAATCCGGTTCGGTTTCCTGGTCATGCCAGTTGATGGCCTGCGCCTTTAGCTGACTGCACAATTTGAACATGGGTGCATCACCATGCAGGTGAATCATGTTGAACCACCACTTATCCGGCACCGACTCCAGTATCTTGCGATCATACGGCAAACCGAACGTCTTATATTCTTCTTCGGAAAGAACATCGTAGCTGGCCTGTTGGATGGCATAGTAGATGCCCGCAACCGGATATTTTTTCATGGCTTCGATGAATCGGAGCGTGGTTTCTGTGATGGCATTCAGTCCAGTGTGTAAACGGTCTGGGTTTGTCCGCATATGCCGGACGAGCATGTCGCGTCCAGCAATGCTTTTAGCCTGTGCCAATGGGCTGAAAATGGTCTGGATGATCGGCACATCGTCTGTGTGTAATCCATCGCAGACCAATCGCATACATTCCAACTGCCGCCCTAAGGAACCGCGCGTTGGCTCTAAAGGGCGTAAATCCGTCCAATCCAGCGAACGGTTGACGGCCCGTTTAAGGATGGTGCGAGTGCCTTCCAGACTACCTTCCCATTCATCTTGCACACCGTAATCCGTTACACAAAAACTGCTCGCAGGCGTAATCTTCACGAAATCCCAGTCGTAGTGCTTTTGGAACTCCAGCGTCGAACGCGCCAGATCAGCCGACCGCTGGTCATCGCCCGGCCAGTGCCGCCATAGCGCAACCGGTACACGGTCGGTGGCTTCGCCTGCGAAAGTTTTGGTGAGACGTTCACGTTTATTCATCACCGGATTTTAACTGTTCTGCAATTCGCTCAAGCGCTGTTTAATCATGCGTGCGAGCATCATGTAACGATCATCTTCAATCGTGCCATGATCGATAGTATTGCTTTTACCAAATCGCTTTTCGCGTGCGTTTTCCACCAATTCAAGGGCTTTTTGGAATGAAACAATCGCCTGTTCTTTTTTACCTGCGCGTCGCAGCGCCATTCCCATGCCATAATGACCATCCATACTGTTGCTGTCCATCTTCAGAACACGCTCGAATTCGGCAATCGAGGTATCTGCTTGTCCCTCGCGTTCATAACGCCATGCTGTGCCGATCATGGCTTCCACGGGTTCGCTGGACATAAGTTTTATTGCTCCTTAAGTAATGTGTGTAACCCGCATATTCTACAAATGGTTACCCCTAAACACAAGCAAATCTCAAGGGTTGATGCTGACCAGCGTTGGCAGCGTCAATGTTGCGCCCAGTGTTTGCCCTGTAGCGTCGAAGAACGTCAGCGGTTGGTTAGCAGTGTTATATACCGTGACCGCAATCTGATAGTTGCCTGCTGTGGTTGATGGCGATAATTCCAGCATATACCTGTCAGTCACATACTGCCGGGTGTTCCAGCGGCTCGTGGGATAATAGCCGGGATGGCGTAGGAGAACTTCAGCCCCAATCTGCCCATCCCGATTGTTGATCAGATTCACTTGAACACGATAATTCTCGGTCAGAAAGCGTTGCGCCTGCCAATACAAGGTCAAATAAACCGTTTCTCCGGGGTGATGCTGATTGCTATCCAAACGGAATCCCGTCATGCCCAATCCGACATCCGTGCGATTTTGAATGATGACACTGCCGTTTAATCCCGATCCGGGACGTGTCCGCAGTGACAGGGGAAATTGTGGTTGCGTAAAAACCAGTAGGATAACCACAAAGCAGGCTACTGGTACAACTGCCAGCCGCACTTCAGCAACCGTCAGTAGTTTCGTTTCTGCGATGATTGTTTTTTGCCCCCATCGTCCCCAGCTAATGATCACTGTGATTAACAATGATGCCCCGGCGACCAACCATGCCCCGGTACGAAGAGGTGTAGTGTCCATTGCGATCAAGAGTTCCGCGTTGCCCGTAAGATTAATAGGCACATCAGCCACCATTAAGCCAGTCGCTGGGTCTTGTGATAGAGGAACGGGGCGGCTGTTAATGCTGGCTGTCCAACCGGGAAAATACGAAGTGAGGATATGAAGTGTGGCGGGAGTCGCCACCCGTCGCAGCAAGAAGCGATCTCCATGCGTGAAATGGATTAATGGACTGATTTGTACATTGGGTGTGACTTGTCCTGGTGCCAGTTTATTGATACTTCTGGATTGAAAACTGTCTATTAGAAAGCGGTTGAGCGGTATATTTTCGCGTAGTGGAGAAGGCAAGAGCATTCCCTGAGGTAACACTGCGACTCCATAACCGCGTTGTTCATATTGAACCTGTACCGCCGCATCTGTACCTCCAAAGGCTTCTGTTGCTTGAGGCACAAGCCATACAGGTGAGGCGCTGATCCAGATGACAATCATCAGGGCGGGTAGCACCAACCGCCGCCAGCGTCTCGGCAGATGAAAACGAATTGCCATAATCTGACTGCCGCCAATTGCCAGACACAACATGACGACACCCAGTAGCCAGATTTCTGTTGGAAATATCAAGGCTGCAACCAACGTTAAAACTGCGCCAAAAACCAGAAAAAATATCTGAAAGTTGATCTTCAGATGGTAACGCAGCATATACCCAACGCTGCCAATTGCGAACACCAAACTGATGATGCCTAATGTGAACTGCGGCGAAGCCACCATTTCATTGGTGTCGAGTTGTTGAAGTGGAGTGAAGAGTTCGTTTAAACTCAGTTTCGGCAGAGAGATGGTTGTAACGGTTTGCCACTGAATATCACCTTGTTCCAGCCATGCGGGTATCCAATAAAATCCGGCGCAGCCCACGCCCAAAAGCAGCCCGATGATGACGAGATGCCAGCGAATATGCCGTTTATCGAATTGCCGATTCCAGATAATAAGGACGGCACAAAGGAACAGCCCCATCACCATAACAGGCGGATGGGTCAGCCATAAACTGGCGCTCGTCAGGGTGACAAATAATACATCCGCCGGGTGATTCCACATCAGCAGGCGGTCAAGACTCCATAATAGTACTGGAAGTAACGCCAGTGCGATCAGTCCCGGTAAATCGCCCAGTACATGTGGCACAACCAGCCCTACATACGGACTGTAAATATACAACATTGCGGCCAGCACGCCCGCTGTTGATCCTGTTCGCTGTGCAACCAGACTATATGTGAACACACCTGCGATGACTAATCCGATGATATAGGCCAATCGCACCGCGACAACTGCTTCCCCGGTGAACAGCACATGCAGAATTGCCGCGAAATAAGTTGCTCCCGGCGGATAATAATGTGGAATTGGTGCACCATATCCACCCAATGCATTAGGTGACCAGCGTGGATACAGCCAACCTTCCAGAATGCTGGTGGCGTAATCATCAGTTCGATAGACATAATTCTCGCTGGCGTTCGTATGCGGCAGTTCCGGGTTAAAGAGAAAAGACCATCCAGCGATCAGGCACAGGGCAATCGTCAGCAGCAGACCCCAGTCGATCCCACGTCTCGCCTGTCGCATCCAGTCCGGTAAATCCGGTATCGAAATGTCGGTTGTCTCCATCATGGTTTTTATTCTACACGCGACTTGTGTCTCGTGTGGCTAAATCGCTGTATCTTGCTTTGCATAAATCTCGGTGCTATCCTCATTCTTCGATAAGAAGTGAGAATTTATGCAAGCCGTTCGCATCCGCGCCGCCACCACCAGCGACCTTCCTGACCTCTCCCGCCTCTGGCATGAGAAAATGGTCATACACCAGCAGTTAGACCGCCATGTGATGCTTGCCCCGGATGCCGAGTCGCGTTGGAAATTGGCAGCGGCAGGTTGGCTCTTGGATCAACAGTGTGCCGTTTTCGTCGCTGATGTAGATGATGAGGTGTTGGGTTATATCGTCGGTAGGATACAGGCTTCACCTCCCGGCTTGCTGCCAGAAAGTATCGGTTTTATTACCGATTTGACAGTTGATGCTCATCGTCCGGGCGGTGGTGTTGGACGGTTGCTGTTGGATGTAATGCGAAAATGGTTCTTGGAATGTGGCATTGAGCAGGTAATGGCCCAGGTTCCCGCCAGCGTTGCCGTTGAGCAGGCATTTTGGCGGGCACAGCGTGCCGTAGATTGGGTGGATGTAATGTGGCTGAAATTGTAATTCGGCGTGCAACGCAGGATGATGCGGATACCATTGCAGAAATGTGGTTGGCGCTGGTTGCTTATCATCAGATGCTTGACCCGGATTTGCCCGGTGCGGCATCCGGTGGCGAACATCGGTATGTCAGACGTTTGCTGGAACGCTTGGATGACCCCTTTATGTGCAGCTTGATGGCCGAGGTGGATGGTCAGGTCGTGGGTTATATTCTCGGCATGGTGGTTGACCTGATGCCAGATATTTTTGACCAGCGTCCCGGTGGTTTTCTGGCTGATATTTATGTCGAACCGGATGTCCGGCGTCATGGGGTAGGGCGGGCATTGGTCGAAGCGCTCAAGTCTTGGTTTCGGGAGCAGGGTGTCCAGCATTTTGACTGGCACGTAGCTGCTCGCAATACACCCGGACAGGCTTTTTGGCGTTCGGTAGGGGGTCGCGAAGTAATGGTACGAATGCACGCGCAGGTGGAGGCAAACGGTGACTGAATTACTCTATCAGATGGATAGCTACATACGTGAATTCGCGGCAGCCATAACGGGAATTGATACTGACCAAAACGGTGTTTTCCTTGACCGTACTGCTTTTTATCCCGGTGGCGGTGGGCAGCCTAACGACGTGGGATATCTGATTATTGGGGACAAAACCTATAATGTCTCTAAAGTCGTGCGCGGCAACCTCCATATTATTGATGGTGAACTGCCGCCTCCAGTGACGCTGGTGCATGGTGTATTGGATTGGGAACGACGTTACCAGTTGATGCGAACACATACCGCTATGCATATCTTATGTGGCGTTGTTTGGCGTGACTATGGCGCGAGTGTGACAGGTGGCAACATGGAGCCGCTCAGTGGTCGCATGGATTTCGAGTTCGAACGGATGCAAAAAGAACTCATTGTGGAAATCGAAGAGCACATCAATGCCGAAATCGCAGCCGCCCGCGACATCCGTGTGAAAATTCTCCCGCGTGAAGAAGCCTTCCAGATTCCTGATTTGATACGCACCAAAATTAACCTGCTGCCCGAAGGTATACCCGAAGTCCGAACAGTCGAAATCGTTGGCTTGGATTTGCAGGCCGACGGTGGCACGCATGTTGCCAATACCCGCGAAGTGGGTCATATTCGCATTTCTGACTATCAAAGCAAGGGCAGCATCAACAAACGCATTTACGTCAAAATCGAATAGGGTATCGACTCTGTGGTATTGATGATTACCTGCCAACAACTAACAACCAATAACCAGCAGTCACCTCATGATTAAACGAATCCAAATTTTCCTCGGCCCAACCCTGACGCAGGTCTTTATAGCCTGGTTCGCCTTGACGGGTCTTGTTAGTCTCATCCTGAACAGCATTGTCGATCAGTACACATGGGTACGTCCGGTTCAATCGGGCTTGGTGATTATTTTCGTGGTGGGTGTGCTCATCATGATTGCCAGTCGTCTCGCCCCGGAAGATCGTGGTCGTTGGTTGGCACTTCTCCTCCCGGCTGCCATTGCTGTTTTCCTCGGTTTGATTGTTAATTCGCCAGTAGGAGTTTTGGTGATGGGTCTTGGCGTTGGTTGGGTCATTGCCGGGTTGATGCTCACCCGCAGCAAAATGCCCATCGAATATCGGGATGCTGTCAAACTCCTGCGAAAGAATCAGTACGAACAGGCTGCCAAAATCATGGATGGAGTCATCAAGGCTGACCCAAACGAGCCTAATCACTATCGCTTTCGTGCCGAAATTTACCGCCTTTGGGGGAAGCTCAAACAGGCTGCCCGCGATTATCAGAAAATGGCTGAACTAACACCAGACTCGCCGTTGGCTTACAATGGACTGGCTGAAGTTTATTTGCAAAGTCGCCAGTACGATTTGGCACACGAAGCTGCCCGTAAAGCAAACCAGCTTGCCCCGGATGATTGGGTCACATACTATAATCTTGGCATGATTGAAGATCGGTTACATCAGTCCGAAGCGGCCATTGCTCATCTTGAAAAGGCGTTGGCGCTCAAGGTGAAGGATGCTCGTCACCGTTTGCTGATCCACCTCTACCTTGCTCGTGCTTACAGCCGTTTGAGGAATAGTGTCGAATCACATCGACATGTAGATGCCGTTAAAAATCATGCAAGTGGTCTGGAAGAATGGCAGACTATTCTTAAAAGCGATCAGGCCGAAACCTTGCGCGACGTGTTGGGCGAAGATATTGAAGCCGCTCTTGGCCTGTCAACTGGCGAATTATCTGCTGACGATTTGGCATATATTAAGTGAAAATGATGAGTGGTCGTCTCCGTGTTTTGGTTATTTATCTCTCGCCTGCATTGGCATTGGCAGGTGGTCTGATTTTCGTTGGTGGTTTGCTGGCCGAGTTATTTTCAGCGCGTGAGGCGAATGCATCGCTTTCACTGGCTGTACAGGTAGCATTAGCGGGATTGTGTCTCGCTGCCGTGATGTTCTTTCTCTGGTTTACGCTGGTCGGTTGGTTGCTCGCCCGCCAGTCCCGCGAACAGGGAACAGGTTATGGTGATGCTTACCGCTTGATCGAAGCCTTCCGTTTTCGTGAAGCCATTCCACTGCTCGAAAAATCCATCCGCGAAGGCAAGGAAACCGCCGAAGTGTTGATGCTTCTCACCAGTGCCTATGCCTATGCGGGACAGTTGGGTAAAGCGCAGGCCACCGCGGATCGCGCCGTCCGCCTTTTCCCCGATGACCCCGGCTCATACATCACATTGGCAAATGGTTATCGTTTACAGGCTGCCTATGACGAAGCGGCTCGTGCGCTGATGTTGGCGGCTGAACTCGAACCGGAACAACCAGTTGTTTGGGCGGAACTCGGTTTCGTTCAATATTTTGCTGGGGATAAATGGGCTGCGCTGGAGTCCTTTAAACATGCTGCTGAGTATGCCATGCCTGCCATGTACGGCGTCCGTGTCTATTTCCATCTTGCTCAGGCATACCAGATTGCTGGTGATACCAAAGCTGCTGTTAGCGCCACCGCCCGTATGATGAGTGCCCGTGATGGTCTTACCATCTGGCAGTCCGGTTTAAACGCTCTGGAAGGCACAGCCTATGGGCAGGCCTTAAGCTACGAAGTGAATGCCATCCAGCGCGCGCTGGCCGATGCCGACGCCGCCAACCTCGGCTAGTCTGCCCGAATATTCCGTAATAAATAATCGCTGACGGCTTACGGTGCATGGCTGAAAGCTGAAAACTGAAGGCTTCTATGGGTCGTATAACTTCCTATCTGATTCGCAGCTTCCGCAGTTGGGATCGCTCTTCGCAAATTGCATTGCTGGTTGCATTGGCCTTGTTGGTCATAACATTTTTTGCGCTGGTCTATGGCCCACTCACCTTACGTCAGCCAGCTTTGATTGGCTTCTTGGGTTTGTTATTTGGAACACAGATCATTTTCATGTGGGCTAATCGTGGAATGGTTACACCATACACGCAGGCACAACGCCGTTATTTGGCCGAAGATTTCGAGGGTGCAAGGCAGCTTTTAGAGGAACTGCAAGCTGCTGATAAAGCCGATGTGAGCGCGCTTACCTTGCTGGCAAACACCTACCGACAGTTAGGAATGCTTGAGGAAAGTGAAAGAGTTGTCAAAAAAGCTATAGAAATCCGACCATTTGACCACTTTTCTCTCTATGGTTTTGGGCGTACACTGCTTGTAATGGGTCGCTACGCTGAAGCGGCGGAAGCGATCACACAGGCGTTGGAAGCTGGTGCGCCACCCATTGTGCGTCTGGATTTGGGCGAAAGTTTGTACCGCATGGGCAATCTTGACGATGCCCGTATGGCGCTCGAAATGGTGCATCAGATCGAACAGGAATCCTTCCGCGCTTTGATGACGGAGTACCTACTGTACCGTGTGGGAGCAGGGGGAAGGCCTTTGCGTCCGCTGATCGAGGCAGGATTGCCCTATTGGCGCGCAACGCTAAAGCGATTCCAGCACACACCATATGGACAGTCACTCGTCGCTGATGTTCAGGACATGCAAACGCTGCTGGAGGCACAATGAGTATTCTCGGTCGAGATGGAAACATTTCAGTTATTCGCGTAGGCACGATTGCCGCTATTTTGGGCTTGATCTTCGTTGCAGGCGGGGTTGTTATCTTTTTCCTGGATCGCGCCTCGCATCAGGTTCCATTCCAGATTGAACCCTATCCCGGTGCAACACTCTGGTCAGAAGTGGCTCGTTCAAAATCTGCTCGAAGCGTTTATTATCAGGTCACAGGCGCAACTGCCGAGGAAGTCGCTCAGTATTATCAGGGAAAGATGAATGAGTTGAACGGTGGGAGCGGCGAAAACTGCGTCCGGGTTCCGTCGGTCGGCAACTTTGCTGAATTTGATCGCGGTGATTCGAATGTTGCCCCCTATCAATTTAGCTGCATGTTTGATCGTTCCGGTTTCCAGATTACGCAATACACCCGCGTAAATATCCAACCCGGTATCGCTGCCACCAATACACAAGGGATGATCGTTGTCGAATATGAACAATACTGGCAGCCTTGATCAACCACCGGAGGACGCTAGGCGTCCACTATCCTGGGTATGGTTACTGCTGGGTGGCGTCACAATTGTAGTAGCGTTGGCCATCGGTGTGCAGGTTATTGGTGTACTCTATGCAATAGCCTTTCCGCCTGCTCCACCTGTGCCTGATATTTGGCGTGTGGTTTCGCACACCAGTACCGACTACGGTGTAGATGATTGGCTCTACACATCGGTTTTGAGTGCCTGTGAACTGATTCGCTACTATCAGGACAATGGTGCAACTTGTCGCCTTGCCCCGGTCTCCTGTGGGGGCGAAAATACGTCCCAGACCAGTCTTCCCGGAGACTTTGTTGCGGGGCAGCATATCGGTCGTTGCTACGGTGAGTCGAAGTTTTCCATATTCGCACAGGGCTGGCAGGTGAATATTGCTTATGGCCCGAACGAACAGGAAAAGACTCAATTCCGTGTGACCCGCGAAATTTTCTGGACGGGCGAAGTTCCACCCCGGCCTGAACTGGAATAACGATTTATGGGTAGGTGATGACGTAAGTTTTCCCTACCCTTATCGTCTAATCTAAGTCATAATAATCCTGTATTTCCATACAAATCGATGAAGCCTGCCTTTAGCTGATGGCCGACCGCTAACAGCTAATCGCTATTCAGGAGGTGTGACCGTGACCGTGATGCAGGAATTGCTCACGTCGCGGCTGATTTCCTGTGATGTACGAATACAGCGTTCGTAACTGTGCCGTTTTCGTCTATCTAACGCTATCCGTATCAGACACAGGAGTCATCCATGTTTAAGGCAGTCAATGCCAGAATCGATGTCCAGAAACTGGAACGTGACCAGTTAAATTTCTGGCGTGAAAAGAAAATTTTCCAGCGCACTATGCAGGAGCGTGAAGGTGGCCCAAACTTCGTTTTCTACGAAGGCCCACCGACGGCTAACGGCAAGCCCGGTAGCCATCATGTTCTTGCGCGCGCTTTCAAAGACATGTTCCCCCGCTATAAGGTCATGCGCGGTTATTACTGTTTGCGCTCCGGCGGTTGGGATACACACGGCCTTCCGGTAGAAATTGAGGTCGAAAAAGAACTCGGCCTGAAGCATAAGCACGAAGTCGAGGAATACGGCATCGCCGCCTTCAACGAGAAATGCCGTTCCAGTGTGCTGCGCTATCTCTCCGATTGGGAAAAGCTGACCGAACGTATCGGCTTTTGGGTCGATCTGGATAATGCTTACATCACCTTCAGTAATGACTATATCCAAAGTGTTTGGTGGATTCTGAAACAATTCTGGGAGAAGAATCTTCTCTTTCAGGGTTATAAAGTCGTGCCTTATTGCACCCGCTGCGGCACACCCTTGAGCAGCCATGAATTGGCGCAGGGTTACGAAGAAGTCGAAGACCCCAGCGTTTTCGTCCGCTTCCCCTTGCGAGATAAACCCGGTGTTTACTTCCTCGTCTGGACAACCACTCCTTGGACGTTACCCGGTAATGTCGCGCTGGCCGTAGGTGCAGATATTGATTATGTACAGGTCGAAGGGCCTGCGCTGGATGGCGAAGGCACAGAAAATCTCATCCTTGCCGCTGCGCTGGTTGATAAAGTGTTGGTCAATCGTGACCAGTACAAGATCGTCAAACGCTTCAAAGGTAAGGATTTAGTTGGGCAGCACTATAACCCACTGTATACCTTCCTGCCTGTCGAGAAAGACTATGCCTATGTCGTCACGGGTGATTTTGTCAGCACCGAGGACGGTTCAGGTATCGTGCATATCGCCCCAGCTTTCGGCGCGGACGACTTGACCACAGGCGAAAAATACGGTTTGCCTGTCCTTCGCACAGTCGGGGCGGATGGTAATTTCATTGACGCCGTGACCAAATTCCGGGGTGTCTGGTTCAAAGAGGCTGACCCGGAAATCACACGTGATTTGAAGGAACGTGGCCTGCTCTACAAAGCCGGACATTATACCCACGATTACCCATTCTGCTGGCGCTGTGGAACACCCTTGATGTACTTCGCCCGCGAAACGTGGTTCATCCGCACGACTGCCCATCGTGATCAGTTGGTCGCACAGAACCAGACCATCAACTGGGTGCCAGAACACATCCGCGATGGTCGTTTTGGTAACTGGTTGAATGATGTCAAGGATTGGGCTTTAGGGCGTGAACGTTTCTGGGGCACACCGCTGCCTGTCTGGGTGGATGATCAAACTGGTGAAACCTTGTGTATCGGTAGCGTAGGCGAACTCAGCCAGCTTACCGGACGCGATCTTTCTGAATTGGATTTGCACCGTCCGTATGTGGACGAAATCACCTTCCCGAATCCCAAAGGGACAGGCGGGACGATGCGCCGTGTGCCGGAACTGATCGACGTATGGTTCGACAGTGGCGCGATGCCATTGGCACAGTGGGGCTACCCCCATAAAAACCGCGAAATGTTCGAGCAGCAGTTCCCGGCGGATTATATCTGCGAAGCCGTTGACCAGACGCGCGGTTGGTTTTACAGCCTGCACGCCATCAGCACCCTGTTGTTTGATAGCGTCTCCTACAAGAACGTCATCTGCCTCGGTCATATCTTGGATGGCGATGGCCGGAAGATGTCCAAGAGCAAGGGCAACATTGTTGATCCGTGGGAAGTCCTGAACGCGCATGGTGCCGATGCTTTCCGCTGGTATCTCTATACCTCCGGCCCGCCCGGCGAACCGCGCCGCTTCTCAGTTGATCTGGTGGGCGAAGTCATCACCCGTTTCTGGAGCACGCTCTGGAATACCTACAGCTTCTTCGTCACCTATGCCAATCTGGATAAATGGACTCCGGATAGCCCGCAGCCGCCCGTCGAAAAGCGCGATGCACTTGACCAGTGGGTGCTGGCGGAATTGCATAACCTGACCAAACGAGTCACCGAGGCTTACGAGACCTACGATGTCACCAACGCCACCCGCCCGATTCAGGCCTTTGTCGAAAGCCTGAGCAATTGGTATGTCCGCCTGAGTCGCCGTCGCTTCTGGAAAAGCGAAAGTGACGACGACAAACTCGGCGCGTATGCCACACTCTACGAATGCCTGACGACGCTTTCCAAACTGATCGCGCCAGCTATGCCATTCTTGGGTGAATCGCTGTATCGCAATCTGGTTGCTGATATGAATGCTGATGCGCCGGAGAGTGTGCATCTGGCGATGTGGCCGGAATACAATCCCGCGCTCATCGACATGCAGAAAATTCAGGATATGCAGACCGTCGAACGCTTGGTTAGCCTCGGACGTGCCGCCCGCGAAAGTGTCAACATCCGTGTGCGTCAGCCCCTTGCCAGCGCACAGTTCGTCGCCCGTACCAAAGACGAAGCTGATTCTGTCCGCAGCCTGTCTGCGCTCATCCAGAGCGAACTGAATGTTAAGCAGGTCAGTGTATTGGATGGAGCAGGGGATGTTGTGGCTTATGTCCTCAACCCGCTGCCCGCCAAACTCGGCAAGAAGCTCGGCAAGGATTTCCCGCTGGTGCAGAAGGCGTTGCGTGAAGGCGCGAATGCTGATGTACGCATTTGGGCACAAACCCTGTTGCGTGGCGAAAACGTATCACTGGAAGTGAACGGTCAACCTGTTGAGGTGATGCCGGAAGAAGTCGAAGTCAAGCAGCAGTCTGCCGAAGGTTTTGCGATTGCCGAAGAGGGTGGCTACTTGGCCGCGCTGGATACCCGCCTCACTGAAGAACTGGTGATGGAAGGGCTTGCCCGCGAGGTTGTTCGCCGTGTCCAGACGATGCGGAAGGATGCCGATTTTAACATCGACGATAACATCGCCATCCGCTATGTCGCCAGCGAACGCTTGGGCAAAGCCATCAACCAGTTTGCCGACTATATCCGTACCGAAACGCTCGGCACATCGCTCGAATCGCACGAGCCAAACGACGGCTTCCATAAGCAGGACTTTGCCTTCGATGGCGAAACCCTCTCGTTGGGTGTCAAACGTGCCCGATAGTGCGTAACCCCAAATATGATGGGCGGGCTTTCAAACCCGCCCTTTTAATTTCATTGTACAAATCTCACACCCTAAAGCGCCGGATTGGTCTAAGTACACAGGCAATTTGCCACTCTCTTTGTAGAGATATAGCCAATGTTTAGGTAAAATAACCAAAACTTCACCCGCTTCATTGTTCAAAACAGTTATCGTGCTTGTATGTGAAGCTGATTACAATCAGTGAATTAGGAACAGGGTGGTTTGGATGACCGAAAACAATACAACGACGCTGCAAGCCCTTCTACAATTTGCATTGCCACTGGGAACAACCCTTGTGGCAGGTTCTGCTGAAACTACGATCAATTGGTCGGTGACAGTCCGTGCCCAACCGCCTGCTTTCCCCGATATTTATGGCGGTGAACTGGCGCTTGTTTCGATGGATATTCTCCAGAGTTACAACAGCCGCATCACACTTGGCGAAGTTGTACAAAGTCTGGCACAGGTTGGTGTTCGGGCGGTCGCTGCCGTAGAAGCCATCTCGGATACCGCCATTGCGATTGCCAATGATGCACAGGTTAGTCTGCTTGCCCTCCCAGATGATAGCAACCTTACCCGCATCGAGCGCGCTGTCAATACTTTAATCGTCAACCACACCGCCCAGCTTAATCAGCGCGCGATGGAAATTCAGCGTCAGTTGACGCGCCTCGCCGCCGAAAACCGCGACTTGAACAGCCTGTTGCAAATCCTCGCCCGCGCCACTGCTAAACCGGTTGTTATCCACGACGATGCGGGCGTACTCATGGCGCAGGTTTACCCCAATGTTGCTCGCCGTACTGGGACGACAGGCCGCGCCTTATTACAAAGTTTGCCCTATGGCGCCTTCCAGAATTGGTTGGAGCGTGAAGCCTCGGATGTTGAAGGCGCGATTGTTTCCAGTCCGCTTGGCTATACCACGGTTCTGAAGGTCGAGAAGCGTGTCGCGGGTTATCTGTCGCTGGTTGATAAAACCGTGCCGCTGGATGATTTTGAACGTCTGGTATTGACCTATGGTGCCGAAGTCTGCGCCATCGAACTCGCCAAAAACCGTGCTATCGCCTTTGCGGTGGAGCAGGCGCGTGGCGATTGGGTTCAAATGTGGCTGAGTGGCACACCCGCGGATGATGACTTGCTCACCACTCGCGCCCAGCAGGCAGGCTTCGATATTTCATGCAGCTACATGGTGGCCGTTTTCCGTGCTTCAACCAAATCTGGTGCAGCGCTCCCGCTCGAATCGCTGATTTCTTTAGTTCGGGATGACATGATTCGGCGTCAGGTAAACGGCGCGGTTGGGCAGTATGTAGATGTGATCGTTGCCCTCTATCCGCTGGAAAATGCCACCCAAACGGTGCGAGTTCGCCGTCTCGTTGAAGAAGTCCGCGAACAGCTTGCCGCCCGCACCCCCAGCGGCCTCGTCGGATCAGGCATCAGCCGCCCGGTTGCTAACTTGGCTGGCCTGCGCGAATCCTACCGTGAAGCCAAAGACGCCGTGAGCATTGCCAACGAATTGGGCGACCGCGAAAACACCACCTTCTATGGCGATTTGAAACTATTTCAATTGCTCCTTGCGCTGAAGGAACGCAACCTTGACCATCTGCGCCGCTTTTACAAAGACACACTTGGCCTGCTGGCTGAACATGACGAACGCAAGCAAGGCGACCTTATCCGCACTTTGAACGGCTTTTTCGAGGCTAACGGCAATCTCGCCAAAGCCGCCGCCGATTTGGATGTTCACCGCAACACACTGGTCTATCGCCTCGAACGGATTTCAGAACTTACCCAGATGAATCTGGACGATGCCGATAACCGCCTGATTCTGCATCTGGCGCTCAAAATCCAGCGTGTCCTCGCTACAGTTTCCGGCGGCTGATATTGTGCGCGACCATTACAACTTGCTCCTCCAAACCGGATGATTGACACTGTTCAACCCCCAATACTCCGCCTTTACTGAAGATAAAAGGGAGGCTTTTATGAGTATCAAACTGGTTGAGACGGTTGTCTGCGATGGTTGCGGTACGCCGATTGACTTTGATTATCACCTTCACATCACCCCCTTTAATCAGAAGGTGGTTCAAAAAGAAGTAAAGCAGTCTCCTCGGCGTGATTTTTGCAGCGAAGCCTGTCAATCGTGGTGGCTGGCAGAGTATCCGAATACAGGTGCGTGGGGGCCTGCGTGGGATGAACGCGAATGGTGGTGTGAACAGGTAGGCGAATGCGCCGACCATATCCCCGTCCGCACAACCCATGATGAGATGCCCATAGTTGATGTTCATGCCCACTTCGATGACCCCGAACCCCTCAAATAAATTTCGTTGGGGATAAAGCCAACCCCTTTATCCCCCCTCTGGGTGTATTCACTGGACGACACTTTTAATGTAAAGCCATTTTTCGAGCCGGAATCAGCAGGATACGGACTCCCCTCCTCGCGTGCGGGGAGGGGTTGGGGGTGGGTAAATACCATATTTCTACCCTACCCTTAAAACTGTCGTCCTTTGAACTGGGTGTATGAGAAGAATCATACACTCTGTGTCCTCGGTGTTCTCTGTGGTTCAATCTCTTTCTTTTCTCTCTTCTCTCTTGGCTGTTTAGTTACCCCGTCACGCTTATCCATACCATACCCACGATCAGCGTCAAAATCGTGATCGGCACACCCGCCCGCAAAAATGCCATAAACCCCAGCTTGACCCCTTTCACCGCCGCGATTTCTGCCACAATCAGCGTCGCCGCCGACCCCAATAACGTGAAGTTTCCAGCTAATGTTGAAGCCATTGCCAGCGTCAGCCATGCCTGCTGCGCGTTCGGCAGTGTCCCCACCTCTGGTCGCAGCAGTAGCACCGCCGGAACATTCGAAACCACATTGCTCAATACCGCCGTCGAAAGACTCAACGACAAAATCCCGCCCCGAATCAACGATGCCGTTTGTTCAAATATTGCCTCGCTGATTCCCGTCGTTTCGATAGCTCCGGTAACCACAAATAATCCGGCGAAAAGTGCCAGCAGTTCCCAATCTAGCGCCAGCAGTCGTCCCGGTCGCAAACGCGAAATCAACAGCGCCCCCGCCGCGATGCACGCTGCCGTCACAATCGGTGCGCCCATCAGGAATGCGATCAGCAAACCCAGCACCACCAACCCCGTCCGCGCCAGTAGCGGGGTATATGGGCGGGGTGGGGGCAGTTCGGCATCAGGCAGTTTGCCCCGGAATTTCTGTCGATAAACGACCACGATCACCGCCCAGCAGATCACCAACCCGATCAGCGCCACCGGGCCGAGATGTGCCATAAATGTCAGATACGGAATCTTGCTGCTCTGCCCGATGATGATATTTTGTGGATTGCCCGTAATCGTCGCTACCGATCCCACGTTGGTCGCCGTCGCTAGACCAATCAGGTAGGGCAGGGGGTCGCGCTTCAACCGCAGCGTAACATCCACCACCAGAGCCGTCAGCATCAGGCAAATCGTATCGTTCAGGAAAATAGCCGAAAGGACGCCCGCCGAGAAAATGACCAGTGCCAGCAGTGCATGAGGCGTTTTTGCCAAGCGCAGCGTCCGGCTGGTCACAAACCGGAAGAATCCGGCCATCCGCAAATTTACGTTGATGACCATCATCGCGCCCAGCAGCAGAATCGTGCCCATGTCAATCGCCGCCAGCGCGTCATGTTCCGAAATTGCACCAGCAGCCACCAACGCCACCGCCCCAACCAGCGCAATCGTCGCCCGGTTCATCCGTAACCCCGGCACGAACCCAACTGCAATCCCGGCATACGTAGCAATCACGATTGCCGCTGCAATCCATATCTGCATGTTATCGTCTCTCTTGGATACAGGAACAGACGACTATTTTAGCCGAAAGTATGTTCCCTAAAGCAATCCACTAAAACAGTGGTATGGTGTAGTACATGCGCCCGATTGAAAACAAAGATCATTCTGAATGACAGATTTGGATATTGTACGGGGTTATGTGGTGGGCATGATCGGTGACATTACCCGCTTGCACGCCCATTATTACCATCAGAACTGGGGATTGGGACTTAATTTGGAGGCATCTGTTGCCCACGACATCGCCACCTTTTTACAGCGTTATGATCCCCAGCGCGACGGTATCTGGACAGTCAGCCAAGCACAGCAGGTCGTCGCTTCAATCATCATTGATGGCTCAATTGCAGAAGCTGGCGAAGCCCGTCTGCGCTATTTCATTGTTGGCGACACCTTGCGTGGGCAGGGCATCGGCAATAAATTAATGCAGATTGCGATGGATTTTTGTGATGAGAAGCAGTTCAAGCGCGTCAACTTAAAGACCTTTGCCGGATTGGATGCGGCGTGTCATCTGTATAAAAAATTTGGTTTTGTGCTTTACAACGAAGCGTGGCACGAAGGCTTGAAGGAACTCTTCTTCGAGCGCCATCTCAAATAGGTTCGGTTCTTACTCATACCTCATACCTCGGCACTCACCACTTGCACGAGTATATTTTCCGTTTGTCCCCCATACCGAATCCTTACCATCCCCCAATTATCTCCCCCATCCGCTTCCCCTAAAACCGTTAGCGCCA